>CAVJTH010000012.1:0-71964 GCA_963652365.1 Senegalimassilia sp.
CTAGCGTGAAAAGTTCGCTGGGATTTCTAAGTTCTAAGCACTCTCTACTAAGCTTTGAACAAGCCCCTTGCCGAGAAGGCGCCTCCCTCCGCCGCCAGGCGGAAACAGGTCGCTTGGCGACAATGCCGGCTGGAAGCGGCTGTCCGCTTCGCGAAAAAAGCAATTTTTTGCAGGAAGTTATCCACCGGCTAGATTTTTAAGCTATTTTAAGGTTATGAAACGAAACTTTTCCAGTCTATTGATTTTCGTCGCAAGTCTTTTGGCGATAACGGCTTCCGCCTTTGCCGAACCCGAAGAGGGATTTTACGAGAAGCACGATATCCGCGGATTTGTTTCTGTCGGTGCGGATTACCGCGGAATGCGTAGCGCATACGCAAGCTACCTGAACCGTCTTCTCTTCAGCAAGAACCAGGGCGTTGTCGTCGAAGAAATCACCGAGGCGGGCGATACGGTCAAGGGGGCGCTTCTCGACGGGGACATTTCGCGCTACGAGCACTTCAATGATTACTACCTGGGGCTTCACATCGAAATCGGCGCCCAGTATCACCAGTTCCTCACCTGGTTCGACATCAACTTCATGCCGACGCAGGTTTCGGACAGGCCGGCGAGTTTCAGCAGCACGACCGGCGAACGTCTCTATGACGTCAAGTGGTTCGCTTACGGCATCGACTGGATGTTCGGCTGGAAGCTCTTTGGCGAAAACACGGTCATCAATCTGATTCCATCCGCCGGCATCGGTCTGAACCTCTTGAACATCCATCTTGCTTCCGACTACGATTTCCTCGTCTCGGGATCGGATAGTTCCTATGTGCATGCGAACAATCGCTATTACAGCACGCTTTCTCCGACATTCAACGCGCAGATGGAATTCCGCATTTCCATCGATCCGATTTCCGTCGGCGCCTATGCCGGCTATCGCGTCGTCCGCTTCAACGAGTTCGATTTCGAAGATCACAGCCTCGGCGATTCGGACAACAACGGCGATACGTGGTTCCTCGGCGCTAAGATAACCTGGACATTCCTCTCGGAAAACCAGAAAAAGATCCGCGACAAGCTGTAACGTTCGTTCGGGGAGAAAGGAAAAGGTTCCGAGCCAGCACGTCCGTGCTGGCTTTTTCCATGACGCGTTCCATGGGAATGTAAAAGGTCGATTGTCGCTTCAGGTTCTGGTCGGTATGCCAATGGATTTCCTTTTCGCGGTTGCGGTAGGTGAAATTCCAGCCGAGAAGCAGAGTCGGAATGTCCATCGAGGCGAGTCGTGCGGGGATATCCGCATACTGTCCCTGCGTGCTGGCAAGAACGAGGGCATCCAGTTCCCGGTATTCCGCATAGAGAAGTACGTCGTCCTTCAATTCCAGGTTCGGGCAAAGACTGCTTGCGTAATTGATCGAGGCGAAGTGGACGTCGAAGCCTGCCTTGGAGAGTTCTCCCGAAAAATGCTTGACTCCCGCATGGCGAAAGTCGTTGTCCGCTTCCGGATTGCGGTAGGGGTGATAATAGTGCGCCATCATTTCGACCGCTTTTCCCGGCCAGAAGTAGCGCGAAACGTGCACCGCGACCCAGTTCCTGAGACCGAGAAAGTTGATTCCCGCACAGTTCGGGTTTAGTCCGCGGTAATATTCGTTTACCTTTCGGAGCGTGAATCCATCGACGAAAAGTCCTACCTTGAACGAAGGATTCGTTTGGCCTTTTTCTTGCATATCGAGTTCTCCTATTTGAGAAAGTTCCTGGATATAGACGCTTTTTTCTCCGAAAAATCTACCGTAAAGAAAAATTTTACAATTGGCGGAGCCGAGTTGAGAGGAAGCAGGAAGCAGTTGAGTTTGGAGTGTGGAGAGTCGAGAGTGGAGTTTCGCGGACGTCTAGGCTCTAAAGCAGAACTTAGATCTTGGAACTTAGAGCTGAGAACTTAGTTGAGAGTTGAGTGTGAAGAGTGGAGAGTGGAGTTCTGCGAACATCTAGGTTCTAGCGTGAGATGTTCGCTGAGATCTCTAAGCTCTAAGCTCTCCCCACTAAGCTCTGAACAAGCCCCACGCCGGGAAGGCGCCTCCCTCCGCCGACAGGCGGAAACAGTTCGCTTCGCGAAAAAGCCTTTCGGCAGAAAGTAACGGCTCGCTCCGCGACTCTAAGCTCTCTCAACGAAACTCTCGACTAAGCTCTGAACTTAGCGCCGAACAATCTATATTTAACGGCATGAAAATTTCCGTCAATGACATGATGCTTTCGAGCGGGGTCGGCTTTGGAACGAGCGGCGCCCGCGGACTTGTTTCCCAGATGACCGACTTGGTCTGTTACAGCTATACGCGCGCATTCCTTGCCTATTGCGAAAAAAGCTTTTCTTCCGAAAAGTCGGTTGCGATTGCGGGCGACTTGCGCCCGAGTACGGGAAGAATCCTCCGGGCCATCGCAACGGCGGCGGAGGACATGGGCTGGAACGTGATTTACGGCGGGCGGATTCCCAGCCCGGCGATTGCGCTTTACGGAATCGAAAAGGCTCTCCCGACGATCATGGTGACGGGAAGCCATATTCCCGCGGACCGGAACGGCATCAAGTTCAACCATCCGAAGGGAGAAATTTCCAAGAAGGACGAGGTCGGAATTCGCTCCGAAAATCTCGAACTGGACGATTCGAAGTTCGGCGACGACGGAATGCTCGAAAATCCCGTTAGGCTGCCGGACGAAAATACGGAAGCGCGCGAAAGCTACAAGAACCGCTATCTGGACTTTTTCGGAGAAAACTCCCTGTCCGGATTGACTGTCGGCATGTACCAGCATTCGGCTGTCGGACGCGACATCATCACGGATGTCCTGAAAGAACTCGGCGCCTTTGTCGTTCCGCTCGGACGTTCCGAATCCTTTGTCCCGGTCGATACGGAAGCGGTCCGCCCGGAAGACATAAAGCTTGGCGTGGAATGGGCGAAGCAGGGACTTGACGCGATTGTCAGCACCGACGGTGACAGTGACCGTCCGCTCTTTGCCGATGCGACAGGCAAGTGGATTCGCGGCGACGTTCTCGGAATTCTCGCGGCAAAGGCTCTCGGGATCGAACGGATCGCGACGCCGGTAAGTTGCAACACGGCTCTCGAAAAGTGCGGATTCTTTGAACGGACGCTTCGCACGCGCATTGGAAGTCCCTATGTCATCGCCGGAATGCAGGAACTCGACGGCGACGGAAAGACGGTCGCCGGCTACGAAGCGAACGGCGGATTCCTGCTCGAAACGGACATCTCCCTGGACGGCAAGGTTTTAAAGGCGCTCCCGACTCGCGACGCGCTCCTCCCGCAGATTGCCGTTCTTCTCGCCGCCAAGCGACAGAAGCTCGGGGTGGAAGACTTGTTCAAGTCCTTGCCGAAACGCTTCACCGCAAGCGACCGTGTCAAGGAATTTCCCACGGAAAAAAGCCAGAAGAAAGTCGCTGAAATCGCCGAAAGGAATCTGGGCGAAGCCTATTTCGGAAAGCTTGCCGGGAAGATTGTCTCGACCGACATGACGGACGGCTACCGGATGACCTTTGACCGCGGCGACATCATCCACTTGCGCCCGAGCGGAAACGCTCCGGAACTCCGCTGTTACGTGGAATGCGATTCCGCGGCTCGCGCCGAGGAACTCAAGGAAAAGGTTCTCGCCGTGATGCAGGAATGGAAAAACGCGTAGATTTCTACGTCGCCCGTTTTAATTTTATATGTTTACGCCATGAACTTCAAGCGAACCGCCTTTTTTGCATTCCTCTGCGCCGCGACCTGTTTTGCGGGCGGCAGGTTCTGGAATGTCGATCAGGGCGGGACGACGATGAAGTTCCTGTCGCTTCCGACTTCTCCGCGGTCTGCGGCTCTTGCCGGCGCGGGGGTCGCCATGCCGAGCGGCTTTTCGGAGGTTTCCCGAAATCCCTTGGCGACGACGTCTTCGGAAGTTCCCCAGGCGGGCATCGAACACGTCCGGTTTTCGAGCCGCATCGATGCGAAGCTCACGTCCGTCTATTTCGGCTTGCCGTTTAAATATCTGAACACAAGCGCGGCGGTGGAATATCTCGGCTACGGCGATATCGAGGGCCGCGACGAGGAAGGATTCAAGACGGAGGATTACGGGGCGATGGCCTGGGCGCTCCAGCTCGGCGTCGGCAGCAGGCCTTCGGTCTTCAGCTGGGCGGTTTCCGCGCGGTTCGCTTCGCAGACGATCGACAATTCGACAGCGATTGCGCTTCTCGCCGACGGCGGCGCGAGCTTTCGCTTGAATCGCTACATCGCGTTCGGCGCGACCGTTACGAATTTCGGGTGGGTTTCCGAATACGAATCGGAAAGGGAATCCGCTCCGATGGCGCTTTCGGCGGGAATCTCCGCGACGCATCCCGTTCTCGACATCTTTGACCTGGCGTTCCACGCGGATGCCTATCGCCGTGCGGATTACGATGCGGAGTGGCGCTTCGGATCCGAACTTCTATATAAAAAGACGCTTGCGTTTCGGGCCGGCTATGCGTATCGCGGCGAAACGGAAAGCGGCGTCTCGGCAGGTCTCGGACTTGTCTTTGGCCGCATCCGGTTCGACTACGCCTATGCGTCAAATCCCGTGCTGGACGGGAATCATCTCTTCCATCTGGGCGTTGGGTTCTAGGGGAATTCACGCTGGACGCTGTTCCGCTTGCACCCGTTCTCGGCGACGTAGAGGATGGTCCGCATGAATTCGAAGTTGTCTATCTTCACGTTCCCCCGTTGGACGGGGAAGTACTTCTCGATCCTTGCAAACTGTTCTCGCGTGAGTTCTATGCGCTTGTTATCGCATTTTCACTTCGTTGTGTCAACAAGCTCTAATCTTCATCCTCTTGGTTTCCTTTTTTTGCCTCTCTGCAGGCGTTCCAACGAACATCCAACGAACTCCGCAAATAACCATTGCCATTCCGCTGCCCAATAAAAGCCATTGAATTACGGGCGAACGAATGTTCCAAAAAATATCTCGCTTGATTCCATACCAGGCATAGTTGACATTTATCGCAATTACAGGGTACCTGCCAAAATTGACTTTTGTGACAATCGCATCATCGAGAATTCGGCTATAGTCACTGCGGGGTATCCCCAAACCAATTTGATTCCTGAGCCATACACAAAAGGAAGTCCCATACAAACAATCGCCAGACATGCAAATTTCATTTTGATTTTATGTAGCATAAATATCTCCTATTCTTTATTTGGATGTTTATGGTGTAGAGTTATTGTGATGCTTTTGTCTTTCATTTTTTCCTCATTGTCCAGAGATGAACTACCATTTTCTATGTGTAAGTAAAAAAAACGCTCTGTCAAGGGATTTGGAAAAAAAATCGTCTTTTTAAAGTCTCCATTATGGAAATTCGGATTTTCTAGATTTCTTCCTATGCCTTTTTGCGAAACATTTTCCCGCCGCTACGATGACGACGGCTTTACCTTTCATGTCGAAAGCCGCGTAGCCTACACGGAATGCGGTCCGAACGGAACGATCACCCTGTTCGATTTCTTGCGCAAGACGACGGACATCTCTTCGGAAGACATTTTCCATCGCGGAACGCCGATGCCCTTTCTGGTGGAGCACGGCTTTGCGCGGCTCCTTGCGCGATCGGTCTTTCGCTTTCATCGGATGCCGAGAATCAACGAACGCGTCGAATGGGTGACGACCGAATGGAAGGCGGAGTCGTGGCAGTTCGTGCGCGACTACAAAGTCAAGAGCGAAAGCGGCGAGCTTCTGGTTTCGGGCCTTTCCAAGTGGCTTCTTGCCGATTTCGGCACCCGGAAAATACTCCCGGTCAAGGCGATTCTCCCGTTTCGGAAGCTGAACACGGTGCCGTTTGACTCGGCGGAACTTTCCTGCGGAAAGATTTTCGTGCCGGATGCGCTCGAAAAGGTCGGGGAGCAGAAGATTCTGCGCTCGTATCTCGACGGGAACAATCACACGGACAATGCCTTTTACGGCGCCTTTATCGTGAACGCCCTTCCCGCGGAACTTGCTGAACGTCCGTTAATTGAATTTCGCATAAATTATTCCAAGGAGCTGCTGCTCGGAGAAACCGTCGCCATGTATTTGTCGAAGACGGGCGAAAACCGGTATGTCGCCGTCGGGAAGAAAAACGACGAAGTCGCATTTGTGAGCGAGCTTGTCTTTTGACGGCGGTTCGCCGCGGCTTTTTCTATCTTAATTCCAAACATAGGAGAATTTTGAATGGAACTCAACAAGGACATCGCCGACATTTCCGCCGCCGAAGCGGAAAATTTCAAAGGCAAGAGATTCATCCTTTGCTACCACGATTTCAACATCAAGAATTTTGAAAAGGCGCAGGTCCAGATCGACAAGATTTCTTCGGTGACAGCCTCTCCCGTTTCCGTTGCGGTCGTTCCCTCGGTCGGAGCCGCCCCCGAAGACGAGCGCGAACGGTTTTGCGAGTCGATCGAAAAGCTCAAGTCGGATGGCCACGAACTTCTGCTCCACGGTGCGCGTCACTTTGCAAACCTGGGCAAGGAACGTTCGGTCTTTGGCAAGAGCGCCCTGATGCTTTCGGGGAACGTTGCGGAATTCGCGGGGCTTTCCGAGCAGGAATCCCAGGCGCTTCTCGACCGTTCGATCGCCCTGT
Organism: Senegalimassilia sp.; assembly: GCA_963652365.1. Lineage (GTDB taxonomy): Bacteria > Fibrobacterota > Fibrobacteria > Fibrobacterales > Fibrobacteraceae > Hallerella. The sequence goes on from CAVJTH010000012.1 coordinate 6,590, forward strand.
GGCGCGGTCTCGGGCAGGATTCTCTCCCTGTCGGATTTGTTCCGCCGGCCTGGTACGACAACAACTTCCTGAAGGAGCAGGTCCTTGCGAAGTTCAGCACCTACGAGGACAGGACGTCTATCTTCAAGAAGCACGACCTGGTGGTTTCGCTCGACGAAAGCGAAATCGAATCCGAACCGTCCAAGAAGGACGATGTGGAAAAGTTCCTCTCGTTCGGCATCAGCTTTGCCGGGCTTCCGGAAATTTCGCTCGGCGTCGCGCAGACTTCGGCATGTCTCACGATCCAGGCCCCGCTCGGCACTCCGCGTCTCACGATTCACTGCGCGGACTTCACCACGATCGGGGAAAACCGCATCTTGAACCTTGTCCGTTACGCGCTATCCAAGCGTGAAAAAATTTTCTACCGCGACTTGTAAGCTTCGCGGAAAAGTGATCGAGGTCTCTTATGTCTCTGCTTCAAAAATTTATCGATCGGGTGGATTACGATTCCTACGAAGATCTATACGATAACTTCAAGATTCACATTCCCGACAATTTCAACTTTGCCTACGACGTCGTGGACGACTATGCGCAGAACGATCCGAAGAAGATCGCTCTCGCCTGGTGCGACGACAACGACGAGCGGCACGCGTTTACGTTCAAGGACATCGCCATCGCCTCGAACCGAACGGCGAACTTCCTCGTGGAACAGGGCATCCAGAAGGGCGACCGCGTCCAGCTGATGCTCCGTCGCCGCTACGAGTTCTGGTTCTTCCTCTTGGCGCTTCACCGCATCGGGGCGATTGCCGTTCCGGCGACGAACATGCTCACGGCCGAGGACCTGGAATACCGCTTCCAGGCCGCGGACATCAAGATGGTCGTGACATACGACGACCCGGCGCTCCAGAAGGAAATCGAAACGGCTCGCGCCAAGTCTCCGTCGGTCGAAAAGCTCGTGACGATCGGGCAGCCGCGGCAGGGCTGGATTTCCTTCTACGACGACTACGAAATCTGCTCGCCGAAGTTTCCCCGTCCGCAGGGCGAAGCCGCGACGACGAACGACGACATCATGGTCATCTACTTCACGAGCGGAACGTCGAGCAATCCGAAGATGGTCGCGCACACGTTCACCTACCCGCTGGGTCATATCGTCACGGCGAAGTATTGGCAGAACGTCGTGGACGGCGGCGTCCACCTGACCGTGGCGGAAACCGGCTGGGCCAAGGCTCTGTGGGGAAAGATCTACGGGCAGTGGATCGCGGGGTCCGCGGTCTTCAGCTACGACATGAACACGTTCATTCCGGGAAAGCTTCTCGAAAAGATGTTGGAGTTCAAGGTCACCACGTTCTGCGCGCCGCCGACGGTTTACCGCTATCTCTTGCAGCACGACCTTTCCAAGTACGACCTTTCGAACCTGAAGTATTGCGTCACGGCGGGCGAAGCCCTGAACGTCGATATCTACAACCGCTGGCTCGAAAAGACCGGACACCGCCTGCACGAAGGCTATGGCCAGACAGAGCTCACGCTCACCGAGGGAAACTTTCCGTGGATGGATCCGCGTCCGGGTTCCATGGGCAAGCCTTCTCCTGGCTACCGGATAGACATCGTGCGACCGGACGGTTCGAACTGCGACCCGGAAGAAGTCGGCGAAATCATCATCCGCATCGACGGCGGCAAGCCTTTCGGCATGTTCGGCGGCTATTACCGCGACGAGGAGCGCACGCAAAAGGTTTTCGAAGGCGGGGTCTATCACACCGGCGATACGGCGTGGAAGGACAAGGACGGCTACTGCTGGTTCATCGGGCGGACGGACGATCTGATCAAGAGTTCCGGTTACCGGATAAGCCCGTTCGAAGTGGAAGAGGTCTTGCTGAAACACCCGGCGGTTCTCGAATGCGCGGTCACCGGCGTGGAAGATCCGTCGCGCGGACAGGCAATCAAGGCGACGATCGTCTTGCAGAAAGGCTACGAGGCTTCCAAGGAACTGGCCAAGGATATCCAGCTGTTCACGAAGAAGGTCGCCGCTTCCTACAAGAGTCCGCGCATCATCGATTTTGTCCTGGAACTTCCGAAGACGATCAGCGGAAAGATCCGCCGCGTCGCGATTCGCGAAAAGGACAAGCAGGAACAACAGAAACGCGATTCCGAAAAGGCGAAATAATTCATGACGAAAAGACGAGTTGTTATCACGGGCATGGGCGCGGTCACTCCGGTCGGAAACTCGGTGCCCGAGCTGTGGAAGTCCATTCGGGAAGGCGCTTGCGGAGTCGGACCGATCACCTTGTTCGATGCGAGTTCCTCGCCGGTGAAAATCGCCGCGGAAATCAAGAACTTCGCGCCCGAAGATCACGGAATCGATCCGAAGGAAGCGCGTCGCATGGCGCGTTTCACCCAGTTCCTGCTCGCTGCGGCAAACGAAGCGGTCGCCGACGCGAAGCTTTCGAAAGAGGAGCTTGCCGGAGACAAGACGGGAATCGTCGCCGGAAACGGGCTTTCCGGGATGGACGTGATCGACGCGTCCTTCTCCAAGTATGTCGAAAGCGGCAAGCGCCGCGCTTCGCCTCTTGCCATGCCGGAACTGATTCCGAACGAAGCGGCCGCGAACGTTTCCATCGCGCTGGGAATTTCGGGCTCCGCCTGGACCATCGCGACAGCCTGCGCTTCGGGCACGGATGCGCTCGGACTTGCGCTTGACACGATCCGTTCTGGCCGCCTGGACGTGTGCCTTGCCGGCGGATCGGAAAGCGGCATCACGGAATTTTCCATCAAGAGCTTTGCCGGAATGCACGCTCTGACGGACAAGTTCAACGACGTTCCCGAAAAGGCTTCCCGCCCGTTCGACAGGGATCATTCGGGTTTTGTCATGGGAGAGGGCGGCGCGATTCTCGTGCTCGAAGAACTCGAACATGCGAAGGCTCGCGGTGCGCGCATCTACGCGGAACTCGCCGGCTACGGCGCTTCTGCGGACGCTTACCACATCACAAGCCCGCGCCCAGACGGAGAAACCTGCGCCAAGGCCCTGCTTCGGGCAATGGACGATGCGGGAATTTCGCCGGAGTCGATCGACTACTACAATGCGCACGGAACTTCCACTCGCCTGAACGACTCGACCGAAACGGCGATGCTCAAGGTCGCGCTCGGAAAGCATGCCTACAGGATCAAGGTTTCGAGCACAAAGAGCATGACCGGTCACTGTGTCGGCGCGGCAGGCGCCATCGAAGCGATTATCGGCACGCTTGCCATTCGGGACTCGTTCTTTCCCGCGACGATCAACCTGGAAAATCCGGACGAAACCTGCGACCTGGACTACGTTCCGAACCAGGGCGTTTCGGGAAACATCGATTGCGCGGCATCGGCGTCCCTGGGTTTCGGAGGACACAACGGCGTCGTCATCATCAAAAAATTCAAGGATTAAATTCAAGGGGATTCTCCATGATTATCAAGCCTCTCATTCGCAGCAACATCTGCATCAACGCTCATCCGCAGGGATGCGCCAAGGACGTCGAACATCAAATCGCCTACGTGGAAAAGAAGGCGGCTTCGCGCGGCAAGCTTCCGAACGCTCCCAAGAATGTCCTCGTTCTGGGATGTTCCACCGGTTACGGGCTCGCAAGCCGAATCGCCGCAGCCTTTGAATGCGGAGCGAATACGATTGGCGTCTCGTTCGAAAGGGAAGGAACCGAGTCGAAAAGCGGGACTCCCGGCTGGTACAACAACATGGCGTTTGACCGCGCCGCCAAGGCGAAGGGCCTCGGTTGCGTGACGTTCAACGGTGACGCCTTCTCCGACGAAATGCGGAAGCAGGTCATCGAGGCTTCCAGGCAGTTCGGAAAGATCGACCTGGTGATTTACAGCGTGGCAAGCGCGGTCCGCGTCGATCCGGTGACAGGCGAAAAGTATCGCAGCGTGCTGAAGCCTCTCGAAAAGACCTTCTCCGGGGCGACGATGGATGTCGTCACGGGCAAGTTTTCCATCATCACGGCGGAAGTCGCAAACGAAGAGGAAAAGCGCCAGACGATAAAGGTCATGGGCGGCGAAGACTGGGCGCGCTGGATTCGCCAGCTTTCCGAAGCGGGCGTCCTCGCCGAAGGCGTCAAGACGGTCGCCTATTCCTATATCGGACCGACCTACACCCATGCCATCTACCGAGACGGCACCATCGGAGCGGCCAAGAAGGACATCGAACGGACCGCTCGCGAACTCGATGCGGAACTTTCGAAGAGCCTCCACGGCGAAGCGTACATCTCCGTGAACAAGGGTCTCGTGACGCGTTCTTCGGCGGTCATTCCGCTGATTCCGCTCTACATTTCCATTCTCTTCAAGATCATGAAGCGGAACGGCACGCACGAAGGCTGCATCGAGCAGATGGAACGTCTCTTTGCGGAACGCCTCTACACGGGTGGCGCGGTTCCCACCGACGACGAGCGCAGAATCCGCATCGACGAGCTGGAACTCGACCCGAAGGTCCAGGACGAAGTCGCAAAGTACATGCCGATTGTCAACGAGGACAACATCGCGGAACTCGGAGACATCGAAGGCTATCGCCACGATTTTCTCGCGACGAACGGCTTTGACATCGAAGGCATCGACTACGACAAGGACGTCGAACGGATGGACACGATCTAGTTCCGCTTCGAAAGTTCGCGAAAACCGCCCGCCATGGGCGGTTTTTCGCTTTAAAAAGTGCGGGAGGCGCTTGGCGAAAAAGGCGGCAAACAAAAAAACTCCGAAAGATCGGAGTTCTTAGAGCGGCGGACCGGGATCGAACCGGCAACCATTAGCTTGGAAGGCTAAAGCTCTACCATTGAGCTACCGCCGCAGCGATTCCAATTATACAAAAAAAAGCGCGATTTCCAAAGGGGAACTTGCCAAAAAGTTGAACTTTTTACGGAGATTTGCTAAATTTCTCCGCAAAATCAACCATCTTCACGAGGTCGCATAACTTGTATCCCAATCCCCGCCTACGGCAAATGCCGAACCGTCCTGCGGACGGAACCCGTATCAACGAAGCCATTCACATTTCCCCGATTCGCTTGGTGAAAGATGACGGCTCGCAGGTAATCATTGATACGCGCAAAGCTTTGCAGATGGCAAAGGACGCCGGACTGGACCTGGTGGAAGTCTCGCCGAACGCGAAGCCTCCCGTCTGCCGCATCATCAACTACGGCAAGTACAAGTTCGAGCAGCTCAAGCGCAGCAAGGCGGCAAAGGCCAAGCAGCACGTGGTCAAGCTCAAGGAAATCAAGATGCACCCGAAGACCGCGGAGAACGACTATCTGTATCGTGTCAAGCAGATGCGCGGCTTCCTCGAAGATGGCATGAAGGTCCGTCTGATTATGCAGTTCCGTGGACGCGAAATGGCGCACATGGATTACGGTCGTCGGCTGATGGAACGCGCCAAGCAGGACTTGGCGGACGTCGGCGAATTGGAAACGGATTCGCGGATGGAAGGGAACACTCTTCTCTACATCTACGGTCCCAAGCGCGGTGTCGCCCAAAAGGCCGCAGCGCAAAAGCCCGCAACCGAGCCAAAGGCAGCAGGTGAGGCTAAACAACAAACCCAAGAGGTAAACAATGCCTAAGATGAAAACGCACGGTGGTGCCAAGAAGCGCTTCCGCGTGACCGGCAGCGGCCACGTGAAGTTCAAGCGCGCTGGTCTGCGCCACATTCTTACCAAGATGACGACAAAGCGCAAGCGCAATCTGCGCAAGGCCGGAACCGTCAAGAAATCCGATGAATACAGAGTCAAGCGTCTGCTTGTCAAAGCTTAACAGGAGAGGTAAGAATGCCACGTTCCAAGACTAGAGTTCCTTCTCGCGCCCGCCGCAAGAACATTCTCAAGGCTGCCAAGGGTTACTACGGCCGCCGCAAGTCGAATCTTCGCCTTGCGAAAGAAGCCGTCGCCCATGCAGGCCAATACGCATACGCTCACCGTCGTGACAAGAAGGGCGCATTCCGCTCTCTGTGGATCACCCGTCTCAACGCCGCGGTGCGTGAATTTGACTTGAGCTACAGCCAGTTCATCCACTTGCTGTCCAAGGCGAACATCGGCATCAACCGCAAGGTCCTTGCCGATCTCGCCGTGAGCGACCCGGAAGCGTTTGCCGCCGTCGTCGCGCAGGTGAAGGCTCAGGCTTAACCGAAGAGAAGAAGTTCTCGAAGAATGCCCCGGCTTGCCGGGGCATTTGCGTTTTGATAGGGAAAATAGACATTATGAATGTTTTAGAACAAAATTATAGACGCTTAATTGCAAAAACTATATTAAATATGTATTTGTTGGAGAAAACATGAAATTCAAGATAATTGTTTTTGCATTTGTATCTCTTGCGTTTTCTCAAGATGTTACTGTTGAAGCTTTTGATGAGCAACAAAATAATTCGTCCCACTTGACTTTGCGATTGAGAGTCTTGAATAATTCTTTGGACACCTTGCGTGATGTTCGTGTTAGATATTTTCTTAATTATGATAGAGGGAGGAATCTAAATATTTTTCCGTACTATTTAGCAGGGGCAAATATGGCTGTTGAGGCGGTTGTTTTACAAAAAGGAAAGGGATTATGAAAATATGCAAAGTTTCCATTCTAACGCTTTTCATTCCTATAGTCCTCGGGGCGCATGAAGTGAAGGAGGCGTTTTTGTGGGATGCTTCGATGGATTCGGAGGGACGGGTCATCACAGGTTCTGCCGACGAATCGTCAGGGTATTGGTACGCTTTTAGTGACGGAAATTCTTCTTGGGAGTGGCCTTCGGATATAAAGGAAAACGAACTTGGGGATTTCTTTGGGCAGATGGTCAAGTTTTATCAAGGCATCCAGGGAAAAATGATTCTTGGCGGGCTTGCCCCTGACGGAGAAATGATTTCTGGAAAGCCGTACACCGGAATTGGATTTAGGTCACCTCAAAAAATTCAATTTTCAAAAATTTGGTTGCGACGCTTCGCGCTGGTTCGTCATTCAAAGTGGCAAATACTTCCAGTATTCACCACTTTTCATTCCTGCCATCGCTTGGTCTCACTCAAATTTTCTTAACCAAAGCAATTTTTTGAGGTTTCCTTTACTGGAATTCGGAACAAGAAGGGGGCGATATTTCTGGCTGGGAGGGATTTTGCCTGGAATATCAGGCTTCAGTGAATTTCTTGCTGAGACTGAAAAGGGAATCCGATGGTTCCTCTGATGAAAATAATCTTGAAGCGGAGATAAGTCGATCGGATTCGATGGTTGTTGTCGATATCCCGTGGAATGAATTCAAATTTGAAAGTTGGGGTCCTGGTGTAACCAAAGAGGAAATCCTTGCCAAGACGGCAGCGATTTACCTGTTGTTCTCGGGAGATTCTGGAGAGACTGGTGAATTTAACTTGGTAAGGTTCGGGTCTTTGGGCGCTTGTAACGGAATCGTTTCTCTTCCGAATGTAGCGGTCCCATCCCATTTGAAAATACGTCGAATCGCCTTTCGTCAATTTACTGTCGAAGGTCTTGAACGTCCGACGGTCTATCGGCTTTTCGATACAAACGGAGTCTTGTCAAGGCGGGGAATCTTGAAGGCTGACGAAATTCTTCAGGTTCCGCAGTTGCCCGCGGTTTTGAAACTTGGGGCGCAGAGGTTGCTTTTGCAATAGGTTCTATTGAATACTGGAAGGCCGACCGGGATGGAATGTTCCCGCTTTCATCGGCGTTGTCAAGTCGATTTTCAGTTCGCAGTCGTACGAATTTTCCGTGGCGTTCGTGACGTAGGAATATTTTCCCGGATAGCACATGTTCAGGCGTCGCTTCAAGTTGGAAAGTCCGATTCCGCTGCTTACCTTGGTCGATGCGGTCTGCGGCGAAACGGAATTCCTTACGTGGCAAGTCAGCCTGTTTCGGACTTCCGAAATGTCGATTGAAATGTAGCAGGGATTGCTCGGGTGCACGCCATACTTCATCGCGTTCTCGATGAGCGGCATCATCAAAAGCGGCGCAATCTTCGTGTCGGAATTTTCCACGGTCGTCTTCAGCGAAAAGTCCATGTTGTTTCCGAATCGCAATTTTTCCAGTTCGCAGTACTTCGAAATCACGTCCAGCTCCTGCGAAAGCGGAACTTCCCGTTCCTTGGATTCGTTCAGGATCTGTCGCAGCACCGAAGAGAGCTGGAGCATCGATTTCTGCGCAAGCTTCGGGTCGATATCGACCAGGGCGGTGATGTTGTTCAGCGTATTGAAAAGAAAGTGGGGCGACAGTTGCTGCTTGAGGAACGCGAGATCCGCCTGCAGGTAGAAGTTTTCCTGGATGCGTTTCAGGTAGGCGTCGCGCGCATGGATTCCGCCAAGCCGGATCAGGATGTTGAACACGCAGATGATGATGCTGATCGCGAGAAATACCAGCAACAGGACAAAGTCGTTTACGGCCGAAGTCTTCCCGAAGATCGATTCGTAAAACGGTCCGTTCTTTTCAAGAACCCAATAGACAAAGAGGTCGTGAATGGCGAACGATTCCAGCGTGAAGAAAAAATTTACCAGGACGAAGATGGCGAAGCGCTTCTTGAAGAAAAGCCGCGGAACGAAGATCAGCTGGTTAAGAAAGAATCCCAGCAAGAAGTTGGTGACGACGGCGAAGGCGGCGAGGCACTTCTTGTTCGAAAAATTCTCGAAATCCATTCCCGCCGATGCGGCGACATATCCCAGGGCGAGAAAGAAGAGAATCATCATGATGCGCAGGAGGATCGGAGACGGGGACTTCTTTCCGTTGAGCCAGCTTGGCACGCGCCCGAGCGGCTGGGTGAGCACGTTGAAGTTTTCGAAGTCGCTCAGGGAAAGCTTTTCTTGACGCATCGCGTTTTCCATGTTTCCAATATAGGGAAATTTCCTTCGAAAATGACAGAACAATGACAAAATATCGATAAATGGAGACGAAAAGGCGATGAATGTTTTGCCAAAACGAAGGTTCTTTCTGACACTCGAAGAAAAACGAGGCTTTATATTTCTAGGCGTAGCGAAAGGAACGCTGCAATAAAAAAGAGGTAACTTCAGATGAATTCCATTTACTTTCAATACTTGAATGACATCTCCAAGTATCCGCTTCTCTCCCGCGAACAGGAAAAAGTTTTGATCCAGCTTGCCGCAAAGGGCAATCGCCGTGCGCAAGATCTCCTTGTCAAGTCCAATTTGAAGTTTGTCGTGAACATCGCGAATCTCTACAAGGGCCAGGGCCTAGACATCAACGAACTCATCAACGAAGGCAACATGGGCCTTATCGAGGCGGCCCGGCGTTTTGACCCGAACCAGAAAATCAAGTTTATCAGCTACGCGGTCTGGTGGATCCGCCAGAACATCACCCGGGCGATTTCCGAAAAGGCGCGCCTTGTCCGCATTAGCGCGGAAAAGGAACTCGTGCTTCGGCGTTTCAACCGTGCGGCGACGACAACGCGCCAGGTCATCGGTGGCCAGATGACGATCGATCCGGAAAGCCTCGAAGGCGAAAGTCGCTACAAGGCGAAGGATATCGAGAAAATCCTGATGATGGGCGCCCATTCGGCGTCTCTCGATTCTCCGGTGGGCGAAGATGGCGACATGACGCTCGGTGACTGCCTCGCCTCTTCCTGCGACGCGACGGATGCGCTCGCGGAAAGGAACGGGGAACAGGCTTCGCTCGAACTTCTCTTGAAGGAAAACCTGACCGATCAGGAACATCGCGTGATAGGCCTCTACTATGGGCTGGACATGGACGCGGACCTGAACCTGAAGGAAATCGGCAAGATGGTCGGACTGTCGAAGGAACGCGTGCGCCAGGTAAAGGAAAAGGCTCTTGCCAAGCTGCGCACGACGAAGATCGACAAGGTTCTCGACGCCGCCTGATATTTTCTAGAAACTCTCTCTCCTTTCGAAAAACCCGGCGAATGCCGGGTTTTTTGCTGTACGCTCCAAGAAAAAATCCGCGCCGTTGGGCGCGGACTTTCCGAATCTCTCGACAGAAATCAGTAGCGGTAGAATTCCGGCTTGTAGGGACCTTCGACGTTCACGCCGATGTAGTCCGCCTGTTCCTTGCGAAGCGTCGAGAGGTGAACGCCGAGCTTTTCGAGGTGCAGTCGCGCGACCTTTTCGTCGAGGATCATCGGCAGGCGATAGACCTTTCCCTTTTCGTAGCGGTAGCCGCTTGCCGTGGGCTTTCCGGTCGCGGAGAGCCACAGATCGACCTGCGCAATCGTCTGGTTGGTGAAGCTCGCGCTCATGACGAAGCTCGGGTGTCCCGTGGCGCAGCCCAGGTTCAGAAGGCGACCTTCGGCGAGAACGAGCACGCTGTGACCGTCGGGGAAGATCCATTCGTCGTATTGCGGCTTGATGTTGTTCTTTTTGATGCCGGGAACCTTGGCGAGGCCCGCCATGTCGATTTCGTTGTCGAAATGCCCGATGTTTCCGACGATGGCGCGGTTCTTCATCTTGCCCATTTGCGCAGCGGAGATGATTCCCACGTTTCCTGTCGTCGTGACGAAGATGTCCGCGAACGAGACGACCTCGTCGAGCGTCTTGACTTCGTAGCCTTCCATGGCTGCCTGGAGCGCGCAGATCGGGTCGATTTCGGTGACGATGACGCGCGCGCCCTGCCCGCGGAGCGATTGTGCGCATCCCTTGCCCACGTCTCCGTATCCGCAGACGACGGCGACCTTTCCGGCCATCATCACGTCCGTTGCGCGGTTGATGCCGTCGATGAGCGAGTGGCGGCAGCCGTAGAGGTTGTCGAACTTGGACTTGGTGACGGAATCGTTCACGTTGATGGCGGCAAACGGCAGGCGACCGTCGCGGGCCATTTCGTAGAGGCGGTGGACACCGGTGGTCGTCTCTTCGGAGACGCCCTTGATTTTTGCGCGGAGCTTTGTGAATCGCTTCGGGTCCTTTGCGATTTCCTTGCGGACGACGGAAAGGAACGCACCCCATTCTTCGGAATCCGTTTCGGGGTCGTAATCGGGAACTTTTCCCGCGTCTTCGAATTCCGCGCCGCGGACGACCATCATCGTCGCGTCTCCGCCGTCATCGACGATCAGGTCGGGACCTTCGCCGTCGGGCCATGCGAGCGCCTTTGCCGTGTTTTCCCAGTATTCTTCGAGCGTTTCGCCCTTCCAGGCGAATACGGAAGTTCCCTGCGGGTTTTCGATCGAGCCTTTCTTGCCGACGACGACCGCTGCCGCCGCGTTGTCCTGCGTGCTGAAGATGTTGCAGCTCACCCAGCGCACGTCCGCGCCGAGTTCCGTGAGCGTTTCGATGAGAATCGCCGTCTGCACGGTCATGTGGAGGCTTCCCATGATGCGCGCGCCCTTGAGCGGGAGCGTTCCCGCGTATTCCTTGCGGAGCGCCATCAGCCCGGGCATTTCCGTTTCGGCGAGATCCAGTTCCTTGCGTCCTTCGACAGCGAGATTTAAATCCTTGACTTTGTATTCCATGGGGTCCTCATCGGTTTGTCTTATGCGCAAATATAAAAAAATGCATAGGAAGGAGTGTGTTCAGAGCTTAGTGGGGGAGAACTTAGGGCTTGGAAATCGCAAGCGAGCCGTTCAGAGCTTACGGAGAGCTTCTGCTGCAGATGGCCGAAAAGGCCCATCTGCAGGAGGCTTTCTATGACACGAACAATTCCGTTCAAATCGGACTGGAAAAGCTCCAAAGCTCCCGGAGAAACCTCGTACTTTCCTTTGCTCGAAAACTCGATTCCATTTCGGACGGCGAAGCGGAACAGATCAGCCGGATTTTAAATAAGAGGAGAAAATAAGGAATGCGGAGTCTCTTGCGGAGCGGCACAGGCGCGAATCGACATTTTGATGAAGGAATCCAACTAAAAATGCCGGACAGCTGACAAGTCAACTCTCCGGCAAGTGCTTGCTGAATATCGCTACCCGACAAGGCGTCAGGAATCTTTTACTGCGGTAGCGATGTCGATTATTTCGACAAGGCAAAATGCATCCTTTTAAAATCCTGGCTCGAAAAAAGACTGCCCGCCGTTTCAAACGAACGGCTAAAAGCCCTGTATGGCAAGCTTCTCGAATTTGCAAGTCGGGCGATAGAACTGGGAACGGGAGTGGTCGTAGAACGGTGAAGAAATCATACAGGTTATTTGGCACTTTTTGGAATGGTCTCGAATCTATAACACGCAAAACGCAGTTCCAAGTTCTGATTCCTGCATCCCGGTTCCTGAAAATTTTCCGGAAGTCTTGACTTGGAGTTTACTCTAGGTAGTATATTGTTTCCATGAAAAAGATCGCAATCATTCTCTTGGCGATTCTCGTAGGAGGATCTATGGCTGAATCCAAAAAACTGGTCGTCTATTTCTCGCGTGCGGGTGAAAACTACGGCGTGGGAATGGTTAAAAAAGGCAACACCGAAATCGTTGCGGAAATCATTGCGCAAAAGGTCGGGGCGAAACTGCTGAAAGTGGAACCTGTCGAGGAGTATCCGCAGGAATATGACGCTTGCACTGCTTTTGCCAGGAAGGAACTCGAAGCGGACGCGCGCCCGGAAGTGAAATCCGTGGAAATCAATCCCGAAGAGTTTGACGAAATCTATGTGGGCTATCCCGTGTGGTGGGGTGAAATGCCCATGCCGATGTTCACGTTCCTTGAAAAGTACGATTTGAAAGGCAAGACCCTCTATCCTTTTGTGACGCACGAGGGAAGCGGTCTTTCCGGTGTGCGCCGTCTTGAAAAGGCGACCGGTGCCAATGTCAAGTCGGGGCTTGCAATCTATGGGCACGAAGCGCAAAATGAAAAGGTGGCAGTCGAAAGGAAAGTGGAACGCTGGCTTCGTTAGCTGTCGCGAAAAGGCATTCCCGAAATTTTTCGCGGAGGATTTTTTTAAATTAGGCGGGAAACATTTTACTTTATGGAGTTTTGAATGAACGCCGAGAAGAAAGACGCCGAAAAAGAGAAGGAACAAGCGCCGGATTTCATGAAGAAGGCCGACGAGTACTTTTCGAACAATCGGAGAATTTTCCTGTGGAACCAGGTCGATGACGAAAGCGCGTCGAAGATCGTGAAACAGCTGCTTTACCTCGATTCGCTTTCTCACGACGACATTGTTTTCTTTATCAACAGCCCAGGCGGCGTGATTTCGAGCGGTCTTGCGATTTACGACTGCATGAACGCTATCCAGAGCGACGTCGTGACGGTTTGCTGCGGACAGGCCGCTTCGATGGGCGCGGTGCTTTTGACCGCGGGCGCCAAGGGAAAGCGTTACGCGTGGCCGTCGGCGCGCATCATGATTCACCAGCCGCTGATCCAGGGACAGATGGAAGGTCCCGCGAGCGACATCAAGATCCAGGCGGAGGAAATGCTCCGCATCCGTTCGATTACGACGGGCATCATCGCGAAGACGACCGGAAAGTCGATGGAAGAAGTCGATCGGGATACGGAACGGGACAACTTCATGTCGGCGGAAGAGGCGAAGGCCTACGGCCTTGTCGATGAAGTGAAGAGCGTCATCTGATGGGATTCTTTTCGGCGATAAAGAGCGGGCTTGCCAAGACTCGCGACGCGATTCTCGGCGAAATCAAGGGCATTGCCGGCAAGGGAAAGGTGACCGACGAGATGCTCGAAGACCTGGAAGAGCGTCTGATCAAGGCGGACGTGGGAACCTCTGCCGCGTTCATGCTCACGGATGCGCTCCGCGAAGAGGCTCTCGGGAAGTCGCTTTCGGAATCGGAAATCCTGGACATCTTGCGGTCCGAGGCGGAACGCTTTCTGGTCGATCCGCCGAAGTTCGAGTTCAAGGGAAAGCCGCACGTGGTCCTGGTGATCGGCGTGAACGGCGCCGGAAAGACGACGACTATCGGGAAGCTCGCGAAAAAGTTTGCGGACGAAGGTCACAAGGTGATGATCGCCGCGGCGGATACGTTCCGGGCTGCGGCAATCGAACAGCTCGAAGTCTGGGCGGAACGCGCGGGGGCGGAATTTGTTCGCCATGCGGAAGGTTCGGATCCGGCGGCGGTCGCCTTCGACGCCTGCGCCGCGGCAAAGGCTCGCGGTTGCGACATCGTTTTCGTTGACACGGCGGGTCGCTTGCAGAACAAGGACTATCTGATGGAAGAACTCGCAAAGATCGTGCGCGTTCTCAAGAAGCAGGACGCCGCCTATCCGCACGACATGATTCTCGTCATCGACGGAAACACCGGGCAGAACGCGATAAGCCAGGCGAAGATTTTCAACCAGAGCTTCCCGTTGACCGGGCTTGTCGTCACAAAGCTCGACGGTACGGCGCATGGAGGCTCGGTCCTCTCGATCGCAAGTTCGCTCAAGGTTCCCATCCGCTGGGTGGGAATGGGAGAGCGTATCGACCAGCTCGTGCCCTTCAACAAGGCGGAATATGTCGAGGGGCTTTTCAAGGCGTAGATTCCTGATCGGATGCCTAGCGCTTTCGGTCAGTGCCTGTACCGAGAGCGTTTCCGTTCCTGCGGAATTTGTCCGTCTATATGGAGACCTTCGCATCGCGGCGCGTGAATATGGCGACGCGTCTCCCGATGGTCGAGCCGCTCGAATCGTCATTCTGGAACGATACGGCTATTCGGCTCAAAGGTTCGATTCCGTTGCGGAATGGATTCAGGAAAATCCGGACGTCTGGAGTGCGTTCCAGGATTCGGTCGTCGCCTATGTCGATTCTGTCGCCATCGAAGCGAAAGCGATCGCTCCGCCCGCAAGGAACGGTGTCGGAACGCAGAAGGGGGCCAAATGAAATGGAACTTGCTTCAAACGCTTTTTTGTAGCGGATTCCTTTCGATTGCGCTTGCCGCGCCGGATTCGACCGCGGTTCGGTGGGAAAACTTTTCCGATGCGCTCTTGGCCGCCAAGTCCGATCACAAGATGCTTTTTGTGGATATCGTCGCCGACTGGTGCCTGCCGTGCAGGGAAATGGACCGAACGACGTATCGCGACCGGACCGTTTCCTCGATCTTGAATTCCAGGTTTCACCCGGTGCGGCTAGACCAGGGCTCCCAGGATACGATCGAATGCGATGGAAAGAGATTGCCTGTCGAGCGTTGCTTTTTCGATGTCTGGAACTTGTCCGCCGTGCCGTCGTACGTGCTTGTCGCTCCGAAGGGGCTTTCCATCTTGACATATTCGCAGGGGCTTTCCGCCGACGAGATGAGAATGCTCCTGATGCAGTTTCTGGGCAAGGAAGAGGAATGGGTTCACAAATGAATTTTACGCCGCTCGAAATCGCCTTTTGGATTCTCTTGCTTCTGCTTGTGCACTGCTACGTCCTTTTTCCGGTGACGCTTCCTTTTCTGAGCGAGCTGTTCGCTCGAAGAAACCGTCGGAGCGATTCCCTTGCGACGCTCCCGAAGGTCTCGATCCTCGTTTCCGCATACAACGAGGAAGCGGTCATCGAAAGGAAAATCTTGAATTTTCTGGAACTCGACTATCCGAAGGAATCGCTCGAAATCCTGATCGGGGACGACGGGTCTTCGGACCGGACCGCGGAAATCGTCGAGCGCTATGCGGACAAGGGAATCCGTCTTGTCCGAGCCGTCAAGAATGCCGGAAAGGCGGCGATGCTGAATCGCCTGCAATCGGAAGCGACCGGCGAGATCCTGGTCTTTTGCGATGCCAACACGATGCTTTTCCCGAACGTGATTCGAAAGCTGGTCTCTCCGTTTGCCGACCCGAAAATCGGATGCGTCTGCGGACACTTGATCTTGACGGACAAGAGCGGAAGCCTTCTGGGTTCTGGCGAACTGAGCTATTGGGACTTTGAATCCGAAATCAAGAAGTTCGAAGGCGTTCTTGACCGACTGATCGGGGGAAACGGCGCCTTGTATGCCATCCGCAATTCGTTGTACACAAGGTTGCCCGTGAAGAAAAGCGTCATGGACGATTTCTTTATCGCCGTAAAAGTCTTGCAGAAGGGATTCTTCTGTACGTTCGATCCAAGCGCGATCGGTACGGAGCAGACATCGAAGGAAGGTTCCGGAGAATATCGCCGCAAGATCCGGATTGGCCGCGCGAATTACAACTATCTATTCTCCTATCTTCCCCTCTTGAATCCGTTCCGTCCCTTGCTGGCGTATCTTTTCGTTTCGCACAAGCTGCTTCGCTGGCTTACGCCGCATATCATGCTTGCCTTGTTTGTCTTGAACTTTGCGCTTCTGTGGAAAATGCAGCCTGTCTATTTTGTCTCCTTTGGACTGATGCTGCTCTTCCTGATCGTCGCGCTGTTCAAGATTTCGGGGAGCGCGTATTATTTCTTGCTGATGAACTTTGCCATGTTCAAGGGCAGCCTGCTTTCGTTCCGAAAGGAGCATGGCGGAGGCTGGGAACGGGAAGCGCGCGGAGACGAAAGCGAATCGAAGCCGGCCGGGAAGGCTCTTTCGCTGCTTTGTGCGCTTGGACTGGGCGCTTCGGCGGTTTTCCCTTCAAGCGCGCAGGCCTTTACGGCGGATGTTTCGGCGGGAACTCTCAACGCGACGGAAGAAATGTCGAGCTTCAATTTCCAGGTTTCCGGGCATTGGTGGTATCCTGTCGATCAGATGGTCTTTTTCGGAGCGGGATTCGGCTACGAGCGTCTGGGTTCCGTTTCTCTTTTCCCGCTTGTCGGGAGCGCCTATGTCTATCTTCCGTTCGGAAGCCTGGTGATGCCCGTAGGAACTTTTGACTTGGGATTTGTCTTTGGCGACGATGCCCAGATGATTTGGCGGGCGGGCGGAGGCCTGGACGTGAAACTCGGCCGAAAGTCTTCCCTGCTCGCGCTTCTCGGATACCAGAATCTAAAAAAAGCGGGAGACTTCGTGTATCTCCGCTGTGGCCTTCTGATTGAAATCTAGTTTGTACGGATTCGCTTCGCTTGTACGCAATCGAGCCGATCCGGAGGTCGCTGTCTCCCCGAATGCGAAGCGTCTATTCGACGGTCAGTTCTTCGTTTTGAACGTTTAGGTCGGCGACGATTTCGAGCGCTTCCGGCTCTTCTTGAAACTTGGCGACAAGGCCTGTGCGCTTTTCGTGGTTTTCGTGAGATTCCAGTTCGACGATGTCGTCAATCGTGACGTCGATGATCGCCTTGTCCGTAATGGGAATCTTGACCTTCATTCCCTTGGCGATGTCGCCTTCCAACACGGAACCACGAAAGATCAGGCTTTTTTGATCTTCACCGAACAGAGTTCTTTTCACGTAAAATTTTGCCATACGGCAAAAAGTTAAATTATTCTCATGGACTTGGTTGTCGGAAGAATCCCTTTTTTGGTCTGTGCACCGTTTTTTCATCTTTTTTTGCGCGAACCTTCGCTCGAACGCGAGTTTTCCTTTGAAGACGGCGTGCCGAGCGCGTTGAACCGAAAACTCTGGAACGGAGAAATTCATTTGGCGCCGGCTTCGTCGATTGCCTATGCCAAGGCTCCGAACGACCTGGTGCTCGCTCCGGACATTTGTACGTCTTGCCGGCTGGAAGTCCATTCCGTGGAACTCTTTTCCCGGTTTCCGATTGCCGAACTTTCGCAAAGGCGGATCTATCTGACGGCGCAGAGCGGAACGTCCGTTGCGCTTTTGCGCATCATCTGTTCGCAGTATCTGAGAATCTGTCCGCAATACACGGGCGATCGATCGGGTTGCGATGCCGAACTTCTTATCGGCGACGAGGCCTTGCGGGAAAAGGCGAAAAACGCGTGGCCCTTTCGCTATGACCTGGCGATTCTGTGGCGAGAATGGCAGGGGCTTCCCTTTGTCTTTGGAGCCTGGAGCATCCATCGGTCGGCGCTTTCTTCCGAAATGCTCCCAAAGACGAAACGGTTTCTTGCGCTTGTGCAAGAATCGATCGACGAGTTTCGAAAGGATCCCGCAAGCTCGCTTGCCTTCTGGAAGGGTCGCTATGCGGTTCCGTTTACGGCAGAGGAACTAAAGGCCTATTACGATTCGCTGGATTACGAGTTCACGGAAGAGCGCAAGCGTTCTCTCCAGATCTATTTCAAGCTGTGCGCGGCGGAAGGCCTTTTTGACGTTGCGCCGCCACTGCGCTTTCTATAAATTCCGAAAGATTTCGGGCGATGCTTTCCCAGGCGTTTTCCCGCATGAGAGACGGCTTGAAGATGCTCCCTCCGAAAGCGACCAGATTCGCTCCGCCAAGGATGAATTCCTGGACGTTCTCCGTGGAGACGCCTCCGCAAGCGAGCAGCGGAATATCGCGGAACGGGCCGCGGAGAGCCTTGATGTAGGCGGGGCCGCCCACGCAGTTTACCGGGAAGACCTTGACGCATGTCGCGCCGGCGTCGTATGCGAACTGGACCTCGGTCGGGGAAAGCGCCCCGGGGATGCTCGGAATGTTCTTTCTTGCGCAAGTTTCGATGACGTCCTTGACCGTGTTTGGCGAAACGATGAATTCCGCTCCGACCGAAAGGGCGCTGTCGAGATCCTGGAGGTTGCGTACGGTTCCTGCGCCGACCGAGATGCCGAGAGGCTTTGCCGCGTTCTTCAGCTTTTCGATGATCCTTGTGGCCGCGGGCGTGTTCATGGTGACTTCGATCGCCTTGAGACCGCATTCCGCAGAGGTCTTGGCGCAGGCTTCTTCGGCGCCTTCCGGAATGTCGCGCAAAATGCCCACGACAGGAACGTCTTGGAGAAATGTCAGAAAGTTCATGTTCACAATGTAACAATTAGGGCGGCGTTCGGAGCTTGTTCAGAGCTTGGTAGAGAGAGCTTAGCGCTTAGCTTTGCGGAACGAACCGCTTTTTTCTGTCGAAAGGCTTTTGTCGCCAAGCGACCCGTTTCCGCCTGGCGGCGGGGATAGGCGCCTTCCCGGCGAGGGGCAAGGTAGGGGGACCTTTCGGAGTTGCGAAGGCCAAGGTCCCCCTTCCTTGCATCCACCACCTCGGCCACGCTTTTTTTTCAGAGATTAGAGTTTAGGAATCAAAATGGTCCGCTTTACGTTAGAACCTAAATGTCCGCAGAACTCAGCTCTAAGATCTCAGTTCTAAGCTCTGCGTTAAAGCCTAGACGTCCGCGGAACTCCACTCTCCACTCTCCACACTCCAAACTCCAAACTCTGCTAAGCTCTGACTAGTCCTTGACGCAGCGGACCGATAACGCGAACTCCTTGCTGTATGTGGTCGTTTTCAAGCTGTTGCTGTAGTTTTCCATGCCCCAGTAATAGGCGAAGTTTTCACTGCTGAACTCCTTTGTGCTCCAGAAATACGCGTTGTCGCGAACTTTGCTGAATGTGTTTTCCATGTTGGAGTAGTAACCCGCAGGAAGAGCGTTAAATCCGAAAGCGTTCAATCCGTTGTCGGTTTTCCATCCGCTTGTCGATTTCAGCGCATAGCCGACAGACTCTGTCGAACCGTCAAACAGGGAATCCGCGACATAGGCTTCGAGCGTTTTCCATTCCTCTTCGCTCGGCAGGTGGAAGCCTTTGGGACAGGACTTTGTTGCCGCATCCCACGTGTAAAGGCGACCGTAGGTTTTGCAGTTTTCCGGGTCGTTTTCGTAGCAGTAACTTTTGGCAGTCCCTTCGTTGTATTCGAAGTTCAGGTTATTCGTCATCCAGGTCTGCGTGCCGATGACGGCATAGCCGTAAAGGGTCGCATCGCGAAAATCGCAGAATTCTGTCGAAGGATCGTAAACTTCTCCGTTGCATAGTTCATAGACTGTTTCTTCATTGCAGAATTCCGTGGCGATGTCATAGGACTTTCCTCCGCACAGGTCATAGACCGTTTCTTCTGCGCAAAACTTTTTTGTCGGATCGAAAAACGTTTTTCCGCAGAGCGCCTTGTAGAGCGTGACCGTATCCGCATCGCAAATCAGTGTCGAGGTTCCGTCGTCGTTGTCCGCGAGCGAGCAGCCGTTTTCATCGACACCGTTCGCGATGACGCCGACCGAATCTCCATCGCAAACGACCTTGTAGCCCTTTCCGTCGGAAAGAGGTTCCGCTGTACACGCCGAGCCGTTTTCTCCGGCATCGCCCTTTTCGCCTGTCTTGCCGTCCGAGCCGTTTTCTCCGTTCACGATGACGCCGACGGAATCGCCTCCGCAAACTATCCTGTAGCCCGAGCTGTCGGAAAGCGTTTCCGCACTGCAATATGTCCCGTTCTTGCCGTCGGATGCCTTCTGGGAAAGCGGCACCCAGCCCGAATCCGCGCACACGTAGGCAACGTTTTCGTCCGATGCGTAGGCTGTCTTGCCGAGGGTCGAGGAGTCGCACTTGCCGAGCGAGTCCGCGGACGAAACGACCTCCATGCCGGAAACTTCGTTCGTCACGTTCGTGACCTTGGTGACGTCGTCACCGCAAGCGGAGAGTAGAACGCATCCTGCAACTGCCGCTAGGGAAATGATGGATTGACGTTTCATGAGATTCCTCGTAAGAAAACGATTGTTTGTTTTTGTTTACAATGATAGTAAATCAGAGCTTAGTCGAGAGAGCTTAGAGGCGCAAAGCGACCCGTTTCCGCCTGGCGGCGGAGGGAGCGCCTACCCGGCGAGGGGCTTGTTCAGAGCTTAGTGGGGAGAACTTAAAGCTTAGAGATCTCAGCGAACATCTCACGCTAGAACCTAGATGTTCGCAGAACTCCACACTCAACTCTTCACACTCAACTCTCAACTAAGTTCTCAGCTCTAAGTTCTGACTCCCCCTTCCTTGCATCCACCCCCTCGGCCACGCTTGTTCAGTGCTTAGTTGAGAGATCTGAGAACTTGGAAATCGCAAAGCGAGCCGGTCAGTGTCTAGTTCAGAGTGTTTTGTGCATAGAATTCACAGCGGTCCGCTTATGCTAGAACCTAAATGTCCACGAATCTCAGCTCCAAGATCTAAGTTCTAAGCTCTGCGTTAAAGCCTAGACGTCCGCGAAACTCCACTCTCGACTCTCCCCCCTCGACGGATTCCTGTCAACCAGTCTCTG
Organism: Senegalimassilia sp.; assembly: GCA_963652365.1. Lineage (GTDB taxonomy): Bacteria > Fibrobacterota > Fibrobacteria > Fibrobacterales > Fibrobacteraceae > Hallerella. Next base: position 27,394 of record CAVJTH010000012.1, read on the forward strand.
GCTTCCGAGAACGGGATTTTTTTTGAGATTTTTTGATTTTCGAAGCGCGATTTACCTATTTTCTAAATGCAATAAGGAGTATTTTCATGTCAAGTTTGCCCACAAAAGAACAAATCGTCGCTGTCGTTCGGGACGAGCCGATGGTCGGAAGCCAACTGCGCCGTGCAATGGGCATTTCGAAGCACAACAAGCTTGCGTTCAAGCAACTTCTCGCCGAGATGGTGAGCGAAGGATCGCTTGCCCGTACAAGCAACAAGGAATACACGCCGGGAAAAGGCGAAATTTCTCCGGACAACGTCGAAAAGGATAATCGCAGACCGGCAGCGACAAGCCGTCGCAAGGCAACTTTTGACGATGACGAAAGCCGCGTGCATCGCGGTGTCCTGAGCCCAGACGGAAAGGATTGGTGGAAAGTCACCGATTCCGCTTCGGGCAAGGTCTATGAAATGGCGCATCGCAGCAAGGCGCCCGGCAAGGATGGCGATACGATTGCCTTTACGCTCTATCCGCATCCGAAACTCAAGCATTCCATGCTCGCCAAGATCGATCGCTCCGCGATGGAAGGCGAACTTTCCTGGGAAAGCGTCAAGAAGCAGTTTATGAAGGATGCGTCCCTGCCGGAATCGTTCTCCGCGTCCATCATGGAATTTGTGAACAAGCAGCAGGAGCCTTCGGAAAAGGACTTGAAGGACGGGCGTGTCGATTTGCGGAAAACCTATATTCTGTGCATCGACCCGGTCGGAGCCATGGATCATGACGATGCGATTTCCGTCGAAAGGAGAGCGGATGGAGGATTTCACCTGGGCGTGCACATCGCCGATGTGAGCCATTACGTGCCGGAAGGCTCCGAGCTCGATGACGAGGCGATTACGCGCAGCTTTACGCAATACCTGCCGTGGACCGCGGTTCCGATGCTTCCCGATCGTCTTTCGAGCGATCTGTGCTCCTTGCACCAGGGCGTTGACCGTCTGGCGTTCAGCTGTCTGATGGAGCTTGACTCGAAGGGAAACGTGGAATCGTTCGAGTTCAAGAAGAGTCTTGTGAACATCACCGCCGGTCTCACCTACGGCGAAGCGGTAGAACGGCTTGCCGCGGGCGATGAACACGTGAAGACCTTGCAGGAAGTCGCCGATCTTCTCCGCGCGAACCGACGCAAGACGGGCATTCTCGAACTCGGAAGCACGGAACTTGGGTGCGAATTCGACGAAAAGGGCGAACCGGCAAGAATCGTTCCGCGCGAAGAGCACGAGTCGGACCACTGGATCGAGGAATGCATGCTGATTGCGAACCAGTGCTGCGCCAAGGAACTCGAACGGCGACATCTGCAGGGCGTTTTCCGCATCCACGAAGCACCGGATACAAAGGACATTATGGAGCTTTACTACCTAATGCCCGATCTGTTCAAGGACAGCCCCGTTTCTCTTCGCGAGCTGGGAAAGCCGCGCCGCGGAGACACGAACCTGAATCCCGAGATTTTCAAGCTCTACCAGCATCTGATCGCGCGGGCGAAGGGCGATGACGAAATCATCATGAGAATCTTGCGCAGTATGCAGAAAGCGCACTATGACAGCCACTGCTTTGGACACTTTGCGCTGAACTGGCAGGACTATGCGCACTTCACGAGTCCGATTCGCCGCTATGCGGACTTGTGGTGCCATCGGGAACTTTCGCGCAAGACACAGGAAGAGACCGATGCCAAGCGCGCCTGGGATGTCGTCGCGGTATGCTCGGAAATTTCCGCCAACGAAGTCAAGAATCAAAAGACGGAACGTATGTCGCTCAAGGTTTGCGCCGCCTGGCTTCTCCGAAAGCACCTAGGCGAAGAATTCGACGCCAAGGTGACGGGCATTCAGGAATGGGGCATTTACGTCGGAGTCGAGGATCCGCAGGCGGAAGGGCTTGTGCGCTTCCGGGACATTGCCGGTTCCGACTACTACATCTTCAATCCGGACAAGGGAATTGTCTATGGAAAGCGCAGTGGAAAGACCTTTGCGCGTGGCGACAGGGTTCGTGTCCGCCTGCTTCGTACAAATCCGGTTCGCGGCGAAGCGGACTTTGCCATCCTTGCCAAGATTTCCGATGGCAAGCTGAGCAAGATGAAGGAGAAGTCGCGAGACGAAGCCGCCGAAGAGCTCGGCCTGGTTTCGCAGCCCGACGAAAGCGAACTTTCGTCTCTTCGCCCGAGAGAGCGGAGAATGGTCCGCGAATCCTATGGAGGAGACCGCAAGGCGGCCAAGAGAAAATCCTCCCGGTCCGAGCGTGCTGAATTTGGACGGAGCCGCCGAGGCGCGCCGGATTCGGGACGTTCGGAAAGAAAGTCCTCTCGTTCGGGGAAAACTTTCGGACGCAAGAAGAAAACGGGCAGCTTTGGCAATTCCCGACGCGATTCTGGCCGAATCCATTCGAAGAAACGCTGACCGATGCCGGAACAGAAGACAAGATCCTTGCGGAAGATTCTCTACGCCTCGTTCCAGACGGGAGAATCCCTTCCCGGATACGTGAAATACGCGCTCGAAAGTCTCTGCTCGACGGGTTACGCGGTCGCCTATCTCACCAACGAGCGCGATCTCGATCCCTCGTTCCACGCCTTCTTGGATTCGCATCGCATCGAGCTCTTTTTTACCGAGAACCGCGGATACGATTTCGGCATGTGGAAGCGCTACATCCAGTACACGGCAAAGTTTCGCCGCGAAGAATGGGAACGGCTCGTCTTGATGAACGATTCCATTGTCTATTTTCAAAACCGCTTTTTCGCTTTTTTCAACGCGGCGGAAGAATGTTCGGCGGATGTCGTGTCGCTCACGGAAAACGACGAGTTTGCGCCACATCTGCAATCTTTCTTTCTGTATTTTAAAACCGCGGCGATTTCGCCTTTTTGCCAACGGCTTCTCGACGAACCCGAAGGCGAGGATTTTCTCGATACGGTAAAGCGCCTGGAAGTGGGAACCAGCGTCTTCTTGCGCGAACGGGGATTTTCCCTCGCTGCGCTCTTTCATGCCGAAAGGCCCGTTCTTTTTTCGTATGCGGAACTGATTCGGGCGAAATGCGGATTTGTCAAGCGAAAGCTTCTGGAATGCCGATGGACCCGGTCGGACGTTTTCTATTTCTTCGATCAGAACGCTCGGGACGCGCTCCGAACGGACTATGTCGCGGAAATCGAACGCTTCGGTTCCCCGGACAGGGATTTCGACCCCAAATGGCTTTTGGAATTCAAGAAGTCCTTGGGAAAAAGCGCCTTCCAAAGGCTACGCTTGGCCTTCTATCGGCTTCTCTGGCGGATCTGCCGGAGAAAAGTCGCTTAAAATTCGCGAACCGCACCGATAAAGGCGCGAACGCCTTCTAGCGGAGTTTCCGGCAAGACGCCGTGCCCGAGGTTCATGATGTGCGCGCGTCCCGTTGCCGCTTCGAGAATTTCCCGTGTCCGTCGGCGGATTTCTTCGGGGGGCGCAAAAAGGAGGGCCGGGTCGAGGTTTCCCTGGAAAACCCTTTCCGGGAATTTTTCGAAAAGCGCTTTCGGTTCCGAACGGTGATCGACGCCGATGACGTCCGCATCAAGTTCGGCAAGTGTCTGAACCAGATGCGCTGCGCCGTTCGCATAGTGGATGATGGGCGCATCTGTCCGCGTTCTCGCGATGGCGAGAACCCTTTCCGTGAAAGGCTTCGCCATTTGTCCGTAATCCGACGGCGAAAGATGCCCGGCCCAGGAATCCATGATGACCAGAACGTCTGCGCCCGCGTCTGCCTGGAACGCGAGATATTCGCCCGTCACCTGCGCGACGCGTTCCAAGAAGAGCCTGTATGTCTGCGGATCTTCGTAGAAAAGAGCCTTGGTTCGGTGCAGGTCCTTGGAGCTTCCGCCTTCGATGGCGTACGAGGCGATGGTCAGGGGGCCGCCGACAAATCCGAGAAGGGATTTGGACAGAGAAAGGCTTTTGCGAACCTTTCGGAGCGCCGATGCCGTATAGTCGAGATGCCTTTTGAAATCGATATCGCGCAGGCTCTTCAGGTCGGAACTCGAACGGATCGGATTTTCGATGACGGGGCCTTTTCCCGGTACAAAGCCGAGGTCGAACCCCATGTAGGGAAGAGTCACGAGAATGTCGCTAAAGAGAATCGCCGCGTCCAGGTCAAAGCGCTTGACAGGCTGTAGCGTCGCTTCGGCTGCCGCATCCGGATTCCGTACAAACGAAAGAAAGTCCGGAAAGCGACTGCGCAGTTCCCGGTATTCGGGAAGGTAACGACCCGCCTGGCGCATCATCCAGACAGGCTTTTCTTCCGTTTTTCCGCGAGCGGCCCGAACAAAAAGCGTTTCCATGTTACGGCTCCCGCTTTCTCTTCGCTTCGACGCACCACCATTCGTCGCGGGTCTCTTCCGAAACGACTTCGAACTTGCAGTCCGCGAACCAGTCGAGAACATAGTTTTTTTCGAGAGTGAGCTGCCCTGTCAGAATAAAGGTGCCGTTCGAATCGAGCAGCCTTTCGACGTCATGACGCATGGGCCAGAATTCCGTTCGGATCATGTTGCATGCGATGCAGTCGAATCGGGCGCTTTCGTTGAATACGTCCAGGAATCCAAAAACCGCGTGGGCGTTTTGCGTCCGGTTTCTTTCGAAGTTTTCGGCGATGCAGGGGAGAGCGAGCCGGTCGATTTCCGTTCCGATGGAAAGTCTTGCGCCGAGCTTGTCGGCCAGCATCGAAAGGATGCCTGTTCCCGTTCCGATGTCGAGAAATGTCTTGCCCGCTAGATTCTGCCGTTCGATCATCCCGGCGATGAGGGCGGTCGTCGCATGATCCCCGGTGCCAAAGGCGCTTTTCGCTTCGAGTTCCAGCAGAATGGCGTCGCTTTCTTGCGGCGTAAAGCTTACCCAGGGCGGGCGTACCCACAGGCGTCGTGAAACATGGACGGGCGTCGCGCGGTCCTTCCACCAGCGATCCCAATCTCTTGCCGCTTCGTCTTCGACGGAAAAGGAATATTCGGGAAACCGGGAAACGATCGCGGTGCGTTTTTCCGCAGAGTCGGTATAGAAGCAAAAATCGGTCCGATCGGCGTTCGAACTTTCGAGTTCTTCCAGGGCTCCGACTCCCGCTTCCATCAAGTACAGCGTCGCCAGATCGTATTCGGACGTTTTGCAATGGCCTGTCGCCTTGTACCAAACTTCACTTGTCTGCATGGGACTTCCTCTGGAATGTTTTTTGAAGGACCTGGCGCGGGCTTGCGATAAAGAGGCTCGACCCCGCGACGACGAGAATGACGCTCGCGATTTTTGCCGGCGGAAACGGTTCCGAGAAGACGAACGCTCCGGCGAGAATGGGAACGACCGCTCCGATGGCCGCGCTGAAAGGGATTACGAAAAGGGCTCGTCCGCGCGAGAAGGCGACCTGCGTAAAGACGAATGCGGTCACATAGACGATGAAAAACGCATAGAGCCGCACGTCGGAAGCCCAGAACAGGAGCTCGTTCCACGAAAGATCGATGCCTTTTTCCGTCGCGTCAATGGCGACGCTCTTGTAGAGAACGTCGGAAAGCCCGTAGCAGATTCCCATCACGATGGAATCGCTGACTTCGTTTCTGCGAAAGATCGCGTAGTTCGCACAGGCGAAAAGCGCCGCGCATCCAAAGAAGATCCAGAGAGCGAAAACGTTCTGGGTGCCGGCTGCCTCGTCGATTTCGAATGCGGCAAACAGAAGCCCGCACAGCACGCAGACGATGGCGCAGACGATTCGGCGGTTGATCGGCTCCTTCAGGAAAATGCGCCCAAAAATGGCGGTGAGAACGGGATTCAGGGCGGAAATCGGCTTGACGAGGCTCAGGTTGTAAAGCGCCATTGCCGTGTAGTTTCCGATGTTTCCGATGGCCGAAAGGGAAAAACCCGTCCACCAGCGCCTGGAGGCGAGAAATCCCGCGACAAAGCGGATCGGGTGACGGATGTCCGCCTTCTTTCCGGAAGACACCACGCCCGATTTCGAAAGGACGTTTCCGAATGCGAAGCAGACTGCCGCGGAAAGGGTAAGCGCAAAGAAGAGCATCTAGCGATTCCAGACTTCCGTATAGACCCAGTAGTTTCCGAGAACGCGCTTCACGTAATCGCGGGTTTCCCAGTAGCTGATTTCTTCGGCGCGCAGATCCCATGGCAGCGACTTGCCTTCGGATTGCCAGCGCCTTGCCGGCTTGGGTCCCGCATTGTAGTTCGCGAGAACATACATCGGATCGTTTTCGTACGAGACGAGGAGGTCCTTTAGATAGCGGGTTCCCAGGCGGATGTTCATGTAGGGATTGTAGAGAAGGTTTTGCGAAAACGGCGAAATGCCTTCCAGCTTCGCGAGAGTCTTTGCCGTGGGAGGAATGATCTGCAAAAGTCCGCAGGCGTTTGCCGGGCTCGTGATCAGGTAGTTGAACGTGGATTCCTGCCGCATGACGCTATACACGAAATACGGATCGATCGAGGAATCCGCGGCGGCATAGACCTTGTCCTTGAACGGCATCGGGTAGAGAACCTTCATCACGTTTCGAGGCGCGTCTCCGAGATATTTGCGCGGAATGGCGTTCTGGAATGTTCGGGCCAGGGCATATCCCTGGATCAGCTCGTCGTTCGCGAGAAACAGCGCCGCGTAGCTGTAGAGAAAATCCAGACGCGACTTGTTCTTCTTCTTGGCGAAGTAGAAAATGTCGTAAGCTTCTTCGGCAAATCCCAGCTCTAGAAGTCGCTTGACCCTTTGGTAGCGGGCTTCGCTGTGCGATGTGTCGGCACGTCCGCCCTGGACCGTCTGGATCCAGCGAATCGTGGCGGAATCGGACATGTCCTGCGGAGCGAGCCATGGAACGGATGCGGAATCCAGAAGACCGCTTTCCACCAGCTTGACGCGCGACCGGTGCGCATAGTAGCCGACCGGAAAGTCGCGAATGCAGTCAAGGTAGGCTTCCTTCGCCTCTTCGCGCTTTTCCTGGGAAAGGTAGATGTCGCCGAGGAACATGCGGGCACCGCTCGAACTCCACAGATAGTCTTCGTCTTTCGCCTTTTGAAAGTGCACGATTGCGGAGTCGATCATCTTTTGCTTGTAATAGCAAAGCGCGATCCGGAATTCGGCCCATTTCTTCTTGTTGCTCTGCTTGAACTTCGGGTTGTTCAGGGAATCGTAGCTGGCGATCGCCTCGGCGAACATTTCCTTTTGCTCGAATTCGAATGCGCGGACCCAGATGTTGTTGGCGTTCTGGAGCGTGTAGCGGAACTTTTCCTGGAAGAGCGAATCGATCTGGCTTGCCTGCTCGTTCATCTTGCCTGCGCGGTATAGGCGTACAAGGGATTGCAGCCACGTGGCGCGCGCTTCGACGCTATCGACGAGAAAACGGTAAGCCTCGATGGCGAGCGAATCGTTCTTTAGGCTTTTGTAGGCGGCGGCGCGTTTTTCCCAGAGCGAAATCCTTGTCTTTAGGGAAAGCGTGCTCGGTGGAAGCTTCCAGAGAATCGAGTCTTCCGCGGTCTTGAGAACGGGCCTTTTTGCCGAGTCCCTTGCGGGAGCCTTTGCCGCGTCCAGCGCAAGGATGGAATCGACGAGAACGGAACATTCCTTGTGAAAGCCCTTGCTGCACAGACGATTCGCATAGGTAATCTTTTCGTCCAGGGTTTCGGCGGGAGACAGAGCCCGAATTCTCCGGAGAGCTTCCCAGGCGGCGTCTCCATATTCCGAAGGGTGCGCGATGACGTAGAGATAGGCCTTTTTCGCCGCCTTGAAATGTCGCGCCTGTTCGAGCAGAACGCCTTTTCGGTAGCGCAGCTTCGGTTCTCGCGGATCGTCGCCGTAGCTTTTCAGAAAGGCGTCGATCGAGTCCGCCTTCGCCTTGGGCTTTATCTTGGGGTCTTCTAGCGCAAGGTCCAGCCGGACGCGGTCGGCAAATTCCTTCCAGTCGGGGGAATCCGAAAACCTGCGGTCGCCTTCGTCGAGAGTCCTTTTCGCCTTTTCGTATTGCCTTTCCTCGAATTCCGAACGGGCGATTCGGGAGAGAATGCTCTTGTCGATGCTCGTGTCCCTGCCGATGAGCTTGCGGTATGCGGAAAGGGACTTGGCGAAATCTCCATGGTAGAAGGATGCCGCGGCACAGGCGAAGTCTTTTTCGATGCCTTCGGGAAGCGTGTCGCAGTTCGTCTGGCTGCGATTGAAGCGGATGACCTTGTTCTGAAAATCGAAGCCGGAAACAAGCTCTTCCCTGGAAGGAGCTTCCTTCGCCTGGAGAACCGTGCAGACGCAAAGGGCAAGAAGAAAAAGTCGTTTAGGCATCTTTGTCCAGCGGGTTCTTGACATCGTGCGACGTGATGAAGCTCGAAATCCCGAGATCGATGATCATCTGCAGGTATTTCTGCCGAAGGTAGCGATTGACGCTCGCCGCCGTATCCATCTTGAGAACGGTCCGCGCGGTCGCCTTGACGTCTTCGTAGTTTACGGAGCGAATGATTTTCTTGCATTCCATGATGCTCCACGGCGTCATGGAAAGTTCATCGACGCCCAGCCCGACAAGGACAAGGGTCGATAGCGGATCCGAGCTCATTTCGCCGCAGACGCATACGGGAATTCCCTCGTGATGGGCTGCCCGGACGGTTCGGTCGATCATGTTGAGAACCGCGGGATGGTGAGGTTCGAACAGGTTCGCGATGAGTTCGTTGGTACGGTCAACGGCGAGCGTGAACTGGATAAGGTCGTTCGTGCCGATGCTGAAGAAATCGACTTCCTTGGCGAGCACATCGACCATCATGACGGCGGCGGGAACCTCGATCATGCAGCCGAGCTTTACTTCTGGCAGGGTGTAGCCTTCGTTGAGAAGCGTGGTCCGGCATTCCTGGTAGAGCTTCTTCGCTTCGCGCAGTTCGTTTACGCTGCTGATCATGGGAAACATGATGCGCAAGTGTCCCGACCGGCTGGCGAGAAGCAGTGCGCGCAGCTGCTCCTTGAAAAGGTCCTTGCGGGAAAGACACACGCGGATGGATCGCCATCCCATGAACGGATTTGCCTCGTCCGTCGCGGAAATGTCCGACACGAGCTTGTCTCCGCCCGCATCGAGCGTTCTGATGACGACCGGGTACGGATCGAGCCGTTTCAAGATGTGCGCATAGGCGGCGGCCTGTTCTTCGCAGGTCGGCGTTCCCTTTCGAAAGAACAGAAACTCCGAGCGGTAGAGACCGATTCCCGTCGCCCCGAAGTCGAGAACGGATTCCGATTCGATGGGAAGCTCGATGTTCGCCTGGAGCGTGATGTACTTGCCGTCGAGCGTCATCGGCTCGAGCTGCCGCATCGTGAAAAGTTCCTGCTTCTGCTTGTTGTAAACGGCGAGCTTTTCCTTGAAGCGGTTCAGGTCGTCTTCGTTTGGGTTGATGATGACCATGCCGCCCGTACCGTCGATGAAGAGCGAATCGTCTTCTTCGACGAGCAGGGAAATGTTGCGCAGGCCGGAAACCGCCGGAAGCTGCATCGCCCGGGCGAGAATCGAAATGTGGCTTGTCCGTCCGCCGATATCCGTGGCGAACCCGAGAACCTCGTCCTTCTCGATGGACATCAGCATGCCCGGGGTGAGCTCGTGCGAAACGATGATCGCCTGGCCCGAGGATTTTCTTTCGGCGCGCTTCGGAGCCGTTTCGTCAAGCGCGGAAAGCAGCCGGTTGTAAAGCTCCTTCAGATCCGAGGAGCGTTCCCGCATGATTTCGCTCTTGCTGTTCTCGAACTGCGTGATCAGGGCGGAAAGCGTACTGTGAACCGCCCAGCGCGCGTTGTGGGCTTCCTTGCGGATGCTCGAAACGATAGGCGAAAGCAGCATGGAATCCTTGAGCATCATCAGGTGGGAATCGAAGATCCGGCTTTCGCTTTCCCCGAGACGCTCCGTCGTCACCTTCTTCAGTTCCTCGATATCTTTCGCGGTCGTTTCCACGGCCTTGACGAAGCGCTCTTCTTCGGCGGCGAGTGCGCTTTCCGGAAGCGCGGAAGAATCCAGGGAAAACTTCCGGCTTTCGATCTTTCGGATATGCCCGTAGGCGTAGCCGGGAGACGCGGCCACTCCGACAAGGACTGTGCGGATTTTCTGCTTCTCAGCCGTTTTGGTCTTCATGGAAATTTTCGCGGAAAAGTTGTTCGAGCTGGTCGAGAACCTGTTCTTCGTCTTCGCCGCTTGCGATGAACTTCACGGTGGAACCCGGCGTGATGGCGAGCATCATCACGTTGAGGATGCTCTTGGCGTTCACCTTGGTTCCTTCGTATTCCAAGGAAATGTCGCTACTGGATTTTCCGGTGATATCCACAATCATTCCCGCCGGACGCGCGTGTACGCCGAGCTTGTTTGTGACAACGATTTCTCTGCTATGCATAGGTTACCCGATAAGGCTAGAAAAGGTCCAGGTTGACGTCGAGACCGTCCTGGAGTATGATTTTGAAGAGACTGTCTGCGGAGTGCAGCGTCGTGACCAGGTCGTCATGAAGCGTCCGGTCGTTCAGGAGGATTCCCGCCGTGTTGTCCCTTGTCTGCAATTTCCTGGTGATGCCCGCGAGTCGATCGGTAACGGAATCCAGCTTCCCGATGACGTTTCCCGCGTCTTCCATGAGGCCGCTTGCGCCTGTCAATAGCTCTCCGATGGGCGCGGACGTCGTGTCGAGCAGCGCGTTTACCTTGGTGGTCGCCGAGTTGAGGTTGTCCAGGCTCTTTCTTATCTGCGGATCCGCATCGGCGAGCATTCGCGAAAGTCTGTCTTCCAGACTTTCCGCCTTGTCCATCATCGTCTTGAACTGCTTGCGGAATTCGGGGTTTGCGATGGTGGAATCCATGACCTGGTGAACAGACGTGATGAGAATCTTTGTCGAATCGATGATTTCTCCGGCAAGGCCCAGCGCCTCTGCGATTCCCGCATCGAACTGTCCGTCGATCGTGTCGCCCGGAGCGTAATGTTCCGCGGAATCGTGCAGGATGATTCCTATCTGCCGCTCGCCCATGATGCCGATGTTCTGCACCCGGATTTCGGATCCGACCGGAATCTTCACGTCGTTCCGGATTCGGACGATGACCAGTACGCGGTTTCCCGACAGGTAGATGTTTTCGACCTTTCCGAGCTTGACGCCGTTGATTTTCACCGGGTCGTCAAGCGTCAATGTGCTCACTTGCGGAAAGCGCAGGCAGTACGTATCGAAGACTTCGCGCGGATCCTTGTCGTTCAGAAAGAACAGCCCGAAAATCAGAATGATGATGGACAGCAGAACGACTAGTCCGACGGCGAGATATAAACTGGTATTCTTTTTCATCGCAAAAGTCAATTTAGTTTATTCGTCAATGCGCTTGACGGAACTCGAAGCGCTTTCGTCGTTTAAGTGCCGCTTGAGCCAGTCGAGGAGAAGCGCGTCGCGTTCTTCGGGGGGGAGGGTGTATGTTTCCCGGCCCCTTTGCCTCATGAAATGGTCCAGGTAGCACATCAGAACGCCCCCGGCCACGGAAACGTTCATGGATTCCGTAATTCCGTATTGGGGAAGCTTGAACTCCGCGTCTGCGGCGGCAAGCGTGTCGGGATGGTTTCCCGTGAATTCGCTTCCGAGGTAGAAAGCCGTCGGTTTCGAAAGGTCCAGGTCCAGAACGGAGTTCTCCGTGTTGGTGCTCGCGACCGCGATTCGGTAGCCTTTGTTTCGAAGATGTTCCAGGCAGGCCTTGCGTTTTTTATACAGGTAGATGTCCATCCACTTGATGGAGCCTTTCAAGATGGACTTGTTGATCTTGTACGGGTTCACTTCTTCGATGACGTGGACGTCTTCCAGCCCAAAGACTTCCGCCGTGCGGATCACCGCGGAAATGTTGTGCGGGTCGAAAAGATCTTCGAGCACCATGCAGAAATGCCGTGTGCGATTCTGGACGACCTTGAACAGAAGGTCGCGACGATGCTCGGTGATTCGCGGCAAGAGCTCTTCGATTTTCGCCTGCATTTCCGGAGAGGAATAGTTGTAGTTTGACATAGGGCTTTCTATTTTCCTGGTTTCGTCTGTTTGAAGATCATCGGGGTTTCCGTGACAAAGACAGGTCTTTGCCGTTGCGCGTTCGTTCGCTTTTCGACGGCGTCGCCGACTGTCCATTTGAGCTTTCCCGCGGCGACTTCCCGGAACTCGGCAAGTTCCTTCGCGTAGCGTGGACTCTTGAGGAGTGAAGACGTATCGACCGGCGCGTGGTTTCCCGCAACGTAGCTTTCGGAAGATTCCGAAATGTTCCGGATGATTTCCGCAATCTTGGAATTGACCACGTCGCGGAAGAATCCCATTTTCATGATGGAATTGAGAACGGCGTTCGCCGGAAAGACGATGGCCTTGAACCGGTAGCGTGTCTGTCCGTTCGCCGAATCGGGATGCATGTCCAGGACCGCGACCGCGATTCCGTGCAGATTCCATTTCAGGATCTTGCAGCGTCCGCTCCCGTAGAAAACGTTGTGAAAGCCTTTTCCCGTTCCCGCGCTGTCCTGGAGAACCCAGTAGAAATCCCCGAAGAGATGCCCGCCGTTGTTCCCGCTGAAAAGCCTCTGGTTTGCGGAATTGTAGTGAATCGTATATTCGGTTCCCTGGAAGAGATTGACAAGAACTGTCGTAAACGGGAAATGGTCGAAGAGGTAGCTCATCATGTCGCCGCTCACGGGAAGCTTTCCCTCGGCTTCATAGATGACCCGGTAGCGGTTCCCGAGATGTCCAAAGATTTCGAAGGTGACGGGGCTTCGCAGATCGATCCCTCGACCCTTCAGGTCGTCAAAGGGCGCACAGAAGTCCCTGTCGTATTCGATGTCCTTGACGGGGGCGAGTTCTTTTTCGGAGCATTGCGGAAGGATGATCCCGAGGCACTCCCTTGTCGCTGCGCAGGCGTTGTGCCGAAGAGCGTCCCTTGTCTCTGCGGCGCTTGCGAGAGAGAGAAGTGCGAAAAGGAGAAAGAGAGAGAATTTCAACCGCGACTCACTTTCTGAAATCGAGACTGTCGAGCGGAACGATGGTGACGCTTCCCAGGTCCTTCAGCTTTTCGGCGGGACCGACGATGGAAACGGTCATCTTTTCCGAGGCGAAATACTTCGCCGTCATCTGCTTCACCTGCTCCGCGGTCACCTTTTCGATTTCGTTCACGTAATCGATGTAGTGGGAATCCTTCTTGCCGAGCAGTTCTCCCTTGGCGAAAAGAACCGTCGTGCTCGCCGGGGAATCAAAAAGGCTCGGGAGGCTTTCGACGAGCGTCTTCTTCGCCTGTTCGAGTTCCGCGTCGGTCGGGCCTTCCTTGGCGAGCCTTGCCACTTCTTCCTGGATCAGGCGGAGCGCTTCGCTTGCGCTTTCGACCTTTGTCTGCAGAGCGATCGTCACAAGTCCCGTGTCGCGGTAGTCGTTATCGACCGTGCTGTAGATGCTGTAGGCGAGTCCGTTGTCCGAGCGTACGCGAGACATCAGCCTCGACGAGAACGAGCCGCCGCCGAGGATAAAGCTCGAAACCGCCGCCGGGTAATAATCCGGGTGTGGACGCTTGACGAAAGGCGCGCTCATGGAAATGTTCGCCTGGGAAATCTCCTTGTCAACCAGATAGATCCCGGGCTTGTTCCGAAGCCGCAACGGCGGAACCTCCGCCTTGCCCTGCGCATCGGCGGGCCATGTGCGGAAATACTCCCGAAGCGCCGTTTCCATGGAATCCCGATCAAAGTCCCCGGCGATCGCGAAGACTAGCCTTCCCGCGTGAAAGCGATCCTTGGCGATTTTCAGCAGGTCGTTCCGGGAAACCTTTCGGAACTCGTCGGCAGTCGCCGTCCAGAGGCGCGGATTCGGTTCGTAGTTGGCGAACCTTTCCAGCGCGGCGAGAATCCCCGACGGATTGTCGAAGCGGTGCTCGTAGGCTTTTGCCGCGTTCGCCTTTTGAATTTCGAGAGCCTTTTCGTCGAAGGCGGGCGAGAGAAAGACATCCTTGGCGAGCGAAAGCAGTTCGGGAAAATCCTTGGACAGGCATTCGACGCTGATGACGCTCTGGAATGTTCCGACTGCGCCGGCGAGAGAGGCCGCGATGAATTCGAGCGAATCGTCGAGGGCTTGCGGGGAAAGCTTCGTGGAGCCTCCGCGGCGAAACATCGAGGACAGGAGCTCGTAGGCGGCTTCGTTCGAAACGCTGTCCGTGACGAAGTTGTCCTTGAAAAAGACATTGAAGTGGATCAGGGGAAGCGTCCGGTCTTCCTGGATGTAGCCCGTGACGCTGTCGCCGATCTTTACCCGGAAGTCTGCCGGGAAAGGAGCCGCGTAGTGGAATTCGGGATAGACGATATCCTTGTAGGAACCGGGAACTTGCGGAATTTTTTCCGCGGGCTTTTCGACCGCGGGCGCTTTCGCCGTCTGGGAATCGTTCCGTGTCCTGGATGTCCCGGAGCAGGCGATGAGCGAACAGGCGATGGCGAAAGAAAGAATCCTGGAAATCATAGGCTGTCATCCCCCTTGAGCAATCTGCCGACGGTTGCGTTCCTGTGCCGGAATATCCTTTTCGCGGCGGCCTGGACTTTTTCCGGCGTGACGGTTTCGAGCTTCTGGGGCCAGTCCAGAAGAATGCGGTAGTCGCCGAACATTTCGTACCAGGCGAGCTGCGTCGCGACATTTTCCATGTCCTGAAAGCTTTCGACAAGCGCCATCGTCGCGCGGTTCTTCACTTTTTGCAGCTCGCGCTCGGACACGGGTTCCGTCTTCAGACGTTCAAGTTCTTCCCAGACGAACGCTTCGACGGAGTCCGGGTTCGCGTCCGGCTTGAGCGAGACGTAAATCGAGAATTCCGAAACATACTTGTTTACGCTGTTGCCCGATCTTGCCGCGGTGGCCACGCCTCTTTCTTCGACAAGCTTCCGGTAGAGCCTGCCCGAGCGACCGTTGAGAACCCCTTCGATGACGTCAAGCGCGTAGAGCGTCTCGTCGCCGATTTCCGGAGTCTTGAACGCGATGTCGATTCGGTTGGGGGCGTCGGGTCGGTAAACCGTGAGCCGCTTCTCTCCGACCTGTTCCGGATCGCGAACCGTGATGGGCGAGAAGGATTCTCCGGGCGGAATGTCTTCAAAGTACTTCTTGACGAGCTTCATGGTCTGGAGCGTATCGAGATCCCCGGCGAGAACGAGAATCGCGTTGCGCGGCTTGTAATACTTTCGGTAATGCTCGGCGGCCTGTTCGCGGGTCAGGTTCATGATGTCCGATGGCCAGCCGATGGTTGGAATCCGATAGGGGAACGCTTCGAATTCCATGCCGTTCAGCGTTTCGAAGTAGCGACCTGTCGGCCTGTCGTCGTAGCGCATCCGCCGTTCCTCGCGGACAACATCCCGTTCGGAATAGAATTCCCGAAGAATGGCGTTCTGCATCCTGTCCGCTTCGAGGTAGAGAAAAAGTTCAATCCGGTTTTTCGGGAGCGTGACGATGTAGGCGGTCATCAAGTCCGTGGTGAATGCGTTCAGCCCCGTTCCGCCGGCTTGCTGGTATGCGCTCCAGAGTTCCTCCTTGACCAGGAACTGCCGCTGGATTTCGACCAGCGAGTCGTATTCGGCGCGAAACTTCTTCGCTTGCGCGGAATCCTTTTGCAGGAGGGCTTCGCGGGCGAGGTTCATCACGGAATCCTCTTTCGCCATCAGCACGGAATCCTTCGCGAAGTCCGTCACGCCGACTTTCCTCGTTCCCTTGAAAAGTTCGTGTTCGAGCAGGTGCGCAAGCCCGGATTTTCCGGGAACCTCGTTTACGGAGCCCGTTACGTAGAACAGCCGGCAGCTGACCGTCGGCGCCTGGTGATTGGGGTAGAGCAAGACGGTGAGACCGTTATCGAGAACTTCCCGATGAATCGGAAAATCGACAGCGAAAAGCGCCGTCTGCATGGACAGGAAAATCCCGAAGAGAATCTTTCGCATGTAACCTCGGAAGAATCGTTTAGACAAAGAGCATCGTGTTCAGCCTGGAGCGGTATTCCCAGGTGAGCGGATCCTTGGGACCCAGCGCGTTGAACAGGACGAGCATCGACTTTCTTGCCGCTCCGTCGCGGAATTCGGGGCTTGTCGCCGCCAGCTGGAAAAATCCCGCAAGGGCCGCGCGGTAGTCTTTTCGGGCTGCGTCCTGGCAGGCTTCCCGGAACGTCCTGGCGTCGCCTTCGACGGGATCCGTCCTTGCCGCCTCGACAAGAAGATCCATCAGCTCGACGAGCGACTTGGCGTTTGCGGATTCCGCGCTGTTTTCCGGAATTTCCCGAAGGATTTCCTTCGCCCTTTCGGCGTTGTCAAGGCCCAGTTCGCATTTCGCCAGCAGAATCTTGAAATGGTCGTCGGGCTTCTTTTCGAGTTCCGCTTCGAGAGCCGCCTTGGCTTCCTGGAAGTTTCCGCCTGCGACCGATTCCTCGATGGCCATCTTCTGACGCTCTTCTTTCGAAACGAAGAAAGGCGAAAGCCGCTTCTTCAGCTCCTCTTCCGAAAGCGTTCCCTGGATAGCGTCGGCCATTTCTCCCTTGGAAAGGACGACGACGAACGGAAGCGACTGGATTCGAAACGTCTGGACAAAAGCCATGTTGTCCGTCGTGTCCAGGTCGATTTCGCCGAGCGTAAAGTCCAGATCCGCGGAGAGCCTTTCGAGCGTTGCGTTGTAACCGGCGCATTCCGGCATCTGGGACGAAGAGAACGTGAGAACGACCGGGCGGGTTTCCGCTTCTTGCATCACCTCGGTCTGAAAATTTTGTACTGTAACAGAGATTACTTTTGCCATAGTTCAAAATTTACTATTTTCGGGGAACGATGAACAGCTCCTGCCCTTTTTGCAAATCCGAAACGAAACATGTCGAACTTTCCCGGCTTGACTTGCGAATCTGCCCCCATTGCCTTGCCACCTTTTTCCCGAGCGACAAGACGATGGCGTTTCGACGCGAAGTCTTTGACAAGACGCGTGCGCTGTGGCTCGAAATCCTGGAAAAAAGGCGGGAAGACTGGGTTGAGCCCGATGAATCCTCCTGTTGCATCGATCATGGGGAAACGCTCCTTTCCGGAAACTTGCCCGATTACGGATTTCCGGGAAAGGTGGCGACTTGCTGCAACATGTTCCAGCTGCCCGCTTCGACGATGGCGAAGATCTTGCGTCGGATGTCGGGCTCTCCTACGGACGAAGCGCTTCTCTCTTCTCGAAAAAAGCGCCATTTCGCCTTTATCGTCTTGCTGTCAAGACTTGTCGATAGAATTTTCGGCTCCGGGGACGTCGAAGACGATTCGTTCGAAGCGATTCAGTACAACCTAAAGTTCAAGGACATTCTCGAAAACCGTTCGGAGAAAGAATGGCAAAACGCATCGCAATCCTGAGCGTCGCTGTCGTATGCATCTTCATTGCCTACGTGTTTGTTCCCAAGCGAGAATTCTCCATTTCGATCTTTCCGTTGCGCGCAGATGAAGCCGTAATGGTCTATGACGACATCGCGGACGGAGGAAACTCGGTTTCGAAAATGACCGTTTCGGATTCTGCGCTGGAATTCGAATGTACGCTCGGCGCGGATGCGTCCAGGAATGCGTGGTGCGGAATCATCTGGACGTTTGCGGGAAATTCGCCAGAAAGGAAATGGCGCTATGAAAACTGGAGCCTCGTGGATTCCGTCTTGCTGCGCGTCTATTCGGAAACGGCAAGCGAGATCGTCGTCAAGGTCTGGACGTTCGACCCCGATGTGACGAACAGGGATTCGCTGCACACGTTCCGCCAGATGCTCAAGGAAGTCCCGCTGGAAAAAGGCGACAACCGGATTTCGATTGCCTTTGACGAATTCTACGTTCCCGATTTCTGGTACGCGCAGACAGGTGCGGACAGGGACCTTGCCCAGCGTCACAAGGAGCATGTCGCGCGTTTTGAAATCACGCCGGGCTGGAAGGCGAAGCGCGGCGTTCCGATGAAGCTTCGAATTCAGTCCATATCCGCGAAAGGGACGGGAACGATCGAACTCGCCGCCTTTCTTTTCGTCAGCGTCCTGATTGTCGTCGTCGCGCTCGGATTCATCAAAAAGAGAAAATGAAAAAGGCCCTCTGGTTCCGGACATCTTTCTACGTGGCCTGCGTGGTCGTCCTCGTCGCCGTCTATGGGCTGTTTCACCGAAAGTCCGTTGTTCTGTGGCCTTGCGAGCGTTCTGTTCCCCGGATCGAGACGGATGCTCGGGAAGGGGGCTTTTCGACCGCCGAGTTCTTCGATTCCGACAGCGCGGTCGCGATGGTCGCCGTGTTGAGTTCCGGACTGTATCATCCCCATGCGGGAATCGGGTTCCCTCTCGTGAGCGGTGTAGAAAGCTTTTCGCTTTCCGGCGTGGATCTTTCGGGCGTGGATTCTGTCGCCATCACGTTTCGCGCAAGCGCCGACATCGCGCTCGTCCTCTTGACAAGGGATCCGGCGGTTTCCCGACCGGGCGATGCATCGAGTCTCCGTCCGCTCCGCATGGAGATCTCCGCGAATCGGTTCTATACGGAAAAACGCTTGCCGCTTTCGCTTTTGAGGCCCAGCGTACTCTGGATGGACATGCACGGAATCGAACCGGACGGAAATCTTTACATGGATAACGTCCTGCAGGTTTCGGTCGAGACGGGAAAAGGCGCGCTTCTCGGGCTTCCGACGGAAATCGAAATCCGAAAACTCGAGTTTTTTGGCACGAACCGTGTACTCGCCGGGATTTGTCTAGGTATATTGTTCTTGGTAACGATTCTCTATATTCGGAGCATGGTGCTGTATGGAAAAAGATTTGCAAACCCGGAAAATGCCAGGCGAATCGCTAGCGAGCGTTAAGCTGGTACTCAAGTATGTTTCCATCGTACTTCTCTGCGTCTGCGGTGTCGCACTGCTCTATTACCTGCGCGGAGTCCTCACGCCCTTTGTCGGAGCCTTTCTCATCGCCTACATCGTGAATCCGGTTGTCGATTTTATCGAGGAGCGCTTCCGGATCGTGCTTCGCCACGCGAAGTTTCGAAAGCTTCCCAGGAGTCTTGCCCGGGTCGGCGCGACGATCGTGACGCTCGTGATGATGGCGTCCGCGATTACGCTCGTGTGCCTGATCTTCATTCCCCAGATAAGCGCGGAGTTTAGCCGGTTCGGGACGCTGGTCAAGAATTTCATGGCGGACAGCGCCTGGATCCAGAAATTTCTCGCGTTGATTCCTTCGGACTGGCGCGGCGAAATGGAACGCTTTGCCGCCGGTTCGCGATTTCTCGAATCCCTGCAGGATATCAGTTTCTGGCAAACAGCGCAGTCGATGGTCGCAAAGCTCCTGCCCGGAGCGATGGGCGTCCTTTCGGGAACCGCGTCGGTCGTCCTTACGCTGGTGAGCATCGTCTTCATCGCGATGTACACGACCTTTCTGATGCTCGACATGCCGAAGATTTCCCGAAAGCTCCGAATCCTCGTTCCGCTGGATTCCGTCGAAAAGCCGGATCTTCTCCGCAAGACGAATCTCCTGATGAAGTCCTACTTTCGCTCCCAGAGCCTCGTCGCCTTTCTGGTGGGCGTCCTCTATGCGATAGCCTTTGGCGTCATCGGCTTTCCGATGGGGATCGTTTTCGGGCTGTTCATCGGTCTTCTGAACATGGTTCCCTACCTGCAGGTGGCAAGCATGCCCATCGCCTTCTTTCTCGGGATCATCTATTCCTTTGACACGGGGCTTCCCTTCTGGGAAGTGGTCCTGATCATCGCGGGAATCTATCTGGTCATCCAGATTGTCGAAGACATGTTCATCATCCCGAAGATCGTCGGAACGGAAATGAACCTGCCCCCGGTCCTCATCCTTCTTTCGATTTCCGTCTGGGGAAAGCTCCTCGGATTTATCGGGCTTGTCTGCGCGATTCCCTTTACGTGCATCGTCATCGCTATCTTCCAGGAATACGTGGAACATCGCATCTTTCCTCGACGGCGCAAGGAACCGCCTCCTCCGAAATCGTGAGAATCCCCACAGAATAAGGATTTGTATGATTTTTTTTGAGGAAAGCTCTTGTTTTATGCCGAAAAAAAGGTATAATAATATCATTGAATCAAAAATTCACCTTAGGAGAATCAATCCATGAACAAGCAAGAACTCATTGAATTCGTCCAGAAGGCCGCCGGCATCGAAACGAAAGTCGCCGCCACCGCTGCCGTGAACGCTGTCCTCGACGGCATCACCGAAGGCATCAAGAAGGGCGGTCCGGTACAGCTCATCGGCTTTGGAACGTTCAGTGTCAAGGAACGCGCCGCTCGCCAGGGCAGAAACCCGCTCACCGGCGAAAAGATCAAGATCAAGGCGACAAAGGTTGTTTCGTTCAAGGTTGGTTCCGAACTCAAGGCGACCGCGAAGAAGTCCAAGGCCGCCAAGAAGTAATTCGACGCTTGACCAAGGAAAAGTCCCGCCGTTCGGCGGGATTTTTTTGTATCTGTCGCGACCGTTTCTGAAATTCGGCGCTCCAGGGAAGCAAAAAGCGCCTCTTTGGCAAAAAGATTGGAATTTGCTCGAAAAAAAATCTATAATGGAAGCATGAAAAAGAAATTCAGTCTTGTCTTGTCTTTTGGACTTGTCGCGCTTGCGATGTCGGTTTCCGCCTGTTCCAGCTCGGGTTCGAGCAGCTCGACCGGGACCTCCGACGAATGCCTGGAGAATCCCTCGTCGCCAAACTGTGCGACGGACGATAGCGAAGCGGAATAGCCGATGACGGACCGCAAAGCGTGGTAAAGGCGATGTGCGACTTTTGTATATTGTCGAAGATTGGTTTTGACCCTCAGACGGGGGGCGCGATTCCCCCATTGGAAAATCTATGAAAAAGAAAATACTCTTCCAGGATACGTCCTTTCGCGACGGCTTCCAGTCCATTTTCGGAGCCCGCGTCTTTACGAAAGACTTCATGCCCGCGGTCGAAGCGGCGGCCGCTGCCGGCATTACCCATTTCGAGGCGGGCGGCGGTGCCCGTTTCCAGGCGCTATACCAGAACTGCGGCGAAGACGCCTTTGACATGATGGACGCGTTCCGCAAGGCGGTCGGCCCGAAGGCGCGCTTGCAGACGCTCGCCCGCGGAATCAACGTGGTGGCGCTCGCTCCGCAACCTTACGACATGATCGATCTCCATGCGAAAATGTTCAAGAAGCACGGAATGACCCGGATTCGGAACTTTGACGCGCTGAACGACGTGAACAACCTGATCTATTCCGGCCAGTGCATCACGAATGCCGGTCTCGAACACGAAGTTGTCGTGACGATGATGGAATTGCCGCTCGGCTGCAAGGGCGCGCACGATCCGGACTTCTACGAAAAGGTCCTGAAAAGCATTCTCGACGCGGGCGTCCCGTTTGCCTCGGTATGCTTCAAGGACGCTTCGGGAACCGCGAACCCGATGAAGGTCTATGAAACGTTCAGGCGCGCTCGCAAGCTTCTCGGCGACAAGGTGGAACTCCGCATCCATTCTCACGAAACCTGCGGCACGGGACTTCGCCAGTATCTGGCCGCGATCGATGGCGGCGCGGACGGCGTGGACCTCGCTCGCAAGCCGCTTTCCGGCGGAACGTCCCAGCCCGATCTCTTCAGCATGTATCACGCTCTCAAGGGAACCGACTTCGCGCTCGCCCTGGGCGAAGACGGCATTGTCGATGACGATTCGATTCCAAGGCTCATGGAGGCGAACAACGTCGCTGTCGAATGCCTCAAGGATTACAACTTCCCGCCGGAATCCCGCCAGATTTCTTCGGACGTGATCTTCTCCCCGATGCCGGGTGGCGCTCTCACGGCGAATACGCTGATGATGCGCGAAACGAAGACGTTCCATCTCTATCCGCAGGTCATCGCGAACATGAGCGAATGCGTTCGTCGCGGTGGCTTCGCCTCTTCCGTCACGCCGGTTTCCCAGTATTACTTCCAGCAGGCGTATGTCAATACGGTGAACAAGAGCAAGGGCCTCGATACGTGGCACAAGATTACCGAGGGCTACGGCAACATGATTCTCGGCTATCTGGGAAAGACCCCGTGCGAACCGGACGCGGAACTGGTGAAAATCGCCGCCGAGCAGATGGGCAAGAAGCCTTTCGCCGAAGTGCATCCGGGTGTCAAGTGCGCCGCGGAAATTCTCGAACCGGGCATTCCGCTCGCGAAGAAGCTCCTGGAAGAAAACGGTCTCCCGGTAAACGACGAGAACATCTTCATTACGGGCTGTCTCCAGACAAAGGGCGGCAACAAGGGCATCGACTTTCTCAAGGGCAACCGCCACATCGGCGTTCCCAAGAAGGATCCGAACTCCGCACCCGCTCCTGCAAGGCAGGCTCCCGCCGCGGTCAACACGAACGGCATGAAGGTGCAGGCGACAAGTACGTATCGCGTCGCGTTGAACGGCCAAAGCTGGGACGTGCAGGTCAGTACGCTCAAGTAGGCTCTGCCGAAAATTCGAATCTTCGGGATCTCGCCTTTTGGGGCGGGATCTTTTTCTGTGCGCGACTTCATCGAAAATCGCCACTAGAGAGCGTCTGGCGTATCGTTCGGAATCGTCGCCCGCTTACTAAAATTGTATTTTTACAGGCATGAAATCCAGAATGTTTCCTGCTCGATTCTTTTTCCGCTCGTTCCTTGTCACGGGTCTTGCGGCAAGCGTTTCCTTTGCGGCATCGGCCAAATCCGAAAAGAAGGCTCCTGGCGATTTCTACGAAGAGCTTTCGCGTCTGAACAAGGTCCTTTCGGAAGTCAACCTGAAATATGTCGAGGACGTCGATCCGGCGGAGCTTTCCGAGGCGGCCATCCAGGGAATGCGCGGCATTCTGGATCCGCATACGGCTGTCTTTGCCCCAAAGGATTACGAGGACCTGAAGGTTTCTACGGAAGGCGAGTTCGGCGGCGTGGGAATCACGATCAGCCTTCGCGACAACATCCTGACGGTGATTTCCCCTCTTGCGGGAACTCCGGCGTTCAACCTGGGAATCCGTGCGGGTGACCGCATCATGAAAATCGACGGAAAGGATACGCATGGGCTCACCCTTGACGAAGCGGTCGGAAAGCTTCGGGGCAAGGTGGGGACCGACGTGACGATAAGCATCGCGCGTACCGGGGTGAGCGAACTGATGGACTTTACGATCACGCGTGCGAAAATCGTCGTCCATGCGGTTCCCTACAGCGGCATGGTGACAAGCGACATCGGCTATATCAAGCTGTCTTCGTTTTCTCTCAAGACGCGCGAAGAAGTGGTGAACGCCATTCACAAGCTTCAAAAGCAGGGAATGAAAAAAATCATTCTCGACTTGCGCTACAATCCGGGCGGCTTGCTGAACCAGGCGGTGGAAATCGGCGAGCTGTTCTTGAAAAAGGGCGACTTGATCGTGAGTACGCGTGGGCGTACGCAGCAGACGGAAAGCCGCGCCCGCAAGGATGGCATCGTGCCGAAGGACGTCCCGCTGGTCGTTCTGGTGAACCAGGGGTCCGCTAGCGCAGCCGAAATCGTTTCGGGCGCGATCCAGGACTGGGACCGCGGACTCATCATCGGCAAGACTTCTTTTGGAAAGGGATCCGTACAGACGATTTTCCCCTTGGACAACCAGGGTTACGCGTTGAAGCTGACGACCGCCTTCTACTACCTGCCGTTTGGGCGCTGCATCAACAAGCCGGAAAACGGAATCAAGGGACTGAAGATCCGCGAGGCGGAAGCTTACGAGGATGAAGACGCGGAAACGGCGGAAGCGGATTCGCTTGCCGCAAGGAAGGACACGGTCGCGGTCGATACGTTCGTGACGAATGCCGGACGCAAGATGTTCGGCGGAGGCGGTATCACGCCCGACGTCGATATCGAACTCGACCCGATTCCCTGGGTTGTCCAGGTGCAGGAACGAATGGCGATGTATTTCAAGTTCGCCGTCAAGATTCGCCCCTCTCTCGAAAAGCAAGGCGCAAAGATCGACGTGGACTGGCAAGTGCCGGATTCCCTGTTCGCCGCGTTCAAGGAATTCTGTCTAAAGGACACGAACTTCACGAAAATCAAGAGCAATTCGATTGCGACTCTCGAAATCCTGGAAAAGGGGCTGATCCGCGAACAGAACTTTATGGGAGATTCTTCCAAGACCCTTTCGGATTCGACGCTGGACTTCCAGGTAAATGCGCTCCGCAGCGCGCTCGAAAATGATCGCGGCAGGCAGTTCGACGCGAACCGCGAATATATCATGTCCGGAATCAAGCGCGAGCTGTTGACCGCGGTGCAGGGCGATTCCGCAAGCACGGCGTTCACGCTTCGAAGCGATGCGCAGGTGAAGGAAGCGATCCGGTATCTTTCCGACATGGAACTTTACAGGAAGGCGATTGGCGCTCCGTCCAAGGCGCAGGGAAAGCCTGCGAAAAAGAAAAGCAAGTAGTTCATGTTAGCCGTGATGGACATTGCCGCGACGAGCCTCGGACATTATGTCCGCAGGTTTCTGGGCGTTGTCCAGGGATATTTTGTCTTCATGTGGGAACTCGGGAAAAGCGTGCCGAGCTCCTTCAGGAACTTTCATACGATTGTCGAGCAGATGTACGTGACGGGCGTGACGAGCATTCCCGTCGTGTTTGCGGCAAGCCTTGCGACGGGAGCCATCATGGCGTGGCAGCTGGCCTACCAGTTCGGCGACATGATTCCCCTCGTCTTTGTCGGCATGGCGGTGGGAAAATCCGTCATGGTCGAGCTTTGCCCCATTCTCACGGCAATGGTTCTTGCCGGTCGCGTCGGAGCGTCGATGTGTTCGGAACTCGGGACGATGGCCGTTACGGAACAGCTGGACGCCTACAGCGTCCTGGGACTGAATCCCTACCGGTTTCTGCTCGCTCCCCGCGTCATCGCGACGGTCATCATGCTGCCGCTTCTCACGATCATCAGCATCTTTATCGGAATTCTGGGCGGCTACGCGACCGCTGCGCTCTACAAGGAAGTTTCGTTCCATACGTTCTTTTACGGAGTCCGCATGTTTTACGAGGACTGGGACTTTGCCGTCGGACTCATCAAGGCGGCGCTCTATGGCTACTTTATCGCGAGTTACGCCTGCTTTTTCGGCTACAATACGCATAGCGGGGCCGAGGGCGTCGGGAAAAGCACCAAGGCGACCGTTGTCGCCGGGATGACGAGCATTCTCATCGGCGGATTTGTCCTTTCGAAGCTCCTTCTCGTATGACGTTTGACGAAAACAGTCCCAAAAATCACGGGCATTCGGGGCTTGTCCATGCGAGCGTCGTGCTTTCCCGGGTGTTTTCCCGGGGACCGCTCGGCGAAAAGAGCGACTGGTTTCGCCTGCAGGAAAATTTCGAAAAGCTGTTTGGAAAGCTCTTGGCTTCGCACGTGAAACTCGTCGATTTTCAAGACTCCGTCCTGTTCCTGAAAGCGGCAAGTTCCGTGTGGAAGTCGGAGACCCTGTACCAGAAAAAAGCTATTATTGGTCTGTGCAACGGGCTTCTCGGCGCATCGCGCGTCCGGGACATCCGCTTTGTCTAATTTCGAAATCCGAGGTTTTCATGGCTGAAGAATACAGTGGTTCAAACATTACCGTTCTCGAGGGGCTCGAAGCCGTTCGCGTTCGTCCGGCAATGTATATCGGCTCGACCGATTCCGTCGGTCTTCATCAGCTTGTATGGGAAGTTGTCGATAACTCGGTCGATGAAGCCCTTGCCGGATTCTGCACGCATATCGAGGTGAGCATTCTCCCGGGCAACGGCATTCGGGTCGTGGACAACGGTCGAGGCATCCCGACGGACATTCACCCCAAGGAGCACATCGGGACCATTCAGGTCGTGATGACGAAGCTGCACGCTGGCGGAAAGTTCGACAGCAATTCGTACAAGGTCTCGGCTGGCTTGCACGGCGTGGGTGTCAGCTGTGTCAATGCGCTTTCGAACAAGCTTGTCGTGACGGTGCGCCGGAATGGTCGGGTCATCCAGCAGGAATTCTCGAAGGGCGTTCCGCTTGCCGATCAAAAGGATATCGGCGCTTCGGACGGCACGACGGGAACCACTGTCGAGTACTATCCGGACGATACGATCTTTACGGAAACCGTTTACAGCTACGATACGCTTGCGGAGCGGTTCCGCGAGCTCGCCTTCCTCATGAGCGGGCTTCGCATTTCCCTTTCCGACGAGCGCACTCCCGACGGCAAAAAGGATTCGTTCTATTTCCCGGGCGGAATATCGGCTTTTGTCGCCTTTGTCGATGCGCACCGCAAGCCTCTGTTCGAACCTCCCATCCACATCACGACGACAGCCGGAACGTATCCGCTCGAAATCGCGCTCTGGTATAACGACGGCTACCAGGAAAACTTCTTCAGCTTCGTGAACAACGTCAATACGCATGACGGCGGAACGCATGTCACCGGTTTCAAGACCGCGATGACGCGAATCATCAACAAGTACGCGCAAGAGATCCTGCCCAAGGGCAAGCGGGAAATGCAGCTTGCCGCGGACGATATCCGCGAAGGTCTCACGGCGGTCATTTCCATCAAGATTCCGCAGCCGCAATTCGAAGGCCAGACGAAGCGTCGCCTGGGAAATTCCGAAGTCGCGGGTTTGGTCAATACGGCGTTTGGCGCCAAGCTCGACGAATTCTTTGCCGAGAATCCCGCGGTGGTCAAGACGATTGTCGATAAGGTTTACAATGCGGCTGTCGCGCGCGAAGCGGCCCACAAGGCGCGCAACCTCGCGCGGCGCAAGAACGTTCTCGAAAGCGGAGGCCTCCCTGGAAAGCTCGCCGATTGCAGCGAACGGGATCCGGCGAAATGCGAACTGTTCATCGTGGAAGGCGATTCCGCTGGCGGTTCGGCAAAGGGCGGAAGACAGCGCTCGTTCCAGGCGATTCTGCCGCTTCGCGGAAAGATTCTCAACGTCGAAAAGGCCGGGCTCGATCGCGTCCTGAATGCGGATACCATCCAGGACCTGGTGAACGCCCTTGGCTGTGGAATCGGCAACGAGTTCAAGCTGGAAAAGCTTCGCTATCACAAGGTCATCATCATGACCGATGCCGACGTCGATGGCTCGCATATCCAGACCCTGCTCCTGACGTTCTTCTTCCGCTATATGCGTCCACTGGTCGATGGCGGCTATGTCTTCATTGCCCAGCCGCCTCTTTTCCGCCTGTTCAAGGGCAACAAGACTTTCCGCTATATTTTCGACGAAGCGGAACTGGCAAGCATCCCGGAAGCGGAAAAGAGTGGACTTTCCATCCAGCGCTACAAGGGTCTTGGCGAAATGGACAAGGACGAGCTGGCGGATACGACGATGAATCCCGAAACCCGCATCATGAAGAAGTGCCATATCAACGATGCGGTCCTTGCCGACAACGTGTTCAGCATGCTGATGGGCGAAGACGTGGAACCTCGTCGCAAGTTCATCGAAGACAACGCCTATAAAGTCATCAACGATCTGGATGTTTAACCGTGAGCGTGAATCCCGCAGATCATCCGTCTTTTCAGGCCGTATTGACATCGGTTCGCGGAAAAGTCCAAGACTACCTGGACCGATCCGACGAAGTCATTGCCGAGGTCGCCCGTCTGGCGCCGGGAGGCGTGTCGGAGCGAATGACAAAACTGATTGCGCGCAAGGGAAAGAAGATCCGCTCGACGGTTCTCGCCTTGATCGCGACTTCGGGAACGGAACCTCCCGATGTTTCGCGGGTGGCACACGCCTGCGCAGGAATCGAGCTGCTCCATCTGGCAAGTCTTGTCCATGACGACATCATCGACGAGACGACCGTTCGCCGCGGACAGCGGACCGCTCACGTCGAGTGGGGAAACAAGATAGCGGTCCTTATCGGAGACTACATCCTTTCCCAGGCGATGCGCTGCGTCATCAACGAGGAATCGCGCGAAATTCCGCTGCTGCTTTCTTCGGCGGCAAACTGTCTCATTGTCGGGGAAATCTGCGAGCTGGATTCGGCCGGGAATTTTGACCTTTCGCTCGAACGCTACAATGCGATTATCGAAGGAAAGACCGCCGCGCTCGTGGAAGCGAGCGCAAAGATCGGTGCGCATATCGCCGGATTCGACAAGGAGCGGATCGAGAAATGCGGAAAGCTCGGTGCGCATTTCGGCCTAGCCTTCCAGATTATCGACGACTTGCTGGATTACGGTGTCGGCGCGTCGAACCTGGACAAGGCGAAGTTTACGGATATTTCCAACGGGCTCGTGACGCTTCCGCTGATCTACTATTTCCAGAAAGTTTCGCCCGAAGAGAAAAGCGCGTTGCTCGCTCTTTTGAAGCGCGCCGCGGAGCCGGAAGTCCCGGAAGAAATCTGTCGTCGTCTGCAAGGCGCTGGCGCCTTTGAACAGGCGAAGGAAACCGCGCTCGGACACATTTCCGACGCGATGGAAATTTCGGATTCCCTCCCGGCGACGGAACTGGTCGAATCCTTGAAAACGCTTCTTTTCTCGATGACGGAACGCGGCAACTGATTTCTTGGGAGGGCTTATGGCTCTTGAAATTTCTCCCGGCATCTTTTCGGTCGGCGCGAGCGACCCCGACATGCGTACCTTCGACGTGGTCGTTCCGACGGCTTTCGGTTCGTCGTACAATGCGTATCTGGTGCGCGGGGAACGGGCGACCGCACTGGTCGAAACCGTCCACGAAAAGAAATGCGAAGAGCTCCTGGCGAATATCCGGACGGTCTGCGAAGTTTCGACAATCGACTATATCGTCATGAACCACACGGAACCGGACCATTCCGGAAGCCTTCTCGAACTCTTGCGCCTCGCTCCCCGGGCAAAAGTCGTAGCCAGCGCAAGCGCGCTCAAGTTCCTGGGCAAGATCACGAATTCGACATTCGAATCGATTCCCGCGACCAGTTCGCTCCGGCTAGATCTCGGCGGGAAGACACTGGAATTCATGATTGCGCCGAATCTGCACTGGCCGGATTCCATGTTCACGCATGTTCCCGAGAACAAGGCGCTCTTTACCTGCGATTTTCTCGGGGCGCATTATTACGAAGAGAATCATCCGCTGTTTTCGAAAATCGTGTCGATGGACAACTACAATATATCTCTCAAGGTCTATTTCGACTGCATTTTCGGTCCGTTCAAAAAGTTTGTACAGAATGGATTGCAGAAGATCGCGCCGTTGGACCTGAGCCTTGTCTGTCCGAGCCACGGGCCGATCCTGGACGGCGGAATTCAAAAGGTCATCGATACCTATGCGCAGTGGAGCTCGCGACAGGAACAGCCCAAGTATGCGGTCGTCGCATACGCATCGGCTTATGGCTACACGCGACTTCTTGCGGAAACGGCAGAGTCAACGCTCAGGGAAAACGGCTTTTCGGTAAAGCTTTTCGATCTGGGCGTTACGCCGCCGGAAATCGTCGCTGGCGAAGTGAACCGGGCGTCCCTGGTTTTTCTCGGGTCTCCCACGTTCAACCGGGACGCATTGCTTCCCGTGTGGGAGCTTGTCGCGCACCTTTCGGTCGTCGCCAATGCGGGAAAGAAGGTTGGCGTGTTTGGTTCCTATGGATGGAGTGGCGAAGGGGTGCCGCTCCTCGTCGAACATTTAAGACAAAAGAAGTTCGACGTGTGCGGCGAAGGCTTTCGCGCGGTGTTTAAACCGTCCGAGGAAGAAATCTCCTCGATGAAGGAATACGTCAAGTCCTGCCTGTAGCCCGAGTCCCGTGAACGATTTATTCGCATTGAATCCGGAACAGCTTTCTGCGGTCAAGACGACGGAAGGCTATGTGCGTGTCATTGCCGGAGCGGGTACAGGAAAGACGAGAGCGCTAACGGCGCGGTATTGCTATCTCGTGTCGGAACTCGGAATTTCCCCGGCGAACATCCTGACCGTCACCTTTACGAACCGGGCGGCAAACGAGATGAAGCGACGCGTGCGCGCGACCCTGGGAGGGCTGGACCTTGGGTTCATCAGCACGATCCATGCGTTCTGTACGCGTTTTCTCAAGGAAGAAATCAACGCTCTGGGATACCCCAGGAGCTTCATCGTCATCGATACCGAGGACGAACGCGAAATCTTGCGACGCATCTTTGCCGACATGAAGCTCTCTCTCCGCGATACGACGATGCAGCGGACGATCGATCTGGTCTTGGAGGCGCGAAAGGAAACGGACGCCTACGTTCCCGATTTTGTCGGACTCTCGAACGAGGAATTCTTGCGGCGGATCGAAACGGAAAAGGACCGCGATTCGCAAATCTTCTGGCGCTATCTCTACGAGCAGAAAAAAAGCTACGGGCTGGATTTCAACGATCTGATCAACTTGACCGCCTACATCCTGGAAAACTTTCCCGCTGTCCGCGAAAAGTGGCAAGCCCGCATGGAATATGTCCTGGTGGATGAATTCCAGGACGTGAGCGAAAAGCAGTACAGAATCGCGCGGATTCTTTCCGAAAGGCACGGAAACCTTTTCATCGTCGGCGACAGCGACCAGACGATCTATTCCTGGAGAGGTTCCCATGTGCGGCTGTTCCTGGATTTCGACAAGGTCTATCCGGAAGCGAAGACGATCCTCTTCCTTGAAAACTATCGGAGCACTCCGCAAATCCTTGCCGCGGCAAACAAGTTGATCTCTTGCAACGCCGTTCGCTATCCCAAGGACTTGATCCCGATGAGTCCCGAAGGTCCAAAACCTCTCTATTTTCACGGAAAATCGCCGAAAGACGAATCGGAATGGGTCGTCAAGAAAGTCCGAGAGCTTGTTGCGTCCGGAGAAACTCTTGGCGATATCGCAGTCCTGTACCGTGCGCACTTTCTTTCCCGCTCGGTCGAAGAAGCCTTTGTCCAGAACAAGATTCCCTATCGGGTCCTTTCGGGAATTTCGTTTTATGGCCGCCGGGAAATCAAGGATGTCGTCGCCTATCTGCGAATGCTCACTTCGCAGGACGATATCGCGTTCCTGAGAACGATCAACGTTCCAGGGCGAAAGATCGGAAAAAGGAAAATCGCCTTTCTCAAGGAATATGCGGAAGCGAACCGGATTACCTTGTATGAATCCCTGTGCGAAAATCTGGACGGCGCGATTTTCAAGGGGACCGGGGCGAAAAAATATGTCCAGGCGATCGAGGAATCGCGCAAGGATGCCCCTTCGAAAAAAATGGATGACGTGCTGGAAAAGATTCTTTCCCTTTCGGGCTACACGGAATTTGTCCGGATGGATGCAGACCAGGACCGGCTAGACAACTTGGCGGAATTCAAGCAGACGGTGGAACATGCGGCACGCGATGCCGACGAGGACCTGGAAGGCTTCTTGTCGCGGATCGCGCTTTACGGGAATCTCGACAAGGAAGATCGCGCGGATGCGGTAAAGCTTTTGAGCGTCCATGCCTCCAAGGGACTGGAGTTTCCCAATGTCTTTATCGTCGGACTTTCGGAAGGAACTTTTCCCAGCGCCCAGGTCAAGACGATGGAAGGGCTGGAAGAAGAACGCCGAATCGCGTATGTCGCCTTTACGCGTGCGCGGAAACGCCTTTTCCTTTCGGAAAACGAAGGCCTCGAACTGGGCGAGTATCCGTCGCGCTTCATCTTTGATGCCGGGGAAGAAAATCTGGAATTTGTCCATCCGCTGCCGGACGATTTTCGAGAAAGCGCCTTGCGGAAAATCCGCGAGGATACGGAGCGACTGGAAATTTTGCAAGACCTGCTGCTTGTCGGGGACAGAGTCCGGCATCCGGTCTTTGGCGAAGGCGTAATCGTCGATGTCGATACGCAGGATTCCTGCTATGTCGTCCAGTTCGATTCGCTGAAGACGACTCGCAGCTTGCAGTTTACCGCCAATCTGGAACGCGTTCGATGACTTCGCTGCTGATGAACTTTTCGGGCATCTACCGATGGCAAGATTTTTGGAAGGCGGCCGTCGCGGAGGTGGACTGCTCGCAAGTCTCGGGAACGGATTGCTATCTGGACGCCGAGGCGGAAGCGGAAATCCGCCGAAAGATGGAACCCTATCCGGTGCGCGGAATCCACTTTATCGATTCGGGAAACACGCACTATCTGAGCAAGCTGTGGACGGATCGCGTGGAGGAGGATTTTTCGCTCGTCGTGTTCGACCATCACTCCGACATGCAGCCTCCCGCCTTTGACGGAATCCTTTCGTGCGGAAGCTGGCTCAAGGCGACCCTGGATTCCAACCCGTTTCTGCAAAACGTCCTTCTAATCGGTGTCGGAAAATCTTCAGCCGAAGAGATTTCTCCCGGCTATCGGAAAAAAGTTCAGGTCGTTCCGGAAAGCGAATGCGCGGCGGAATCTTTCGGAGACGATTTCGCCTTTGACGAAAAATTTTTTCGGCATCCGGTCTATGTTTCCATAGACAAGGATGTCCTGTCGGAGCGAGAGCTCAAGACGAACTGGGACGGTGGAAGCCTTTCGACGAAAAACCTGTTGAAACTTCTGGAGCGGATCCTTGCGCAGGGAAATGTCCTCGGCGTGGATATTTGCGGGGAGCCTTTTCTTGGGGAAGCCATCTCCGACGAGGAAAATTTGCGACGGAGCGATTCCATCAACGCGGCGCTTTGGAATCTTTTGAAAAATCGTTTCTAGAGTTTTCTCTTTCAGGAAGAACATTCGTATTCGCGAGGACAGGGAGCTGCTTTCTTCGGTGAAAAATAATTGATGGAATCTCCATTTTCCTTGAAATGCGTAATCAGGTAGAAATCTAGAGAATCTTTGATGAAAAAAGCGATTGAGTCTTTGGGCTCGTTGTAGTAAATCCAGTTGCCGCCCTGCAATTTGACGAGGAAGGATGTATCATTGGCATTAATTTCTTTAGGCGCTTTAAAGCGATTGGTTCCACAGCAGTTATAGATGTCAAACTGAAAAATCTTTTTTGATTTGCCTCCGGTTGAAGGGGCGGTGAGCAGGTAACCTTGGCTTAGGGTGGGGCCTAGAATGTAAAAACTAGAATCGTTCTTTTTCGCAATGGCGGATTGAACATTCCAAAGAGAGAGGAAGCTTAGAAGTTTGTAGAAGCTTGCAAGCGAATCGTAGTTTTCAAACCGCCTTTCAAATTCCGTCGAGGAAATTTTATCAACATCCATGATGAAATATTTGAATTCTTCAAAAGAATTCCTTTTGTTTCTTGAAAAAGTTTGAAACGAAGTGTCTGCTTTTATGTGTTTTTTTTCGGCTTCGGTATATTTTCTTCCATGATTCGAACGAGAGGTCATGACGTCCCATTTTTCTAAATCACGGACAGGAAAACTAGGGAGAGAATAGTTTCCGACTTGGGTTGTCCACATAGAGTCCTGGTTGAATTTGGCGAAGAATACATAGCCTTTTACAAATGAAAGTTCATAAAATATTGTCGAACTGTCAAGGCATTCGACTTGTTCGTAGCGATTGACGACTTCAGGATGGTTTTGAAGAAATTCTTCGCACGGATTTGAAACTGAATTTTTTTCTGCACAACCTAAAAAAATCAAAGAAAGGAATGGCAGAAAGATTTTCATTCTTGAAAGTCCTTGATGTTTCCGAGATAGACTTGTCCTAGGTTTCGACAACCGGCGATTTCGTTTAAGCAGATTCCTGCCAAATTTGGATTGGAAAAGAAAATATCTCCCTCTCGATTGATGGCAAACATTTTCTTATTTGCTTCGAAAATATGTCCAAGGTCACCGCCTTTGCGGATTTTTTGTGGGTGGTAAAAGTCGCTTTCAGGATTCATGGATAACGGAGAAAGGCCGGGATGCGATTGAAATAAAATGTTTTCTCCATTTGAATATATCGGCATTGAGGATTTGGTTCCATCCGGTTTGGTAAAACCTCTTCGCATTGTAGAATTTTTGTGGATGTTGTCGTGATGTTCGCCTGTAACGATAAATTCGTCATGATTCTTGTCTATTCGTGTTGCTGTCATTAATTCTTTTAGTGTGTTTATATTTCCGGGCGATTTAAGAAGGGCGATCCCTTCGGAATATGCTTGCTGCATGGCATCGTAAAGTTTTCCCATGGCTTCACCATAATCGGTATTGACAAGGCGTTGCCTAAAATTGGGATCATTTTCTTTGATATGTTCATTGAAAGACTTTAGTGTGGTTATTTGTTGGGAAATGAAGCTCTCTGAAAATTCGCTTTGTTCGTCAGGCAAAACGGTATTTGGGCTTTGGGCGAATCGCTTACATTGTAAAATTATTTTGTTGAAAATGTCCCGTTCGGTTTCAGAAAACGAAATGTCTGATTTGAGAATGGCTAGCCATAGGCAAAAATTTTGGATTAGCTCTTTGGATAAAGTGAGAGCTTTTTGAAAGTATTCGACATAATAGGAAATAGTTGAAGCTGCAATGTGGTTTGTTTTGGGAATACCTCGGATAAAGTTGACAAGAACTTTTTCTGCAAGATGGTTCAGGCATTTCAGCTCGGTGTTATCTAAAAATTCTACCGGATTCTCATTTAGTCGGAAATTGATATGGTTGGAATAAAATCCTGCACTCAGCATGACACGTTTCCTTTTTGTTCCCTGTTAGAAGCCGCTTTGAAAATATACAAAAAGCGCCGCGGAGGCGGCGCGAAATCTGAAAGTCTGACGAGAGGCTATTTCTCTTCGAACAGCCAAGTCGAGAGGTAGCGTTCGCCGGTATCCGGGAGCAGGGCAACGATCGTCTTGCCCTTGTTTTCCGGTCGCTTGGCGATGGTGAGTGCCGCTTCGAGGGCCGCTCCGGACGAGATGCCGATCAGCAGGCCTTCTTCCCTTGCCGCGCGACGGGCGATGTTTCCCGCCTTGACATCGTTTGTCAGATAGATTTCGTCGATGACTTTCGGGTTATAGACTTTGGGGACGAAGCCCGCTCCGATTCCCTGGATCTTGTGCGGTCCCGCGGGCTTTCCGGAGAGAACCGCGGACGTGTCCGGTTCGACGACGACGACCCGGACGTTTGGATTCTGGCTCTTCAGGTAGCCTCCGACTCCCGTGACCGTGCCGCCCGTTCCCGCCGCGGAAACAAAGACATCGACCTTGCCTTCGGTATCTTTCCAGATTTCCGGTCCTGTCGTCTTGCGGTGGATTTCCGGGTTCGCGGGATTTTCGAACTGCTGCGGGATAAAGGAATTCGGGATTTCGCTCGCGAGTTCCTGCGCCTTGGCAATGGCTCCCTTCATGCCCGCCTTTCCGTCGGTGAGAACGAGTTCCGCGCCGAGAGCCGCGAGAAGCTTTCGCCGTTCGACGCTCATCGTCTCGGGCATCGTGAGGATGATACGGTAACCCTTGACCGCCGCGACGTAGGCGAGTCCAATCCCGGTGTTTCCGCTGGTCGGTTCGATGATGACCGAGCCTTTCGTGAGCCGTCCGTCCTGTTCCGCGGTCTCGATCATGGCGAAGGCGACGCGATCCTTGACGCTCGAAAGCGGATTGAACGATTCGACCTTGACATAGACTTCCGCTTCGCTGTCGTTCAGCTTGTTGATGCGGACAAGAGGCGTGTTGCCGATGAGATCCGTAATCTTGTTGACCTTTGCCATGGTTTTCTCCTTGGATTAGAAATCCTATTGTTTTAATCGACATTGTATAATATATAAAAACCTTCTCGAAAAATCAAGACGAAAATCTATTTTCGGCGAACCGCCGTTTTGGGCCTGGGACAGACGCCCCGAATGCAGGAATTGTATATTTTAACGCAAAGGAGAATTCGATGAAGAAATTTTTCCCAGCCCTTCTGGTCGCATGTGCGGCGTGCCTCTTCCTTGCCTGCGGACCTTCCGCCTTCGAAATCAAGGAGAAGGCCTCGGCGTGCGAGTTCAACGTGGAAATTCGCTACGTGCAGGACGATTCGGTCGGAATCTTTGTCGGCAATACGCTCTACCTTTCGACGTCCCAGCTCGCATCGGGAAAGTTCTATCCGCTGCTCGTGAGTTCCCGGGACCCGATGAATATCGACGGGCGCGCTCCGACGGATGCCGTGAATTCCGACGAGGAGCTTGCCGCCTACATCAATCGGCGTGTTCCGGGTGCGCTTCATTTCGGGATCGTCCTTTCCGACAACGTCGGCTATGAAATCGGCTTCGATTCCGACGTGGCGGTCAAGACGCTGCGCGACTTCCTTGAAAAATCCTACCCGGGTTCGACCGCGGTTCTTTTCGGGGAACGCGGCGGCGAACTGGTTTCGGCGAAAAAACTCTACTAGTGGATGGCTCCTATGTTGGGCATTGAACAAAAGAAAGGCGATCCGGAAAAACTTTGTGGCCGGATGGTCGCCTATGCGAAGATTCTTCGGTCGGCGATGAAGAACGGCGCAATGTCCGGACCCTTTCCGGGGATGATTCGAAACGGAATCCTCGCGGTCCGCGGCGAGTTCGAAAAGAACTGCAACATCAAGAGCTTCATGCGCCACGAGATGGGGACTTCTGTCGATAAGGGTCTCGATGACCTGATCGAGCATATCAGGGAACGCGGCGGCGAGCTTCCCGAAAACATCGATGTCGATTCGTTCAGAAACCGGCTCGAAGAGCTTTCGAGTATGGAAATCATCCCGGTTCCGGCAAAGATCATGTTCTACGATAACGAGGACGACATCCTGCGCGAAAACGCCGACATCTACTACATCGGGGAATTTTCGGGCATGAGCCAGGCGCACCTCTGCATCACGAGTCTTCCGATTTTTTACCAGGCGAAGTATCGCGAACAGCAAAACGTCGAGGAGCAGTCCTATATCAGCGAACTGCTTTCGCAGATTGAATCCGACGACCTCATCACGAGCAAGTCGGAAAACGGCGTGTTCTTGCCGGGCAAGGGAAACCTGCTCTCCTTTGTCGGCGACTTGCGGGAGCTTCTGGAACGCCAGGTGGTGCCGTATCTTCTGTACCAGGCGGAAAACGAGGAAGAGTTCAGGGCGAGTCTCGAACGGTTCAAGAATTTCATGGCGCCTTACAAGGACGCCCAGGATGTCGAACGCATTGGAAACGCGATTTGCAAGCTGCGATCGAACGAAAACGATTCGCAGGAACGCGCTCGGCTCGAACTTCTGTGCCGCAAGGTGAGCGCGATGTATCACGAGAAGTTTGAACTGGTTCCGGAAATCCAGCGGAAACTGAGCGCACTGGACCGTTCGAGCGAAGGAAACGCATGAAGAGATTGGTCGTGGTCGCGACGGGAAACCCGGGCAAGGTCCGGGAATTTGCCCGAGCGTTCGAACAGGAAGGTTTTGAATTCAGGACACAACGTGACGTCGGATTTCTGGAAGATGTCGATGAAAACGGAAAGACCTTTGCGGAAAACGCGCGCATCAAGGCGGTTGCCGTTGCGAAGTACCTGAAAGATCGGGAACTCGCGGCGACTGTCATCGCGGATGATTCGGGCCTGGAAGTGAAGGCTTTTGCCGGCGCTCCCGGAATCCACAGTGCGCGCTTTGCCGGCGTGCACGGGGATTCTCTTGCGAACAACGAAAAGCTTCTCCGCGAGCTGAAGGGTGCAGCGGATCGCTCGGCGCGCTTCGTGACCGCTCTCTGCGTCATCGACGAAGCGGGTTTCGAACATTACGTCGAAGGCGAGTGCCGCGGAAGGATCCTCGAAGATTTTCGCGGAACGGAAGGCTTTGGCTACGATCCTCTCTTTGTTCCCGAAGGACAGGAAAGGACCTTTGCGGAAATGTCTATAGAAGAAAAGCAGTCGCTCAGCCACCGCGGTCGCGCGATCGAAAATCTCAAGGCGTTGAAGCTCTTGTAGGTTCGGATATCGATGTTTCGAAAGATTGCAAGCCTGGATGAACGCTTTTCGCGATATCTCTACACGCATCGGCTTTCGGCGCGTGCGGATCGTTTCTTGACTCTCTACACGAGGCTTGGTGACGGTTACGCGTGGGCGCTGATCGTGCTTTTGATCTTGATCGCCGATGGTCCGAAATTCCTCGCGCTTGTCCTTGCGCAGGTTCTACCGTCCCTTGTCGTGTCGCTCGGACTTTACTGGCTTGTAAAGCTTTCCGCAAAGCGCAAGCGTCCCTTTGACGCCATTCCGGAATTCAAGGCCCTGGTTCCGCCACTTGACAAGTTCAGCTTTCCGTCGGGCCATACGATGAACAACCTGGCGATCGCGATGACCGTGCTGCTGTCCGTTCCCGCCGCGGGCCTGGTGATGATCGGACTTCCGCTTACGTGGGGATTCTTGCGCGTCTATTTCGGGGTCCACTGGCTTTCGGACGTCGTCGGAGGTTTCTTTTTGGGTGTCGCGAGCTTTGCCTTGGGGCATTTGCTCTGGATGCTTGTCCTGAATCCGATTGCTTCGAGGCTTCTTTCATGAATTTTTTTACCGCTTCGCAGATTCTGGAACAAAAGAGGCCGGAAGAACGGCTCTCCCTTTTGATCCGCCACGGCGAACGTCGCCACATCGTGCCGGGAGACGAAGATTACGGTTCGAAGGTTCCGCTGACCGACCGTGGGCGTTCGGAGTCCCTTGCCGCCGGCGAGAGCTTTCTCTGCGTTGACGGTTCGCGCTTTTTCGCGTCGAGTCCCGTGTTTCGCTGCCGGGAAACCGCTGCGCTCTTTGCGAAAGGATGCGGCGCCTTGGAATCTTCGGAACCGGAAAGGGTTGCCAGCTTCGACCGCCTCGGCGACTTTTACGTCAACGGCTTTGCGGACTACGAACGCTATCTGAAGGAAGGCTTCTATCCGGCGGTCTGCCGCTTTGTCCGCGAAGGTTTGCTTCCGGGATTTCTGTCGCTTGCGGAGGGCTCCGAAAAGTTTCTGCGGTTCTTGCTGGAAAGCTCTTCGGCGGACCTGAACGTGTTCTGTTCCCACGACGCCTGGATCGTGCCGTTCCTTTCGCATTTTACGGATGTCCGCTTCAGTCCGAACCTCTGGCTGAATTTCCTTTCCGGCGCGGCGATCCTCTTTTCCGCCGATAAAAAGGCTGTACGGATTCTTCCCGTTGCCTTTCTGGGCGACGGCTGGCTCCGGTTCTAGGAAAACTCCATTCAAAAAGCTTAAAGGTCTCCGCTTGCGCGAAGACCTTTAAGAGCGGGGAGGGCGAGATTCGAACTCGCGATAGGGTTACCCCTATACGTCCTTAGCAGGGACGCGCCTTCGGCCAACTCGGCCACCTCCCCTAATTCGGGGGACTACAATGTTACATATTTTTCGAAAAATTTTCAAGTTCAAATTTTGGAAAAAATCCTTTTTGTTATTTTTATCGGGAACCTGGAGTCCCTGAACCCGTCTTGTCGCTATGAAATTTCTGAAAACGCTCTTGAAAATTGCCGTCGCCCTGTCGATTGTCGGACTTTTGTGCCTGATTCCGCTGTATGTCGTCGTTTTTCGCGTCTTGCCGACGAGGGATCCGGACGGCGTCTTCAACCGGGAATACATCCTTTCGGAGCTTTCGGGAGAATCCCGCGTGTATTATCGGGACGGCGAACGGCTTCTCGGCTCCTTTTTCGATGTCAATCACCGAATTTACGTTCCCTATGGGGAAATTCCCGAACATATCGTGAACGCGCTTGTCGCTGCGGAAGACGCCCGCTATTTTGAACATGGAGGTTTCGATATTACCGGGTTTTCGCGGGCGATGCTCCACAACGTTCGGGCGGGGAGGCTCGCGCAGGGCGGTTCGACGCTCACCCAGCAGACGGTCAAGAACATCTACGGGCGCGAAGAGCGCAGCATCAAGGCGAAGTGGAAGGAACTGATCGATGCGCTCCGGATGGAACGGCATTTTTCCAAGGAAGAGATTCTCGAATTCTACCTGAACCAGTTCCATGTATCGGGAACGGGAAAAGGGGTCGCCATTGCCGCCCAGTATTTTTTCGACAAGGAACTCAAGGAGCTTTCGCTTGCCGAGTGCGCCTTTATCGCCGGATCGGTCAAGGGACCGTTCAACTACGACCCGTTCATCCAGAGGAACCAGGAGCGCCGTGATCGGGCCGTTCGCCGCGGGCAGGAACGCTTGAAGTATGTTCTCGGGCGCATGGTCGAGGAAAAGTACATCTCGCAGGACCAGATGGATTCCGCGCTTTCGAAGCCTCTTGAATTTCGCCATGGGAACTTCCGGTTCGCGCTTTCCACGCAGCTTTCCCGGATAGAGGAAAAGTTCGATTCCGATTTTTACCGCGACCTGTTCGAAAAGAACGGAATTTCCGACTGGCGCAAGGCGCAGCTTTCCATCGTGACGACGGTCGATGCGGATTACCAGGCGGCGGCAAAGCGGGCCGTCCAGAACAACATCTCGAATTTGCAGGTCAAGCTCGGGGGCTTTGCGCTTCCCAAGTCGGATCTGCCGAACCGCGCCGCCTTTGCCCGCGTCGGCGACTATCTGTATGGCGCGGTGGATTCCGTGAAGTTCGACGAGAAGGGAAAGCTTTCGGACATCTATCTTTCCTTTGGTCAGCTCCGCGGTCATGTGGGAAAGGCCGAGCTGGACGAGCTTGGAAAGCGGATGAACGCCGACGTCAAGACGGTTCTCGCTCCGCGGCTTTCCAAGGGGTCTGTCTTGCTTTCGAGCGTCAAGGACACCGTGCCGGAAAACGGAGCCGTTCCCTGCGCCATCGAAACGGAACCGGTTCTGCAGGGCGCTCTGGTCGCGATCCAGAACGGAAGCGTGGTGGCGAGCCAGGCGGGTTTCCTCAATTCGGGCTACGACCGATCCTTCAAGGCGAAGCGTCAGCTGGGTTCGAGCTGGAAGCCTCTTCTCTTTGGCGCAGCCCTGAAATACGGATGGCATTACCTGGACGAACTCGAAAACGATTTCAACCTGTTCCAGTTCGAAAACGATTTTTACTTTCCGCGGCCCGACCACAGGAACAAGGGCGAAACGGTCAGCATTCTCTGGGCGGCGGTCCGATCCGAGAACATCGCGACCATCTGGCTTCTGGACCATCTGCTCGACAAGCTTTCCGACGAGGAATTTGCGGAGGTGGCCCGCGAAAATGGATTCCTCAAGGGCGAAGAGGAATCGTTCGATGACTATCGCAAGCGGCTCCGTGACAAGTACGGGCTTTACCTGAACGAGACGGCGAAGAGCGAAATCGAATTTTCGAAGGCGCAGGCAAATCTGTACGAAGCGTTGCTCTACGAGAACCGACCTTCGACCGCGCGTGCCGTTCGCAACATGTTTTACGGACGAAACGTGGAAAACGGCAAGAAGCGTTACCGCAAGCTGGAAAAGTCCTACTTCGCGGAATTCGATCACAACTTCTTGCGCTACCTTTCGCTGCTCAAGGAGTCCGACTTGAAGGCGTTCTCGCCCGATGGCGAAAACGTACCCTCGCCGACCGACGACGAAGTCTATCCCGACTTGAAGCTGTCCGATATTCGCAGGCTCAACGGCATGGTGAAAATCCCGTCCGAGGACCTGGACTATGTCTCTGTCGAAAAGCTGCGCTATTGGCCGGACTTCAAGCGGTCCGTGGCGATGGCCGCCTTTGCGAAGTTTGCCGGCGAAATCGGCATTCACGGAAAGCTTCGCGAAGTTCTCAGCATGCCGCTGGGCGTCAACGAGGTGACGCTTGCCGAGATGACCGTTGCCTACCAGACGCTTCTTTCGGGCAAGGTGTTCAAGTGCGCCGACGGAGACTGGAACGAACCGTGCCTTGTAAAGGAAATCCGCGATCGGGAAGGGCGCCTGCTGTTTGAAAATGCGATCGAATCGAAGAGACTGCTTTCCGATACGCTGACGGAGCAGATCGCCGTGATGCTCCATTCCGTATTCCGCTATGGTACCGCGTTCAGCCAATACAGAAACATGACGGTGACATCGCCGAACCGCGAATCGACGCTTCTGTTCCCGACATTCGGCAAGACCGGAACGACAAACGACTACCGAAACGTAGCGTTCCTGGGAGGAATTCCGACGTTCGTTCCGGACAAGAACGGCTTTGCCGCGGATTCCGCCATCGCGATTGGCAGCTATGTGGGCTTTGACGACAATCGCCCGCTAAAATTCGGAAGGACTCGGATCGCGGGTTCCTCGGGAGGGCTTCCGCAGTGGGCCGATTTTGCACAGAGCGCAATCCAGATTCGCGGAGAAAGTTCCAAGGTGGATTTCCTCGACATTTCGATGCTTGCTTCCGGAGCGGTTCCTCTTCGCCTGGTAACGGAACGCGGGGAAATTTTGGTGCATCCGATGACGGGACTGCCGATCTATTCCGCCGAAGGCAAGGGAAAGAGCGTTCCCCTTCTCGATGTCCCGGGCTACACGCCGCAGACCCAGATGGAGACGGCGGCGGCAAGCGCCGCGAACGCAGGCTTTGTCACGTCTCTTTCCATGCCGAGCGTCCCGCTTGATTCCGGTCGGGTGGGACCGCTCGAATCGCAGCCGGAAAAGGACGATTTCGAACTGCCCGAGGATTTCCTTGGCGAAAAGGCTTTTGTTCCCATCGAACCGGGTGAAGGATTCTAGGGATGTTTAGAATGTTTGCTTTCAGGCTGTCTCTTTTGGGGCTTGCCATCGTGCTGCTTTCGGCTTGTGCGGGAACCGCTCCCGAATCAAGGCTTTCGGACCCGCTTCCGCT
Organism: Senegalimassilia sp.; assembly: GCA_963652365.1. Classification (GTDB taxonomy): domain Bacteria; phylum Fibrobacterota; class Fibrobacteria; order Fibrobacterales; family Fibrobacteraceae; genus Hallerella. The sequence goes on from CAVJTH010000012.1 coordinate 69,724, forward strand.
GTCGGAAAATTCCCAAACGGAGAATTCGGGAACCGTCCATTCCGAAAAATCGCCTCTTCCCGAAAAAATCGTCGTCCCGGATACGATCGAGAAATCGACCGTCGATACGGATGGGAAAACGGTTGCCGATACGGCAGTTCACGTCCTTCTGCAAGGCGACAGCGCGCAGACCAGGGAGTCGGAATCTTTCGACGCGTATGTCGAAATTTCGCGAATCGCCCGCAAAGCGCTTTCTCGCGCCGATTCCTTTGACGCACTGGGAATGAAGGATTCCGTCTTCGCCATCGCGGAGCAGTTTTCCGTCTTGAATCCGCTCTGGGAAGAATGGCAAAAACATGTCAAGGCTCTTGACGAAAAGAATCGGCAGACCGTGTCCATCGATCCCGAAGTTCTCGAAAGGCTCCGGATCGATCTAGCCAACGCGAACGCTCGTCGTGCGGACTTCTCGGAACTCAAGTCCATTGTCGATTCCATTCTGGCGATTTCTCCGGGAGATTCCTCGAAAATCCTGGCGGACTCGATTTTGCGCCTAGCCTATTCTCGGACGTTTGAAAAGGTAAGGCAAGGTCGGGACGCTGCGCTTTCCACTGCTTCCGAAAAGGCTGGTTTCGACGAAGCCGAAAGGCTTCTCACGGACTTGCTGCTGCGATATCCGGATTATGCCGACACGCTCCAATTGAAGGAATCCTTGTTGAAAATTGCTTCGATGCGCTCGGAAGAAGCCGCCTTGTCGGAGTCGTTCTGGAAAACTCGCGATCCAGGGCTCATGCTGGCAGAAGCGCAAAAGCTGGCTGCCGAATCCAAGTGGAACCGTGCCAAGGAGCTTTTTCAAAAGCTCAAGTCGAGCAGTCTTCGCGGAGAGGCATTCCGTGCGCTGGATTCTCTCGAAAGCAGATTCTGCACCGAAAAACGCGAACGGGCCGCAACGCTGTTTGCCAAGTCCCAGCGAAAGAAATCGGACAGATCCCAACTGTTGAAGGAGTCGATCGGCGAATTGAATGCGTGCCTGGATTTCGCTCCGAAATATAGGGACCGGGCGACCGTACTTTCCAACAAGGAATTTCTGTCGCGGGAACTCGCCAAATGATCTTTGGACATGAGTGGTGGCTTTATGTCGTTTTCTTTTTCATCGGAGCCTTGACTAGCGCAATCAATAGCGTTGCAGGCGGAGGCAGTTCGGTCAGCTTGCCGCTTATGATCTTTTTAGGACTCCCGCCGACGGTTGCGAACGGAACGAATCGCCTGGGGCTTTTGGTTGGCGACATTGCGGCAGCGGTGCACATGTTCCGCCAGGGACTTTTAGATGTCAAGTACTTTCGAATGCTTCTCTGGCCGACTCTTGCGGGTTCGCTCTGCGGAATCTTCTTCCTGACCCGGATTGACGACAGGCTTTTCCAAGGCGTTCTGTCCATCGCCATATTCTTTGTCGTCATCATAAGCCATGTCAACCGAAGCTTCTCGGGCAAGTTTTCTGCCAAGCCAGCGAAAAAAATGTCTCCGCTCGCCTTTATCGGCTTCTTTCTCGTCGGAGTCTATGGAAACGTCATGCAGGTCGGTGTCGGTTTCGTACAGATTATTGCGCTGTCGCGTTATACGGGTCTAGACCTTTTGCGGGTGAACGCCTTGAAGAACGCCTTGACCGGAACCTTTCTGCTTGTCAGTACGATAGGCCTTGTCGCCATGGGGAAAGTGGATTGGAGCCTTGCCGTCTGCGTCTCTCTCGGTTCGCTTCTGGGGGGAATCTGCGGAAGTCTCTTGCAATGCAAAAAGGGCAACGCTTTCATCGGGCGCTTTGTTTCGGTGGCGAGCCTTGGACTTGCGCTTTTCCTGCTCAAGGACCTGTTCGCTTAATTTGTGTTAATTCGTCGGCAATTCTTCCCGGCGCTTCGCTAGACCGCTGTCCGCGCAGATTCTTGATGGAATGGAGAAAATCGAGAATCTCGAAACGGAACGCGCCGAAAATGAAAATCGCAAGAATATGGTCGGTTCAAGCCGCGCCAGCGAGCCGTTGTTTTGCGGGCAGACGTAAATTTTAGGCGATTTTCTACATGATTTCGTAAAAGCTTTCGCTTGGAAAGGCGCTTGGAGCATGAAAATCGGCGAGATTCGTGGCGAATTTCGAAAAGGAAACGAAAATATCAGGGGCTTTGGGAAAATTTTATGAGTATCGTCCCGTAACTTGGATTAGAATCCTGGCAATAGAATGTTCGCAGTTTGTGGACAGCCCGTCATTTTCCGCGG
>CAVJTH010000013.1:0-69916 GCA_963652365.1 Senegalimassilia sp.
CAAAATATAGAATCAACCGCCGGGAATTTCAAGATTATTTAAGGATAGGCTCTTATTACGGCAAGTCGGGCAACGGCTCGGACGCTTTCGGCTTTGGAGCGCTTCCGACGGGAAGCCGCTTGAGCGACGGGACATTTTACGAAGTACACAACAGTGCGGTCTTCTGGAACTCTACGGAGTACGCCGCAGACTTCGCTTACCAACGACACTTGTATTACAACTACCCGGATCTGAGTTCAAAGAGCTACCATTTCAAAAATAACGCATACTCCGTTCGCTGCGTCAAGGATTACTAGAAACCAGCAACGGCCAATCGCGGGACAAAGATACTCCAAAAGATTTCTCGAAACTTAGAACCTGTTTTCCTATGTGTCGGAGCAAGACCGCCGCAGATATGCTGACCAAGGCCACGCCGAGACGGAGCTTCGCTATCATTGACCTGTCATTATCGGGCTTGACCCGATAATCTCTGAAAAGGGATTCCCCGATCCAGTCGGGGAATGACAGCGTACCGAAAGCTTAAACGTCTGCGCTTCTAACCACTGCCCACTGTCCATTGCCTACTGTTCACTAAGCCTAGACGTCTGCGGACTATTCCTAATCCCTACTCCCTGTTCCATAAACCTAGACGTCGGCGGTTCTAAGCTCTAAGCTCTCTCGACTAAGTTCTGATTTCCCCGAATAACTGATACACCTGATACAGAATTATCTATTTTTAGATAGAAACATTAGGATTCCTTTTCGCACGAACCTATCTTCTAAATAACCAAAAACGAGGATACATCCATGAAGATTCAAAAGGTTCTTATGCTCTCGATCGGCATTCTCTCGTCGCTAGCCGCAGCCCAGGACAAGGATTATTCGGGCGCGGAGCTTTATACCCGCGACACCCAGATGTACGGAAAGTACGAAGCCCGGATGCTGATGGCCGCCGATTCGGGAATCGTCAGTTCCATGTTCCTTTACCACAACGACTCCTACCTGGGAGGCGAAGAACCATGGGTCGAAGTCGATATCGAAATTCTCGGCAAGAAACCGACGAGCTTCCAGTCGAACATCATCACGGGAAGCGCCGAAAAGAAGACAACGAGCGAGAAGCACCACGCGCTCGACCCAGCCGCAAACGAAGGGTATCACACATACGCCATGGAATGGACACCGACTTACGTTGCATGGATCATCGACGGGATTACCGTCCGAAAGACGATGACCGATTCGAACGACACAAAGGGACAGGTCGCTGCGCTCATCCGCGAACAGGGCTTGCGATTCAATCTCTGGTCTTCGGAAAGCGAAGCCTGGGTCGGAAGGTTTGACGAATCCCATCTGCCGCTCCATCAATACATCAACTGGGTAAAGGTTTACTCCTATACGCCCGGGGCCGGCGAAAACGGTTCGGACTTCACCCTCGCCTGGACAGACGATTTCGATACGTTTGACGACGATCGCTGGGCGACAGGAGACTGGACGTTCGACGGAAACCGCGTCACGATGAGCCCAGAAAATGTCACCGTTTTGGATGGGCATCTGGTTTTAAGCCTCACCAAGGCCGGCGAAGAAGGATTTCGGGGAGAAGTTCCAAAGGACGACGGTTCCACCGCGATTCGGAAAAAGCGAACGTCCATTCACACGGCAAACGCGCACCCGGAATCGTTCAAGACCTTTGACCTGATCGGTCGCTACCAGGGACAGAAGAAAAAATGAAGGACGAAATCGTCAAGGCGCTGCTTCAAAGCGTGCATGCAGACGGCGACAGGCTCCCCTCGGTCAGGGAACTGATGAAGTCCCTGAACGCGGCTTCGGCAACTGTCCAGCGCGCCTTGCGCGAACTTTCGAAACATCGGCTCATCCATACCGTTCCCGGAAAAGGCTCTTTTTGGGGAACCCGCAAGACAAGAGCCTTGCCCATCCAAAGCGCGCCCAGGGACGCTCTTTCCGAAAAATTCCTGGCCGACATTCGCGCTGGCGTCTTTTCGGTCCAAGAGGCCCTGCCTTCGCAAAAGGAACTTTCGCTGCGCTATCGCGTATCGGCATTCCAGATGCGTCAGTTTCTGCAAGAAAAGCGGCAAGAAGGCTTTCTGGTTCGCGAAGGAAAGGGACGGTATTTCTTTCCGAGAAAAAGCGAACCCTTGCCCGAATCCGAAATTTTGCTCGTTACGCGTTGCTCGTCCTGGGGAGAATTTTCGCCCGCCAGCGAACGGGAGATGGACTTTATCCGCTCCGCCTATCGGACAGGAGCCAAGAAGCGTTTCAAGCTCAGGCTCTTGGGATTTGACGAAAGGACGGAAAGCTTCATCGACCGAAACGGGAACCGCAAGGAACTCGACGACTACCCGAATGTCATCGGATTCATCCTCTCCACGATGCTCATGGAAAAGCCCGCTCGGATTCTTTCGAAGTTCAAGTCGGTTTCCGCGCCGATTTCAATCTGGTGGGAGCATCCGCAAGGAGCGCTTTCCAGGCATTTTCCGAAACGGGAAGGCTGGGCATTTTTCAACTCGACATTTGGAAAGAATCCGGGCATTTCTCTAGGAAGGTACCTCCAGAAAAAGGGCTTTGCGCAAGCCGCCTACATTTCGCCCTACCACGCGAGTTCCTGGTCAAGGGACAGACTGCAAGGTCTTCGGGAAAGCGGACTGGAAGTTCACGCCTTTACCGATTCCAAGTTCGCAAGCCCCTGGGACTTTCGAAACCTGGCGAAACGGAACGGTCCCAAGTCCAGCGTCGAATTGCGCGCAAAGCGCTACGAAAGAAACATCCTGAAGAAGATGGTCCGGAACATCGGAGCCGAAGCCGCATGGATTCCGGCAAACGACGAAATCGCGGGAATTCTGCGCGAACTGGAAGAAGAAGGGGCTATCGGAAAGATTCCCTACCTGGTAGCCTTCGACAATTCGATCGAAAGCTATCTGCTCCGGCTGGATTCCTTTGACTTCAACACGGAAATTCTCGTGGAACAGATGTTCTACCATCTGGAACTGGGAAAGAACGATCCGTTCCAGGGAAACGGCATTCGCGAGATTTCGGGAAAAGTCGTCGAAAAGTAGGCGAATAAACGATGTCGATTTTCGTTTTTAAGATATATTTAGCCTGTGAAGAAAAGAATCCTGGTTCTAGTCTGCTTCCTTGCAGGGATCGTCATAGCGCATCCGCACGTCTTTATCGATGCGAACGCAGACCTTGTCTTTGACGAAAAGGGCTTTGTCGGAGTCCAGAACAAGTGGGTCTTCGATCTTATCTACAGCCAGGCGATGATCGCCGCCGGCGACAAGAACAAGAACGGAATCTTCGAAGAAGACGAAATTCCGCTCTATCGCGAGCAGGTTGTCGAAGCGGCCAGGGAATTCAGCCGTTTCAACTACATCGGCGACGGTTCTCGGTTCTTTCCGCCAAGCGAATCGAGAAATCTCAAGGTCTCCGTCAGCAAGGAAGGGAAGCTAGTCGTCGAATTCCTGAACGTATTCGATATCCCGGCGCTTTCGGACGACTATACGATGCTTGTCATCGCCATCACCGACCCGACAAACTATATCCTGATCACCACGGACATGGAACAAGGCAAAATCGAGGCACCGGCATCCATCGATGTCGAATATTTCGTCGATTCGCTTTCCGATCTCACGCAGTTCAAGAACTTTTCTCATTCGGTAAAGGGACTCTATGTTCGATTCAAGAAAGCGGAATAGGTTTCTGCCGATTTTCGTCGTCTGTCTTTTCTGCCTCTGTCACTTGGCTCTTGCCGGTGTCAGCCAAAAGAAGTTCGACTTTCGAAAGGGCGAGGTCGCCAAAACGGAATCGGTCAAGGATTCCCTCGAAGACAGGCTCCAGGCGGTCAAGGCAAGCGACATCAAGACGACGTCCAGCTATTTCTTCATCGGTTCCGACGCCATGTGGGAATGGCTCGTTTCCTCGCAAAAGACCCTGCGCGAAAAGATTTCCGCACAGATCTACAGCCTGAAAAGCGGACAGGCGAAAAGCGTCTGTCTATTTTTTCTCGTCTGCTTCATCTACGGGCTGGTTCACGCGATCGGACCGGGCCACGGCAAGACAATCGTCGCCAGCTACTTCATCGCCCGCAAGGGAAAAATCCTGCAGGGAATCGGCCTCGGAACATCCATCACGGTCATCCACACGCTTTCCGCGGTCGTCCTGCTGTTCGCCCTGTATGGAATCGCCAAGGCAACGCTCTTTCCCATTTTCGAAGCGAGCCGTATCAACATCGAAAAGGCGAGCTACGCGCTGATCATCGTCACGGGAATTCTCCTCGTCGCGATTTCCATCCGAGAAACCGTCAAGAGCAGCCCGGAAGACGAAAGCGTACAGGACGCCAGCTGGAAAGAACTTCTGTGGCTCGCCTTCATCACGGGAATCGTCCCCTGCCCGGCAGTCGCCCTGGTCGTCTTTTTCTGCCTTCTGAACGATCTTCCGGGGCTTGCGGTTTGCGGGGCGGCTTTCATCGGCATCGGCATGGCGGTCACCAACACGGCTTTCGGCATCGGCGCGATCCTTATCCGTCGGGGAATCGATCGGAGCCTCACCCGGGTCGGAAACCTGAAGCGATACGCATCCTACATCAACACGGGAATTTCCCTGCTTTGCGGCGTCTGCATTTCCATGCTCGGCATTTTCCTGATTCTGAATGTTCGCTAGCGTACTTTTCACCGTTTTGCTAGATTGAGAACATGGACATTCTCTTGCCCGGACTTTTCATTCCGTTTCTCGGAACCGTCATCGGAGCGGCATTCGTCTTCTTTCTGAAAGACAGGCTCCGGCGCTCTGTCGAACGAATGCTCACCGGATTTGCCGGTGGCGTCATGGTCGCGGCATCCATCTGGAGCCTTCTGATTCCCGCCATCGAAGAGTCCCAGGCGATGGGCCGGCTAGCGGTGATCCCGGCAGTTGTCGGATTCTGGATAGGGATTCTGTTTCTGCTAGCGCTCGACCATCTCGTTCCGCACTTGCACCAGCATGCCAAGGAGCCGGAAGGTCCCCGTTCGCATTTGCAGCGCACGACCATGCTCCTCTTCGCCGTCACCCTGCACAACATTCCCGAGGGAATGGCCGTCGGCGCGGTTCTCGGCGGGATTCTCGACGGAAGCTCGACCATCACGCTTGCCGGAGCGCTTGCGCTTTCCATCGGAATCGCCATCCAGAACATTCCCGAAGGCGCCATCATCTCCATGCCGCTCAAGGCGTCCGGATTTCGTTCCCGAAAGGCCTTCTTCTACGGAATCCTGTCGGGAATCGTCGAGCCGGTCGGAGGCGCGCTGACCGTTCTCGCGGCATCGCTCGTCACGCCTGTCATGCCGTATCTGCTGAGCTTTGCCGCAGGCGCCATGATCTACGTCGTCGTCGAAGAGCTGATCCCCGAGACCGCCGAGGGACCTCACTCCAACATCGGGACGATATTTTTCGCCATCGGGTTCAGCCTGATGATGGTTCTCGATATCGCGCTGGGGTAAACCGAGCTCTTTCGCGTCTGTCATCCATCTTTTTTGAATTTTAGTCTTGACTAACATCGAGATTTGATGTATATTGTCATCGAAATTAGTTTTGACTAACAAAGGATTTTACAATGAAAGTAGCCGTTATCTACTGGAGCGGTACAGGCAACACGGAAACGATGGCGAAAAGCGTTTTCGATGGCGCTGTCGCCGCGGGTGCCGAAGCAAAGCTTTTCCCCTGTGGAGAATTCGATCTTTCCACGGCCGATAGCTTTGACGCCTTTGCGCTCGGATGCCCCGCAATGGGTTCCGAAGAGCTGGAAGATTCCGAATTCGCGCCGCTATACGGCAACCTCAAGGAGAAGCTTTCCGGAAAGAAAGTCGCCCTGTTCGGATCTTACGGCTGGGGCGGAGGCGAATGGATGAAATCGTGGGAAGCGGACTGCTTTGACGGGAAGCCCGTCCAGGCCGCGGACAGCGTCATCGCCGAAGAATCTCCGAATGACGATGTTCTGGAAAGCTGCAAGAAGCTGGGAGAGGCGCTCGCCAAGTAGCTCTATTTCATGTTTGTCTCCTGGAAGGCCGGTAAAAAGCGTTTTTTATCGGTCTTCTTTTTGGGGATAGGAAAAGCCTTGTCTAACAAGGCGCCTTTTCCCCTGGAAATTTATAGTTTTACAGGGATTTCGAAAAGAAATCGTTTCAACAACGAGGTAATCCATGAAAAGCAACATGAAAATGTTTTTGGTCGGTGCCGCGGCAGGGATTGCGACAGTCCAGCTGCTCAAGACAAGCTGCTTCCGCAAGAGCTGCGCACGCATGATGAGCGCCGGATTGAAGCTCAAGAGCGACGCGACCCAGTTCGTCGAAGAAGTCAAGGAAGACGCCGAAGACCTGACAGCCGAAGCGGAGCAGAAGAAAAAGCCCGTCAAGAAGTAAAAGAACGAGCCGTTTCCAACATCGAGTGAATTCATGCAATTCTACATCAAGCATTCTTTGCCTGGGCGCATCCGGGTTGGATACGACAAGACGGAAATAACGCCGCGACAGGCGGCTCTCGCCAAGGAACTGCTGTCCGTCCAGGACAACGTCCTGCAGGTTTCGGTCAACCCGATTACCGCGGCATTCCTGGTTTTCTACAATCCGCAGAAGCTGACCGAAAGAGAAGTACTCGCTCTGTTCAAGGCGATGTCTTCCAAGTATCTTGACGACGAGGAAATGCTCGCATCGGTGGAAGTTCCCCAAAGGACCGCCAGCCTGCCAAGCGTTCTCCTTCAAATGGCGGCGATCCACTACGTCAAGAAGTTCCTGCCTCCGCAGATTTGCCTTGCGCTCCGAATCCTGGACCTCGCTCCCCGAATCTGGAAGGGCGTCAAGACCCTAGCCTCCGGAAATCCGTTTCGTGCCGAAGTTCTCGACGCGACCGCGATTACAATGTCCGTCGTAACCGGAGACCTGCCCACCGCGGCGAACATCAACTTCATGCTTTCCGTCGGCGAGACCATCGAAGACTTCACCAAGAAGGAATCCTACCGGAACCTGGCAAACACGATCCTTTCCGAAAACGACAAAGTCCAGCTGGTGCAGGGAAAGTCCGAAAAGACCGTTCATTTGTACGAAATCAAGCCGGGAGACACGATTGCCGTTCGCACGGGAGGACTGATTTCCGCCGACGGAGAGGTCGTTCGCGGCGAAGCCATGGTCGATCAATCTACGATTACCGGCGAACCGCTTCCCGTCGAGAAACAGGTCTCGGCAACGGTATTCGCAGGCACCGTCGTCACGGAAGGCGAACTTTTCGTGAAGGTTCGCGTCGTCGGCAACCAGACAAAGGTCCAGAACATCCTTTCGATGATCGATACCTCGCAGCAGTACAAGGTTTCTTCGCAGATCCGCTCCGAGAAGCTCGCGGACCAGCTCGTCAAATACAACTTTCTCCTTGCGCTCGGGACATTCCTCGTCACGCGCAACATTGCGAAGACTCTCGCGACTCTCATGGTGGACTATTCGTGCGCCATGAAGCTCGCCGCTCCGATTGCGATTCTCAGCGCCATGCGCGAAGCGGCCCAGAACGGAATTCTCGTGAAAGGCGGAAAGTTCCTCGAAGACGCCGCGAACGCGGATACGGTTGTCTTTGACAAGACGGGCACGCTGACCGCCGCGACGCCCAAGCTTTCAAGAATCATCCCGTTCCAGGGCCTTTCGGAAAACGACGTTCTCCGCGTCGCGGCCTGCCTCGAAGAACATTTTGCGCACCCGGTCGCAAAAGCGATCGTCCAGGCATCCAACGCCAAGAGGCTCCGACACCCCGAAGACCACGCCAAGGTCGAATACGTGATTGCACACGGCATCGCGACAACGCTAAACGGTAAAAAGCTTCTCATCGGCAGCAAGCACTTTATCTTTGAAGACGAAAAGGTGAAAGTCCCCGCCGGCATCGAGAAAATCCAAAAGGAAGCGCTAGAACGCGGAGAGTCCCTGCTGTATCTCGCGGAAAAGGGAAAGCTTCTCGGCATTCTCGCCGTTACGGATCCGGTGCGCGAAAACGCAAGGGAAATCATCGAGACGCTGCACCAAAGCGGAATCGTCAACTGCACGATGATCACCGGCGACGACGAAGGAGCGGCAAGGACCGCAGCCGTTCAGGCAGGGATCGACCACTACATTTCCCGAGCGCTTCCCGAAGACAAGGTCTCGTACATTTCCAGTCAAAAGAAAGCCGGTCACAAGGTCATCATGATTGGCGACGGCATCAACGACGCACCGGCGCTCGCGACGGCGGATGCGGGAATCGCGATGGGCGACAGCGCAGCGATCACCGGCGAAACCGCCGACATTGTACTCTCCGCCAACGACGGGCTGGAAGGGCTTGTCAAGGTCCGGACAATGGGAACGCGCCTGATGCAAAAAATCGATACGAACAATACGCGCATCGTCGTGGTGAATACCGCGCTGATGTTCAGCGGGCTTTTTGGCCTCCTGCCTCCGGCGACCGCGGCGCTTTTTCACAACCTTTCCACGATACTCTTCAGCGCCAGGGCGGCACAGCCCTTGCTCAAGAAGTAAAGCCGCCAGACAAAGCAGAACGGCACCACCAAGAGCCAGTGCCAAGTAATTTTATTGACTTCAGCCAATTTTTACCAAAAGTTCCCGGTCGGATTTCAAGTCTTGTTTTTGACAGAATCTGTCAAAGCAGCGAAGTATCTTTATGTTGTAACCTGACAAGGGCGCCAAAGCACGCCAAAGGAGACAACATGGAAAACATTCTGATTGGCATTCGCGATCGCAGCGAAGAGCGATTCTACGCCTTTTCCCAAAGCGCAACGGGAACTCTCGACTTTGCGGGGAAAGTCGAAAATCCGGATATTTCCGAATACCAGGAAATGGAAAGCAGCCAATACTTTTCGCCGACCTGGTATGAATACCTCCCCTTGGAACTCCAGGCGGACATCCGCGTTCTTTACAAGGAAACGGTCTGTATGGAGAACGCGAACCTTTACGCCTACCTGACGCATATCGGAGCGATCCTTCTCGCCGTGGAAGCGAACGACGGATACCTCGTCGCCGAGCTTTTGCACCGTCGCGCAAAAGTCTTTTCCCAGTTTCTGCCCCTGACGCTCTACATTGTGCGGCCCGTCGCTCCGCTTGCGCTTTTTGCCTGGCTCCACGGGACGTTCAATTCCTCGGCAGGCTTCGAAAACATGTATCATTCCGGCATCAAGTATCCGAAAGAAGACGATCCGGCGCAGATTCTCCTTGCCGCGGCCTACAAGGCACTTTCGCCGAATCCCGGCAAGGAAAGTTCCGAAGAAATGTTCGTGCGCTATTTCAAGACTGCCGCTCATGGAAATTTCACGATCGGATGCGTCGGCACAAACCATCACGACTGGAGCCCGGAAGAAGACCTGATCGAAAATTCCCTGTCCAAAGCCATCGGAAAGGATATTCTGCAGGGGACTTCCCTGGTTCGCGAAAAGAAAGCGCAATTCTACTCGGACCTAGGCGTTTCGGTGCAGGCGGAGCCTTACAACCCGTACGATTCCAACGCCATCGGCATTTCCATTGAAAATGTCCGGGGAAAGCTCCTCGGGAACGGCGGAAAGTCCAAGGCCGGATATATCCGCGCGACAGGAGCGGAAATTCTCCGGAAGGCCTTCCCGAAAAAGTACGCCTATGCGGCAAAAATCGCCTGTTTGCGCCATGACGCAGGCAACAGCCCCGTAAGCGGAATTGTCCTCCGCATCTCGTTTTGACAAAATATGTCAAACACCTGATGTATATTGATTACAGGAATTGAGGGGAGCCAGGGAGGTCCGAAAGGCGGACCTCCCTTTTTGGCAAAACCGACAAGGAAAGCGTCGGTGGCAGTCGCTAGACAAAGCGCTTCGGATTGATTCCCAGCATCTTGATCTTGTAGCCTAAAATCCGCTGCGTCGTGGCAAGCGCCCGGGCTGCGGGAGCGACCTTTCCCTTGGCGCTCTTGAGCGCGTCGCAGATGATGTCGCGTTCGTAGGTTTCGACCATGCTCTTGAGGTCGCCACGGACAGGCGCGCCCGTCGATTCGGCAGTCTGGAGAGTCGGCGGCAAATGGTGCGGATAGATGACATTTCCCTCGGCGACAAGAACCGCGCGTTCGATGCAGTTTTCGAGTTCGCGAACGTTTCCCGCCCAGTGATAGCTCATCAGCATGTCGATGGTCCCGGTCGAAAGACGGCGCACATCCTTGCCGAGCATCTTGCTGTAGCGTTCCAGAAAATGGTCCGCCAAGAGAACGATGTCGCTTTTCCGCTTGCGGAGAGGGGGCACGTAGATCGGGAAAATGTGCAGGCGGTAGTAAAGATCCTCGCGGAACTTTCCCTCGTGAACCATCTGGAGCAAGTTCTTGTTCGTCGCCGCGATGACGCGAATATTGACGTGAATCGTCTTGTTGCCGCCCACCCGCTCGAACTCGTGTTCCTGCAGAACGCGGAGAAGCTTCACCTGGAGCGTCGCCGAAATCTCGCCGATTTCATCCAGGAAAATCGTTCCGCCGTCCGCCATTTCGAAGCGTCCCTTGTGTTCGGAAATCGCACCGGTAAAGGCTCCCTTTTCGTGCCCAAACAATTCGCTTTCGATGATATTCTCGGGAAGCGCTGCGCAATGGACGCGCACAAAGGGACCGTTTGCCCGATCGGAATTGTAGTGAATCGCCTGAGCGACCAGTTCCTTGCCCGTTCCCGTCTCGCCGAGAATCAGCACGGTCGAAGGGCTTTTCGCGACCTTCGCGATCTGATCGAAAACAACCTGCATTTCGCGGGAATTTCCGACAATGTTCGATGGACGGAAGCGATCCTTGAGTTCCGTTCGAAGCCGTTCGTTTTCCGCAAGGAGAATTTCGGTCTCCTCTTCGGCCTGGCGACGGAGCTTGACCGCCGAAGCGATCATCATCGCGATGATTTCAAGCAGGCGCAGATCTTCGTCGAGCTGATCCTTCGACGAATTGAATTCATCGACGCTCAGCGCCCCGACCACTTCCTTTTCGATCGAGATCGGCACGCAGATAAAGGCCTTGCCCGAAACCTTTCCGCGACCGGTACGGTCTAGAAAGTTCGGATCCTTGGTGACATCGGGGACAACGATCGGCTTGCCGGTTTCCACGACTTTTCCCGTGATGCCTTCGCCGACCTTGTAGCGACCCTTTTTCGTCTGAGTTGGCGAAAGGCCCGTGGCGAGTTCGATGGAAATTTCACCCGTCTGGCGGTTGTACAGGGTAACCGTCGCATGTTGAAATCCCATGTAGTCGCCAAGCGTATCCATTACCGGACGCAGGACATTGCGCATGTCCATGTTCTCGTCAAGAATCTGGCTTACCCGATAGAGTAATTCCAGTTCCTTTATCTTCTGCTCGTCTTTCGTAGGCATCGATCCTCACACATCAAAGAGCGCCCAGCACTCCGCTTGCCACGCGCTTGCCGTCCGCGATTGCGCGCACAACAAGGGACTGTCCAGTTGCCACGTCTCCTGCAATATACACTCCTTTTGCAGAAGTCATGCCGGAAACGTCGCGGAAAATGCGCCCGCGGTCATCCGTTTTCAGATTGAACGCCTCGACGATTTCCGGAATCGCGTGTCCCGTGAATCCCATGGCGAGAAGCACCAGGTCCGCCTGCAAGACAAATTCGCCTCCCGGTTTCGGAACGTTGAACATCCGCCCGTCTTCTCCGCGCTTCCATTCGATTTCCGTGCAGCGCAGAGCCTTGACCTTGCCGTTTTCGCCGATGGCTTCGAGCGTGTTGATGTTCCACTTGCGTTCGCAACCTTCCCGATGCGCCGCGGACTCCTTGAAAATGCGAGGCCATTCCGGCCAAGGATTGTTCGCGGCACGCTTCATCGGAGCGTTCGGCATGATTTCTATCTGCGTCACGTCGAGAGCGCCTTGGCGAATCGCCGTTCCGATGCAGTTTGCGCCGGTATCTCCGCCACCAATGACGACCACATGCTTGTCTTTCGCGTTTTTCGTTTCGTCGAACTCGAAGACTTCGCCGCCGTTAACGCGGTTCTGCTGGGTCAGGTAGTCCACGGCAAAATGGATGCCCGAAAGTTCGCGCCCAGGAATCTTCAAATCGCGAGGCGTGCGAGAACCGCAGCAAAGGACGATCGCATCGTGATTCCGAAGCAAGTACTCGGGCGAGATGTCCGCTCCGATGTTCACGTTCGTTTCAAAGCGGATGCCTTCTTCCTGCATCAGGGCGATTCTGCGTTCCACGACCGTCTTCGCCAGGCGAAAATCGGGAATGCCGTAGCGCATCAGTCCACCCGGATGTTCCGCCTTTTCATAGACCGTCACGTTTACCCCGGCGCGATTCAGGTATTCCGCGCACGAAAGTCCCGAAGGTCCCGCGCCGATGACGGCGACCCGCTTGCCCGTACGGACACTTGGCATGTTCGCGTGAACCCAGCCGTTTTCGTAGCCGGTCTCGATGACGCGATGCTCGATTTCGCGGTTTGTCACCGCGTCGCCGTCCTGGCCATTTACGCAAGAACCTTCGCAAAGAGCCGGGCAGACGATCCCCGTGAATTCCGGGAACGGGCTCGTATCGAGCAGCAAGTCCAGAGCCTTGTGCCATTCGCCAAGACTTACCGCATGGTTGATCTCGGGGATGACATTCGTAAGCGGACAGCCGTAGGCGTGGCAGAAGGGAACGCCGCAATTCATGCAGCGCAGAGCCTGCTCCTGGACGCTTTCGCGCGTCATCTCGATGGCGGTCGGCCGATAGTCGCGGATACGTTCCTTTACGGGGCGTTCGTCGGCGTTCTTGCGAGGAATGGTGAGAAAGGGTTTGTTCGAAATCATCTTCAATCTCCTTTTATCCGCGGTTCTGGCTTTTCATGTTGTTCAAGGCGCAGCGATATTCCATCGGGAAAACCTTGACGAAGAGTTCCCGTTCGCGTTCCCAGCCCGCGAGAATCCGTTTCGCCTTCGGGCTTCCCGTGTATTTCGCATGGTTCTCGATGAGACGCTTGAGTTCCCTTTCGTCGGATTCGTCGATCGGATCGAGGTCTATCATGTCCGTGTTGCAGAGGCTGTCGAAGCGGCCATCCTCGTCATAGACATAGGCGATACCTCCGCTCATTCCCGCGCCAAAGTTGATCCCGGTCGATCCCAGCACGACGACCCGTCCGCCCGTCATGTATTCGCAGGCGTGGTCGCCGACCCCTTCGACAACCGCAAGCGCGCCGCTGTTTCGAATCGCGAAGCGTTCGCCGGCACGACCGTTCATGTAAAGTTCTCCCGAAGTCGCCCCGTACAGAATGACGTTTCCGCCAATCACGTTGTCTTCGGGTTTGAACGTACTTCCCTTTGCAGGCTTCACGATGATCCTTGCACCGGAAAGTCCCTTGCCGATGTAGTCGTTCGCTTCGCCTTCGAGCTCAATCGTAAGACCGTGCGCACCGAACGCGCCAAGGCTCTGCCCTGCGGAACCTTTCAGGCGGAGAGTGATCGTATCGTCCGGAATTCCCGCATAGCCATGCTTCGAGGCGATTCGGCTAGAGATGATCGTTCCGAGCGTCCGGTTCGTATTGTGAATCGGCATTTCGACGGAAACCGGTTTCTTCGTTTCGATGGATTTCTCGACTTTTTTCAGAACGTCGTAATCCAAGGCTCCGTCAAGACCCGTTTCCTGGTGCATCGTGCAGCGGACATCTTCCGACTTGGTCGAAGCGCGGTACAGAATGCCCGAATAGTCAAGGCCTTTCGCCTTCCAGAAATCAATCGCCTTGTTCATTTCCAGAAGGTCGCTCCGACCGATCATCTCGTTGAACTTGCGGAATCCGAGCTTCGCCATGTAAGCGCGCACTTCCTCGGCGACAAAGTGCAGATACTGGATGATATGTTCCGGCGTTCCCTTGAACCGCTTGCGAAGTTCCGGGTCCTGCGTCGCGACGCCAACCGGGCATGTGTTCGAATGGCAATGCCGCATCATCACGCAACCGAGGACAACGAGAATCGTCGTCGCAAAGCCGAACTCTTCGGCTCCGAGGAGCGCGCCAATAACCACGTCGCGACCCGTTTTCATCTGTCCATCGACCTGCAGACGCACGCGACTGCGAAGCTTGTTCAGCACGAGAGTCGTCTGGGTCTCGGAGAGCCCGAGTTCCCAAGGAACGCCCACATGCTTCACCGAAGAAAGCGGAGAGGCTCCGGTTCCTCCGTCATATCCCGAAATCAGGATCATGTCGGCACGAGCCTTGGCAACGCCCGCAGCGACGGTGCCCACGCCCACTTCGGAAACCAGCTTCACGGAAATGCGCGCCTTGTCGTTGGCATTTCTCAAGTCGAAAATCAGCTGCGCGATATCTTCGATCGAATAGATGTCGTGATGAGGAGGCGGGCTGATAAGCGTCACGCCCGGCGTCGAATGGCGCACTTTCGCAATCGCTTCGCTCACCTTGTGACCGGGCAACTGGCCGCCTTCGCCCGGCTTTGCGCCCTGGGCAATCTTGATCTGGATTTCCTTGGCGTTCACCAGGTATTCGTCCGTGACGCCAAACCGACCGCTAGCGACCTGCTTTGTCGCGCTCGAAAGGGAATCTCCGTTCGGAAGCGGAATGTAGCGGTCGGGATCTTCGCCACCTTCGCCGCTGTTGCTCTTTGCCCCGATCCGGTTCATCGCGATAGCGATCGCCTCGTGCGCCTCGTTGGAAATCGCCCCGTAGCTCATGGCGCCCGTCACGAACCGTTTCACGATTTCGGATGCAGGCTCCACGTCGTCGAGCGGAACCGAGGTCGTCGGCTTGAACGTGAAGAGACCGCGAAGCGTGCTCTGGTGTTCCGTCTGGTTGTTGATCAGTTCCGCATAGGCATCGTAGCGTTTCTGGTTTCCCGTGCGAACGGCGATCTGCAAGTCGGCGATAGCCTCTGGCGTCCAGAGATGACGTTCGCCATCCTTCCGATAACGGTACTCGCCTCCCGACGGGAGCAGCGGGCTCTTGCTTTCGATAGCTGCGCGCCAGCGCATCAGAGCCTCCTTGGCGATTTCCTCGATACCGATTCCTCCGACACGGCTTGCCGCGCCCGTAAAATACCTATCGACGACATCCTTCGAGAGACCCACGATTTCAAAGACCTGCGCGTTGCGGTAGCTGCGGAGCGTCGAAATGCCCATGCGGCTCATCACCTTTTTCAGGCCCTTGTTCATCGCGTCGATATAATGCTCGATCGCTTCCGTCACCCCGATCCGCTTCGTCAGCTGGTGGGTATTGCTCAGTTCCGCAATCGATTCGAACGCGAGATACGGATTGATCGCCGTCGCGCCAAAGCCGAGAAGGCTCGCGATGTGCATCACTTCGCGCGCTTCGCCCGTTTCGAGAATCAGCCCGCAACTCGTCCGGATGCCGGCCCTGGAAAGATGCTGGTTGACCGCGGACACGGCGAGAATCGCCGGAATCGGAGCGATTTCATCGGGAAGATCCTTGTCGCTCAAGATGATAATCTTGAACCCCGCGCGAACCTTCTCCTCGACCTTTTCGCAAAGTTCGTCCAAGGCGTTTTCGAGAAGCTTTCCCGACGACAGCGTATCGGAAAGGACCGGGAATCCCATCGAAACGGTCGCGCACTGGAAATCTTCCTGGTGCAGGGAACGCAGGCGTCCCAGGTCCTCGTTCGAAAGGACCGGATAGCGGAACTTGACGAGGCGCGCCTGGGAAGGCTCTTCCGCGAGCACGTTGTCGTGAATTCCGAGGAACGTCATGAGGCTCATCACCAGCTCTTCGCGAATCGGATCGATCGGCGGATTTGTCACCTGGGCAAAGAGCTGCTTGAAATACCAGTAAAGAAGCTGGGGCTTTTCGGAAAGAACGGCAAGCGGCTGGTCCGAACCCATCGAACCGACCGGTTCCTTTCCGTCGGACGCCATCGCGTTCAGAATCAGGTCAAGATCCTCGCGCGTGTAGCCAAAGAGCTTCTGCCGCTTGAGAAGCGTCGATTCGTCAACGGCGACTTCGCCCACTGCATTGAAGAATCCGTGAATGTCTATCCGGTTTTCCTTCACCCAGCGGCGGTAAGGTTCCTTGCGCGCAAAGCGCGTCTTCACTTCCCTGTCCTTGTAGAAGCGCCCCGTCGCCAGGTTCACAAGGAGCATCTGCCCCGGACGCAGCGAACCTTTTTCCTCGACTTCTTCCGCCGGGATTTCCAGCACGCCCGCTTCCGAAGCGAACACCATGAATCCGTCTTTCGTAATCGTATAGCGCGCCGGACGCAAACCGTTTCTGTCCAGCGTCGCACCGACCCACTCGCCATCCGTAAAGGCGACCGCGGCCGGACCGTCCCAAGGCTCCATGATTCCCGCATGGAATTCAAAGAATCCGCGCACGTCCGGTCCCATCGCATGCTTCTTTCCCCAGGCCTGCGGCATGAGCATCATCATCGAATGCCCGACTTCGCGACCGCCCAGCGTCAACAGTTCCAGCACGTTGTCCAGGTTGCCGGAATCGCTCGAACCCTTTTCGAGAATCGGGGAAAGCTTGCGCACATCTTCGCCAAAGAGCGGAGACGAAAGATTCTTTTCGCGCGCGGCCATCCAGTTGCGGTTCCCGCGAATCGTGTTGATTTCTCCATTGTGCGCCATGTAGCGGAAAGGCTGCGCCAAGGGCCAGCTCGGGAACGTATTCGTCGAATAGCGCTGGTGGACAACGGCGACCGCGCTGTCAAAGTTCGCATCGTTCAGATCCGGGTAGAAAAGCGGGACCTGCGGCGCGGTCATCATTCCCTTATAGACGATTGTCCGGGCCGAAAGGCTCGCCACGTAGAATCCGTCCGCGCCATCCGCCGGAAGATCCGTCTCGTGCTCCATCCGCTTCCGCAGCACGAGCAGCGCGCGTTCCAGGGCTTCGCCCGAAAGATCCCCTTCCGACTGAAAAAACACCTGGGAAATGAACGGCATCACGGCCCGAGCGGTATCGCCGACAACCTTCGCGTTCACAGGCACGTCGCGAACCGCCAGAATTCCAAAATGTTCTTCGCCCGCGATCTTTTCGACAAGGCTCATCGCGGAGCTGCGCTTCGACGCGTCCTGCGGCAAAAAGAACATGCCCACGGCATAGCGCCCGATTTCGGGCAGCTTCATCTTCAGGGATTTCTTGAAAAAGTTGTCCGGGATCTGGACAAGAAGTCCCGCGCCGTCGCCGGTATTCACGTCCGCGCCCGTCGCACCCCGATGGAGGAGATTTTCGAGAACCTTCACGCCCTTTTCGACAATTCCGTGTTCCCGTTTGCCATTCATGTTCAGAACGAATCCAACGCCGCACGCGTCGTGTTCATTTTGCGGGTTGTATAGACCTTGAGCCTTCATATGTCTCCTATCGTCCGCAGAAGAAGCATCTCCTCTGCAATCGTCTAGGAGAAAATTACTAGACAAACGAAGCGTAGTAAAGGGGTTTTAAAATTTTCGTTCTACAAAAAAGTCATACCTTTTTGTAAAATTTACAATTTTGTAATATTGATTTTTGCCGTGACCTAGCGGTGAATATGCGCCATGAACTCGGCTCGGGTCTTTTCGTCCGTCTTGAAGCGCCCGAGAAGCTGGGTCGTCACCATCGTCGCGCCGGGCTTCTTGACGCCGCGCATCGTCATGCACATGTGGCTCGCTTCGAGCAGCACGGCGACTCCGCGAGGATTCAGCTCTTTCTGGATGAGTTCCGCAATCTGCCGCGTCATCCGTTCCTGGATCTGGGGCATTCGGGCAAAATATTCGACCACGCGCGGAATCTTGGAAAGCCCGACCACGCAGTCTCCCGGAATATAGGCGACAAAGGCCCTTCCCGTAAACGGCAAGAAATGATGTTCGCACATGCTCGCGAATTCGATGTTCGGCACCACGATCATTTCGTCGTACTTTTCATGAAAACGGGTTTTCAGGATTTCCGCCGGATCGGTTTCCGAGGAGAGGCTCGTCATCAGCTCCGCATACATTTTCGCCACGCGTTTCGGCGTATCCAAAAGACCTTCGCGCTCCGGATTTTCGCCCATGCCTTCGAGAATCATCCGAAAGCCGCATGCCATCTTTTTCAAGTCCATGCCCAAATTATAGCTTTTTACCGCCCTATTTCAAAGCGACCCGCTTGACGACCTCCGCCCGGACTGTCTTAATCTTCGCAAGGTAGATTCCCGAGGGAAGATTCGAAAGGGCGAGGCGCACCGAATTGCCGTTCACGGAATGGCGGACCCGTTCGCGGTCCTTCAGATCGAACAGGCGGACTTCCAGGATCCTTTCCGGTGAATCGATTTGCAGATCGGGACCGGAAACCTTGACCGATACGGCTTTCCGCATTCGCGAAGCCTCTTGAATGGCCGACGGATTGAACGGGTCAAGGCCCTTTTCCTCGACAAACCGGGAAACGAGATGGATGAACTTCACCTGGTAACCGAGGCTCGGTTCCGTCACCTGCCAGAAATTCATCGGCCAGCCGTTGTTGATGTCCCGATACATCTTTTCGTGCGGCTCGCCGACCGGACGCTCTTCCGCAAAGCAAAGCTGGTTGTTTCGAACGCTTCCGCAAGACTGGTTGTCGCAGCAATCGGCCCATTTGTAGTCCGAATAGGGACCTCCGGACAGATATCCCGGAGCGGGGTTCGTGTCCCACTTGGAACCGTTCTCGAACCACTTGTGATAAATGGACATGATGCTCTTGCTTGCACCGTATGCTCCCATGTTGGTGAGATACACGTAGCCAAAGGGATTGACGCCGTGAATGTAATGCAGGTATTCTTCTGCCGCCTTGTGGTACTTGACGGAATCGATTCCCGAAATCTTCAGTCCGGAAAGCCTGTCGAACAGGACGCCGTATGCGGACTTGTGTCCGTTGGACCCCCAGTTGTAATCCCGGCTAAAGCTGCGGTAGCCATCCGTTTCGAAGGCTCCCATGAAATCTCCGGGCTTGTTCATCAGCGACACGAACTTGGATTCGATATCCGCCTTGATGCTCGCATCCGGATTAGGCAGGCCGAGATACAGGATGAACATATTGTGCTGGTCGTATCGGTAGGAATCGCCCCACCCCTTGATCAGCGGGAACTCGGCATAGCTGTCTTCGAAAAGTTTCTGGTAGGAGGCGTCGCCGGTGAGTTCGTAAAGGCGCAGCGCGGCGTTCAGCCGGTTTTCCAGGCGACTGGCCGCATCCGTCACTTCCTGCTGCCCGGCGGCAAGACCTTCGGTTCCGTAAGACTTGTCGTTGTTGAAGAACATCGAGTCGGGATGAGCCTCTGCCCAGGCGAACGCCCGGACCGCGGCATCGTATAGCTTCCGGTAGGCGGTGTCGCCCTTGAAAATCTTCGCCATCTTGGCTCCGTAGGCAAAAGCCTTTGCCGCCGAATAGGCCGCCGTCGCGTTGGGTTCTCCGTAATAGGTCCGGCCCGTTGCCGCAGATGGAGGCGACACGCTGCTCTCGCCGATGACCGAAAGAATGGAACCGTCGTCGTTCTGGATGC
Organism: Senegalimassilia sp.; assembly: GCA_963652365.1. Lineage (GTDB taxonomy): Bacteria > Fibrobacterota > Fibrobacteria > Fibrobacterales > Fibrobacteraceae > Hallerella. The sequence goes on from CAVJTH010000013.1 coordinate 19,408, forward strand.
GGAGCAGGTGTTCGATACCCCACCATGCTTCATCGAGAATGTCCGGGATGCCGTTGCCGGATTCCGGAATGTTGTAGTCGTCCGTAAAGGCCTTGGGCCTGTCAAAATAGGCCCTCAGCAACGATTCGACGTAATTGCCGTTCCAGTCCGTATATTTGTTGTAGTCTCCCGCGTCAAACCAGCCTCCGCTCACGTCGCGTTCCAGGCTTGCGTTCGTCGAATCCATAAACGCCCGTGCCTGCGCATCCTGGGCATGGTTTACGCCGTCTGTCCAGTCCGATTCCGCATACGGGGCCACCTTGGCGATTCCGACCCGCTGGTAGTAGAGCATTCGCACCGCGGCTTTCAGCACATCGTTGTAAACGTCTTCCCGAACCTGAAACGGAAAGGACCGTTTCGACGAATCGGAAGCGTCCCGAAGATAATAGGTTCCGTCGAGCGTCACCGCGCTGAAGTCGAGCCACCAGATTTTGTCTCCCGAAGACGAATCCGTGACGCCTCCGTTGTGCAGCGAGGGCGTTCCAGTAAAGACGACCTGCTCCGAAGAGCTTTCCACGACCTGAATGGAAGTCCCCGGCGTATAGGAAAGCGCGGAATCGAAACCGACCTGCGGCGAACGCAAGACGGCGACTTTCGTGTCGGACGGGCGATAGCCAAACTGATCGACCGTGATAAAGACGTCTGCGGCAAGGGAAAGACCAAATGCCGAAGCGACAGCGGCGCCAAGAAAAAGTTTCATTCCAATCCTCTTTGTCTATCCGCCAGACTTGAAACGGATTACCATTCCCTAATATAATTCCGCATCGAAAAAAGCGTCTAGATTTCGATGAATTCTTCCTCGCCGACGATAAAGTCCCAGAGCCGCTCCATGGCGCGTTCCGGACTTTCTTTCAGCGAGCATTCCCAGACGACCGCCACCCGAAATCCCTGCAGGGAAAGTTCTCGCATCGTTTTCACGTCGCGCGCGACATTCCGGTTGAACTTTTCGTCCCAAAAATCGGAGCGGGACTTGGGCCGAGTCGTCAAGGCGCACCCGTGCCGATGCCAAAAGCAGCCGTTCACAAGGACGACGACCCGGTAACGAAGCACGAAAATGTCGGGCCTGCCCGGCAGATCGCGTCGCTGCAAGCGGAACCGAAGACCTTTCCGGAACAGCGCCTTTCGCACGAGAATTTCCGGTTTCGTGTCCCTGGAACGGACAGTCCGCATCATTTCCGAGCGGGTCATCGGCAGTTTCTTACGCATTTTCCTTCAAGTTCTCGTAGAACCTGGCAAAGGCTGTCGCGAAATACGGCACGACCCAGATCGCCGCGATGCCGAACGTAACGATGCAGAGAAGCCACCAGCCGATAAAGCTGAAGCCTAGCTTGCACAGCTCCCACTTGTGTCCATTCATCATTTGGCGGCTCCTTGTAATCGCTTCGATTGCGGAATACTCGGGATTGTCGATCAGGACAAGGTAAACGAGGGAATAGGAAAACGCCTTGACGATTCCCGGAACGACGAGAAGCAGCGTCCACAGAAAGATGAAGATCCAGGAGAGAAGTCCCGTCCAGAAGGTTTTTCCGAAGAACCGGAGACTTGCGTATCCGAGAAAAAGTCGGGAATAGGACAGTGGCTCTCTTCGGACGACATCCAGAAAACAGGCGAAAAAGCCGATAATCAGAACGCTCTGGAGCACGGAAAGGCAAACCGAAAGCAGACAGCTTGCCACCGAATCGCCAAAGGGGATCTGAACGATGGCGGCGGTAATTCCATACAAGATGGAGACGATGCAGGCAAATGCCCAGTTGCCTTCGAGCGCGCGCCAGGCCTCTTCGCGAATCTTCTTGCAGGAATACGGGGATTGAACTTCTGTCATGGGAACCTCCTTGTCTTTCCAATATAGTCTTAATTTGAGCAACGTGCGCAAGATTTACGGAAAATCCGCTTGCGCCACGTCACTTGCAAAAGCCCCGGAACCTTTGCTATATTTCAAGGAAATTCATTAAGGAGGATTTTATGAAACTGCTTCGATCTGCGGTATGCCTTTCGTCGATAGCCTTGCTGCTTTCGGCCTGTTCCGACAGTTCCTCGTCGTCGGGAAGATCGAGTACCGATCCGAACCCGATCGACAAGATTGAAGTCGGAGCCTGCGAAAGCATTGACAACAAGGTTTTGAGCGTCCAGGTGATCGAAGCGACAGACTCCCTGGTGCAATTCGCCTTTGGTCTCGTAAACGCCCCCGAAGATCTCGAAGCGCTGCAGAATCGCACCGAGAAGGCAAAGGAAATCTTCAAGACTGCCCTGGAGAGCTACCCGAACAGCTGCGACGCCCAGCTGGGACTTGCCGCCGCGCAAATGGTGAACGTGATTGGCAACGAGGATGTCAGCGCCATCTACCGAAAGTTCGCTAGCGGCGACGACGCGCAAGTCTTCTCCCTTTTCAACATCCGGAACAATTTTGCGGGAACGGCTCTCAAGGCGGCGGTGAAGACTCAAGACGACGACAAGCTCATCACCGACCGAGTCCAGGAAATCATCGCCAACGCGGCGCTTCCCTCGATCGATTCCGCCATCTATCTCCTGAACAATATCCGGAAGACCGAGGATTACACGTTCTCCTACGAAACGGACAATCTGGAAATCTACCTCGGGCAGGGAGAATTCGCCCTTTCGGTCGGCACGCTGAATGCGCTCAAGGCATTCCTCACCGTAATCGCTTCCTACGAACTCGACGCGTCGCTCGACAATTCCTATGACTGGCTGACATCGAGCCTCAACTGGTCGGAATTCCTTTCCGAAGCAGACGCCGTCTTGACCGATGAAGACAAAGCCGCCCTGGAACACGCCATTTCCCTTTTCGAGAAGAATTCCACGTTCCTTTCCGTCAAGAATTCCTGGAAGTCCGCCTACAAGTCGATTCCGGATGTTCTCGACAGCGCAATCGAAAACATGAAGGACAGCTACGCCTATCTGCTCGAACAGGCAAAGTCGGGAAAGACGACCAGCCTTTCGCCCTTTGTCGGAGACGGCGAAGAATCCGACCTCTATGCCGACGAAATCGAGCAGACCCTGGACATCCTGGATTCTGTACAGTCCGCGCTTCGCGGAACCGTGACCGTTTCCATCGACGGCGAAGACGTCCAGATCGATGTACGCAAGTTCTTTGAACTCACGGACGGCTTCCAGCAGTATCTCCCCTATCATACGGTGAACCCGATCGACACCTGGAAAGACGCGCAGACGAATCCGGACCCCAAATACATCTCCTGGATTTCTGCCGATGAATACGACGCGGACAACCATACGGTCTATGCGGAAAAGGCTCTGTCCGAAAAAGCCCGTGAAACGCTGAACTCTTCCATCATCCTGGGAGAATTTGGCGAGGACCTGAACGAAATGTACTTCACGACAAACGATGAAAGCTTCTGGTATGCGTCCGTCGAATGGGATGGCTGCAAGTATTCCATCCAGGAAGGTTACGATATCGACGCGGAACGCACCTGGTTCTCCCTGGATTCCTCGGTCTGCAAGACGGAAAACGGCATCGCCAAGTTCAAGGCGATCGATGCGAACATCACGCCGAATCCGTTCAACTTTACGGACAAGAACGGCAACGTGACCCTTTCTTTCACAGATTTCAGCCAGGAACTTTTTGCCCTCAAGCAACGCGGCGCGGAAATGGAAGAATACGTTTCCCTGCTCGAACGTACGGTCATCTTCCCGGACCCCACGTTCCAGGGTGTCTTCCCGAACATGGACCAGCACAAGATTTCCGTGTTGCTCTCGGATTTGCGCTAGTGCGGTAAGAACCGCATGAAAATTTTTCCCGTCTGCGTTCTGGCCTTGGCGATATCCACTTTCGCCAGCTGGAGCGAAGCGGGAGGAGTCCGCTGTCGCGGACTTTTCTTGTTGAACGGGAAATTCGCGAACGCCGATGTTCTTGGCTGTCAAGTTTTCGACTCCTTGCGGACAGACGTTCTTCTCGTCGATGTCGCTTTGCAGCGATACCGTCCAAACATCTCGCTCGAAAATTCCTGGAAACTGGAATCGGACGCCTTGTTCCAGAATGCGCACCTGGGCATGCAGGGAAACTTTCGGAACCTGCATCTCGGCGCGAATCTTTCGGGAAGCCGCGACTTTCGCCATTTCGACATCGTTTCGGAAATTCACGCCGCCGATTCCCTGTTCTTTCTTGGCGTAACGCTCGGGCGTCTCTCCGTCGGAGAATTTCGGGCGAAATGGACCAGCGGAGACAGGAACTCGGTTCTCGACACGGTGAACCTGGTCTATCGGGGAAATTTTCTAGGACGCGGCGCTTTTCTGGGAAGCCGGCTGCGGAAGCATTCCTTTCGGGTCAGCGGAAATTTCTGGGACTCTCGCCGGGAACCTCTCCAGGACGACACTTACGCCATCCGGGATTCTTCGAAACTCTTCCGATTGCGCTCCGGATACGCGTATCGATCCGACCAGGGAACCTTTTCCGCCGACATTTTCTGGACAAGCCTGGACGCTCGTCTGTTCGGCATTCGAACCAAAGACGGCAAGTCCAAGCGATTTGCCTTTTTGCCTGCCAAGGCGAACGTGGAAGGGCTCGATGTCTCCTGGGAAAGCTCCTTTTTCGAGCTTCGGGCAGGCGGCATCCTGCTGCAAGGTTCCTTTCCGCACAGCAAGGCGCGTTTTTACGAAACGCTCGCCCCGAACCGAATGCTGAACTATTCCCTGCTGCAGGCCTTTTCGTTCGCTTACTTCAAGCGCGACTATCGGCTTTTTGGCGAAGCGGACGGATTCCTGTCGTACTTCAAGGCGAAAAGGGATTTCACATTTTATCTCGGGCGTTTTCTTGTGCAGCCGGGAATTTCCGCGAACTTTCTTTATGCGCAAGGGAATCTCGACGCGTCCCTCGAGTCGGTGACGACATCTCTCTTCGTGCGAAAGACGCAGACGACGGACTATACGGCGAACATCAAGGCGGCAGGCGTCATCGTCAACCCGTCCCTTGCCCTGAAGACCCCTCGGCAAAAGTTCTTTCTCGCCGCGGCTTGTTACCAGCTTGTCCCGTTTCTCGTCGCCAGAAATTTCGAAAAGATCCCGGAAAACGGCCAGCGCCAAGACGTCGGCCTGGGAAATTCATCGAAAGGCAAAAGCGAAGCCTCGATTTTCAGGTCGGGATTCGCCTTCGACCTTTCTATCGGGTTTCATTTTTAAGGCAATACGCAAAGTGCCGTTCGTCTCCGATTCGCAGAGGCTTTTCCGCACACCGTTCTTCGGCAAGGCGGCATCTCGCGGCAAAGCGGCACCCTTCGACAAATTCCGATGGCGCGGGAACACTTCCGGGAATGGGTTCCATTCTGGAAACATCGGAGAGACCTTTGGGAATCGCGGCAATGAGCCCCTGCGTGTAAGGGTGCATCGGCGACAGTATGACATCGCGACTCGTTCCGCATTCCATCATTCTCCCCGCATACATCACGGCGACCCGCTTGGCATATTGGGCGACGATTCCCATGTTGTGCGTAATCAGGAGAACCGCCGTTCTGGATTTTTGCGCCATGTTTTTTAGAACCTGGAGAACCATCGCCTGCACGGTCACGTCGAGCGCTGTCGTCGGCTCGTCGGCGATGATCAGCTTCGGTTCGGGAAGCAGCGCCATGACAATGCAGACACGCTGGAGCATTCCGCCGCTCATTTCGCAAGGATATGCGGAAAGGATGCGTTCGACGTCGGAAAATCCCGCCGACGCGAGCCCTTCGCGGATTCTTTGGAGCGCTTCCTTTTCGCCACATTCCGGCAAGGCTTCCCGCAGCTGGCTTCGAATGGTACGAACCGGATCGAGCGCCTGCATCGGCTCCTGGAAAATCACGGAAATCCGATGACCGCGAATCTTTTGCAGTTCGGGCGTGGAAAGTTTCAACAAGTCCACGTTCTCGAAGAATGCGCTCCCCGAAACGACTCGGGCGGAGGGCTTTGGCAAGAGGCCGACAAGGCTCATCGCCGTGACGCTTTTTCCGCACCCCGATTCCCCGACCAGCGCAAAGAACTCGCCTCCGCAAATATCAAAGGAAACATTGTCCGTCACCTGGACGGCGGTCTCTTTTCCGAACGCGACCGAAAGGTTTCGGACCGACAGAATGACATCATTCATAGCGATCTCCCGATTTCGGATCCATCGCGTCGCGGACCCCTTCGCCGACAAACGTCGTGAGCAGAAGCGTGACAAAAAGCGCAAGGACCGTGCTCACGGAAATCCAGGGCGCATACAGATTGTTGAGTCCCTGGCTCATCAGCTCGCCCCAGGACGGCGTGGGAGGTTCCAGTCCAAATCCCAGGAAATCCAGCGACGTCAGGCTGCCGATTCCGCCGATAAGCGTAAACGGGAAAAGCGAAATCACCGGAGTGAGCGCATTGGGAAAGATTTCCCGAAAGAAGATGTGCAGGTGCCCGAATCCAAGAGCCTTTGCCGCACGGACATATTGCAACGAGCGCAACTTCAGGTATTCCGCGCGCATGTAGTAGCTGAGCGACACCCAGTTGAAAATCGCCATGATGACGATCAGCATGAAAAAGCTTCGCCCGTAAATCGACCCGACGAGAATGACCACGTAGAGGAACGGAAGGGACGACCAGATTTCGATGCCGCGCTGCATCAAGATATCCCACTTGCCGCCTAGATATCCCTGGATGCCTCCCACGACGATTCCGAGGAACGTTCCGAGAAACGTCAAAAGCAGGCTAAAGCTCATGCAGATTCGAAATCCGTGGATGAGCCGCGCTAGTACGTCGCGCCCGTTCGCATCGGTCCCGAGCACATGCGAGCGGCTCGGTGCAAAGGGAGGCGTTCCATCCAGGGAAAGATCCGCCTTGAGGGGATCCTTGGCTACCGGCGGCATCAGCGCCCAGACCTTTTTCCCTTCCGATTCCGCTTCGCGGAGAAGCGTCGGATAATCCGGCTCTGTCTGGTAAGCGCCGCCAAAATCCCGTTCCGAATAGGTGACGAAGGCGGGGAAATAGGTCTTTCCTTCAAAGCGCAAGAGAAGCGGTTCGTCGTTTACAAGCCACGGCGAAAGAAGGGAAAGCGCATAGGCGACCGCCAAGACGCAAAACGAGCGAAACGCCAGTCGGTTTTTCCGGAAGCGATTCCATTTTTTCTTCATTTCGGGGGAAAGGGCAATCATCGTTATTCAAACCGGATCCGCGGATCTACCCAGGTATAGAGGATGTCGCTAAAAAGCCTCCCGAGCATCGCGAGAACGCTGGAGAGCAAAATGATTCCCATCACCACGTTGTAATCGCGGTTCACCATCGAATTGTAGTAGAGAAGCCCCATGCCGTCGATGTCGAAGACTTTCTCGATGAGAAGCGCCCCGGCAAAGAGAAGCGAGAAGACTTCGGAAAGCCGCGTAACGATTGGAATCAGGGCGTTTCGGAGCGCATGGCGCACCAGGGCTTCCCGAAAGGAAAGTCCCTTGGCCAGAGCCGTCCGCATGTATTCCCGGCCCAATTCCTCGAGCACGCTGTTTTTCATCAAAAATGTCAAGAACGCAAATTCGCCAATCATGTAGCAGAGCATGGGGAGCGTCCAATGCAACAGAACGTCCCCGATTTTTCCGCCGAGGGAAAGCTCTTCGAAATTTTCGGAAACGATTCCGCCAAGCGGAAAGATGTCAAGAAACGAACCGCCCGCAAGGAAAATGATCAGCAGGATTCCGAGCGCATAGCCAGGCATCACGTAGCCAGAAAAGATCGCCGCCGACGAAATCTTGTCGAAAAGGGAATTGTTCCTGACCGCTTTCGCGAGCCCGAGAGGAACGCACACCAGGTAGCTCAGAAAGAACGAAGTCAGCCCAAAGGCCAGGGACACGGGAAATCTCGACGAAATCACGTCCCACACCGGAAGTCCGTAAGTGTAGGAAGTTCCCAGATCCAGATGAAAGATATTCCAAAGCCAAACGAGGTAGCGCTTCCACGCCGGCTTGTCAAAACCGAAATAGCTCTGGATCTGCGCTATCTGCTCCGGAGAAATCGATCGGGAAGCAGAAGCGCCTCCATGCGCCGAAGCGGCCTGGACCTTTGCGACCATCTCCTCGACAGGTCCGCCCGGAATCAGCTGTACCAGGGCAAAGCAGACAATCGAGATTCCGAGCAACGTGGGAATCATCAACAGAAGCCTGCGGAGAATGTAAGCCTTCATAACGGAAAAAATCTAGAATTTTCCGGGTCTTCTTCGTTTCGGCCTCTTCGCCCGGCAAACGAAACGGAGATTCAAAAAGGATTTCCACCCGCATTTTCCCGGTTTTTCGGTCAAAAACCGCCAAACGAGCCCGCCGGCAAAGTTCCCCCTTGACAAAACGCCTAAAATTTTCTCTTTTTAGCGCATACAAACAGAAGTTTAACCTTTTTTGGAGATAATCTCATGCCTTGCGGAAAGAAAAGAAAGCGTAAGAAGATTGCGACTCACAAGCGGAAGAAACGTCGTCGTCGTGATCGCCAGAAAAAGAAACTCCGCTAACCAGCCGGGTTCTTTTTAAGACAACGGAAAAGGAATGCCGCACACGCATTCCTTTTGAATTTTAAAGACCATGCGAATCGAAGGAACACTCAGGAACATCACCTTCCGAAACAGCGCAAACGGATTTTCGGTGCTGCGGTTCGTCGTCTCCGGAGAAGCTCGGCCCGTCACCGTCACCGGAACGTTTCCCGAACTTTCCGCCGGCGAAACGCTGCGAATGGAAGGGGAATGGAAAACGCATCCGAAATACGGAAGACAGTTTGTCTGCGTCCAAAGCGAGACCGTCTTTCCGACAAGCGGAGAAGGTCTTGTCGCCTATCTTTCCGGAGGGCTCTTCAAGGGAATCGGTCCCACGACAGCCAAGAGGCTTGTCGAAACCTTTGGCGCGGATCTCGTTTCCATTCTCGACGGCGACGGCGACAGGCTCGCCAAGAAGAAGATCAAGGGATTTTCGGGAAAGAAGGTGACGCAGTTTCTGCACGACTGGAAGCAGATGCGCGAAAGCCGCGAAACGATGCTGTTTCTCTACGGACACGGGATTACCGGAAGCGTCGCCTTGCGGCTGTGGCGACAGTATTCGACGGACACGATTCGAATCCTTTCCGAAAATCCCTACATTCTCTGCGAAGAGGTCTGGGGAATCGGATTCGTCAAGGCCGACGAAATCGCGCGCAAGGTCGGGATTTCCGAATGGAACGAGGCGCGCCTCGAAGCGGGCATCTGCTACGCGATCTTCAAGGCGTCTTCCGGGGACGGGCACACGTTTCTGCCGCAAGACGTCCTGTTGCAGAACGCCGTCAAGGAACTTCGTCTTGCCATCGAGACCGACGACGAAGCGGGCAACGTCTTCCTTGCGCTCGAACGCCTCCTGAAACAGAACCGGCTGGATCGCGACGAAAGCTGCATCGCCATTCCGAGCCTCGTCCATGCGGAAAGCTTCATCGCGAAATTCGTCACCGAAAGGATTTCCGCTTCGAAAAGCGTGAAAGCCGAAGACTCCCGGGAGCTGGAAGGACTCCTGTCGGCCTTTGAAAAGGAACAGGGATTTTCTTATGACCCCATCCAAAAGGCGGGTATCGTCCGGGCGTTTCAAAGCAAGGTCTTCATTGTTACGGGAGGTCCCGGCACGGGAAAGACCACGCTTCTCAAGGGGATTCTCGCGCTGGCGGAAAAAAAGGAAATCGACGTAACGCTCGCCGCGCCTACGGGTCGCGCCGCAAAGAGAATGCAGGATGTCACCGGGCATTCCGCCAAGACCTTGCACCGCTTGCTGGAAATCGACCCGGCATCGCGGAAGTTCTTGCGCAACGAAAGCTTTCCGATCGAAACGGGAATCCTTGTCGTCGATGAATTCAGCATGGTCGATTCCTGGCTTTGCGCGGGTCTGATGAAGGCCATTCCGGAACGCACGCGCCTGATTCTCGTCGGGGACAAGGACCAGCTGCCGAGCATCGGGCCGGGAAACGTGCTTTGCGACCTGCTGTCCGTTCCGCAAATTCCGGGGATTCGCCTGGAAAAGATCTTTCGACAGGCAGGCGGAAACGACATCGCCGAAAAGGCGACGCTCATCAACCAGGGGATAAAGCCCGTTCCGCTGGAAGGCAACAACTTTCACTACGTTCCGTTCGAAAATCCGGATGACGCCTTGAACCTGCTGGCGGAAATCGTCACGCAAAAGATCCCTTCGCTCTTCAAGTCGCGCGCCGGAGATCTGCAGGTTCTCGTCCCGATGCACAGAGGCCCGCTCGGAACCATCGAACTGAACAACTTTTTGCAAGGGCTCCTGAACAGCGCGCCCAAAGGTTTCGATTCGCGGGGAATTTCCTGGAAACGGGGAGACCGCGTGATGCAGATTCGAAACAATTACGAAAAGAGCGTCTTCAACGGAGACATCGGAAAGATTGTCGCGCTCGAAAAGGCCGCGCAAAAAATCACCGTGGATTTCGAAGGGCACCTGGTCGGCTACGAAGGCGACGATCTCGAGGAACTCGCGCTCGCCTACGCCTGTACCATCCACAAGAGCCAGGGCAGCGAATATCCGGCGGTCGTCATCGTCCTGGATTCTTCGCACTATCGCATGCTGCAGAGAAACCTGCTCTATACGGGAATCACGCGCGCCAAGGGGCATGTCTGGGTATTGTCGGGGAACGGCGCACTGGACGAAGCGATTCGAAACAACCGGATGCAGCACCGCTACACGCGTCTTTGCAAGTTCATTGCAGACAAGTTAAAGGACAGCGGCGACGTCGAAAAAAGTCCCGGCGAAAAGCGGCCGGGACCTTACGACAGGTTCTTGAAGTTCCTCGACGAATAGCCTTATCGCGTGCCCGTGCTTCCAAAGCCTCCGCGGTTTTCTCCTTCGAGAGGCGCTTCGACAAAGCGAATCTTCGGCTGGTTTTCCACGATGCGGAATTGCGCAATGCGGCTTCCCTTTTCGATTGTCACGTCCTCGGTCGCATAGACGGGATATTTCCACCAGTCATCCTTGCCGCAGTAGCTCGAATCGACGACTCCGACAGAATTCGTCTGCAAGATCTTCCAGTTCTTGAACGTGGAACTGCGCGGAGCGATATGCGCTTCGAACCCTTCGGGAAGCTTCATCGCGACGCCTAGATGAATCAGCCGGAACTCTCCTTTCTTGAGGCAGACCGTTTCCGCGGATCGCAAATCGATCCAGTCGGATTTTCCGCCGATATATTCAAGACGCGGGATTGTCTCGTCCAGATATTGGATTTGAATTGTCTCTTCGGCCATTAGAGAAGTTCCTTGCGCAGAGCTTCGGCGCTTTTCGGGGAAAGATAGGAGGGCGGCACGTCGAGAACCGTCTTGCAGCCAAACGCGCCTTCCCGGAAAAACCGCATGAGGGCACGGGCATACGCGACCAGGACGCTCGCCGTAAACGCAGGGTTCGAATCCAGCTTGAGACTGTATTCGATGACGTTCGTGAATTCATCGGAAAGTCCCGTCTTTCCCGACCGGATGACAAATCCGCCGTGCGCCATGCCGGAATGATCTTTCAGAAATTCCTCTTCGCCGATAAAGTGCACCGTCGTGTCGTAATCCGCAAAGTAGTTCGGCATCGTCTTGATTTCCCGTTCGACACGGCTTGCGTCGGCGCCCGCTTCGAGCACGACAAAGACTTCGCGGAGATGCTTTTCGCGAGTCGAAAGTTTCGGAGACGTTCCGCCGCGAACCGCTTCGAGAGCGCTTTCGACGGGAATCGTGTATTGCTTGGCGTTTTTCACTCCGCGAATTCGACGGACCGCATCCGAATGCCCCTGCGAAACGCCCTTTCCCCAGAATGTATAGGTTTCGCCTTTCGGGAGAATTGCGTCGGCATAGACGCGGTTCAGCGAAAAGAGGCCCGGATCCCAGCCGACGGAAATCATGGCGACCTTCTGCGCGGACTTTGCGGAAACATCGACCGCGGCAAAATGTTCCGGAATGTTCGCATGGGTATCGAAGCTGTCAATGACATTGAAATGCTTCGCAAATTCCGGAGTCTGAGCCGGCAGGTCTGTCGCGCTTCCGCCGCAGAGAATCATGACGTCTATCTTGTCTTTCCATTCCAGGACTTTTTCGATTTCGACGACCGGAACGCCTTTCGTCAAAAGAGTCACCGAAGAGGGATCTCTCCGCGTGAACACGGCCGAAAGTTCCATGTCCTCCGAGTTTCTGACGGCGCATTCCACGCCGCGCCCGAGATTTCCATAGCCCAGAATTCCAATTCTAATCATAGATGTCCTTTTTTTGAAACGCCTCTAATTTACAAAAAATCCCCGGAAGCAAAATCCGGGGACTTCCGTTTTGAAAAAATGTCCGAACTAGTTGTCTTCGGAATCGTCCGACGAGCTGCTGCTGACGTAGCCGCTGTTGTCCACGATTCCAGAACCGTTGTATTGACCGCTTACCGTGTCGGCGCTGCAAGCGACAAGGAAGGAGACGAAGAGCAGGCCCAAAATTGCAATCGTTGTCTTTTTCATTTCGAAATCTCCTTAGAAGTTGAGGAAAAATCCCAGGTTGGCGAGCAGGTTTTCTCCGTTGAAGGCGGCGGCGAAGGTCTTCTCGTAGATGACGTCTTCGAGACTCGCTTCCATCGCGAGCATCTTCCACTGGAAGCGCAGACCCAGCTGGGCTTTCGTCTGGGAAGAGTGCAACTGCATCAGGGTGTTTTCGGAATCGTCGTTGAACTTCACGTTTTCGTAGCCGAAGAGCAGGATGTTGTGGGAGAGACCGCCAAAGGCGAGCCAGTTCTCCGTGATGGCGACATCGGCCCAGATGTTCGGAGTCACCTGGAGACCGAGTTCCATGTGTTCCTTGAACGCTTCGTCGCTTGCGGCATCGCCCTTGTCAAAGAGCTGAACGGCGAGCATGTTGTTCGAACCGATCATGACGCGCGCCATGTCGTTTGCAAGGACCTGCGTGGCAAAGTTGAAATACGGATCGATTTCGATGCGGCTGTTCGGGGAAGACACCTTGGTCGATTTTCCCCCCGTGGTCACCTCCATGGTCTCTTCGTTGCGAAGGATCTGTGCACCGAGCGTCCATCCAAAAGTGCTTGCGCTCGGCGAATTGGTGAACGCTCCGGAAAGAGAAAGCTGCCACAGATCGTTTTCCACATCGTCGGTCGTCTCTTCGTCGGCGGTCGTGAGCCAGTCCGCCCTGATGGAGAACGCATACGCGCCCACGGGCATGGCGAACGTCACGCCGATATCGTCACCGAGATTGACAAGGGTCGTTTTCTGGTCATCCCCTTCTTTCGGCTTTTCCGTCAGGAAAGTCTTGGAGATTCCGAGATCCACGCCGATACCGAACGAAGGCGTAGCGACACCGACGGTCAAAAGTCCGACCGTTCCCGCGGAATTGTCAAGTCCGCCGTAAAACGTGAGGCCCTTGTTGAAAGCGACATATCCGAGGCTGTTTGTCGGCTCCACATACAGGAACTGCCCGATCGCCATCATGTAGGGATAGCCGAGCTGTTCGCCAACGGTTGTCGCGGCAAGCTCGTTCCCGACGAAGTTGTAGGAATTTCCGCGGAGCACGTCCAGTTTGGACATCAAGTCGCCCGAAGCCTGCGGAGCAGGCGTTTCGGCGGCCGAAGAAGCCGGCGCGCTTGTCGAAGAAGCTTCCGGAGCGGTCTGTGCGGTCGGAGCAACCGGAGCGGCCACCTGTTCAACAAAAGAAGCGGGAGCGGGTTCCGCAACCGGCGTTTCACCGTAATAATCCTGCGCAAAGATGGTCGCGGCGGCAACAGCGCTTGCGCTAGCCCATAATTTCAAGTTCATGAAACCTCCAGTCTGTTAAGATTGAACTTGCCTCGTGTAAATATAATAAGAAAAATTCAAAGGTTCTGCAATCGATCCATGTCCAAATCTTGAACATTGGCTTTTTAAAGCCGTTCATCCGTTCAAATTTCTATTTTAGAACCATGCGAAGATTCAAGCCTGTCTTTTTCGTTCTTGTCCTTGCGGGCGTGGCAATCGCCGAACCGGAAAGAGTCAAGATTCCCCAAGGAGCCGTTCGAAGCGCGACGGCGTCCGACTTTCTCGCCAAGACGCTGAAGTCCAGGGAATCAACCGAAACATGGACATACTCGTTTGTCTTCGACAACGGGACAAGAGCCTACGTCAATTACGCCTTTCTCGACATTCCGACATCCGGAAAAAAGCTCAGCTGCGACATCGCGTTCCAGAATTTCAAGGGAAAAAACTACAGTGTCGGACGACAATATCCGCCCGAACGCTACACGGAAGACAAGGCAAAAGTCCGCATTTCCATCAAGGAAGAGTATCTGATGGAGGGAACGCCCGGCAAGGGACATCGCACGCTTTTTACCGCCAACAAGAACGGCAAGTTTCTGCTCGACTTGACGTTTCTGAGCGCACAGGCGTCAAAGGTTCCGGGAGACGGCCTATGGAAAGTTTCCGGAAAGAGCCACGGCGAAGTCGTGCTGATTCCTTACGGCAGGGTATCGGGAAAAATCGCCTACGATAGCGACACGCTCGAAGTGAAAGGCTATGGCTACCTGGAGCATACATGGCAAACCGGCAACGCAACGGACATCGCGCGGAGAGCCTTCAACGTCAGCGAAGCGACCCGCGGAGCCTATGCCGGACGTCTTGGCATTTCGCCCGACGGCGAACCCTTCGGCTACCTGATCCATCGAACGTCCGAAGAAGTCAAGGTCCTTTTTCCCAAGGCGATCCTGGAAAACGGAAAACCCTATAGCGGCAAGGAATTTCCCAGTGCGGCGTTTCAAATCGTCTGGAAAAATTCCCCGGACACGCTTTCGATCGACATGTCGAAGCCCCGGCAGAAATTTTCCATGCTCGAGAATTTTGACGGCTGGCTTGCGAAGAAAGCGGCAAAGCTCATGCTCGGCGGCGAAATCTTCTTTTGGCGCGGGCGTTCAAGAAGCGCCAGCGGACTGGTTTTCGACTGGAGCATTACGGGCATTTGAATTTCTAGATTTGCGCCATGCTCTCCCCTGTTCGAAAAATGTTTGACGATATTTCGAAAAGCTATGACTTGCTCAATCATACGCTCAGCGGATTTCGGGATGTCGGATGGCGAAAAGCCTGTTGCCGCGAACTGAAGCGACTGTCTCCGGGAAAGAAGATGCTCGACCTGTGCGGTGGAACCGGAGACTTTGCGGCGACTTTCGAAAAGATTGTCGGAAAGCCGCAGGCGGCGATTCTCGGCGACTTTTCGTTCGGGATGCTTTCCCGTTCCAAGAACAAGAAGACCTCGGCGCGCCCTGTACAGCTCGACGCGATGCAGATGCCGTTTCGCGATGCGACGTTCGATGTCATCCTGAACGGTTTCGGGATGCGGAACCTGCCGGATGCGGAAAACGGGCTCAAGGAATCGCATCGAGTCCTCGCCCCGGGCGGATACCTGATGGTCCTCGAATTCTTTTCTCCAAGGAATCCGTTCAATACGTTCTTTTACAAGAAGCTCGCTCCGCTTTTCATTCCCGTTGTCGGCGCGCTTTTTAGCGGAAAGCGTTCCGCCTACGAATACCTGGTCGAATCGATCATCCGTTTCTTGCCCGTCAAGGAGTTCGCGCGGCTTGCGGAAAGAACGGGATTTGACGTTGTCCATGTGAAACCCTGCGATTTCGGCATCGCCTACCGGGTCCTGCTCCGAAAAAGAGATTCCGCATGAGCCATTTTCTCTTGGGCGTTACCGGAGCATCGGGGTCGATTTACGCGGCGCGGACTCTTTTCCATTTGAAGCGCCTGGGGCACGCGGTATCGCTGGTCGAAACCTCTGCCGGAAAGTCCGTCGCGAAGTTCGAAGGAGTTTCCGACGCGCTCTTGAAGGCGGACGTCATCTTGGAAAGCGACGATTTCTTCGCGGAAGCGGCGAGCGGAAATTCGGATTTTTCGGGGATGGCGATTGTCCCCTGTTCGATGGGAACCCTTGGCAAGGTCGCTTGCGGAATTGCGGACAACCTGCTTTCGCGCGCTGCCGATGTCTGCCTGAAGGAACGCCGTCCACTGGTCGTCGTTCCGCGAGAAATGCCTTACAATCTGATTCATCTGGAAAACATGACGCGCCTGCTTCGGGCCGGTGCGACAATCGTTTCGGCAAGCCCGCACTTTTACACAAAGCCCCAGACTGTCGAAGACCTGGTCGATACGGTCGTTTCCAAGATCTTGACTCATCTGGGAGTTTCCAACGAAATCGTCCCAAAATGGGGATCCTGTCGATGAAAGTCCTCTCGAAAATCGCGGAGCTCGGACATCTTGTCCGCTTCAGTCATTCCCTGTTCGCGATGCCTTTTGCGCTCGGTTCGATGTGGGTCGCGGCGAACGGATTTCGCGGAATGTCCGCCGTCTCCATTTTCAAGCTGGTGTTCCTGATCGTCGGCTGCATGGTGACAGCGCGAAATTCGTCGATGTCCTTCAACCGCCTCGTCGATGCCAAGTATGACGCGAAAAACCCGAGAACGGCAAAAAGGCACTTGCCTGCGGGAAGAATGCGGAAGAAATCCGTCATCGGGTTTATCGTCGCCAACGGAATCCTGTTCTGTGCCTTTTCCTGGATGCTGAACCCTCTTGCCGGCATCTGCTCCGCGCCCGTCTGGCTTGCGCTCCTTTTCTATTCTTACTGGAAACGCTTTTCGTGGCTTTGCCACTGGTATCTGGGATTTGCCATCGGGATGAGTCCCCTCGGAGCGTGGATTGCCGTGCGCGGAGAGTTCGCCGCCTTCCCGATTTTTCTCCTGTTCATTCTGATGCTCTGGATGGGAGGCTTTGACATTATCTACGCGACGCAAGACGAAGAAGTCGATCGCCAATGCGGACTTCATTCGGTCCCCGCCCGCTTCGGAAGAAATCGCGCCTTGAAGATTGCGCTCGCAAGCCATGTCGCGATGCTCGCCCTCTGTGTCATTTTTGGCGTGTATTGGAAAATGGGCATTGCCTGGTGGAGCGTCTTTTCCCTGATGACGGTCGCCATTCTCTATATCCATCTGTTCCGAAAGTCGGACGACCTCGACGCGATGAACCGCGACTTCTTTCTGGCAAATGTCGGCGTGAGCGTCTTGGTCATGATAGGGCTCGTTGTCTGGATTCTTCTGGGAGGAAATGTCGATGCGTTCGGGTAAGCGAAAATTCTGCCATCGAGCCGGAGTCTTTTTTGCCGCGCTCTCCCTGTTCGACGTGTTGGGAATCGAATTCGGATTCTTGCCGCAAGCCGAGGCGGAATTCGCCTTGAACGTCTTGATTGTCCTGCTCGCGATTTCGATCGGTGCCGGATTCTATTTCAAGAATCGCGAAGGGTGAAATTGCGAATTTTCATCGTCAGGCAAATCCAGACATACTTAAAATCGACAAAATCTGTCATGCGATTTTAGCGCGATAATTTTCAAATTTCCAGATCGCCCGTATGCCGGGTGATGACTTGACCGGATTTCGTACAAAATAACAGGCTGCCGTCATCGTTGATATCGAGAATCGTCCCTTCGATAGTTTCGGAGCCTTCCACGATTTTTCCCGGGTTCCCGATGAACCGGTCCATTTTTCGCCATTCGTCAATCCAGGGCGAGACGCCCTTTGCCTGGGCGAGTTCTACGGACTGCCGAAGCGCGTCGATGATCGTCTGCAAGAGAATTTCGCGATTGACGGAACGCGCCAGGAGAATCTTTAGGCTGGAAACCGGACGGTCGATGTCTTTCAAATCGTCTTCGTCGGCATTGACGTCAAGACCGATACCCAGCGCGAGAAGCTTTTCTCCGCGTCTATCGAGAATTTCCGAAATCATCCCGCATATTTTTTTCTTTTCGCAAAGAATGTCGTTTGGCCATTTGACGCTCGCATCGACACCGATTTTTCGAAGGACCTGCGCAATGGCGATGGCGCTGATCTGCATCAGCTGGGGATATTCTCTCGGCGCGAACTTTTCGAGCGGATAGAGAATGTCGAAGTAGAGATTTTTTCCCTCGGGCGAAAGCCATTTCCGGTTGTGCCTGCCGCGGCCGCTCGATTGCGAATCGGCAACAATGACATCGCCGGCTTCGAGATCTTGCAAGTTTTCCTTGCTGTAGCTGTGCGTACTTTCCAGGAGGGGAAAAAGCCGTGCCTTTTTTCCGTCAAATCCGTAAACTTCCCAGGATTCAAAAGGGCGTTCCGCAGAAAAGAAATCTTCCATGCGACAATAATAATTTTAATTTCAGGGAGAATCCCGGCCGGCAAAGTTTTATCGGCATCAAAAGTTCGGATTCAAGGATTTCAAGTCACAAAGGAATCGGCATGAAACTGTTGCGATTTTTGGATGAAGCGGTGACGCCATGGCATGCGGCGAAAAGCATTTCGCAAAGGCTCCTGGATGCGGGATTTGTCGAATTGAAAGAAACGGATCCCTGGAACTTGCAAAGCGGAAAGCCATACTTTGCAAAGCGCGGAGCCGCTCTCCTTGCGTTTCGGATGCCGGCGAGATGGACTGCGAAAACGCGGTTTCAGATCGCATCCGCCCATACGGACTTCCCGGCGCTGAAAATCACTCCGAACCCGGACAGGCAAATCGCAGGCATTCGCCTGATCCATCCGGAAGTCTATGGCGGAGCCTTGCTCAACACCTGGTTCGACAGGGACTTGGGAATCGCCGGAATCGCCGTGACGCAAAACGGGAACCGCCTCGAAGAAACGCCTGTCCGGTTGAAGACTCTGTGCCGCATTCCGGAACTTGCGATACACTTGAACCGAAACATCAACGAGGACGGCTTTCGGGTGAATCCTCAAGTCCAGCTGGACGCCTGTTTTTCTTCGGACGAATCGCGAACATTCGTTTCGATGCTAGAAGAAGAAGTCGGGAAAAAGGTTGTCGATTTCGACATGCAGTTCTTCGATGCGCAAGCGGCATCGCTCGGAGGATTTTCAAGAGAATGGATTTATTCCGGACGCCTGGACAACCTACTTTCTTGCGAAGCGATTCTTTGCGGAATCACGGACGCTTCGACCGATTCGGAAAATTTCCGGGGCGCGTTTTTCTTCAACGGCGAGGAAATCGGCTCGGAAACGCGTGACGGCGCAGCGGGTAATTTTTCCGAGGCCATGCTTTTTCGAATCGCGGAATCCGTACAAATGAACCGCGGAGAACTGTTCGGGCGACTTTCCGACTCCATTCTCTTTTCGCTCGATGTCGCCCATGCGACACACCCGGCCGATACGGAAAAAATGGAACCGAACCATTCGCCCCTTTTGGGGCATGGAATCGTCTTGAAGACAAACGCGAAAAAACGCTACGCCAGCGAAGCGATTTCGAACGCGTATCTGAGAAGACTTTGCGAATCACGGGAAATTCCGCTTCAGGTTTTTGTCTGCCGAAACGATATGCCCTGCGGAAGCACCGTCGGGCCAAGACTTTCGGCGACACTCGGCATTCCGACAGTCGATATGGGAGAAGCGATTCTTTCGATGCACAGCATCCGCGAAATGGCTTCGGTCAAGGACCACGAAAGAATGCGAAACGCGATGCGCGCATTCCTTGGCTAGAGACGTTGAGACTTTTTTGTATTTTCCTGGAACTTTTTTGTCTTGAATCCAAGAAATCCGTTCCCGGACATCTCGAAAAAATCGATTTTCCGGGAAAAATGAAAAATGGCACGGCTTTTGCATAGCGTATCGTGAAGGAACCCTCAACCAAGGATACAACATGACGCACAAAATTCTTCTTCTTTCCACGCCGCTTGTCGTTTCTTCCCTTCTGTTTGCGCAGGAGTCGGGAGCAAAGAGCGAAGGACCGACATTCAACGTTTCGGGATCCGTCGAGTTCGAAGCGAATACGCATTTCAAGCAGGTCGATCCGCGAAGCGAAATCGACAACAACGCCCAGGACAACAAGTGGTTTCACGATTACTCTTCGACATTCGATCTGCTTTTCCAGGTAAAGTTCAACGATAAATGGTCGGCAGAAGCCGCGATTTCGGCCGACGGAGACGGAACCGCGCCTGGATTTGCCTACGACGGTGCCTTTATCCAATACCAGCTGAACGACAATATCGCCATCAAGGCGGGAGACTTCACCTACTCGGAAGGCGCCTTTCGCTATTACGACTATGACGACCCTGGCGATGCCGCTGCCGGAATGATGGAGCGGAACATCCGCGGATTCGAGCTGGACGCTTACGGCCTGACCCTTGGACTTGGGTTCGGAACGGACGATGACGATTGCGAAGCGTCCGATGCGGGATGCACGACTTACGCCCTCCACGCCGCCTATGACATTTCGCTTGGCGAAAACACCATTCGTCCCTATGTGAACTACAAGAGCTACCAGGTCGAAAACGGCAACAGCCTGCGTGCCGGCGTCACCGCGAATCTCCTGCTTGGCAAGGTGGCGAACGTCCAGGTCGTCTATGGGCTGTATTCCGACGCTCTTTCGGAAGATTCTCCCAAGATGAGCCACGCCTTTGCCGTGGAACCGAAACTGAGCTTTGGAAAGCTCTCGGTAAAGGGAACGGCTTACTACGCCATTCTTGACGACGAGAATCCGACAAGCGTTGATGCCCCGGAATACATGTTCGCCTATGTCGAGCCGGCGTTCAGCCTGGCGGAAAACCTTTCGCTCGGCATCCAGGGCGAATATCACACGATGACGCTTGACGACGATGCCGATCTGGCGCAGGTGTTTGTCGGTCCCAAGGCGTATTTCTCTCCGACGGAAAATCTTTCGCTCGAAGGCTATGTCCGCGCCTGCGTGCCGCTCGGAGATGATTATGGCGATTCGGACGATGTCTATCTTGGCGCCGGAGCCTACGTCGGTTTCACCTTCTAGAATCCTTGTCGTCAAAGGCCGTCTTGCAAATAGGCAAGGCGGTCTTTTTTTTATTTTTTCTCCTATGAAAATCGTCTTTATGGGAACGCCGGAATTTGCGGCACATTTTTTGGAACATCTCCATTCCGGACCTCACCAGGTTCTTGCCGTTGTCACGCAGCCCGATCGTCCCGTAGGGCGCGGACGCGTCTTGACGCCTCCCCCTGTCAAGTCGAAGGCTCTCGAATTGGGACTTCCCGTTCTCCAGCCGGATTCGGTCAAGGACGCTTCCTTTGCCGAAGAACTGCAAAAATGGAATGCGGACCTGTTTGTCGTCGTCGCGTTTTCCATCTTGCCCAAAGCCGTTCTCGCCGCGTCTCGGCTTGGCGCGGTAAATGTCCACGGCAGTCTGCTTCCCAAGTACCGTGGAGCGGCTCCTGTACAATGGGCGATTGCAAACGGAGAAACCTCGACAGGCGTAAGCGTCTTTCTTCTGGACGAGAAAATGGATCATGGACCGCTTCTCGAACAGCGCATCGTTCCTATCGCGTTACAGGACACGGCAAGTTCCGTTCTGGAAAAGATGGTCGGGCCGGGAAGCGAAGCGCTTGACATGGCGCTAGACCGAATCGAGAACGGCGAATCGCGGGAACTGCCGGCACAGGAGCACGAAAAGGCCTCTCCCGCTCCAAAGCTCAGAAAAGAAGACGGAAAAATCGACTTTTCAAGGCCCGCGCTAGAAATCCACAACCGGATTCGCGCCTTTTGTCCGTGGCCCGGAGGCTTTTGCTCGTTCAACGGCAAAGTCGCCTACTTTCGAAAGACAAATCCTGTCGAGAGAAATCTGGGAATTTCTCCGGGAGAAGGAAAAATCCAGGAAGGAAGGCTTTTTGTCGGAACCGGAAAGGGCGAGCTGGAAGTCCTTGAAATCCAGCTGGAAGGAAAACGTTCCATGTCCGCCGCGGATTTTCTGTGCGGAATCCAGAAGAAGGACTCCCTGTGCTTCAAGATGATTGTCTAAAGGAACGCGCTTCCGCTTTCCTTGCCATTCTCGACTGGCAGAAAAAGGGAACGCTGATTCGCGAACATTCGCTTTCTCCCTTTGCCAAGGAACTTGCGCTCGGCGTGTGCCGCAGACATCTGCTTCTTTTGTACGCAATCAGAAAATGCACGCGGCGAATGCCAAAAGTCGAAGTGCAATGCGCCCTGGAACTAGGCATTTACCAGCTATTCTTCCTGGAAAGGGTTCCGCAAAGCGCCGCCGTCAATACCTGCGTGGAACTGGTTCGCCGAACAGGCCAGGGCGAAGGGGCGGTCAAGCTTGCAAACGGCATCTTGCGAAAGCTCGAACGCGAAGGCTTGCCCGAACTTCCCGCACAGAATGTCCGAAAGATCAGTCTGGAAAATTCCCTCCCGGAATGGCTCGCGCGACGTCTCCTGGATTTTTACGGAAAGGAAATCGCGGAAGAAATCGCCGCGGAAAGCGTTCAACGGCCAAGCCAATGGATTCGCGTCAATACGGGAAAGACCTCCGCGGAAAAGCTGAAAGCGGACCTGAAGCTCTCGGGGCGAATCTTCGAAAACCGCTACCTGGAAATTCCCGATCGGCCAAACGAACCGCATCTGGGCGAACTTCTCAAAGGCGAACTTTTCGCCAAGGGATTCTTTTCGGTTCAGAATCCGGCCGCCTACGAAGTCGTCAAGCTGCTCGACGTGCAGAACGATTCCCTTGTCTGGGACGCCTGCGCGGCTCCCGGCGGAAAGACGGCTCTTGTCGCAGAGATGTTTCCAACCGCAAGGATTCTCGCCTCGGACGTGTCCGAAGAACGCTTGCGCGCCATGCAGGATTTGCACGGTCGCCTGGGATTGCAAAATGTCCAGTGGCAAGCCCTGGATGTACGCGATTCGAATTTCGACAAGAAGTTCGACCGCGTTCTCCTGGACGTTCCCTGCTCGAACCTGGGAGTCTTTTCGCGCCGTCCCGAAGCGAAGTACCGCTTGACACCCGAAGACTTCAAGACATTGCCCGTTCTCCAGCTCCAAATTCTCGAACAGGCATCCCGCGCGCTAAAGGCCGGGGGAATTCTCGTGTATGCGACATGCAGCCCGGACCGGGCCGAAACGGACCACGTCGTCGAAAAGTTCCTGAACGTTCACGCGGACTACGAAAAAGCCGGAAATCCGGTACGCATCGAAAAGAACCCGTTCGGAATGGATCGCTTCTTTGCCATCGCGCTTCGGAGAGTCAAATGAAGAAATTAGCCTGTTTGATTAGTTTGTGCGCAACTTCCCTGTTCGCCAGTCCAGATTCGTCGAAAACGGAATTTTCCCAGGCATCGCTAGGAATCGAAGGCGGTGCGCTCTACTTTCTGGATGACGTGCAGGACGCTCTAGACAACACCTACTATGGACTGCTGGAATTTAACTACCGCTATTTCGAAAAGTTTCTAGGCGTCGTCCAGTTTGGATATTCCTACCTGCCGACCAAAGGAGATATCGCCTATCCGGGGATTCACCAGGCAAACGGAAGAGTCGGGCTGGACTATCCCTTGCCGATTGCAAAACCGATCGCTCTCGGCGCAGGATTCAGCTGCATCTGGATGCGAGCCGACGGCGATGGGGACGTTTCGCGTTCCACGCTTGCCGACAACGAAACGGAATTTGGATTTTACGGTCGAATCGATCTTCCGATTCTGATTCTCGAAAACTGGCGTCTGGGTGCAAAGTTCTACTACGAAACCCTGTGGACGGAGCCGGAAAAATCGCAAACGGCATGGTTCGGATTCTATCTGCAACGAAAACTCTGGTAGGGAGACCTGAAGATGCAAACGAAAACTCTAGCGACGATCTTCCTGCTTGTTGTCCATGGAACCTTTGCGGAAATCGCTCCGGAAACGGAAGGCATGCAAGACACCCGAAACGACGGGACATTTCTGACGGCCTCCCCGACATTCGTCTTTGACAGAAGTTCCCGAATGGGAGGAATCCATTCCGAAAGCGAGGAGTGGTCCCCTCTAAAGCTCCGGGACCGGATCCTTGCCAATCGGCTTTCCGGAACGCCTTCCTGGACACCTTTTTCGCCGTCCGCATGGATTTCGGTCGGGAATGAAATCGGCGACTTGATGTACCAGGATCCGCTGCACGGCGGAGTACTTTCCCATTCGGAAAATCGCACGCCGATGCTCGAAGGCGGCTTCCGTTCCAAATCCTATGGCGGAATCTGGGCGACCGCGCGTTATTTTCAAATCGATCACTATTCCAACAATCTCCGGAAAATCCGACACGACATGGTGAAGACGGACGAGTTTTCCATTTTCGGAGAAAATCTCCCCTTTGCCAGCACAGCTTACGCGGGGCTGGGATTTGACGCAAGCGCCTTTGACGTTTCCCTTCTCGCCGGGCACGAATATGTCTGGATCTACGGAGAGAGCAACCGCTGGATTCCCATCGAATACAAGCCTCGCGTGGAATCCCGCCTTGATTCCAGATACTTTCACGCTTCGCTTGCCTACGAAAACGCGGAATACACGCTTTCCGCAAAGGAGCGAGTCGGCAATCGAAAAGAATGGAACGGTTCGGCAAGGCTTGGCGGCGATTCGCTTTCTGCGAACAGAAATTTCTGGAATGTTTCGCTCGGCGTCGCGTTCCGGGTTGTCGATGACAGCGCGTTTGTTCCGTTCGGAATCCAGGACGACTATGTCGTCTTTCCGTTCTTGGAATATGCCTTGCGTCCTGCGGAACGCTTGCAGCTTGCGGGATTCATCGGAACGAGCGGTCGGGATTTCGCAAGCAAGGACAGCGTGGACCTGACGCTCCCGAAAGTCACCGGCATCACGACCCGCATCGGATTCAAGAATCACGTCGCTTCGGCTTTGAACCCGCTAGGCGACGACTTTGAATATTTTGGCTCGGATACGATTTCCCTGAAAGCGGATGGCTGGATGCAGCTGCACCGCATTTTTCTGGATGTCCAGAGCAGTTCCAAGCTCTTTGGACTGGGAATGAATTTTGCCGGATGGTTCGAAAAAGGCGCCGAGACGTTTGACGCCGCGGAATATACGGTCCAAAAGAGCGGGAATCGAAAAGCGGTCTATCGCACGGGAAACGTCGATCGCATCGATTCGTGGATTAGAGGGATTACAGGAGAAGCCTACGCGACATTCCACTACGAAGAAATGTTCTCGTTCCTTGCCCGGGCCGGATTCGAGCGCATCGACGGAGAAGAGGAACGCTTCGAAGTCAATCCGGTCGAAAACTGGCTTTCGCTTTCCGCATCCTGGAACCTGTGGGAACGCTTCGAAATCCAGCACGCCTGGACATATCGTTCGGACGCGCGTTGGAACCTGAGAACCGAGGATCCTTTTGTCGTCAAGGGTTCATGGTACTGGAACGCTTCGTTTGTACAAAAGTTTCCCCATGTCGGGCTTTCGCTTTCCGCGACGATTCTACATGCAATCGGCAAGGAACTGGTCCAGGTCCCCAATGGGGGCGACGACCGCACGCGATTCTTCTGCAACATGACAAAGACCTTCTAGCCTCTACGGCAAGAGACAGAAAGGCTCCGCTTGCGCGGAGCCTTGTTTCTAGCGGGCGATTCGGACGGTATGCATCTGGCTTTGACCGCCATCGTTCGCCTTGACGACATATGTTCCGCTGGGAAGATTTTCCAGCGAAAGGAAACCGGTCCCTGTACTTCGCAAGGAATGTCCCTGGATATCGTAAAGCTGAATGGATGGATTCTTGGCGTTCAGCAACAGAATGGAATTTTCCGACACGTTCAATTCAAAGCGCGAGGTCCGAAACGACTTCTCCATGCCGGTTTGATCTTGATCCGAACAGGCGGTATAGGAGGTGGGATTCGTGGAAAGATACTCCTTGATCAGTTTTCCCGAAGCGGTATATTGCAGATTGCTCGCCGTCGCCTCGCTTGTGAAAGCCGCCGACCATTCGCCAACGCGCGAAGCGCTCCAGTTCGCCCACGAAATCTTGTACTTGTCTGCGAACGCTTGCCATTCGTCGTTTCTTTCCCGGTCCAATGTCGTTCCAGCTCCGTCCGCCGTTCCGGTGCCCCATTCGCTAAGGAAAATGGGAAGCCCTGCCTTGATGGCCTTTTCGCCGTTTGCCCCCTCGCATGCTTCGCCCCATTCGCTTGTTCCGTTCACGCAATGGCTCACCGCATAGTAGTGAAGCGTGTAGGCGGTATTGTTCTTGCTGTCGGTCACTTCGTTTCCGATGACTTCTTCCGGATGCTGGTCCCAGGCGCGATTTCCCACGAGAATCAGGTTGTCCGAATATTCCCGAATGGCCGAAATGACCTGGTTCGCGTAGTTCTTGATTTTATCCCAGGAAATATCCAGCGGCTCGTTGAAGAGTTCGAAAATGACATTGTCATAGCTGCCGTATTTTTTTGCCATTTCCGAAAAAAAGCCCTTTGCGCTTTCCACCTGAGTTGTCGCTTCGTGCGAATGCCAGTCGATAATGACGTAGATGTCGAGCTTGATGGCCGTTTCGACAATGGTGCTGACCAGTTTTTTCTGGTTTTCGGCGTCCAGCTCGTAACCTTTGTAGGGCCCACCCCAGTTTTCCGTTCCCGTCGCCATGGAAGCACGAATCAACTGGATGTTCATGTCGTTCAGCATCGACGTGACAGCCGTTTCCGTCCAGAAATCGGTCGCTTCGGCAAGGAGACTCCAGTAAAGGCTCATGCCGCGTACCTGTACTTCGGCACCATCCACGACACCTTTGCACGAACCGTAGATGCGCCCTTCGTTCGAAGAGTTCTTGCCGGCAAGCAATTCTCCATACGCGCTCACGGGGCCTACGCGTTCCGGAGCAATCGATTGCGCCAGGGACGTTGTCGCACAGAGAGCGATCGCGGAAAGCGCCAAAGCGAAACATTTTGTTTTCATGGTGAGTTCTCCAGTTGGGTTGACAAATTCAATATATCCCTAAAATCTTGGGAATCAACCAAAATCCGGATGCCCATCGTCAAAATCCGTTTACACCGGAAAACAGGAATCTCCGCCAAGGACAAGATTTCCTCGCGGAGAACGAAAGAGCCAGACGATCGCGCGCCTAGATTTTTACCGCTTCGACGGCAACCTTTTCGCCATCGGCGTCGGATTCCTGCAAGCCAGCGGCAGAATTCTTCCACACGATGGCGTTAGCCTGCGTCTCGCCCTTGATGTACGCTTCGTTTTCCTTCACGGCCTGTTTCAACATTTCGCTTTTCGAATAAAGTTCGATGTCGATCCGGTCCGTAATGGCAAAGCCCTGATCCTTGCGGCGGTTCTGGATGCGATTCACGAGTTCGCGGGCAACGCACGCACGGCGCAGGTCATCGGTAATCTTCAGGTCTAGCGCGACAGTGAAGTGACCGTCTGCGCTCACGGCAAGCCCTTCCGGCACAATGCGCTGGATCATCAGGCAGTCCACCCCGACCTCGCCGAAGTCGAACGAAATGGTTCCGCCGTTCTGCAGATCCTTGATCTCGTCGATGGTCAATCCGTTGAGCTTCGCCGAAATCGCCTTCATGTTCTTCGCGTATTCCGGGCCTTTCGCCTTGATGCCTAGGAAGTTGGGCTTCGCCGACAGCTTGACAAGAGCCGTCTCGTCTTCGAGGAACTTCATCTCGCGAACGTTGAGTTCTTCGAGAATCAAGTCCTTCATCGCTTCGACGACGGACTTTTCCGTAGCTCCGTGAGGAACGACGGTCATGCTCGCGATCGGCATGCGGTTCTTGACATTATTCGTTGCGCGGATCGTGCGGCCCATTTCCACGAGTCCGCGAACCATGGCAATCCGTTTTACGAGAGCCTCGTCCACCAAGGACTTGTCCGCGCTGGGGAATTCGCAGAGGTGCACGCTCACCGGCGCCTTCGCATCGACTTCGCGTACGAGAATCTGGTAGATTTCCTCGGCGAGCATCGGAAGGAACGGAGCGAGAATCTTGCTGAAATCGACAAGCACCTTGTACATGGTGGCATAGGCGGCATTCTTGTCTCCATCGTTTTCCGATTTCCAGAAACGGCGACGGCTACGGCGCACATACCAGTTCGTCAGATCATCCACGGCAGACACGATCGCGGGTACCACGTTGTAAAGCCGGTAGGCCTTCATCTCGACTTCCACCTTCGCGGCAAGCTCCTGCAGGGTCGCAAGCATCCAGCGATCCAGTTCGTTTTCGCTCTTCACGACATCGCCAGGATTCCACGAGAGCTGTCCCTTGGCGGCATCCGCGTTGTGGTTCGAGACAAAGAAGCTCACGGCGTTCCACAGCGGAAGCATCACCTGCTTCACGATTCCCTTCACGCCCTCTTCCGAAAAGCGCAAGTCTTCCGCCTTGAGAGCCGCCGAATTGATGAGGAAAAGACGGATAGCGTCCGCGCCCACGCGATCGATCAGATCGTTCGGGTCCGGATAGTTCTTCTTGCTCTTGCTCATCTTGGCGCCGTCCTCGGCAAGAATGATTCCGTTCACGATGACGTTCTTGAACGTCGGCTTCTGGAAGAGCGCATTCGAAAGCACCGTGAGCGTGTAGAACCAGCCACGCGTCTGGTCAAGGCCCTCGGCGATAAAGTCGGCGGGCAGGGTATTTTCGACAAAGTCCCTGTTCTCGAACGGATAGTGATGGCTCGCATACGGCATGGAACCGGATTCGAACCAGCAGTCAAAGACTTCGGGCGTGCGACGGTATTCCTTGCCGTCCTTCGTGATGACGATCTTATCGACGAAATGCTTGTGCAAATCGTCAAGCTTTTTCCCGGAAAGCTTTTCGAGTTCCGCGATGGACCCGACGGCGAGCATGTCGCCATCATCGGAGAGCCAGACCGGGATCGGAGTTCCCCAGAAGCGATTACGCGCCAGGTTCCAGTCGCGCGCACCTTCGAGCCACTTGCCAAAGCGTCCATTCTTGATGTGATCCGGAACCCAGTTGACCTTCTGGTTGTTCTCAACCATCCATTCCTTGAGAGTCTTGGTGACGCCCTCGGAGTTCGTGACCGGAGCGTCCACCTTGAGGAACCACGTCTTGAGCGCCCGGTAGATGAGCGGCACGCCGGTGCGCCAGCAATGCGGATAGCTGTGGACGATCGTGTCTTGCCTGAACACGCGACCCTGTTCCTTGAAATAGCGGATGATGGACTTGTCCGCTTCCTTCGCGCCAAGGCCTTTCCACATGGGAACCTTGTCCGTGAACTTGCCTTCGGTATCGAGCGGATCGAAAAGCCCGAGGTCGAGTCGCGCGCCGGTCTGGAAGTCCTCTTCGCCAAACGAAGGCGCGGTATGAACGGCGCCCGTTCCGTCCTCGGTGCTCACGTAGTCCGCCGCGTAAATCTTGTAGTGGCGAGAAAGCTGTTCCGGTGTCACGTAGGCGTCCGAAATATGCGAAAGCGCCTCGTAGCTCTTGCCCACAAGCTCCGAACCCATGCAGGAATCGACAATCTTCGCATCCTTGAAATAGGCAGCGGTGCGGCTTTCCGCGACCCAGTAGCGCTTGCCTTCGAATTCCACCAGGCTATACTTGATGTTCTCGCCCACCACGATGCAGAAGTTCGAATAGAGAGTCCACGGCGTCGTCGTCCACACGAGAAGGATCGTATCCTTGAACTTCGCCTCGTCGGACAAGAGCGGGAAGGTGACCGTGAGCGACGGATCCTGGCGGTCCTTGTATCCCTGGTTCGTCTCGAAGTTCGAAAGCGGCGTCGCGAGCGCCGGGCTATACGGCTGGATGCGGTAGCCCTGGTAGATAAGGCCCTTGTCGAAGCACTGCTTGAACACCCACCACACGGATTCCATGTACCAGGGGAGCATCGTCTTGTACCCCTTGTCGAAATCCACCCAGCGGCCCATGCGACGGACAGTCTTCTTCCACTCGTCGGTATATTTGAGCACAGCGCCCCGGCATTCTTCGTTGAACCGGTCCTCGCCGAACTTTCGGATTTCGGCGACGCCCGCAAGCCCGAGCTTGTTCTGGATGAGGCTTTCGATCGGGAGACCGTGGCAGTCCCAGCCAAACCCGCGCGGAACGCTGTAGCCCTTCATCGTCCAGTAGCGCGGCACGATGTCCTTGATGGTACCCGCGAGCAGGTGCCCGTAATGCGGAAGCCCCGTCGCGAACGGAGGCCCGTCGAAAAAGTTGAACACCGGACGACCCTCGCCCTCGTGCAGGGACTTCTTGAAACTTTCATCCTTGTCCCACAGCGAGAGAACGCGCTCTTCGATTTGCGGAAACGATTCGTCTTTCTTTACTTCACGGAACATGATCTTCCTCGGGGGTGTGGCAAGGACGCCACAACGTTAAATTTTCGAAAGTAAATGTAGAAAAACGCACCCGGCAACCCTGGGCATCGCGTTTTAAAACATTTTGTCAATCCCCATCGAAACTCTTGCTTGGCAACGCATTCCCTAGTTGACTTTCAAGACATCCGGAGAACTTCGTCTTTTCACGGTTTTCGCATTGAAAGCCGTGTTTACACCTGTAAACGGAAATTTCATATTTATTTACTATTCCCATTCGTTACCGACAAAACCGCTGTATTTTAAGGGGAACTCACCTCACGGAGGCTTCATGCTCATTCGTCACCTGGCAATTCTTTCCGTCGCATCGACGCTCGCCCTGTTTGCTGGCGCCTGTTCCGACGACAACTCCAGCTCCCCCGCCGAGAGCAGTTCTTCGGCAGAACCTTCTTCGGATTCCAACGAAGGAACGTCTTCCGAAGCGGTCCAAAGCTCCTCCTCGGCAATCGATGCGCCCAAGAACGGTCTTCTTCTCGACAACCTGGAAGACGGCAACGGCGAAACGGAAATCGGCAGCGGCTGGTACACCTATGACGACGCGAGCAACGGCGGCGCCTCCATCATCAAGACGCCAACCGACGCCGAAGGAAACATCGTCGCCGCGGAAACGGACAACGGCTCGAAATACGCCATGAAAGTCGAATTCAGCCTAGAAAAGGGCGATTACGAATACGACCCCTATGTCGGCTGGGGATTCCAGGTTCCGTCAACCGTTGACGTAGGCAAGTATGCGGGAATCCGCTACTCCTACAAGGGAGCCGCCCACTATATCCACGTCGAGACAAGCGACGTCACCGACTACGATGTCCACCTGGCGTCCGAAAAGAAATCGAGCGAATGGACCACCGTCACCATCGCGTTCGACGACCTGACGCAAGGCGGATGGGGTCAAAGCGTCGCATTCAACCCGGCAAACGTAAACGCGATTAGTTTCCAGGTCAAGGGGAACGGCAAGCAGGATTCCGTCATCATCGACGACATTTACCTGATCGGGACCGAAGATCTTCCCGCGAAAGTCGCCGACATGACTATCCGGGATCCGATACCCTACGACATCGATATCGGGGACATCGGCATTTCGAATCCGCTCCAGGAAAAGGCGATGAAGTATCTGAACAAGGGCGTAAACTTTACAAACTGGCTCGAAGAAGCGGACGGGAAGTTCACCGGCGAATTCGAATTCGGCGAAAGCGACGTGAAGCTCCTTTCCGAAAGCGGTTTCAAGGCTTTGCGGCTTCCGATAGACCTCGACCTCTATGTTTCGAACCGCAGCGAATTCCTGGGCGACACGACGGGAAAGGTCGAACTCGAAATGAACGATTCCATCTTCATCGTCCTGGATTCCTTCGTGAACTGGACGGAACGCTACGGGATGTCCTTCACCATCGACTACCACGAATACGACAACAGCTACAACGCGACATCGGCAAAGGATCCGCAATATCTGAGGATGATGGCAGGCGTCTGGAAAGCGGTCGCTGCGCACTACGCCGAAAATTCCCGCGAAGATATTTTCTATGAACTTCTGAACGAACCGGACATGACAAGCGGCAAGGTTTCGCAAGACGACTGGACAGTCGCTGCGCAAGGGATGATCGATTCCATCCGCGCGGTCGATTCCACGCACACGATTGTCTTCGGAGACGTCCAGTGGTATGCGATAAGCTACCTCGTCAAGCGCACGCCGTTCAGCGACGACAACATCGTCTATGCGTTCCATTCCTACGACCCGTTCATCTTCTCTCACCAGGGCGCTTCGTGGGGTGACGCCGCGACAATCAAGAACATTCCGTTCCCCTACGACCGGGAAAAATGGTCCGAATATTCCGCAGATTTCGGCGTCAAGGCTTCGACGGCTTCCTGGGTCAAGACCGCCGTGAAGAACTACTACAAGACCGGCAGCAAGGGCTACATTCTGAGCCTCGTCGTCAAGGCGAAGAAGTGGGCGGTCGAAAACAACGTTCCGGTCGTATGGAACGAATTCGGCGCATACGCTCCCAAGTCCGATCCGCAGAGCATCCTGAACTACATGACCGCGGTTCGCGAAATCAGCGATACGCTACAGATTCCCTGGCAGCACTGGGGCTACACGGGTGGCTTCGCCGTCATCGAAAACGGCAAGCTCATCGACGGTTTCGACACGGCGCTGGATCTCAAGTAAGCGAAAAAGGTTTCTTGAAAGGCTTCCGCAATCGCGGAGCCTTTTTTATTTTAAAGCCATGTCCAGCATTCAAGTTCGAAGCGCATCCGAGGAAGACGCCGCGGCGATTCGTCAAATCTACGAGCCATACGTTCTAAAGACAGCCATCACCTACGAGACCGCCGTTCCCTCTGTCGCAGAATTTCAAAAGCGCATCGCCCGGACGCTTTCCAGATATCCCTACATCGTCGCGGAAATCGGCAAGCAGGTCGTCGGATACGCCTACGCGGGACCGTTCTACGCAAGGCCCGCCTACGACTGGTCCGCGGAACTTTCCATCTACATCGACAGGAACTTTCACCGCCGGGGAATCGGGAAAACGCTCTACGGAGAACTGGAAAATCGGCTCGGGAAAATGGGAATCACCAATCTCTACGCCTGCATTGCCTGCCCGGACGCTCCCGACGAATACCTCGACTTCAACAGCATCGATTTTCACGAGCACCTAGGCTTTTCCATCGCCGGGACATTCACCCACTGCGCAAGCAAATTCGGGCGATGGTACAACATGGCGTGGATGGAAAAGTTCATCGGGGAACATTCGACCCCGCCGAAAAGCGTTACCTTTGCAGACCGGAAATAGCTTCCGCTTTTTGCACGATATCCTTGAGCAGAAGCCCCGCGATCGTGAACCCGAAAATCGCCGTGACATGCGCAAGCGTTCCGTTGATCTGCGCCTTGCTCGAACACCATTCGTGATTCAGAAGCTCCGGGTTGCCAGGACCCGTTTTCGCCTTGGGACACATGCAATTGTCCGTTCCGCAGGTTCCGTTTTTTCCCTTGTTCCGCAACAGCTCTTCGCTATAGACGCACTGGAATTTTTTTTCCGGGAACGTCTTCCTGGAACGGAACCTTGTCCGGAGAGCGCGCGCGAGCGGGCACCCTTGAACTTTCCAGAATTCGGCGACATGGATTTTTGTCGGGTCGAGCTTCAAGGCGGCTCCCATCGAAGAATAGAACACGGATTTTGTCTTGCAGGCCAGGAGAATCAGCAAGGCCTTGTCCTTGAGCGAATCAATCGCATCGACGATATAGTCGAACCTTTCGAGGTGAAAGCTCTCCGCGGTTTCCGCCGTAAAGATTTCCTGCCGGGCGTCGATTTCCGCCAGCGGATTAATTTGTAGCAAACGATCCTTGAGAGCCTCGACCTTGACCTGTCCGACGGTCTTGACGGTCGCCATCAGCTGCCGATTGACGTTCGTGATGCAGACCCTATCGCTATCGACAATCGTGAGCCTCTGGATTCCCGAGCGGACAAGACTTTCCGCGCACCAGGATCCGACTCCGCCGACGCCAAAAACGATTACGCTCTTTTTCGAAATTTCATCCATCGCGACGTCTCCGAGCAGGAGTTCCGTTCGACGCAAGATCGCATTGTCAATCGCCATGTCGCAAATCTAGAAAATCGATTTTCGAAATCAAGAACCGCACGAGCAAGCCACATTGTTAAACAGAGATTCAGGAACTCCGCCGATTTCCGACAAATAGTTAAACGGGACTTCATTTGTACGCAATAATTAAACAGCGTTTCATCTATAGATAAACGCAAATTCATTTATATGCAAAATTTTCGTTTGTACGGACAAATAGCCTTGAAAATTTTCTTCAATTAGCTAGCTTACGCGCAAAACAAAACGGTTCCTATGAAATTCAAGCAACTCATTCCTCTTTTCGCATCGGCAACTTTTGCCGGCGGACTCATGCACAACACCAACCAATCGACAGACTTTGTCCGAAACTTCGCCCAGGACGCTTCGACGACGACTTCTGCGGTTTACTACAACCCGGCGGGAACCGCCTTCATGGACGACGGTCTGTATGTTTCCGCCCACAGCCAGACCGTCTGGCAGACCCGCGAAATCGACACGGACAAGCTCGGCGATTACGAAGGCAAGTCCTTTGTCCCGGTGATGCCCAGCCTGCTTGTCAACTGGCATCGCGGAAATTTTGCCCTTTCGGGAGGCTTCTACATCATCGGAGGCGGCGGAGAAGCCAAGTTCAACAAGGGGCTTCCCCTGATCGACGCGCTCCTTTCCCAGACAATCCAGAAGACGGCGGAACAAATGCCCGCTCTCGGACAGCTGATGAGCGCCTACAAGATTCAAAGCCCAACGCAGCTCTACGAAGCGAAATTCGTCGGCAAGCAGTATGTCTATGCGTGGCAGCTCGGAGCGAGCTACCGTTTCATGGACATGTTCTCCGCGTTCCTCGGCGCACGCCTGAATTACGCCTACAATTCCTACAACGGCTCCATGAAGTCTCTTGTCCAGAACGAACAGCTCGACGCCATGCTGAACAAGACGCTCCTCGACTGCGAACAGACAGGCTGGGGAATCACGCCGATGGCGAGCCTCGGATTTCACTACAGAAAATTCAGCGCGGGCATCAAGTATGAGCACAACACGTTCATCAAGATGAAAAACGAAACCGACAAGATCGAAGACATCGTTTCCACGTACATGCCCCAGTTCATCGACGGGAAAAAATCCGACAACGACCTTCCGGGTTTCCTCGCCATAGGCCTGAACTACGCCTGGACAGAGCGATTCCGCACGGGAATCGGCTATCACCACTACTTCGACACGTTCGCCAACTACCCGCAAGACAAGCAAGACGACCTGGACGGCGACGAAAACGAATTTGTACTGGGAATCGAAGCGGACATTCTAAAGCCTCTCACCGTTTCGGCAAGCGTCCAGCGCACCATGTACGGCATCACGGACGATTACATCAGCGACCTGAGCTTCGTGACCAATTCCTGGTCGATTGGCGGCGGCATCGCGTTCCGCCTTACGGACAATCTCCAAGTCCAGATCGGCTACATGGAAACCCTCTACGAAGAATACACCAAGAAGGAAAACGGGATCAAGAAGACGTATGACCGGACAAGCCATAACGTTGCGGCGGGAATCGACTTCAAGATCTAATGTTCAGGAAATCACTTGTCCGCAAAGCCGGCGAGTTCGGAAGCGAGCTCGTCGATTTCGTTTTCGGTATAGACAGGCGTCGCGAGGCTAAACGTTCGCACAAGGCTCTGGGCAAGCTGGCTCCGCAAGACAAGCTTCCGTTCCACCGAACTTTCGGGGACATCCTTCAAGACGGCCTTGTCGCTGAACACGACATAGGAAAAGACATGCAACGGAAGGCTTTCCGGCTTTTCGAACATGCGCCGCACCGATTCCTCGTTTCGCACGCTGCGAATCACCGGGTTTTCGAATTCCGAATTTTTTGTCCGGTTGTTGCGCATCATGGTCGAAGACCAGAATTTTCCGTCCGCGTCACCATAGATCCAGCCTTCGAAAATCGAGTTTTCGAACAGGTAGATTCCCGTCGGATGAATCAGGACAGAATCGATTGTCGTCGTATCGCTGATGCTGTTTTTCGGCAGATACAGATTGTTCAGGATCTTGAAATAGGACTTCCGCACGGCCTGGAATATTTCGCCATCCGTCAAATGCCTGGCCTTCAGCAGCCTGGCCTCCGCCTTTCTGGATTCCGACCGGATATTCCGAGCCTCGTTCATTAGTTTATACGAAAACATCCAGGCGTTTTCGGAAATCTTGTCGTGTTCGATCCGGACCGTCTTCACCAGCCGCGGGCGCAGATGAAAAAGTCCGACATGCCAGATTTCAAAGACATACGTTCCATAGGAAAGACCGACCAGGGCACCTTCGTCGGCGGCCTTGACCTTGCGGCTCAGGAGCCTTCCCTTGGAATCGCGCAAGACCACATCGTTCCACCCCCAGATCAAAAAGGCGACGACGAGCAAGGCTACGGCAAGCAATACAAAAACCATATTGCCCAAATCTATCTTTTATTTTCCGCCAAGCGAACCTCTTCCGCATTTTTCCGGAACCGAACGTCGCAAAATTTCTAAATTCGCCATTGATGTTAGACGCCGCACAAAAAGTGATCGAAAAATACGAAGAACTGGAATCGGAACTTTCTTCTCCCGAAGTCGTTTCGAACCAGCCTCTCTATACCAAGCTCCAGAAACAGTACAAGGGGCTCGAAAAATCTTGCCAAAAGGCTCGCGAATATATCCAGCTGTCGAGCGACCTGAAAGAATGGAAACAGGCTCTCGGCGGAAACGACGCCGAATTCGCCGAAGCGGCCAAGGCGGAAATTCCCCCGCTCGAAAAGCGCATCGCCGCACTCGAAGACGAGCTCCAGATTCTGATGGTTCCCAAGGATCCGTGGGACTACCGAAACGCGACCCTTGAAATCCGCGCGGGAACCGGCGGCGACGAATCGGCGCTCTTTGCTGGCGACCTGTTCCGCATGTATCGCGGCTACGCAGACCGCATGGGATGGAAGATGACCATCCAGGACGCATCGGAAGGCACGGTGGGCGGCTACAAGGAAATCCGGGTATTCATCGAGGGCGACAGCGTCTATGGAACGCTCAAGTTCGAAAGCGGCGTTCACCGCGTGCAGCGGGTCCCCGACACGGAAACGCAAGGTCGCGTACACACGTCGGCGGCGACGGTCGCCATTCTCCCCGAAGCGGAAGAAGTCGATGTCAACATTCGGGAAGCCGACATTCACATGGACACTTACCGAAGCAGCGGAGCCGGTGGACAGTATATCAACAAGACGGACTCCGCGGTGCGCCTCACGCACATCCCGACAGGCGTTGTCGTGAGCTGCCAGACGGAACGCTCGCAGCTCCAGAACCGCTTGCACGCCATGGAAATGCTCCGCTCCAAGATTCTCGACGCCCTGATCGCCAAGAAGGAACAGGCCGAAGCGGCAAGCCGCAAGGCGATGGTCGGCACGGGAGACAGGTCCGCCAAGATCCGCACGTACAATTTTCCGCAAAACCGCGTCACGGATCACCGCGTAAACCTGACGCTCTACAAGCTAGAAAGCGTCATGACCGGAGACATCCAGGAAATCATCGACGCCTTGCAGATGGCCCACGCCCAGGAAGTTCTCGGAAAATTCGCATGAACACCGTCCTCGAAATACTGAACAAGACGACTTCGTTCTTTCAGCACAAGGGAATTCCCAACCCGCGGCTCGATGCGCAATACATTCTCGCGCACGGGCTCAAGATGAAGCGGATGGACCTCTACCTGAATTTCGACAAGCCGCTATCCGAGCACGAGCTCGAAGTGCTCCGTCCTCTGGTGGCACGACGCGCAAAACGCGAACCGCTCCAGCATATCGTCGGAACGACCAGTTTCCGCGGTCACGAGATTCATTGCGACAGGCGCGCCCTGATTCCAAGACCCGAAACGGAATCCCTGATCGACATTCTCAAGGAACGCTTGCAGGGAAGGGAAAGCCTCTCGATTGCGGATATCGGTACGGGAAGCGGAGCGATCGCCATTGCCGTCAAGAAGGAAATCCCCGGAACGCGCGTTCTCGCCACGGACATTTCAAGGGACGCGCTCGACCTCGCCAAGGAAAACGCGAAATTCAACGACGCGGAAATCGAATTCTTCGAAGGCGACCTGCTGAAAGCGCTTCCCGATGACGAAAAGCTTGACGCAATCGTCAGCAATCCGCCATACATTCCCGATGCGGAAAAGGAAAAGCTCCAACCGGAAGTTCGCGACTTTGACCCGGCGCTTGCCCTCTTTGGCGGACCGGACGGACTCTCGCTTGTACGAAAACTTTTGGCCCAGAGCAAGGATCGGCTTAAATCCGGCGGAGTCCTCTTGATGGAAATCGGACCGGAAGCAAGCGAAGACAAGATTCTCGAAGCGGAAGCGACCAACTATCCCTGGCTAACGTGGAGCGGAACCTTGCCGGATTTCTACGGCAAGACGCGCTTCGTCGAATACCAGGCCCTGTAAATCAGCTCTCGTAGCCGAAAGCGGCGAGGACGTATGTTTCGTTTTCTCCCTGGCGGTAAAAATCGAACAAGGCGGGTTCTTCGTCTTCCGAAAGTTCCGCGCCTTGCAGGGAAAGTTGTTCCGCGATCCGTCTGCGAAAGGAGATAAAGCCGTCCACGGAAACGCTTTGCGCGATGTTTTGAAAATTCTGTCCATTTGAACAACTGTTTCTTTGTGCAGTAATCATATATTCAATTATACAAACCGTTTTTGTCAAAGTTTGACAAAAAGAGGCTTTTCGCGCGATTTTTCCCATCGAACCGTTATTCCTTTCCGAGAAAAAGACGATTCATTCAAAATCATACATGCTGTTGTAGGAATTTTCCAGGACTTCGTCTTCGGAAGACTTGATGTCGGGACCGTTCTTCTTGCCTTCGGCGGCTGACAGGCCTTCGTAATACTGCAGCGAGAGCTTATCGACGTAGGCGGCGTTCTGCTCCACGCGCTTGCGGAGTCGCGCTAGAGATTCGTCCGTAATGGACATCCGGGTCTGCAGGCGTTTTTCCGCATCGATTCCCCACGGCGAATCCCGATGTTCGTTGCGCAGCTTCTTGAATGCGAACGCGGCGGAATCCTTCGTTTCCGGCGACATTTCCCAGATGATACCCTTCATGTAGAGAGCCTGGATTCCCGCCTTCGTTTCGGGGTAAGCCCGAAAGACCGTATCGTAAGCGGCAAGAGCCTTTGCGTATGCGGAATCGACCAGTTCCATGCTGTCGAGCGGAACGTCTTTCGCCGCGACCCAAAGGCTTTCGGCGTTCAGGAAGAGCGCGTGCGCTTCGTCTTCGGGCGTCTTGACCGTCACCTTGACGCCGAGGTTCACCTGGGCCTGCTTCGCGTATTCCGTCCGCGGATACTTCGCGATGATTTCCTTGTAAAGCTCTTCGGCCTTGTCCGTGTCCTGCTTGAACTCGTCATAGATAAAGGCTCGCGCATAGGTGGCGCGCATCACCACGGCGGTATCGGGAGAGCCATCGATAATCCGGTCGAGACGCGCCAACGAGCTGTCCATTTCCGAAAGCTTGAAGAGGAACAGTTCCGCAATCTGGAATTCGGTATCGAAGAACTGCTTTTTCGCCTGGAGCGTCGTATCGGCAAGCGAATCCTTTTCCCGCAAGGCAAGCAGCCTGCGAAGCGCGTCGCGACGTTCCCGAGCGTTCTTTCCCCAGCTCGATCCGGGGCGCGCAAGAAAGCTCGAATCGTAGTAGGCGAGAGCC
Organism: Senegalimassilia sp.; assembly: GCA_963652365.1. Lineage (GTDB taxonomy): Bacteria > Fibrobacterota > Fibrobacteria > Fibrobacterales > Fibrobacteraceae > Hallerella. The sequence goes on from CAVJTH010000013.1 coordinate 58,717, forward strand.
GGTTCGTATTCGCGCTTTTCCGTCTGGTAAAAATCTCCCAGGTCAAAGAATCCCCGCGAAGCGTATTCCGACTTTCGATACTCGTCCGTCACAAAGTGCAAAAGCTTTTCGCCGCCAGTCCAGTCGTTCGCCCGGAGCAAAAGTTCCCCGCGGCGCACATACAGGTCGGGCAAGTACGTTTCGTAGTCCTTGTTTTCGATCATCACCCGATATTCTTCGGCAGCTTCCGCAAACGCGTCGGTCGCTGCCAGGCATTCCGCCGCATGGAGACTTGCCGAATACTGTTCCCGAAGCGAAAGTTCGACAATTTCCCTTGCCTTGTAATGTTCCCGCGCCTTGGGATAGTTTTCCATTTTAAAGTAGAGAGACGCCAGCCGCAAGTGCGCACGACCGCGCATGTAGGGCGTTCCGTTCGTGTCGGCGAGCATCCGTTCCAGGGCGGCAATCGCCTGCTCCGTGAAATCGCCCTTTTCTTCGAGAAGCGACAAAAGATTCAACCCTTCGCTGTAAAAAGGATGTTCCTCTCCGACATCGAGAATCGACTGCAACGCGAAACGGCTCACGTCGTATTCGCCATTCTTGTAAAGACAATAGGCCCGCTCGTATTCCACCTTCGGCATGGAATCGTGGTCGGAAAAATACCGTTCGAATTCATCGTACTTGGCAACGGCCTTTGCCCACTCGCCCTTGTGACGAAAGGATTCGCCGATGAGAAACACCGCGCGGGCGGTCTGCCGATCGTTGTCCGGAAACCTTTCCAGCACCCGGGAGCCTTTCTCGATGACCTTGTCGTATTTCTTCGCCGCTTCGCCGGTCGCCACGACTTCGGAATCCGCTGGGATCGAATCCGCCTTTGCCGTTTCCAGCTTGACGGCTTCTTCGTAGTTTCGGTCCGCATTGAAAATATGGTTCAGGTAGGCGCAGCAGGTGCAGCCTTCCAGGAAGGCTCCGAAAGCGAAGAGGAAAAAAAGCGTCAAAAGATTCCGGGCACTCATAGTCACAACGTACAAATCAATCCATGAAAAGATACTTCGAATAGTCGCAAAGTCGCATTCCTTCGGGAATTTTTGACTTGTCCAGCCGGATCATGCGGACTTCCGCCGGCTTTCCGACCACCCGAGCGAGCATTTCGAAGTTGTCCCGAGTTTCCCAGGTCGCCCCGGAGAGAACCGTCCCGTCGCATTCGGTTTCGCCGGTTTCCGTTCCGAGACCGGAAATTCGCGAATTCAGCTGGAGCAGCGTCGTGTAGATTTCCGGCGTGTTCGTCGCCTTGTTCGCGACGACGTTCGAATCGGTCACCACGACATGCACACCGTAGAAGCGGGACTTTTCGTCGAACAGGACCGTGTATTGGTGAAAGTAGGGAGCCTCGAAAAAGACTTCGCGCCAGGCGCCACTGCGCACCTTCTTGAAATTCGAAGCGGAATACTTGGCAAAGAATTCTTTCGGCGACGCCCCGTAGCGCACCAGGTAATGCCCCAGGCTGGATTCGAACGAATGCCCCGTCAAGGGAAGCGTCCTCATGCTGTCGATCGCGCGGTGCAGATCGTTCGCGAGAATGTTCTTCTTTACGTCTCGAACCGGAGGAACGGAAGAGGCTTCCTGCAAGCGACGCTGGATTTCCGGATAATCCGGATCGCGGGTCTGGATCTCGAGAAACTGCGATTTTGCGCGGTCAAATTCCCGACCCTTCAGGTAGGCGATTCCGAGCGCTTCGCGAAGCGGCAGGTTGTCGGGATAGCGCGAGACAAGAGGTTCCAGGATATCGCATGCCACCTTTGCCCGGTCCCTTGGCGAAAGGCGCCCGCTTTCCATCTTTCCCGGGGGAGATTTCTGCCCCAGGGAAAGCAAGAACTCCTTCGCGGTCGAAAAGCCGGGCCGTATCGCGAGGACCCGTCGATAGGTGTTTTCCGCTTCGTCAAAGCGACCCTTGTATTCCTGCAAGACGCCTTGCATACAAAGTAATTCGGGATTTATCGGAAACTTGGACACCGCGTAATCGACGACGCGTTCGCAGCTGTCGAGAGAGCCTTCGTCGTGATAGATTCGCGCAAGGAGCGCATAGGGCTTGGGATTCTCGCCGAGCGAAAGGCTTATCGCCGTTCGAGCCTCTCCCTTTCCTTCCGCAAGGCGCCCCGACAGGAAGAGCAGCTTCGCGTAGAGCAACCGGGCATCGGAAAAAGCCGGAGCCTTTTCCGTCGCGATACGGGCAAGCTCCAGGGCCGTTCCGGAACTATTCGACTTTTCGGCAAGATTCGCATCCAGCAAGAAGGCGACCGAAGATTCCGGATAGCGCTTTTTCAGGGAACGCTCCGTCGATTCGAGCAGGGATTTCCACACGGGAGAAAGAGAGTCCTTCGCGAGAAGCGAACGGGCAACGCCCCATTCCGAAAGAAACACGCCCGGATACTGCAAAGCGATCGCCTCGTAGATTTCAGCGGCTTCGTCTAGGCGTTCGTTCCTTTCCAGGTCATCCGCCCGCCGAAGTTCCTGCAATGTCGAAGCGGGAAGCGCCGAGATTCCCGAAAGCGTGTCGGGAAAATCCCCGACGGAGATTTCCGTCCCGGGCGAGATTCCAAAGGGAACGCTCGGCGTTTCGATTTTCCGCGGCCCGAACTTCCCATAGACGAAATAGGCGAAAAGGGCAAGAAAGGCGCCGCACAGGAGCACCAAAAAATAGACGGCGGCGCGCTGCGCCTTATTCCCGGGAATCCGCATCAATTTTCCAGGAAATCGCTCAACCGCTCGCGCTTTTCCTTGTTTCTCTGGAGCTTTCGCAAGGTCTTGTTCTTGATCTGGCGGACCCGTTCCCGGCTTAGCTTCAAGTCTTCGCCGATATCCTTCAGCGTCGTATCCTCTACCGTATCGAGCCCGTAGAACATCCGCAAGATCTCTTCTTCGCGCCGCGGAAGCGACTTGAGAATCTCGTCGATCAGGGCCTTGCGCTCGTTTTTCTCCATTTCGTCTTCCTGGTTTCCGTCCGTTCCCAGAACATCCATCAGGGAACTGACCGAATCCCCGGAGCTGCCGTCATCGCTGATCGGAGCGTCGAGCGAAATATCGACAATCTTTTCCATCACTTCGACAATGTCCTGTTCCGAGCCGGCAAATTCGGGCATCGCCATCGTCCGCTCGTAATCGCCGCCGTTCTGGACCAGCGCCCGCTTGAATCGGTTCACCAGGGTAAGCTTGTTGGGCGGAATCCGGACCGCGCCGACCTGTTCGAAAAGCGCCTTCTGGATGGACTGTCGAATCCACCAGACCGCATAGCTGATAAACTTCACGTCCTTGGCGCTGTCGAAACGCTTCGCCGCCTTGAACAGGCCCAGGTTTCCTTCGTTGATCAAATCCAGAAGGGAAAGCCCGCGCCCCTGGTATTTCCGGGCGACGCTGACAACGAACCGCAGGTTTCCGCGGATCAGGTGCTGCAACGCGGACTGGCGAATCTCTTCCGTCTTGCCGTCCTTGATTATCGCTATGAGCGCAGCTTCCTCGTCCGGTTTCAACGTCGGATACCGATTCAAATCGCGAAAATATAAAGATTCGTTAAAATCACTCATATAGGATGACCCACGCCAAAAATTTTTCCGTTTTAAATATGGCTTTTTAAGCCTATTTCGTCAAATCGTTCGTCAAGCGTTTCAGCAAATCGTAAGGATAAATGCCTGTCCGATGCCCGTCGCTCCACAGGATTCCGACCGCATACCGCCCCACGGACTGGATGCTTTCTATCGAAATGTCCTCGGGAACGGTCTTCGGGTCGAGCAGGCGCTCCCCGGAATTTTCATCGACGCAAAGCGCGCACGGGCAGGCAAGGCGCAAGTCCCTTAGGCGAAAGACCGCCCGGGTTCCGTCGTCAAAGTCAAAGCCCAGTTCGTTTCCGGGCGTGCGGAAAATCTTGACCGGCTGGATCATCTTGCCTCCACGGGAAGTTCTTCGAAACGGTAGCGGAAATTGTGCAGGACATTCTGTGTCGAATGCTCCAGCTGGGCAATCGCCTGGATCGTCTTTTCGGCGATTTCGACAAACTCCTTGCCGCTTTCGCTGTTCGGATAGCGCAAGACCGCGGGAGCGCCCATGTCCCCACAGTCGGCGACGGCGGGTTCCAGGGGAATTTTTCCGAGCAGCGGAACGCCGAGAGCCTTCGAGATTCGCTCGCCGCCGCCGGAACGGAAAATGTCGTGTCGCTTTCCGCAACCGTCACACACAAAGTAACTCATGTTCTCGATGATTCCGGCCGTCGGCACGCCCACGCTGTCGAACATGGCAAGTCCCTTGCGGCAATCCGCGAGCGCGACTTCCTGCGGCGTCGTCACGACAACCGCGCAAGAAAGCGGGCATTGCTGCGTGAGCGTCAGCTGGATATCGCCCGTTCCGGGCGGAAAGTCTATCAGCAGGTAGTCCAGCTCGCCCCAGCGGACGCGATGCACAAAGTTCTGGATCATCTGGCTCGCCATCGGGCCGCGCCAAATCGTCGCCTTGTCCGATTCCGCGAACATCGCCATCGAAATCAGCGAAATGCCGCCCTTGACTTCGACCGGCGCGATCGTCCTGTCTTCGAAAACCTCGGGCGCGGCATCCACGCCAAACATGATGTTCATCGAAGGTCCGTAAATATCCGCATCGAGAACGCCGACCTTCGCACCGGCAAGGCTCAGCGCCATCGCGAGATTTGCCGTCACCGTCGATTTTCCGACGCCGCCCTTTCCGCTCGCCACGCCCACGATGCGCTTGACGCCTTTCAAAAGCTCGTTGTCGCTCGCCGGCGCCTGCGTTCCGCTCACCACGCGACCGTTCGCCTTGAGAACGACATTTGCCGAACGCGCTCCGGACTCCCGGAGAATCTGCTCGCACTGGGTCTTGAAGCGATCGCGAATCGGGCACGCCGGAGTCGTCAAGACGAGATCCAGCTCGACATCGCCATCGCTTGAAATCCGGATGTTCTTCACGAATCCCAGTTCGACGATGTCTTTCTTGAGATCCGGGTCCACGACCACGGATAACGCCTTGAGAATCTGTTCTTCGGTAATCACGGAAAGTCCTTCGCTTTTTGAAATCCCAAAAATACAAAAATTTTCGTTCCGTTTTCCGGGGAAATCCGTAGGTTTTTAAATTTGCCGCATGATTCATTCGATCCTTCTGGTCGGCTTCGGCAGCTTTCTCGGCGGGATTTGCCGCTTTCTCTCGACAAGGCTTGTGTGCGCGCATCTTTCCGGCATGTTCCCCTTCGGAACCTTCGCCGTCAACATCGCAGGCTGTTTTCTCATCGGGATTTTTTACGGGCTTTCCGAGCACGGATTCAGCCCGAGCGTCCGCCTCTTTTTCACCGTCGGATTCTGCGGCGGATTCACCACGTTTTCCACGTTCGCAAGCGAAAGTCTCCAGCTCGTCAAGGCCGGAAACGTTCTCGCGTTCGCCCTCTACGCGTCCCTGAGCGTCTTCCTCGGAATCCTCGCCGTCCACGCGGGGAACCTGGTGACCAGAATCCTGTAGATTTCAAGACAGGGAAAACTTCGGCATCCGCAGCACGTTCGTCATGCACGTCGGCCATTCCGCGTCATAGTGCGTCACGAGAATGATCGTCGTCGCGCTCGACAGAAACTCCAGAAGATCGAAGAGACGCTCCCGGAATCCCGCGTCCATTCCCTGCGTCGGTTCGTCGAGAATCAGCACCTTGGGCGGACGAATCGCGGCGCGGGCGATCAGGACCAGCCGGCGTTCCGTCGCGGAAAGCGAATCGAACGGACGTTCCGCATCCGAAAATCCGAGTTCGGAGAGCCAGTCTTTCGCCTTCGCCCGTTCTTCCCAGGAAGGCGGGCGAAAAAGTCCGAGCCCCGTCGTGAATCCCGTGCAGAGCACTTCCGAAATGTTCAGCTTTTCGCGATACTGCGTCGCGAGTTCCGGAGAAAAGAATCCGATTTGCGCCTTGTGCTTCCAGATGTCGAGGCCCGCGCCGGGCTTCTTTCCGAACAGGGTGATATCGTTCGAATACATCTGCGGATGATCCGCCGAAAGCAGCGCGAGCAGCGTGCTCTTGCCGGCTCCGTTCGGTCCCATCACCACCCAGTGTTCGCCCTTTTTCACCTGCCACGTCAAATCGTCGATGATCATCGCGGAACCGTAGCGGACATGCACGTGTTCCAGGTCAAAGAGGGTTTCCCCGACCGATTCCGGAGTCCTCAGGTTTTCGACGACATACGACGTGATTTCCCGCTTCTTTTCGGCCGTCTCCGCAATTCTTTCGGGAAGCTCTCCCTCGTAGGGGCGAAATTCGCCGTTCTCGTACACAAAGGCGGGAATCCTGGGAAGAAGCTCTTCCTTGCGCTGCAGGCTTATCGCCATCTTGACCGAGGTCTCCGACATTTTCAGGATCGCGCGCGCCAGATGCGTCCGATATTCCGGATCGAGACCGCCAAACGGATCGTCGAACAGAATGTAGTCGGGCGACTCCATCCACTGCCTCGCGAGGAGAATCCTGCGAAGTTCGCCGTTCGAAAGGCTCAGCAGCTTCACCTTCAGCACCGTATCGGGAAGGTTCGCCATGGCAAGCGCCTCTTCGAGCTTGTCGGGACTCGTCGGAGGAAACGGGTCGTCTTCCACGTAATGCGCGGAATTCAGAAAGAACTTCGGCTTTAAAAGCAGGTCGCGGACACGCGGCGCATCGTCATCGCGAAGGCTGATGAACCGCTGTTGCCAAAAGGGAGCGAGAGCGCGCTGGATCCGGCGCTGGATTTCCGTCGAAGAAAGCGACACACGGGAATGTCTTTCGGCAAATTCCCGGAGGATCCTGGATTTTCCGCTGCCGACCGGGCCTAGCATCTGGATTTTCGGGCAAGCGTCAAGGAGAGATTCCAACGATTGACAGATCATGGTTCAAAGATAGCTTTTTTGTATCTTTTGACTGTTATGAAACGCTTTCTACTCACAGTTCTTCTTTTTGCCATTTCTATCTTTGCGCAGGCGACCGATCCGTGGTCCATGATGGAACAGATGCAACAGCGAATGGCCGCCATGATGGGAGGAGGCTCGGGCAGGTACGCCGGGCAGCTCGTCACCCAGGGGCCCTGGGACATCCAGCTCGACAAGAATTCCGTCGATGCCGGAGAATCGTTCACGCTGCAGTTCACGGTCGATACCCAAAAGCTCGAAGAATACGGCTCTCGCGAAGTTCCCCGGTTTTCCGTCCAGAACGGCTTTGCGCTCAAAAGCCTCGACTCGGCGGAAGTCCGGATAGGAAGGCGCGGAACCGGCAAGCAATACAGCTTTCATCTCGTCGCCCCGCGGCAAACGGGCGTCAAGTCCGCGGGAGTCCTTTCCTGGAAAATCGGTGAAAAGGAATACGACATCTTTCACCTGAACAACATCGAAGTGAAGAAATCCTACGACGAAGCGGCGGTCTCCGTTTCGCTCACGCCGAACAAGCGGACCGTCTATGAAGGCGAGCAGCTCTCCGTCACGCTTTCCATCCACACGTTCGAGCATTTCCAGGGAAACCTCGTCGCGACCAGCATGGACCTCGGAAGCGACTTCATCGCCCACCGTGCGGACCTTTCGGACCTGAAGCTCACCCCGATTCCCGAAGCCCCGCGCGAAGCCCGAGGCAGCGCCAAGTTCGCCTGGCTTTCGCCCGTAAAGACCGGGCAGGTCGCCATTCCGCCGTTCAAGTTCACCTACACGAAGGTCGGAAAGCCCAAGGTCGTCGAAAAGAAGACGAACAAGGGAGGAATTTCCATGAGCTTCTCGTCCGTGCAGCAGGAACCCGAAGAAGCCGAAGCCCGGACGGCACCGGTCAAGATTCACGTTCTTCCCCTCCCCGCCCACGGAAAGCCCAAGGATTTTTCGGGAATGGTCGGAAACTACACGTTCGACGCGGCATTCGACAAGGATTCGCTCGCGCTCGGCGACGCGCTCACCCTATCCATCCAGATTTCCGGCGACGGCAAGCCGGGAACCGTCACCGACCCGCTCTTGCCCGAATTTTCGGACTTTAGAACCGTCCCGCCCGAAACAAGCGTCAAGAAAAAGGTCAGCAACGGAAAGGTCGTCACGACCAAGAACATCCGCATCTTCCTCTACCCAAAGAAAAAGGGCGAATTCGACATCCCGGCGATTACCTATTCCTGGTTCAATCCGACAAAGAAAAAATACGAAAGCAAGACGCTCGGTCCGTGGAAGATCAAGGTCGAAAAGGGCGAAGCCTCCGCAAGCGCCCAGTTCGCGCCAAGCGCACCCTCCTACGCGCCGCAGGCGAAATCCGAAATCGAGGACCTCGGACGGGACATCCGCTACATCCACCCGATAGCATCCGTTTCCCCGCAAAAGGCTCCCTTCTTCGCGACTCCCCTCTTCTGGCTTCTCCTTGTCCTGCCGATTTTCCTATACGCGCTTTTCACGTTCTTTATCCGGGCGCACCGCAGGCATTCGAGCGACGCCGCCCTGGTCCGCAAGGCAAAGGCCAAGAAGAACCGCAAGAACAGCACGGCCAAGGCCCGGCAAGCGCTGGAGAAGAACGACGCGAAAGGATTCTACGCGGCGATCGAGAACGGTCTCATCGACTACCTGTCCGACATTTCCAACCGGGAATTCCGCGGCATGACCCGCGAGCGTCAGAAAGCGAACCTGGAAGAGCTCGGAATCCGCGGAGAATTGCAAGCGAAAATTCTCCAATGTCTCGAAGAATGCGCCTACGCCCGATTCGCTCCCGCCGGAATCTCGGCAACGGAACTCGGAGACGCCTTCAAGAAATTCGAAGAACTTTGCGACAGCCTGGAGGCGCACAAATGAAAAAGTTCCTGTTTTTGCTCTTGGCGCTCAGCCTGTCCCTTTTCGCCGAAGAAAGCTGCAAGACGCTCTACACCGGAGCGGCATCCTACAAGGCCGGAGACTTTACGTCGGCGGCGGAAGCCTGGCAGAACTGCGTCGATAACGGATTCCGGAGCGGCGACCTGTTCTACAACCTGGGAAACGCCTACTTTCGCGAAGGACGCCTCGGGCTATCCATTCTGAACTACGAAAAGGCGCTAAGGCTAGACCCCGCCAACGCGGACTATCAATACAACCTGAATTTTGCGCGAAGCCTGACCAAGGACAAGCAGGAATCCGCCGAAGAGGAAAACCCGATTCTCGAATTTCTTTTCCGGGCGCACCATTTCCTTTCGATGACGGAGCAGCTGTATGCCATCATCGGGCTTGTCTGGCTCATCGTCGCGCTCAACGTTTTCCGCATCCTTTCCCAAAGCGCAAGGGCCAAGACGGCGTTTACGCTCGGCGTTCTCCCGGTCGCCGTCCTGCTCGGGATCATCGCCTGCAGCGCCGGCTACAAGATTTACCGCGAAAAGACCTATTCCGAGGGAATCGTCATCGTCGAAAGCGCGGACATCACCAGCGGTCCGAGCGACAAGGCGCAAACGCTCAACATGCTTTCCGAAGGGACTTCCGTCGAAGTCCTCGACGTCAAGGACGGCTGGGCGCACGTCCGCCTCGGTGAAAAGATCAACGGATTCGCCAAGGCGAGCGAACTGGGGATTATCCGGATAGACAGCTTCTAGGCGGATTCAAGCCCGACAAAGGGATGTCTCCAAAGCGTTCGTTAAGATTTTTTGAAAAATCATACAAAATATACTATCTTTTTGAAAAAGAATAAGGAATTTTGAAAATGGTTGCCATTGGATATTCTTTTTTGATTGAAAAATTCAACTTGGATGTACTTCCGCCGTTGGTACACAGTTTCCTGGTAGATACTTCAACCCAGACAGAAAAAGAAAACGGCATCTATGCGGAAAGGAATTTCCCCCGCTGGCGACATCCGATAAAAAATACATGGCAAGCCAATCTAAATTTCGCCATCCGTTACGAGGGACTCAATCTCGAAATCCTCAAGGCATTTTTTTTAAAAGTAGATGTCCATGAATTCCTAGAAGAAGTCAAGGCAAAACCCACAGGGAGTTATTGCCGTCGCATCTGGTTTCTCTATGAATTTTTAACAGGAAAAAAACTGCCCTTGGATGACGTCCATTCAGGGCCTTTCGTAGAATTGCAAGATCCGAACAAACAGTTCTCTTTAAGCAACAAAGATTCCAGCCGGGCAAAAAGGCACCGCATCATCAACAACCTGCCAGGAAATTCGCATTTCTGTCCGATGGTCCGCCTCACAAAGCCTATTCTTGAGAACAATGCAGACAAATTAAAGCAAGACTCGAACGTCCTGCTTTCCGATTTTTCCGCTGAATTATTGTACAGGGCCGTCCGGTTTCTCTACATCAAGGAAACCAAGTCATCCTTCGCCATCGAGCACGAGACGCCATCCCAAAAAAGAACGGAAAACTTTGTACTTCTGCTCCAGGAAGCCGAAAAAGACTGCCTTTCAAAAGACGGTCTTTGCAAAATTCAAAACGCAATCGTCGAGGAAAGATATGGACAAAAGGAATGGAGGGAGGATCAGGTTTATGTCGGAGAAACCTTATCCCCCACAGAAGAGCGCATTCATTATATAGCACCAAAACCAGAAGACATCGGCAATCTGATGCAGGCATATTTGGACTCCGCCAAACTTTTGAAAAAAGCGGATTGCGATCCCGTGATCGTTTCTGCGATTGTCGCCTTCTCCTTTGTCTTTCTACATCCATTCGATGACGGCAATGGTCGGACGCACCGTTACCTGTTACACCATATACTTGCCAGCAAAAACTTTACCCCGCTAAAGATTATTTTTCCCGTGTCGGCGACCCTGTTGAAAAAAACGGAAATCTATGACCGGATGCTCGAGACTTTTTCAAAACGGCTCATGCCATTGTTGGATTATTCGATAAGCGATGCCGGAGAAGTTACGGTAAGAAACGATTCCGCGGACTTTTACCGTTTTATGGATTTGACGCCGATTGTCGAAGAATTTCAAAAAATCGTATCGGAAACAATCCATACGGAATGGAAAGCCGAACTTACCTATCTCCAAAACTATGACAAGATTCGGGCGGGAATGCAAAACGTCGTCGACATGCCCGAAAAGAAAGCGAACCAGTTTATCCTTTTCGTTCAACAAAACGGAGGAAGCCTCCCCGCACGCCGCAGGGATTATTTCGCCGAGTTAAGCGATGCGGAAATCTCCGCAATGGAAAAAATTATCGGGGGGCATACTTGAAGTGATTTTACGTGAAACTGCAGAACGCCTACATTTCGGAAAAGGGCGACCAGGTGGGCAACT
>CAVJTH010000014.1:0-64307 GCA_963652365.1 Senegalimassilia sp.
AGAACTTAGAAATCCCAGCGAACATCTCACACTAGAACCTAGACGTTCGCAAAACTCAGATCTAAGTTCTCAGCTCGAAGTTCTGCTTTAGAACCTAGACGTCCGCGAAACTCTACACTCAACTCTCGACTCTCGATACTTCGCCCTCCAAACTCACCACTCGACAAAGTTCTGACCGGTCCGGGAAAGGACCATCACACGTTGAAGAGGTAATACATGATGTCGCCGTCCTGGACGACGTATTCCTTGCCTTCGGTCCGGACAACGCCCGCTTCCTTTGCCGCGTTCCAGGAACCGTATTTGCGGAAATCCTCGAAGCCGAGCGTTTCGGCGCGGATGAAGCCTTTTTCGAAATCCGAGTGGATGACGCCCGCGCATTGGGGCGCCTTTGAACCTGCCGTAAAAGTCCACGCCCGGCATTCCTTTTCTCCGGCTGTAAAGAATGTGTGCAGGCCCAGGATGCGGTAGCCTTCGCGGACTACGGAATCTAGCCCCGATTCCTTCATGCCGAGTTCCTTGAGAAATTCTTCCTTGTCGGCGGGTTCCATCTTGGAAAGTTCCTCTTCGATCTTTCCGCTGATGACGACGACGGATGCGCCTTGCTTCTTTGCGAATTCTTCGAGTCGAGAAACGTATTCGTTGCCTTTTCCCAAGTCTTCTTCGCGGATGTTCGCACAATAGAAAAGCGGCTTTGCGGTGAGAAGCGCGAGATCCTGTACGATTGCGTCGAGCGCATCGCCGTTCTTTCCGATAAATTCGCGCGCGCTCTTTCCGGCTTCGAGGCCTTTCTTCAGAATTTCGCAGGCTTCGACGTTTTCCTTCGCCTTGGCGTTTCCTGTCCGGGCTGCCTTGTTCTCGTTTGCAAATCGCTTTTCGACGGAGTCGAGATCTTTCAGGATGAGTTCCGTCTCGATGATGTCGATGTCGCGAACCGGATCGACGGTGCCGAGGACGTGCGTGATGTCGTCATCGTCAAAGCAGCGGACGACTTCCATGATGGCGTTGCATTCGCGGATGTGCGTGAGAAACTGGTTTCCGAGACCTTCCCCCTTGCTCGCTCCCTTGACAAGTCCCGCGATATCGACAAATTCCGTCACGGCGGGGACGATTGACTTGGGATGATAGACTTGGACAAGCTCGTTCAGACGACCGTCAGGAACGCTCACCATGCCGACGTTCGGTTCGATGGTGCAAAACGGGTAATTGGCGGCTTCTGCGCCTGCGTTGGTGATGGCGTTAAAGATCGTACTTTTGCCGACGTTCGGAAGACCGACGATTCCGCACTTAAGACTCATGCTGAACTCCTTGCTAATCGCGCGCAAATTTAGCATTTTTGGAACATGAAGATTTTAAAAGCCTTGGATGTCGTCGTTATCCTTTCGAGTCTTGCGATTGTTTCCTGTGCCGGAAATCGCGCGTCGGAAAATTCGATGGGTGATTCTTCGTGCGCGGAATGCGGGGAACAGGGAGAGATGGATCTGGAAATCTTTGACGAACGAGGCTTCGCCGAACTGAATCCGGCGTTCCTGGAAATCGGGAAAAGTTCCGCCGCGATCGGGAGCTTTCCCGCGCAGCGGATCGTGGCGAAATGCCCCGACGAAAGCAAGATCTGCCACAGCTTTAGCGAAGACGCTGTGGATTTCGATCTGGCGCACTATGAAGATTCCCTCGTCGAAATGCGCTTTTCGGGAATGCGTCACGAGCAGATGCTGGAAGGCCTGTGGATTCCCGAGGCGGATTCCTCCTGGATTCGGGAAACGCTCCGGAAAATTCTCGAAATGCGCTTTGCGGACGGAAAAGTTCTTTCGGATGTTTCTCCATGGGAGGCGCGAGCCGATTCCCTCACCGCGTATTCCGTGTTTGACAGGGATGTTCCCGAGCCTCTACGCGAGGAACTTTTCAAGGTCTTTCGCCGGTATAACGTCCGGTACTTGACGCTTCCCGTGATCGTCGAGGTGGAGATCTTGCCGAAAATCGGCAAGAACGGAGGCTTTGCATGGAAATCCCTGTGGATTCTGTGGGATGCGCGAAACGGAAAGCCCATGCTCGTGAGCTATCACGCGTTCAAGGCGAAGACGAGGAGCCGTATTGCGCCCGAGCGGAACTGGGCGGCTCCCTTTGCGAATCGCCTTGCCAAGGAACTGTCCTTGAATCCCGAGACCGTGGAAAACCACTAAGGGGAGATGCTTTCCGGGGGTTCTCCGCCTAGAACGAGAAGTCCCAGCAGATAGAGCATTCCATCGTAGTATCGCCATGTCCCGGTGGGAATCGGCGTGTTCCAGAATGTCGCCAGGAACGGGCGGGAAAGTTCGATCTCTTCGGAATCTGTCAAGTCGAGCGCCGCTGTCGCAGCCGCATTCATCGCGACAAGTCCCGGGGTGATAGGCCTTGCTTCCTTGGGATAGGCGCTTCCGTCGATGCGGTAGTCGGCGAGGTTCGGGCGGTGCGTGCGAAAGAATCGGAGCCATTTTCGGAGGGAATCCCGCTCGAATGTCCTCGCTTTTTCGTGTTCGCTTTCGCAAGTGCCGGGAACTTCCCAGTTGAAATCCATGGCGAGATTCAAGGCGACGCGCCACGCGTCGCCGCTAAAGCATTCGCTTGTCGGAAAGAAGTCGGTATGCTTCGGGGTACCGTCGAATTCCGCGTAGTCGGGAAAAAGTCCCGTTTCGGGATGAGAGGCGCGCGCAAGGAAGGCGAGGCTTTCGCGATAGACGCGTTCCCAGAAAGGATCCTGGGTTTCCTGTGCGAACAGTCGGTAGAACGCCAGCGTATGATAGCTAGGATCGGTAAACTCGTTTCCCCTGACGGGAGAAAACCGGACGAGGAAATTCTCGGGATGGAACATCGACTGGAGCTTTTCCGAGGGCTCTCTGTGGGCCATCTGCCTGAGCAGGGAAACGGCTTCGCGCTTGTATTCCGGACGATCGAACTTCTTGGCAGCGACGAGAAGGGACGCCGCAAAGTATTCTTCGCCATCGGGAGCTGCGCCGGGATCCATCTTGTAGAATTCGGTCGGGTTCTGGCGAATGCCGACTTGCCAGGCGAAATAAGGCGCAAAGTCTCCGCACGAATTTTTCAGGAACTTCTTCGAAAAGTTCCAAAGCGACCGGAACAGCGGTTCGAACCCGAGTTCCGCGGCGATGAACATCCCGTAGCTCATGCCTTCGCTGCGAATGTCCGAATGCCCGGTATCGACGATATAGTGGAACTGTCTGTAGCCAAGGCAGATTCGCTCGTTTTCCTTGTCTCCGTGAAAGAGGCTTTGAAAGCATTCCTGAATTTTCGCCCGGATTTCGGATTTTCCCTTGCCGATAATTTGGAATGGGCTTTTGAAATCTTTCGAAAAATTCATCGGAGATACTCTTTCAGGGATTCGAACAGGGATGATCCGTTTTGAAAAAGCCGGGTCTTCATGCCGACGGATGCGGCGCCTCGGATATCCCGCTCGGGATCGTCGCCGACAAACAGTGTCGCTTCCGGTCTTGTGCCGAGATTTTCCAAGGCGCATTCGAAGATCCTGGGGTCGGGCTTCTTGGCGTGGACTTCGCCCGAGATGATCACGGCGTCGAGCATTTTCAGGAGACCGTTTTGGTGCAGCACCTTTCGCACATGGGGCGCATGCTGGAAATTCGATATGATTCCCGTCTTGACGCCTTTTTCTTTCAAGAATCGCAACACGGCTTTCGTTTCCGGGTGGATGGGAACAAATCCCTGCCAGCGGTTCATGGAGGTGGCTGCGGTGTGCCTGATCCAGTTGTCACTTGGCTTCTTTCCGTAAAGTTCCGCGAGATGCTTGAGACGGGCTTCATATTCGGTGAAGCGGTCGTTGCTCGCGATCTGTTCCGAAAAGAAATGTCTGCAGTTTTTCGCGACTTGGTCGGTGGTCGCGGAGACGCCGAGATCTTTCAGGGCGATCGAGAGATCTTCGTGCCAGATGGAAAACGCCTTGGACATGTTGCCATATGTAAACAGGGTCCCGTATAGGTCAAAAAGGATGCCGGCGATTTCCATTGGAGGCTACAGTTCGTAATCGATGACTGCGCGATCGGTCGAAACCTTGCCGATGAACTGCTTGATTTCGACATGGGCGGGAAACTCCTGGTAGAAGTCGAGATCTTTTCGAGTGGCAAAAGCGGTGACCAGTCCGAGGTCCCAGGCTGCCGCGCTGCGGTTGAAATCGACGCCGGATTCGATTTCGAGAAGTCCGGGAACCTTGCCGTCGAGAGTCTTGAACATTTCGACGATTTTCTTGCCGTTTTCCGCCGCGGTGGCGCCTTCGGCTTCTTCTTTCAGTTTCCAGAGAACGATGTGCTTAATCATGGGATGTTCCTTTCTGAATTTTGCGGTATAGCGAAAGCTGCCGTTCGAAACAGCTTTGCCAGCTGAAATTCTTCGCATAGTTTACGGCGTTCCGCTTGAGGATCGCCATGTCCATTTTCGAAATTCGGACGATTGAATCGGCGAGCGCTTGCGGAGTGCGCTCTTCGAGCGTCACTCCGGCGCCCGATGCGCGGAGATGCTCGGCGGCGGCGCCGGTCGATGCGGCTACAAGCGCATCGCCGCAAGCAAGGCTCTCCAGAATGGAAAGCCCAAAAGTTTCCCAGCCGGAGAGCGCGAGCGACAGATCCGTGCTGGCGTAGCATTTCGCCATCTTGCCCGTACCGTCGATGAATCCTTCGTAGCGGATGTGCCTGTATCTTTTTGCCGCTTCCTGGACTTTCGGAAGGTCCGGGCCTGTTCCTGCAAAGAGAACCGCCGGTTCGCTATCGAGCCTTTCGCAAAGAATCGGATAGGCGAGCAGAAAGAGCCTCAGGCCTTTTTCGTCACAGAAGCGATGCGGAAAGAAGATGGTCAGACGGTTCGGGTCGCCCGCCTTTAGCGTCTTGACAAGTTCTTCGTCGCGCGCTTCCGGTCGAAAGGTTTGCAAATCGACTCCCAGCGGAATCCATTCCAGGCGATTCTTCGCGAATCCGTTTTGTTCCATCCGTTCGAGGACTTCGCGGGAGCTCGCTTCGAGTTTCGCGTAATCCCGGAAGCTCGCCCGCGCATAGGCAAACGCGGCGGACTGCGCCATTTTCGCGACCCTGGAAAAACCCCACTTTTCGAAAAAGCGACGGACGTAGGTGACGGGAAAATCCGCATGCCAGAAGGCGGTGAGCGTGGAATTTCCCGAAACTTTTTTCGCTACCCTGGAAACCGTCTTGGGCAAGATGTACGGAGATCCGACTTCGACGATATCCGGACGGTATCTCTCCAGGTAGGGCCGGATATCCCGTTCTTTCCACAAGAAGCGGTATTCCCAGTTTCCGGGAAACCGGAACGCCTTTCGATGTTCGATAACCAGCGATTCGGAAACTTTCTCGGTGAAAGTACTGGAATCGTTTTGGACAAAGACGAGGATCGCGTCATCCCGTTCCCTGTAAAAGTTCATGCGCTCCAGATGGTAACGCCTGACGCCTCCTCCCGAAGGACTCCAGAAGTTGTTGAAATCGAGAACGACGAGACGGCTCATGTTTCTTTTTCTTTCATCCGGTAAGACTTGTCCGAGAAAAGGAGATTCGCTTCGTAGAGCGTCGAACCGGAGCCTTTCAGGTTGACCGTGAGCCAGAGAGCCCCGTCTTCCTTGCGCTCGATCCAGAACGTCGCGTCCGCGTCGCGCAGATAGGGTCTCGGGCCGATGATCTTGTCGCAGTCCTTGACGCAAGAACCGCTGATGAAAACGGGAATATCCAGATCCTTGTAGAGATCGAGAGCCGCCGAGGAACGCCGTTCGTTCAGGTCGGGAATGTCCGACCGATCCGAGATGCGAAGATGGTCGATGCCGTCAATGAAGAGAATCAGCTGCTGCTTTTCGGAAATCTCGTTTTGCAGTTCCTTGAGAAACGAGTTGAAGTTGAACGTTTCCGTATCTTCCCAGATTTCGAGTCGTTCCGTCTTGACATAGGAAAGCAGCGTCTGGGTCGCATCGTGGACTCTCTGGTTCAGGGAGTCGTCCTTGTTCTGCTTGCGGACATTCGCTTCGGAAATTCCTGCGAGCATGGCGACAAACCGGTCGAACGCCTGACGGCGCGGGCTGTCTAGCGCCACATAGATGATCTTCGCTTCCGGATTCCCTTCGATAAGGTCGAGCGCGAAAGAGGAAAGCGCGTAGCTCTTGAACCCGAACGGTTCGGAAGAGAGAAAGTAATAGCCCGGCAGAATGCCGTCTAGCGCATGGGAAAGAGTCGGAAAATTGAAAAGGCGATAGCCGACGTCGGAGTCCGCTTCTCGGGTCATCGCCATGGCGAAATTCTCGCGAATGTCCTGGAGCAGCACGGATTTGCGGTGCGTCCGCATGGTGTCTTCTTCGGTATCTCGAATCTTTTCGAGCAGCGTGTCCGCTCCGTTCTTGCGGACCAGCGTGTCAACGGTTTCTCCGGCGGGCAGGATGATGGATTTGAACCGCATCCCTTCGGATTCCGCCAGTTCAAGGCTCTTGCGAACGTGGAGTTCCTGGTTTCGCCTGTTCGTTTCCTTGCGGAGAATCAGCGTGACGCTTTCGGCACCGCAGGCCTTGAGCTTGTAGAGATGGCTGCGGCTAAAAGGCTGGTACATCGTGGAGACGACCCCCGGAATCCCGGCGAGATCGGCGGTCAGCGTGTCGAAAAGTCCTTCGACGACTATCGGATTTTCGATGTCCTGCTGGATATTGAAAGGAATGTCTAGCGGACCGGAGGCGTAGGAAATGTAAGTGTCCTCGCTTGAATTCGGGGTTCCCGCGTTGTCGAGAATCCGCCCATAGACGGAATGAATGACCCCTTTGGAATTTCGGGCGGGAATGGTGAGTCGCGGTTCGTGAGAAATGTCCAGGTTGTCGAGGTAAAAGCTGACTTCGTGGCGTTCTAGTCCGGAGAGCAGGCAGTAGCTGTAAAAGGGTTCCGGATCGCCGCTGTAATACCCGATGCCGTAGAGTTTTGCCTGTCCTAGACTCCAGCCCCGCGCCTTGAGAAATTCCGCCGTGGATTCGCTCTTGGTGGCGGCCCAGTGGCAGTAGCGGACAAAGCTTTCCAGAACGCGGACTTTTTCACCGCCGATTTCCTTGTTCCTGTGATGCTCCGGATCGCCGTTTTCGAACTCGCCGGAAACGCCCCAAAAGTCCAGGGCTTCCTTTCGCGCCGTGTTTTCGTCGAGACCGTTGAAGCGGGTCCGCATCAGAAATTCAATCAGGTCACCGTCGCTATCGCATTGCAGACAGCGGTAACGCCAATAGCCCAGCGTATCGTAAAAGAAGAGGGAGGATTCTTCTGGCGAGTGAAATGGACACTGGGACATCAGGTTTCGCCCCCAGCGTCTCAGGGGAATACCCAGGCGTCGCGGATGTGTCTTGACGCGTGAAAGATCGAGTTTCTCTTCTTCGACGAACATAGGTCACCTCTCTTGCAACAATAGAAATTTTTGGGAAGCATGGTGTCCAGAGCTTGTTCGGAGCTTAGTTCAGAGAGCTTGGAATTTAGCGTTGCGGAACGAACCGTTTTTTTTGCCGAAAGGCTTTTTCGCGAAGCGACCTGTTTCCGCCTGCCGGCGGAGGGAGCGCCTTCCCGGCGAGGGGCAAGGTAGGGGGACCTTTCGGAGTTGCGAAGGCCAAGGTCCCCCTTCCTTGCATCCACCCCCACGGCCACGCTTGTTCAGTGCTTAGTTAGGAGAACTTAGAGCTTAGAAATCCCAGCGAACTTCTCACGCTAGAACCTAGATGTCCGCGAAACTCCACTTTCGACTCTCCACACTTCACTTTCAACTGATTCCTGTTTCCTGATTTCTCTCGACTCCACTCTCAATTAAGTTTTTGGCTCTGACTTCTCGGCCATTCCGTTCAATTCTTTTTAAATTCCATGACGATGATTATACTCGGGATCGATCCGGGCTCCTATACGACGGGCTACGCTTTTTTGGAAAAGGACGGAAACAGTCCAATACGGGTTCTCGAATACGGAACGGTTTCCGCTTCGAAAAAGGACTCCTTTGAAGATCGTCTGGTGAAGATCGTCGGCGATTTGGAAAACCTGGTGGAGCTTTACAAGCCTACCGTTTTCAGCATGGAAAGCGCTTTCTTTGCGAAGAACGTCCACAGCGCGATGATTCTTGGACATGTACGCGGAGCCATTCTCGTCATGTGCCATCGGCGCGGCATGGAATTCTTTGAATACAGCCCCCGTTCGGTCAAGCAGGCGGTCACGGGAGACGGTTCCGCCTCGAAGGAAAAGGTCGCCTGCATGGTGACGGCTAGGCTCGAAATCGAAAAGGAAAGAGTCAAGCTCGACGCGACGGACGCCTTGGCTATCGCCTGCACGCATCTGTTTTCCCGGAACCAACCCGTGTACAAGAAGACGAAAAGTCCGTCGCGGTCTTCGAAAAACGCGGCGTGGCGGGCACTTGTCCTCAAGATGGGAGGAACGCTTCCCGAATGAAACCGCTTTCCCCTTACGGCCTTGAAAATCAAGACTTGGTCAAGATTCCCGGCACGGAGTATTCCATCCGGAATTCGGTCCTGGAACCCTTTTGGAAGCTTTCCGAAAACGCCCGAAAGGCGGGGTTCGACATTCGCGTGGAAAGCGCTTTCCGGCCTTTCGACAGGCAGCTTTCCATCTGGAACGGCAAAGCGACCGGCAGGCTGAAACTGCTTGACGCGGACGGGGTTCCCTTTCGGGAAATCCCGAAGGATCCAGCGGAGCGGATGCGGGCCATTCTCCTCTGGTCCGCGCTTCCCGGCGCATCGAGGCATCACTTCGGCACGGAACTCGACGTGGTCGATGGAAACCGCGTGCCGGAGGGCTACGAAGTCGAACTGACCGAATCGGAATGCGACGGAATGTTCGCTTCTTTTCACGGCTGGCTTTCGGAACAGATTCGAACGGGAAAGTCCTTTGGCTTTGAACGGGTCTTTGTGCCGGGACGCGGAAAGATCCGACCGGAACGCTGGCACATTTCCCACCGGGAATCGGCTGCCGGGCTAGAAGATCTTTTTGAGCCCGACATCTTGCGAAAAATCTACGAGCGCTCCGAAATGGAACTGAAGGAAGTCGTTCTCGAACATTTCGACGAGCTGATGCGCGACTACGTGTTTCCCTATTTCAAGGAAAATGTCCGATGAGCGACTCGGAATTTCGGGATGCGGCACTCCGGGGAATCTTTCCGTTTGAACTGAAGGAATTCGGGCGTTCCGCGGAAGGCGTTCCGCTGCGCTATCTGCCATCCCGAAAAACGCCAAGGCTTCTGGTCTTTGCGGCGATCCACGGCGAAGAATCCGAAACGACCTTTCTGCTTTCCCGGGCATTGCGAATGCTCTGGGAACTTCCGTCGCATGTCGCCTGTGTGCTGTCGCTGAATCCCGATGGAATCTTGCGGGGAACTCGCGGAAACTTTCGCGGCGTCGATTTGAACAGGAATTTTCCGACAGCGGACTGGAAGCCCGGAAAGACGTTTTCGCGACCCGTTCTGGAAGCTCCGCGTACCACGGAACTTTCGACAGGGGAGTCTCCGGCCAGCGAACCGGAGGTCCGCGCCTTGATCGATCTGATTTTCCGACTGAACGTGTCAAAGGTCGTTGCCTTGCACTCTCCCTTGGGCTGGATCGATTCCGATGTTCGCTCGAATCTCTGCCTCGCGTTGGAGCGTGTCTTTGAACTTCCGTGGAAATGCGGCTCGGGCTATGCGACGCCCGGAAGCTTCGGAACGTTTGCGCACGAACGGAACCTGGATTGCGTGACGGTCGAACTTCTCCGCGAAGCTCCCGAAACTCTCGACCGCTATGCGGAACCTCTCGCCCGATTCCTTCGAGATTTTGACCGCTAGCCTTCTTCCCGGGAACTTGCCGCTTCCGAGAGAATCTGGCTACGATTGACAAAGCCCATGGCGAATCCTCCGACGATATAGAGCGCGCAAAGGATCAGGAGAAAACCCGGGATGAAGGAAAATTTCGGGGAAATAAAGAGAAATCCGCAGAGATACACGACAAGGACGAGCACGATCTGGATGCCGTTGACGACCTTGTTTTGTCGGGGCTGCAGCTTCGGGAGAAAGCAGGGGCTCACCATCATCAGGCCAGTGAGCAGCAGGACGATGACCGGAAGATACAGATGGTTCGTGTTGTCCGCCGTAAAGATGCCGTGCTGGGTCGCGTAGGTGAGCAGGATGACGTTGATGGCGCCGGCGAAAGTGCTCGGAAGTCCCGAAAAATAGTGCTTGTAGGCGTCGCTGTCCATCGCGTTGTACTTGGCGAGGCGCATCGCGGCGCAGAGAACGTAGATGGCGAACGCGACGATGACTAACGCCATGTTCTGTCCGAGCCAATCGGGAACGTTCGCCTTGTAGCTGAAGAAAAGGCAGAATGCGGGAGCCAGTCCAAAGCCGACCAAGTCGCCTAGACTGTCGAACTGGGCGCCAAATTCGGAACTCGCGTTGACCAGTCGGGCAGCGAATCCGTCGAGCTTGTCGCAAAGAACCGAAAGGATGACAAAGTAGGCGGCCATGCGGAATGGATCCAGGGAGGAATAGCCGTTGAACATGCCCGCAGACCAGCAGACGGAAAATACGCCGAGCAGAAAGTTCATGCTGGTGAATGCATTGGGCAAGATAAAACGCGCTCTTTTCATAACGATGTCTCCATTTCGGTGGATACAATCTAAATAAAAAAGTCCGCTTTGGAACGGACTTTTTCTTGGTATTACTGGGCTTTGACTGGCTTGATTTCCCACAGCGCCTTGATTCCCGCGCCGACGATCAGGTTTTGCGGGGGAGCGTAGGGGTTCTCTTCGGTAGGAAAGTTCGTCCAGTGCCTTGTCGAAAACTGGTAGTATTGCGTGGGGCGGTACATCAGCGGAAGCACGGGAATCTGCTCCATGAAAATCCGGTTGAGGGAACGGTAGGCCCTTTGCGTTTCGGCGGAATCCGTGAGTGACGGAATCAGGGCGAGCAGGCTGTCTGCCTGCGGGTCGCTGAACCGTCCCTGGTTCGAAAAGGCTTCTTCGCCGACAGGCTTTGCGCTCTTGCTGTTCATGACCTGGTCAAAGCGTGTCCACGGTGTCGCCGCGGAAAGGTCGGCCGTTTGCGTTTTCATCGCCAGGTCGAATTTTCCATAGCGCAAGTCCTTTTCCCATTCTCCGTAATCGACGAACCGCTGGTTGGTCGTGATGCCGATCTGCTTGAAGGATTCGGCGACGACCTTGATGACGTCTTCCCAGTCCGTCCATCCCTGGGGGCATTCCAGGCTCAAGGGTCTGACCGGGCGACCGTCCTTGTTCAACAGCTGCCCTTGCGTATCCCAGGAGTAGCCGGCGTCTTCCAGGATCTTCCGTGCGCGGTCGAGATCGTAGGAGTAGCCGTATGTCTTCGCGTCTTCTTCGTTGTAGTATCGGGCTTCCTGACCGAAGGGAAGGATAAATCCCGGCTTGACGGAATCCGTGTAGTTGGATACGGCGATGGCCTTGATCTTGTCGAAGTTGATTGCGTGGGCGAGCGCCCTGCGGAACGCGACATCGGTAAAGGGCGTAGTGGTCGTCGCGATGAAGAGCGTCGGGATGGAACCCGGATAATGGTAAGGTTCCTTGAGGCTCCAGGCGCGAATGTTGTCGCGCTTCTTTTCCCAGATTCGGGGCATGAAGATGGAAGAAACGTCAAGTTCTCCCTTTGTCATCGCGTTGTTGAAGAGATTGTTGCTCGTGTAGAGCGAGTGGACTATGTAGAGAGGCGCGGGCCGCTTTCCGTCGTGCTTGGCGTTTCCCCAGTAGTTTTCGACCCGCTTGAGGACGATCTTGTCCGGATAGTAGGTTTCGAGGTTGTAAGGTCCGGAAACGACTGGCAGGGAATCGTTCTTGAAGGCGAGGACGTTCGCGTAGTTGTAGCGTCCGTTCTTCTTGGAGGATTCGACTAGCGGCTGGAACACCTTCTTCGGAAGAATCGAGGTTTCGGAAAGGAGGTTGAGAAGAACCAGCGGATTTCGGTTTGCCTTGTTCATGACAAACTCGACGCGATCGCCGTCGGCCGAAATGCGCTCGATGTATTGCCAGCCGGCATGGCGCGGGGTTGGAAAAAGCGAATCGAGGTAGAACGTGTAGATGACGTCGTCCGCGGTCACTTTTTCGCCCGTGTTCCAGTGTGCACGGGAATCCAGCTCCACGATAATGGACGAATCCGTCTGCCGGTAGGAACTCGCAAGCATCGGCTCCGCCTTTCCGTCGAGGATGTTGTAGGCGAAGAGCGTCTCGTACATCAGGCGGATGTTGCCGTCGATGGGAAAGTTCGGGTCGGCATCTAGCGGGTTGAATGTCGTTCCGGGGGGAGCCCAGTCGAATCCGCCGAGGTAGAGCGTCTGGGAACGCGGATAGAGGGAATTCTCCATCGAGGCGGAATCGTCCTTGTCCTGGCAGCCGAAGAGCGCAAGGAGAATGAATCCGGACAGCGCGATGACCGGAAACCGACGGTTTTGTATGAGTTCTTTACGCAATCCGCTATCCACCCTTTTTGGTTATTTGCTTTCAGGATATTTCTTCATCTTCCTATAAAGATATAGAATGATTGATAGAAAATGACATTTTGGTTTGTAAAAAAAATATATCAGAAGGATTTTGCAAGCGGAAAAGCGTAAAGCAGCCGCTTGGGCGATATGCAGAAAAGCGTGTTGTCGAGGATAAACGGGGTTCCTGCGCCTCCGGGAGTGGAAAAGCGTCGCTCGACGGTCCCCTTGGAAAGGGAAATCTGCGCAATGTGGGACTGCTGGTCGATGTAGAGATAGTTTCCGTTTACGACAGGATTGGAAAAGACGGAGTTCTTTCCGCTAAATGTCCAGATGGCTTCTCGGGATGTCGGACCGTACAGGCTGATTTTCTGGTCGGCAAAGCCCGCGAGAAGGTACTTGGCGCTCCCGATGGGGACCCATTTCAGCGAAAGAACCGCGGAACTTGTCGAAAACACCTCTTTCGGCTCTTCGGAGTCCGGGGTGTAGATGCGGATTTCGTTCTGGTCGGTCGCGACGGCGATCGTCGAGTCGGTGACGTCCATGACGGAAACGTTTGTTTTGGATTCGAGCATGCGCCTTGGGTTCTGCCCGGCCGCTTCGCTGACAAACCCGATCGAGCCTTCCAGGCTCGCGACCGCGACGCTTCCCCTGGAAATGTCGAACAGGAAGGGAAGGTTGAAGAGCTTTCTCGCCCAGGCGATGCCGTAATTCGGCGCAAGCAGCTTGATCAGGTAGCCGTTCCACGTGGAAACGTAGAGGGCGTTTTCGTGAAATCTTATCTGGAAAGGCTTTCCCGGCAGTTCGCTGTAATGCAGCTTTCCGCCCGGGGTCAGTTCGTGAATCTGCAGCCGGAATCCGTTCGCGATGGCGAGCCTTGCGTTGCCGCTTGCGAGGACGGGGCTCGTTTCGAGAAGGCCCAGGCTCTTTTTCCAGCGGATGTTTCCCGAAGCCGGATCCAGGGCGATGAGCTTCTGGGCGGCAGGGTCGATGGTGAACAGCGTATGGCCTGCGCTGAAAAGGCTCGGGTAGAGGGTCCGCGGAGACAGGGAGAGAAAGTGTACGTAGGACGCTCCGATGATTTGCGCGTAATGGGAGAGGATGGACGCGCTTGTCTGCTGGTCGCCGAACGAATGGCTGACCGCGGCGGACCAGGCTTCCGCGCGCTTCGCTTCGCTTTCGCCGATGCGTTCGAGATTTACCGCATACAGGTAGCTTGCCGTCGGATTCCCCGGTTCGAGCTTCCGGGTGGAATCGACGAGAACTTCCATTTCTTGCCAGTTTCCCGCATTCTTGGCCTTGAGCGCCTGTTCCGCGTAGCGCTGGGAAAGAATGGGACGGCCTCCGTAGTGGAGCGCGTCGAGCGCAAGAAGCTCTCCCTTTTCGAAGGGAAGAAACAGGATCCCCTGGCTCTGAATCGGTTCGGCGACGAGAGGCTTTCCGAAATGATAGTGCCAGAGGTGCTTCAGGGAGGTATCGACAACGGCGAGTGCGCCTTCCCTGGAAAAGATTCCGAGTGTCCCGCAGGCAATCGGGAAAAGCTTTTCTCCGTCGATGAACGACTTGGCGAGTTCGGTTCCCGATTCGGGATCGAGAAGCTTCAGCTTGCCGTCGCTTTCGAGAACGGCGATCTTGCCTTCAAGGAATTCGATGTCCTCGATCGGGTTTCCCGCGTTTTTCCAGATGTAGGCGTTTCCCGACTGCGGGCGAAAATGCCAGAGCGTGCTGGAGGACGACACGAAGATTCCGTCGCTAGACAGAAGCGTCTTCTGGATGGGGTCGATCAGGGAGAGCGTCTGCATTTCCGTTCCGGATTCCGCATCGAGCAGGTGGAGCGCGTTGTCCGGGCAGCTGACGACAAACGCGTTTTGCGGCTGGTAGAATCCGACGGGCGAACAGCCTCGGTAACGGTTATCGACGGAAAAGCGGATTCCCTCGCTTGCGGCGAACGCGAACGTCTTTTCGGTGATGACGAACGCGCCGATTCCCGGCAGAGGAAGCAGGCTCGAAATGACGGAATCGAATCGGTAGGAATGGACGGGCTTTTTCGAATCCCTCGGCTGAAAGTGGAGCGTCGTCGCGTTTTCGTCCGAAAACCAGATACCGCTCGCCGTGACGGCGAAAATGCGGGCTTTCTCGGAAATGAACGTGGGAACCGAGACGAATCTTTCGTTGTGCAGGCTGTAGAGCTGGTTGTTCGAGAGCAGGATGGATGGATGCTTGCCGTTGAACGTTTCCCGGATGGGCGCGGAGAGAATGGACCTGTCGAGCACGAGACGGGTCGGCGTCGTGTCGAGGCTTTCGATTCGGCTGGCGAGAAAGTAGGCGTCCCGGGCGTTTGCGGGGCTTGCGAGAGCCTGTCTGTAGTAGAATGTCGCGTTGAGCGGGCTTTCGGAAAGTTCCTGGATCTTTCCCAGGAGAAAGAACGCCTTGCTCTTGTCCTCGTCGTCGCCTTCGATGGAGATGCGCGAAAGCGTGTTCTGCGCTTCGGCGAAGTTTCCCTTGATTTCGAACTGATAGACCGCTTCGTAGAGTTCCTTGCCCATGCGCAAGGAAAACGCTTCGGAGAAGCAGAGTAAAATCAGGAATGCCAGGCGAAAAGGAAAGCGGAACATCAGACGTCGAACTTGTAGCCGGCTCCACGGATGGAGAGGATGATCTTCGGATTCGCCTGGTCGTCTTCGAGCTTCTTGCGGAGGTTGACGATGTGGTTGTCTATCGTGCGGGTCGATGGCATGTTGTCGGCCGTGTATCCCCAGATGTCTTGCAGAAGGTCTTCGCGCAGGATGACTTCGCCGCGCTTTCCCCAGAAATACTTGAGAATCTGGAATTCCCGCGCGGAGAGCTCGATGGGGACTCCGTTCTTGCTCGCTTCGTACTTCTTGAAGTCGAGGTGGATGTTGCCGAAATCGACGGCGTCCTGCCCGGTCTGGGATTCCGACGAGGCGCTCGGTGCGCCGGTTCGCGGACCGCGTCGCAAGAACGCCTTGACACGGGCGAGAAGCTCGAGAATGGAAAACGGCTTGGTCACGTAGTCGTCTGCGCCCATTTCGAGACCTGTCACCTTGGACGTTTCTTCCGTCTTCGCGGTGAGCATGATGATGAACGTGTCGGGATGCTTCTTGCGAATGTAGCGGCAGACTTCAAAGCCGCTTTTCTTGGGAATCATCAGATCCAGGATGACCAGATCCGGTAGAAACGCGTCCGCCTTTTCGATCGCCTCTTCGCCGTCGCCCGCGGTCTCCACCGTGTAGTTTTCGAGCTCGAAGTTGTCCTTGAGGCCTAGCCGGATGATTTCTTCGTCTTCGACAATGAGGATTTTCCTGTTTTCCATTATTCCGCCTTTTTGAACTTGACCGTGAAAGTGGAACCCTTGCCGGGGTGGCTTTGCACGGAAACGCTCGCCTTGTGGGCTTCCGCAACGCGCTTGACGATGGCGAGACCGAGACCGGATCCTTTGGTGCTGCGGGTCATTTCGTCGCCGACGCGATAGAAGTCGTTAAAGATGTTCTTTTGTTCGGCAGAGGCGATGCCAATGCCGGTGTCCGCTACAGAAAATACGATTTTTTCGTTTTCGCCGAGTACCCGGATGTGCACTTTTCCCGGGGGATTCGTGTATTTGATGGCGTTTTCGATCAGTCCCTGGGCAAGGCTGTAGAGTGCGGTGAAGTCTCCCATGACGAAACAGCCGGGGGAAAGCTCCCGCGTCATTTCCAGCCCGCGGTTGTCCGCCTGGTCGAGAATCGCTTCATAGACCCTCGACACGCATTCCGAAAGGTCGAGGCGTTCCCACCGGAATGTCTGCTTGCCGGTTTCCATTCGCGTGTAGCTGAGGATGGCCCCGATCAAGTTTTCGAGGCGCGAGGATTCCTTGCCGATGAGCGCCGCGTATTCCGCGCACTTTTCGATTTTTTGGACGCGTCCGCCCGAAATCATCTCGGCGAACATCTTGATGGACGTGAGCGGCGTCTTGAGCTCGTGGGAAATCGAGGAAAGGAAGTTTGTCTTCATCGAGATGAGCTTCCGCTCCTGGGAAATCGTCTTGAAGATGAAGAAGGATCCGAGAATGACGGTGAGCAGGGAGAATGCGACAAGGCCGGAGAGCTGGAACATCTTGTGCCTTGCCTCGCTGTAGAGTTCCTGTGTGGAACGCCTGTACAGGGTGAGCGTCCATCCCAGGCTTTCGCCGAGGTCCATCTGTCTTGAAATCTGCACTTCGGAATCTTGCCGCTTGCCCAGGATGATGGAGTCGCGGTCGTCGGAAACGGAATAGACGACGTCTTTCCATTCGCGGGCCGTTTCGGCGAGCTTCTTGCGAATGCGTTCTCCGTAGGCGTCCCGGTCGATAAGGCCGATGACGACCTGGTCTCCGGAAAGCCACGGGTAGGCCATGCGGAAGAAAAGGCTCTGGCCGTCCTGCTTGTAAAGGAGCCCGTCTTTTGTCGGGAGCGGCTCTTCGGAGAGGTGCCCGAGAAAATCCCGATGCGAGGCGAACGCTTCCGCGTGTTCGATCTGTCTGTTCAGGTTTTCGCGCAAGTTCCAGAAAGCGTCCCGCTTTTCCTTGGAAAGTTCCTCGAACGAGAGAATCTGGCTGATGGCGTTCTCGAAAAAGAACTTGGCGCTTCCGATGTCTTGCAGAACTTCGCCTTCCAGGAATTCGGAGAAGAGAAAGAGACAGTAGTTTTCGGCCGCGGAATGCTTTTTCTGTTCCACGAAGATTTCGAACTTGAGCATGAAGAGCGATTTGGAAAGGTCGCTTTGCAGATAGCCGTGGGCTTCGGGATGTCGTTCGAGAATGTCGATGACGTGGAGCGCTTCGTCGTAATTCTTTTGGCGATAGCGCAACCGGAGAATTCCTATCAGGTTCAGGAAGTTGTCCCTCTTGGACAGGTAGGGCGTTCGCAGGAGAAGCGCCGATCGGGCAAAGTCTATCTGGTCGGAATTCAATCCCGCGACTTCTCCGCGGAGGAGCTTTTTCTCGATTTCGCCGGGAACCGTGGTCGGCGGATCGGGCCATGCCGGGTGGCTCGAAATGGAAATGCTCGGATAGACAAGCCTGTTCTCGTTGAAGAGGAAGATGGCGGCGATGCCCGGCACTTTCCTGAAGGAGACCGCGTTCCCGAATTCGAGGAGCTTTTGCGGCTGCTCGTAAAGAAACAGGGAAGCGTTCCTTGTTTCCTTCAGGATTTCCTGCTGCTCTTTCTGGACTGCCAGGACAGCCTGTTTCGAAAAGGAAACCTGGGCGTCTTCAAAGTTCTTCTCGGCGAGGAGACGCTCGTTCTGGACGTTCCGGAAACTGAGAATGGCGAGTATCGCTGTCGGAATGATGATCCCGCCGAAAAAAAGCGCAACGAAAATGCGGTTGTTCTTCGGAAGTTTCACTGTTCGCTCCGAATCAGTAGAGAAGTCGAACCAGGGTCGAGAGCCGTTCCTGCCCGATGCTTTCCGCCGCGCGATCTACCGCTTTCGGGCTTGAAACGAAGACGACGCTTGTCGCGAGAAGAATCGCGATGCTGACCGCAAGCAGGTAGAGTCCGACGATCGCTAGGCGCGGTTTCATGGGGCGAGCTTTGCCTTGTGCGTTATCGAGACCAGGTTGCCGTATTGGATGCGCCTGTCGCCGTAGTAGGATTCGCGAACGAGAATCACGGAATGGGAACGGTTCAGGCTGGTGACGATGCCGCGAGCGAGAAGACGCGGAGGAATCAGCGAATCCGAAAGATCCTTTTCCCAGATGGCGACTCCGTCGCCTAGGCTGTAGCGGTCGTCTTTTCCGCGGTCAATCATGACGTAGCCATACGGGCCGATGACGAGATTCTTTTCGAGCGCGTAGCGGACGACTGCCATGCTGTCGAGCGCTGCGGACTTGACTTCGCTGTAGCCTTCGACGTTGATGGGTTGAAACGGCTTGTGCAGACGGGCCTTTGCGTATTCGATCTTTATCTCGCGCATGTTCTGGAGGAGTATGGCGCGGGAAAGCGTGTCGCCGACATCGGTTATTTTCGCGAGTCCCGTGTAGCGAAGGACGGCGATCTTTTCCTTGTCGCGGGTCTTGGTCTCGGGAAGCGTGGCTGGTCTTGCGTCCCAGATTTCGACGATCGCCCCGACGGTCGCCCTGGGCGACGTGTTCATGCCGATTCCGAGCACCATTTCCGTTTCGGGAATGTGCACGAGAGGCTTTCTTTTTTCGCCGGAATTGACGGTGAACCAGGACGTGTCCGACTTGAGGCTGTCCGGAGAGAGGAGCATCGGCGAAAGAACCTGGTAGTAGCCGTTGAACGTCTTTGGTTCGGATCGCTGCGCGTAATAGTAGGAAACGCCTTTCTGTCTTGCAGGCTCCTTCTTCTTGTCCGCGTCGGCGGAGAGGCTCCCGAGCATCTTGGCGAAGTGGTCGTCCTGGCTTGCGGATGCGCATCCGCTCGGAGCGGAAACGCCTTTCGGCAGCGAGGAATCGCTTGTAGATGTCGCGCACGGAATGGGCGCCGTCTTCGGTTTCGCCTTGGTGGTGTCGGGCGATCCTCCCAGGTAGATGGAATCGCCCGGGTAAATCCAGTGCGGATCCTGGATGTGCCTGTTGTTCTCCCACAGGTCCGGCCATGCAAAGGGATTGTTCAGGTATTCGCCGGAAATGTCCCAGAGGGTGTCTCCCTGCTTGACGAAATAGGCGCTTGCCGCGATAACGACAAGTCCGAGAGCGATGGAAATGCTTTGAATGTGCCTCATAGTGTCAATTTAATCTTTTTTGTGCGCAAAATGTCTAGCGCCTGCGTTTTTGGCTGAAAAGAATCGTCCCTGCTCGCGAAGCGTTTTCCGTTTCCTGGTTTTCGCGTTTCCGGATGACGGTTCCCTTGCGCTCTTCGCGGCGTCCGAGAAGACCCGCGCGGTCGGGGACAAAGAAAAACAGCGCATGGATGCGCGGACTTCCCGGTTCGAGGTCGATCGGCACGATTTTCCGAAGCATGTAGCCTTCGCGTCGAAAGCGCTTGATTTCCTGGGCGGCGACGGCGAGGTCGGAAGAGTTCAGGAGAATGCGTTCGGGCTTGCATGCGGCGATTTCCGGGATGACGTTTCCGGCCAGGGGCTTTCCGGCGGGCGGATCGAGGTAGATGGTCCACTTGCCGTCCCTGGATTTTCCGCGGAAGAATTTCGGGAAGAATTCCTTGTCGATTGCCGCATGGATGTATCGGACGTTCGGCGTCTGGCGATCCATGGCGCGTACATCCGCCGCAAAGCAGTCTTCGAAGTCCTTGGAAAGAGCCTCGGCGATGTAGGCGGGACCAGCGAAGCATTCGAGAAACCGGTCGTCTCTTGCCGGGTGAATCATTTCGCGGATACGTTTCGGAAGGCCTATCCAGGGAGCCTTGCAGGCGGGAGCCCAGTCGATGACGCTGTATTTCTGGTCGGTGCCTCCGATCGGAATGTATCGGCTGCCAAAGCCCTTGCGAAATTCGATGCGGGAACCGGGAACGGGATGAGCCGGATCGAATGTCTGCACCGGATTCACCTGAATCTGGTGGCAGCAGAGAACGTCGCCCGAATGCTCGCGTTCGAGATAGTCGAGGAATGTCTTGAATTCCCGGGTCGCTTCCGCGGAATGCAGGATGTTCTGCACGGCGATGCCGAAGCGTCCGTCTCCCGTTGCGCGAAACCAGATCTGGAGAATCGACCCGCGGAACTTGGAAAGGTGAGGCTTTCGAATCTGGCTGTCGATGTCGAGAACGAGCTTTGGCGGCTTGGCGCCCTTGAATGGGCTTTCGATGGAGAGTATGCGGTTTCCCTTGGCCATGTGCTGCGAGAGGATGCGCCAGTCGCAGGCGTCTGCCTTGACGGGAACCGTAAACCAGCTCTGGATCTTTCCCGGAACCCGGTTTTCCGTTGCCCAGCGCTCGAAATAGGCGCGTTTTCCTTCCAGATCGGTCGGAATCGGTTCGGGCGTCTTGTCGGGTTTCGGCATTGAAGCTGCCGGTTTGCGGTTCCAGGTGCCGCGGTTCTTGAGAGTTCTTCTTTGCATAGTTCCAGCTAGACGATAAAGCGCGGATAGTGCCAGGTGCAGTCTCTTGCGGGTTGCGGGGCGAAGTTTCGGAATTCTCCGCGTAGGCTGAACATGTCGGGCGAGCCGCTTATCGGTGAAAGGGTGATTCGGGAATCCGCATGGGCTTCGAGTTCCGGATATTCGCCGGGGTTTGTCGCCGCGATGACGGCGGAACCGGTAAGGGATATCAGCACATCGACCATCTGGAGAAGGGCCTTTTCCGGGGGAATGTTGTTTCGGACCGCTTTCGGGTTGTGGAGAACGGCGGAAATCGGGTCGATGACGATCGCCGCGTAGTCGTGATCTTCCAGCTTCTTGGCGCCTTTGACCCTCTTCGCGACATACTGCGCCATTTCGAGGGGCGACAGGGCGATGCCGCGCAAGTTGAGGAACCCGAATTCGGGAATGGAAGCGGAAAGTCCGCGGGAGGCGGCGACTGCGAACAGCCTGTTGAGAAAGGCGGAGCGGGTGCTTTCGAAATTGACGAACAGAACGGCGGACCGGTGTGTCGAAGAGAAGAGCCAATCCTCGCCATGGGCGAGCGAAAAGGCGAGATCCATCAGGGCAAAGGACTTGCCCGACTTTGGCGGTGCGTCGAGCAGCAGGAATTCTCCCGTTTCGAGCGTGCCGTCGATCAGGAGCCTGTCCTTTTTCGGCGCATCGTCGCTGTCGCTTGCCAGTTCGACGAGAGGCTTTCCGTCCAGGCAGTATTCGACCCAGGTCTGCCAGTCTTCGAAGGTCTTTGCGCCTTGTTCGAGGCCTATCAGGTATTGCTGCTTTCCGTTGCGGAGAACTCCCGGCATCCGAACCATCTGCCCCGGATTCGCGTTTGTCGAATCGACCTTGAAACCCTGGGAATCCAGCGTCTTGAACAGGTATTCGACCCGGGAATCGTATTCTTCGCGGCTTTTCGCGTGAATCTTGATCCAGGCCTGTACGGAATTCGCGCCGGTGCTGACGAGTGCCGCGCACGGGAGGTTCAGCGCCTTGTAGTAGGCGAGTTGCTTCGCCAGGCTGAAATTCGGGTTATCGACGACCGCGTAGCGGAAACGGAACGATTCGTCGCTTTCGTCTTCGCCCTTGACCGGGTTGAGCCCGACGAGCGCGCCATCCGGACCGTCGAGGGACTTCATCGTTTTCTTGATGTTTTCCGCCTGACCCAGAATCTCTTTTACCGATTGGACTGTCGCTTCGGACGTGTTGGATTTCTTGTATTCGATGGATTCTTCCGGCTTGAAAAGCGCGCCGAGAAGCTTTGCGAAGTCCAACCGCCAGTCCGGGGTTGGCCATGGAATGTTGAGCGCTTCCGGGTCTATCCGGTGGTTCTGCAAAAGTTCGAGCGCCTGGGCGTCAAGTCCCATCGCGAGAACCTGTTCCAGGGAAATGGCTCCCGAGATGATCGGCTGGACCTGGCCGTTGAAGGAACCTGTCTGCGGCGAGGCCTGCTTTTCTGCCTGGGCTTCTTGCTGGGTAGTCGTTTCGCGCTTGCGTTCGCGCTTTTCGGCGGCGAAAGCCCTGCGGATGATCGTGTCGGCGTCTTCTTCGGAGAGGCCTTCGTCCTTTGCGTGCCCTCCCAGCTGGAATGTCGCCTCCATGTAGGTCATGCCGCTTTGTTCCGCGGCTTCGGCAGCGCGGAAAAGTTCGGCCTTGAGATCTTCGGGCTTGTGCTTGTCGCTTAGAAACAGATTGATGATTTGGCGCGGACTGTCCATATGGGAAGAAATATAATTTTATTCGACTTTGGGCAAAAGTTCCTGTCGGATTCAGCGCGTCACATTGCGGATCCAGCGTTTTCGCTCGACACGCCATACGAGGATGGGAACCTTGACCAGTTCGTCGGAACGCAGCATCAGGAAGACGAGCGGAAAGGAAAGTTCCCACGTGAAACCGGCCAGGTATCCAAGAGGAATGGAAAAGAGCCAAAGGCTCCCGATGTCGAGGATGGACGTAAAGACCGTATCGCCGCCAGCCCTGAGAATGCCGATGACCGCCGGCGACGTGTAGGAGTGCAGGACGATGATGCCGCACTGGATGCAGACAAATGTCCTTGCGAGCTGGATGGTTTCTTCCGGAATCGCGTAGAGGGCGAGAATCGAATCCTTGCCGATGAAGAGAATGATCGCGGCGACGATGCCGACCAGGACTCCGGCGAGGCAAAGCGAGTTCGCGTAACGCTTCGCGTCGTCCAGGTTTCCGCCGCCGAGCCTGTTCCCGATGATGGGCGCGGCCGCTCCGGCAACGCCGAAGATAAAGACCAGCGCGATCTGCTGGAGGGTCCCCACGATACTCGCCGCGGCGACGATGGTCGTGTTCAGATGTCCGAGAACAACGGATTGGGCGGCGACCCCGACGGACCAGCCCGTTTCGTTGATGACGACCGGGATGCTGTAGCGGAGAAAGTCCTTGAACAGGGGAATGTCCAGGTGGAAGAGACGCCGGAAGCGAAAGTTCAGGTGTCTTTCCACGAAGCGCACGTAGAGGATCATCGCCAGGCATTCGAGCGCTCTGGCGACAAGCGTAGCGATCGCCGCTCCGCGGACTCCCAGGGCGGGAAATCCCAGGTTCCCGAAAATCAGAAGCCAGTTGAGGACGATGTTCAGGACGAATGCGCCCGACGTGATGAGGAGGCTTGCCTTGACTTCGCGCGTGCTGCGCATCAGCATGACGAGCGTGTTGCTGAATCCGAAGAAAAAGTAGGTGAACCCCTGGATCTTCAGGTATTCCGTGCCGATTTCGACAAGTTCGGGGACATTCGTGAAAATTCGCATGACTTCGCGCGGAAAGGTCGTCGTGACGAAACCGAACAGGAAGGAAACGAGCGTTCCCATGCAGAGCGTGATGGAGACGATTTTCTGGATGCTTGCCGAATCGCGCTTTCCGTAGTATTGCGCGACGAGAAGCCCGCCACCGCTTGCCGTTCCGAACGAGATCAGCGAAAAGACGAAAAAAGGCTGCCCGGCGAGCGTCACTGCGCCGAGGGCTGCCTCCGAAACGCTTCCGACCATGAGGTTGTCGGCGAGCGAAAGCGAAAACTTGATCAGGTCCTGCAGGGCGATTGGGAGCGCCAGTCCGACGAGAACCTTGAAAAAGTGCGGTTCCAGGATGAACTTTTCGGAAAGCTTCATCACGTTCCCGCGGGAACGATTTCTCCGCCGGAATAGTTGAGAATCTTGTAGGCGTATCCCTGCTCGGTGAGGAACAGCTGCCGGTTCATCGCGAATTCCTGTTCCTTGGAATCCTTGGTCACCAGGGAATAGAAATGCGCCGGGCGACCGTCTTCCTTGGGACGCAGGACGCGACCGAGTCTCTGGGCTTCTTCCTGGCGGCTTCCGAAGGTTCCCGAAATCTGGATGAGAATGCTTGCGTCGGGAAGGTCTATCGCGAAGTTTCCCACCTTGGAAATCATGAGATTGCGGAGCGTTCCCTTGCGGAAGTCTCCGTAGAGCCTGTCCCGTTCCTTGTTCGGCGTCTTTCCCGTGATCAGCGGAATTTCGAGCTTTTCGGACAGCTTTTGCAGCTGGTCGATGTATTGCCCGATAATCAGGATGCGGTCTTCCGGTTCGTCATGCGTTTCGATGAGCTTTTTTACGACGTCGTCCTTCTGCGGGTTCGTACTCGCTATCGTGATCTTGTCGCGCGTCTGGGCGAGAGCGTATTGCATTTTCTGCTCGGCGGTCATCGTGACGCGGATTTCGCAGCAGTCCGCGGTAGCGATCCAGCCTTGCGATTCGAGAATCTTCCAGGGAAGGTCGAACTTTTTCGGGCCGATGAGCGAGAACACCTCGGTTTCCTTGCCGTCTTCGCGAACAAGCGTCGCGGTCAGGCCTAGCCGGCGCGTAGCCTGCATCTCGGCGCTGAAGCGAAAAACCGGAGCGGGCAGGAGATGAACCTCGTCGTAAATCATCAGTCCCCACTTGTGTTCGCTGAACAATGGGAAGTTCACGAGAGGCTTGTCGTCCGATTCTTCCTTTTTTTCATCCTCGGCGGCATCGCCTTTCTTGACGCGCTTTCTCTGGGTCAGGATCTGGTAGGTCGCGACGGTGACGGGTCCGATTTCCTTGACATCTCCCGAATATTCCTTGACCTGGTCCGCGGTGAGAGTCGTCTTGTCGAGAAGCTCGCGAATCCATTGCCTGGCCGCGGAAATGTTCGGGGTGAGGATGAGCGTGCGGGTCTTCATCAGGGCCATTGTCGCCATGCCGATGAGCGTCTTGCCCGATCCGCAGGGAAGGACGATGACGCCCGAACCGCCTTTTTCGGAACCGGACGCGTAGAAGATCTGCGATGCGTCCTTCTGGTAGCTGCGGAGTTCGAGCTTCTTTCCGCCGAGCGTTTCCTTGCGAAGCTCGATCGGAAGCGGGTCGCCGGAAACGTAGCCTGCGATATCCTCGACGGGAAATCCGTTCAGCGTGAGGGTCATCTTGAGAATGCCGCGCTTGTTCGGATCGACGATCGCTACCCTGTCGCCTTCGAATTTCAAGAGGCAGCTTGCGACGTTTGGCAGCTTGCAGACTTCCTTGAAAAGCGCGGGGTCGGTCGATTCCAGGCAGAGTCCCCGCTCGTTCTTGACGAGCTTGAGCATTCCGTAGCGACCCATGTATTCGTGAATTTCCGTCGCGACGGTTTCCGGAACGGGATACTTCCCCTGGTCTTCGAGACAGCGGACGACATCGTCGGCGGTGAGGCCTGTCGATGCGGCGTTCCAGAGAGAAAGATGCGAAATGCGGTATGTGTGCAAGTGCTCCGGGCTCTTGACGAGCTCGGTGAACGGAGCGATTGCGTCTCGGGCCTCGACGTAGTGCCTGTTGTGCACTTCGACGAGGATTTCCATGTTGCTTTGAACGATAATTGCGCCTTCGGGATTCATAGGCGCCATATTTAAAAAAATATGGGGAACTTGGCGAAAGAAAACGAAACAAAAAGGACCGGATTCTTTCGAATCCGGCCCTAGAGCCACCCAACAGATTTGAACTGTCGACCTGCTGATTACGAATCAGCTGCTCTACCAGCTGAGCTAGAGTGGCATCGCAAGACCAAATGTAACAAATATTTTGAAAAATTTCTATATTAGACCTAAAATTTTTTTTTCAAGGACCCAAAAACATGGACTCTAAGATGCCGAATAGCATGCCGAATGGCGGATCTTCCGCCGGAAGCTCGGAAATGAAGGAATTTTTTATCCAGCATGGAATGGTGGTGGGAATCGTTCTCCTTGTCGTCGTGATCGCCGTGATCGCGGTGGTGCGCTTTCACGCTTCGAAGACCGAGACGAACGCGGCGCAGGCGGAGCTCCTGGGCTTGGCGCTTGCCTACGAATACACGGGCAAGAAGGACAGCGCGCTTGCGGAGTATGACCGCTTGCTTTCCGGAAACGAACTGAGCGGGGAAACCCTTGCCAAGGCGGCGCTTCTTTCGGGGAACATCCGTTTCCAGAACGGGGAGTTCGATGCCGCGGCGATTCTCTACCAGAAGGCGCTCGACAACGCGGGAAAGTTGCCGCTCGTTCGCGGCGGCGCGATGCACGGACAGGCCGCTGTCGCTATCGAAAAGAAGGACTATGCCGCAGCGGTAAGCCTTCTCGAAAAGTTCATCGCCGAGTTTGGCAAGCGGACCGGCGACCTGGAAGATCGCTACGAAAAGGTCGAACCGGCGGATCCCGTTCCGACGGTGGCCGATGCGCTCTGGAAGCTTTCGCTTGTCTATAGCCAGATGGGATTCCCGGACAAGGCCAAGGCGACCGCCGAGAAGCTTCTCAAGAAGTATGGGGACAGCCCGGTTTACGTGGATCGCGCAAAAAAGCTGATCGCGACTCTCTGATTTTCGACATTCGAAGTTTCAGGAAAGGCTCGTCGGTTTCGGCGGGTCTTTTTTGTGGGCGACGTGGACGTGGAACGCGTTTTTCGAAACTCGACAAATATGTCGCAAAAAAGTACGATGGACGATGAACCGGCGGTCGAAGTCAAAAAGACTTCCGGAAACTTTTGAGCAGGATTTCCGTTCACATTTTAAATTTCCCACAAAAACAACATCGGAGAATCCTATGGAAGATTATATCCAGAACCTCTTTGCGGAACGCATCGGCGGAAGTTCCTTTGGAAAGGGAACCGTCCTCTACAAGTTCGAAAAGATCAAGCGGGCGAGACGCGAGGCGGAAAAGTCGCACCCCGAAACGCCGATCATCGACATGGGAGTCGGGGAACCGGACTGGATGGCGGACGCATCCGTTGTGGAAAGGCTCTACGCGGAAGCGAAGAAGTGGGAAAACCGCGGGTATTCGGACAACGGAATCTTGCCGTTCCAGGAAGCGGCGGCGAAGTACATGGAACGCGTCTTCGGTGTGCGCGGACTGGATCCGCAGAACGAAATCTGCCACAGCATCGGTTCGAAGCCCGCGCTGGCGATGATCCCGCAGGCCTTTATCAATCCGGGCGATGTCTCGATCGTGACGGTTCCCGGCTATGGGGTTCTCGGAACGATGACGCGCTTTCTGGGTGGCGAAGTCTATCCGCTCCCTCTTTCTCCCGAAAACGATTTCTTGCCGGATCTCGAAAGCGTTCCGGCGGACATCGCGAAGCGCGCCAAGATTCTCTACATCAACTATCCGAACAATCCCACGGGAGCCGTGGCGACGCCCGAGTTCTTTGCGAAAGTCGTCGAATTCGCGCGGAAGAATCACGTCATCGTCGTTTCCGATGCGGCCTACGCGGCGCTTACCTTTGACGACTACGCTCCGCTCAGCTTTCTCTCCGTTCCCGGGGCAAAGGATGTCGGCGTGGAAATTCAGTCCCTTTCGAAGGCGTTCAACATGACGGGCTGGCGACTCGGATTTGTCGCGGGAAACGAGAAAATCGTGAAAGGCTTTGCCTGCGTCAAGGACAACAATGATTCGGGGCAGTTCAAGGCTATCCAGTATGCGGGCGTCGAGGCTCTTTCTTCGCCGTCGATTACGGAACGGACCGTTGCGAAGTATTCCAGGCGGCACGGTTTGCTGGTCAAGGCGCTTTCCGATGTCGGGTTCCGCGTAAAAAAGCCCAAGGGAAGCTTTTACCTGTATGCAAGTTCCCCGAAGGGAATCGAAGGTGGCGAATCCTTTGCGACCGCCGAGGACTTTTCCCAGTGGCTGATTCGCGAAAAGCAGATTTCGACGGTTCCCTGGGACGACGCGGGACACTTTATCCGGTTCAGCGTGACGTTTACCGCGGACTCGGAAGAGGCGGAAGTCTCCCTGATGGACGAAATCAGGCGCAGGCTTTCGGACGTGAAGCTTGTCTGGTAGATACGCTTCGGCTTAAAACGAAAAATCGCGCGGTTCCAGGAACCGCGCGATTTTCGCAAGGAGAAAAACTTTACGGGAACATCTTGTTCAAAAGCGAATCGATCTGTTCGAAGCTCTTCTTGGACAGGTCGCCGAAGCGGTAGAACGTGCCGTCCTTGTTCACGATGAAGACGACGGGAACGTAGCCTGTCCCGTAAGTGGGCCCGAACTTGGCGTTTACGTCCTGGAAAATGGGAAATGTCGCGTTGAACTGGTCGATAAAGAGGCGCACGTCGTTCTTCTTGATGCCGCCTCCGATGGAAATCCCTACGCCCGTCAGTCCTTTAGGCTCGTACTTCCTGATGAGCGACTGCATTTCGGGAAAGCTCGCCTGGCAGTGCGGGCACTTGGGGCTGAAGTAATAGATGACGAGAGGCTTGCCGCTGAAATGTGCGAAGAGCATTCCCGGATCGTTGACGCCGGCGAGTGTCTGCATAAAGTCGATCTTCATCGGGGTTCCCGTGGAATCCTGCAAGAGGGTCGGAACTTCCTGCTTGGGAATGTCCGATTGCCCAAAGGCGAAGATGGAAGAAAAGGCAATCAGCGCAATCGCTTTTACCGAAAAACGCATGAGAAACTCCTATTCAGAACGAACTGTAAAATATAAAATGACATTGCGAAAGTCAATCAGGGCTTTAGCCGATGGGGAAGTCTCGGAAACGCGCCTGTTTCCCGGACGTGGGGAAGATTGCAAATCCAGGCGACCGTCCGTTCGAGTCCAAGGCCGAATCCAGCGTGCGGTACGGAGCCGTAACGGCGAATGTCCAGGTACCAGGAATAGGCTTCGGGCGAAAGGCCCTGCCCTCTGATGGAATCTTCGATCGTTGCGAGATCTTCTTCGCGCTGGCCACCCCCGATGATTTCTCCGAAGCCTTCCGGAGCGAGAATGTCCATGTTGCGGACGACTTTCGGATTTTCCGCGCTGCGCTTCATGTAGAAAGGCTTGATTTCCGCGGGGTAGTCATAGACGACGACCGGTCTTTCGAAATGCTTTCCGACGATCGTTTCGTCCGCTCCGCCGAAATCGTCTCCCCATTTGAAAGACGCACCCGAATCCTGGATGATTTTTACGGCATCCGTATAGCTGATGCGGGCGAACGGTTCGCTTGCGGTAATTTCCAGCGCCCTGGTATCGCGACCGAGGAGTTCGAGTTCCTGGGCGTTTTTGTCGAGAACCTTCTTGACAATCGCCTGGACAAGCCCTTCGGCGAGTTCGATGTCTCCGTCGAGATCCATGTAGGCGACTTCGGGTTCGACCATCCAGAATTCCGTCAGATGGCGCCGCGTGTTCGAGTTCTCGGCGCGAAAAGTCGGACCGAAGCAGTAGGCTCTGCCAAATGCCGCGCAGGCCGCTTCCATGTAAAGCTGGCCGCTTTGCGAAAGATAGGCCGTGCTGTCGAAATAGGGAGTGCTGAAAAGCGTGCTCGAACCTTCGCATTCGTTTGGCGTAAAGATCGGCGCATCGACAAGCGTAAAGTCCCTGGAGTCGAAGTATTCGCGAATCGCCTGGACGATGCTGTGCCGGATGGCGAGAATGGCGTGTTCGCGCGGACTGCGGATCCACAGGTGGCGCCAGTCCATTAGAAAGTCCGTTCCGTGTTCCTTGGGGGAAATCGGGTAGTCTTTTGCGGCGGAGACAAGCGTTACGTGCGAGGCGACGATTTCAAGTCCCGATGGCGCCTTGGGCTGCGAAACGACCTTTCCGCGGATGCGGATGGCGCTTTCTTGCGAGAGATGCCTGACGAGGTTGAATTCTTCTTCGGAAACGTCGTTTACGCTGGCGACGATCTGGATGAATCCCGTCCCATCCCGGAACTGGACGAAGCAGACTTTTCCGGAACTTCGGACGCGCGTGACCCAGCCCGAAAGTTCGACGTCCTTGCCGACGAAATCGCCCAGATGGCGAATGTAAATCTCTTGGAGCATGTCGCCTAAGATAGCAAAAGGGATGGACGGTTGGCACGGATAGATCGCGAGATGTCGGACGGCATAAAAAAAAGCCCCACATTCGTGGAGCTTTAATCGAGCGGGAAAAGGGACTCGGACCCTCGACCCCGACCTTGGCAAGGTCGTGCTCTACCAACTGAGCTATTCCCGCGGGGACAGCCCAATTATAGATAAAAGAAACTCTCTTGTCAAGGGAAATGGGAAAGAAAAATGATTTTTTTTGAAAAACTTCGGAGGCTTGAGTATATTGTGGGCAAAAAAATGGAAAGTCAAGGAGTCTTTATGGATGCACAGGAATACTTGAAGGTCTATCTGGTGACGGATCGCGGGCTTTCGCTCGGTCGCCCGCTAGAAGAAGTCGTGGAAAAATCGCTCGCGGGCGGCGCAAGCGTTGTCCAGCTTCGGGAAAAGGATTGCTCTTCGCGGGAATTCTACGAACTCGCGCTGCGGCTGAAGGAAGTCCTGCGGGGAACGGGCGTTCCGCTTGTCATCAACGATCGGCTAGACATTGCGCTCGCCGTCGATGCGGACGGGCTGCACATCGGCCAGAGCGACTTGCCGTATCCGGTCGCGCGGCGATTGCTCGGAAAGGACAAGATCATCGGGCTTTCGACGGACAATTACGAACAGCTTGTCGCGGCGAACGATTGCGATGTGGACTATGTCGCGTTCCAGGCCTTTTCGACGACGACAAAGCTCGATGCGGTCGAGGGGCTAGGTGTCGAAGGGCTCCGAAAGGCAAAGGCGCTTTCGCGGCATCCGCTGGTCGCTATCGGGGGAATCCACCTGTCAAACGCCGCCGCCGTCGCGTCTTCCGGCGTCGATGGACTTGCCGTCGTCTCGGAAATCATGTCCGCGAAGGATCCGAAACTTGCGACGGAAGACTTGCGAAAGGCCTTCGAAGAGGGGCATTCGAAATACAGTCGGGAAGGCTGAACGTTCCGGAATTCGGCCTTTTTGCCCACCCGACTTCGCCGGGAAGGTCAGAGCGCCGCGTTGATTTTCAGGACTTTCCGTTCAAAATCCTTTAGCGAGCTTCCGACGACGAGAATCAGCTTTTCGAGATTGATCCGGTCCGGAATGGCGACGATATCCGGCAAGACGGGCGTCTTGTCGATAACGCTTTCGAGATCCCTGTCGTAATCGTTTCCGCGTTGCCGGTAGTCCTTGGGCGTGGGCATTTCGACGATTCGGAATTTCGCCTTCTTGCAGGCGGAAAGAATCTTTGGGCTGCTTCGAAAATTGGCGATGCATTTCGCTTCGGGAAACTTTTTTCGGATGGAGAGAAGCGAGTCCGCCATATAGACGCTGATTCCCATCTTGGGATCGCGGACGGAACAGGTCTCGTTTTCGACGCGGAAAATGCGCCCGGGAACGGCGCACACGTCCTTTCGGGATGTTCCCGTTTCCGTGTAGCCGATATTCATCCCGATTTCCGGCAGCATCCTGCAGATGTTCGCCGCTTTCAGGCGATCGACGCAGGCCTTGAGGTCTCGACAGAGCCTGTCGCTCTCGGAAAGCTGTCCTTCGATGTTTCCCTGCGCGAGGATGTCTGCCGCGTTAAAGAAAACGTCCCAGAAAAAGTCCTTGACCGGCGGCAGGAAATCTTCGATCTTTCTGTTGTGGAGCGTTTTTCGCCCGAATTCCCAGTTCATGAATTTTCCGACGACCGCGCTCTGGATGCCCTGGTCGGCTAGCGCTTTCCGGAGAGCATCCGTGTCTTTCGGGGAAACGGCGATGACGAGCGTGCCTTCGCTGATGACTTCCCACGGATCGAGTCCGAAAATTCGGCAGATGTTCTCGATATCTCTCGGAATCCTGTAGGCATCCATGTCGAGCAGGACGCCTTTCCCGGACGCCTCGGCGACTTCCCAGACTCCGCGCCTGGTGCCGCCTTCGGTCGCATCGTGCATCGCATGGACGCCTCGGAACTTCGAAGCGATTT
This sequence comes from Senegalimassilia sp., assembly GCA_963652365.1. Taxonomy (GTDB): domain Bacteria; phylum Fibrobacterota; class Fibrobacteria; order Fibrobacterales; family Fibrobacteraceae; genus Hallerella. The sequence continues at coordinate 31,727 of CAVJTH010000014.1, forward strand.
CCGCATCCTTGACGACGGAGATTTCCTTCATTCGCCTGGCGGCGCGGCGAATGTCCCTGCTTTCGAGCTTTCCCTTGAGCGCTTCGCCCAGTTCGAATCCCAGAAGCGCTGCCGCCTCGATGGCGATACCCTTGGTGATGACCAGATTGTCGCCCGCCTTGGCGCCTTTCGGCGAAACGTATCGCTTGCCGTATCCCCAGACCGAGATTCCCCCGATTGTCGGGCAGTTGACCGCTCCGTAGTAGCCCGTATGGCCTCCCACGATCGAAATTCCCTGGCGCTTCGCTTCGGCGCTGATTTCCCGGACGAGACTTGCGATGTAGTCCTCTTTCGTGTCCGGAGGGAGCAGAAGCGAATAGGTCATGAATTCCGGCTTGATTCCCATGACGGCGACGTCGCTTGCGCCGATGTGGACCGTGACATATGCGAAATCCTTCGGAGTCATGCGGACGGATGGAAAAATCGGGTCTTCGGCAACGGCCATGAAGCCTCCGGGAACCTTCAGGATGGCCGAATCCACGCCCATTGTCGGGCCGATGACGACTTTCGCGTTCTTGCATCCTGTCCTTGCGAGAATCGCCTGGGTGAAAAAATCGTCATTGACTTTTCCGATCATCGTTCGCTCCTATTGGTTCAGGATTTTTTCGGGGAAGCATCCTCTTCCACGAAATGCAGCGCGTAGATAAAGGTCTCGCTGCTTTTTCCCTTGAGTTCGAAAGGTCCCTTGGGAAGCGGGCTGTACTTTCCGATATTGGGAAGTTCTTGCAGAAGTTCTCTCGAAACGAGGAATTCTTCGCCTAGGCGGCTGCAGAGATCCTGCAGGCGGGAGGTCGTGTTGATGGCGTCTCCGTGGTAGGCGATTTCGCTTCGAAAGTTTCCTACCTCGGTCATGATGACCTTTCCCCAGTGCGCAGCGGCCTTGAATGTCGGATAGTGCCCGAATTCCGCGAGAAATCGCTTGCGCGTGCGGGAAAAGCACCGCTTGAGGTCTTCGAAGCACAGGATGGGCTTTGCCCTCTTGCGTGCGGCGGAAAGCGGCCACGTGAGAAACACGCCGTCTCCGGCTATCTGGTAGATGTCTCCGTCGTTTTCTTCGCAGCAGTTGGAAAGCAGCCTGTAGTATTCCTTCATGAAGCGGCTGTATTTGACGTGTCCCATTTCTTCGGCGAGCCGCGTGGAATTTCGCAAATCGACGAACATGAAGATAAGCTCGACTTCTTTCGGATCCTGGGTCTTGCCGAGAAGCGTGTTGACGAAAACGTTCGCGCCGAACTTCTTGTTCACGGAACGGATGAACGTGATGAAGAATCCCGACAGGATTCCGTAAATGGCGAATGCCTGGACGGCCGGTTCGCGAAATGCCCGCTGCAGGCGTTCGAGTCCGCTTTCGTCGATGAACGAACCGCTTTCGTACCAGTTGAGGACCAGAACGCAAATCGCCATGTCGATGAAAACCGTCGCGGCAAAGTATCCGAGCCGGATGAGCATCGCCGCGGGAATCGGGCGCGGATCCCTGTCGTCTCGCAGGATGATCACGTCGTAGAGCCCGTGGGAAAGCCCGGTCAGGATGGCGAACTGGAACGCGGTCAGGTAGAGAATCGGATCGGATGCTTGCGGGGAGCCGTAGAAATGGAAAAAGAAGAACAGGAAGCTGAAAAGAATCCAGCTGGCGACGTAGAACGCGATGGACTTGATCTTTCTCTTCTGGAGTCTGGAGCTAAAGAGCGACATCGGGCGTCAATGTAAAAAAAGAGGAAGGCTCCACAGCATCAGGGCAAGGAAAATATCTTTGTACGAAGGTCCGAAGAGCAGCACGGACGCGAGGATGAGGACTGTTCCCGCCAGGACAAAGAACAGGACCGAGGGCATCCTTTTCCTGAAAAGCGACTTGATGCGAAACCATTTTCCCACGCGCATAATATATATTCGGATTCGATGAAAGGACTTTACATTCACGTTCCGTTTTGCAAAAAAATCTGCGGTTACTGCGATTTCGCGACGCTTCCCGGGTCGAGAAGACTCTTTGCCGAATATGTCGATCTGCTTCTCCGCGAAGCGGAACTCCGTCTTTCGAAGTGGAAATTCGGGACTTCGGGCTTTTCGACAGCCTATCTGGGCGGGGGGACGCCCAGCGAGCTTCCTCGCATCGAACTGTCGAGACTTGTCCGCGGACTGGAGTCCCTGGGCGTGGATTTTTCGAAACTTCTGGAAGTGAACGTCGAGTGCAATCCGGATTCGGCAAGCGAGGAGTTTCTCGAATGCGCGCACTTGCTGGGAGTGAACCGTTTCAGTCTCGGGCTGCAGACGTTTGACGATTCCCTGTTGCAGGCGATCGGTCGGCGCGGAACGGCGAGGGAAAATCGCGAAGCTCTCGCCAGGCTTGTCGAGTTTACGCGGAAGACGGGAACGCGGGCCTCGGCGGATCTCATGTTCTGGCTTCCGGGGCAGAGCCTTGACCGGTTTCGGGATGACGTTGCGGAGCTCGCAAAATCGGGAATCGGGCATGTGAGCTTTTACGGGCTTACGCTCGGGTCGAAAACGGTTCTCGAAAATCGCATGAGGAAAGGTCTCTTCGCCCTGGACGAGGCTCTCTATCCCGAAATGTACGAATCGGGAGTGCGCATCTTGCGAAACTTCGGAATCGAACGCTACGAAGTGTCTAACTTCGCAAGGCCCGGCGATGAGGGCTTGCACAACCGGAACTACTGGCGTCTCGGGGAGTATCTCGGGCTCGGGCCTTCCGCGCACGGCTTTGACGGAAGCGTCCGTTCGGCGGCTCCGATCCGCTACGCCGCCTGGAAGCGCTGGGTCGAGGACGGCTGCCCGGATTCCGGCCTGGAAAAGGACGCGCTCGGCAAGAAGGAACGCGTCGAGGAACGCATCTGGCTTTCGCTGCGTACGCGGGAAGGTCTCGACTTGCAGTCCCTGGAATCGGAAGAGTCGGCGCGAATCCCCGAAAAAAGGATCGAGCGCTGGCGGCGGCTCGGCTTTGTCGAACGGGACGGTTCGCGCTTGCGCCTCGTGGGCCGCGGATGGCTGATGATGGATTCGGTCGTTTCCGACCTGCTGCCGGACTAGTATTCCAATTTGCGCTATTGCAAAATCCTTACATTGCCGAAATCCGAGCGTTTCCGTCATTATTAAGTTAATTTTCTAGTCAGGAATGTCATCGTTCCATCCTTCTTTCGTGAGATGTCGGTATGTTCTATCGGATATTCGGTCTGCTGCCTGTACGGGTTCTCGGTATCGCGCTGCTTCTGGTCGCGATGGCTTTCGGAAATTCGTGTCCCGAAGCGGGAAAGTGCGGCTACTATTCGATCTATACGTCGCTGATTGCCTATCTGTGGACCGTTCCCGAATCCGAGAACATCGCGGACACTTCGAAGGCCATTCGGTCAGCGGAATTCCTGGTTTACGCGAAAAGCGATTCCCTGACGCTGAATCCATGCGAAAAGGATTACGCTTCGGGGACGACGACCTGCGAAAAGACGGAACTTTCGCACCCGACGGCAAGGGTGACTTCGGACGCTGTCCGGGGATTTTTCCATGCCAAGGTCTCTTCGAAATTCCCGGTCGAAAATCTTCCGCTCGGGATGCAGCTGAACGAGAGCGCGACGCCTGTCGTGTTCCGCTATTACACGTTCTATGTGCCGCGCCTGGAATATTCCTATGTAAACGCCCTGGGCGATACGGTCGTCATCGATTCGACGTCAAGTCTTTCGCTTCCGGTGGATTCGTCGATGACCGTGACGGTTCGCGCGGTGATCCCTGTAGGCCCGAACGCCGGAAAGACGGATACGGTGATTGACAAGCGGGCCTTCTATCTCGATCCTGTCCGCGGTGCGGAAAACCTGAATTTCGTGACGCTTGCCGGCGATTCGACAGACAGGGTCATTCTGGAAAAAGGCGTCGGGCGTTTCTCGGTTCGCTCGACGGGGGCGGTTTCCGGCGCGGCGTTTGTCGCGAAGGGTCTTGTCAATCCTTCGGATTCCACGTTTTTTGTCGAGGAAACGTTTCCGGGAAAGTTCGCGTTTGAAAACCCGTACTTGCCGACTCTCGACAGCGCCTTTATCTACGATGCGGACGGCGATGGCAAGGGCGACAGCGTCATTGCGTTTTATTCGGGCCGGACGGATTCCGTTTCGTGGGACAGCATCTTCTATGTCTTCCCGGATGGCGCTTCCCGAACGGAATTTTCGGGCGAATACAAGCGGAACGGCGGGGTGATGGAACTTCTCGACGTGAAGACGTCGCTCACCGGAACTTCCGGAGACGGAACGCTCGAAGTATTCGTGACGTCAAGACTGAGCGGCTCGACAGCTGCGCTCTCCACCGCGCTAGAGGATAGGATAGGCCCCGTCATTCTCCAGGCGACGCTTATCGGGGGCGTTTCCGGTGCGCGCGACACGCTCGTGCTCGACTTTAACAAGAGCCTGGATACCGCGTTCTCGTCGGGTTCCGTGTTGCGGCTCTCGAATGGCGACAAGGTTCGGATCGAAGCCGTTTCGAAGAACGGCAAGCGGTGGACGGTGACGACCGAGCCGGGGACGGTAAAAGTCGGCGATTCCCTTTCCGTCGTTTCGGGACTTGGCGACCTGGGGCTTGTCACCGCCGATGGAAACTTCGCGACATTCAACTTGCCGGCAAAAGTCGCCAATGCGGGGCGGATCTACCTTTCGAACGAGAACAACGGATTCTTTGATTCCGATGCGGACGGGCGGATGGATTCGGTGACGGTGGGATTTGAAAACCCGATCACCGAAGAGGACCTAGAAAACATGCGCCTCCAGTTCTTCTGGAAGGATTCCGCCGGAAACGAACTGATCATTTCGCCTGCATCCAGGAACCTGGCGATTTCCAAGGACGGCAAGACGGTTTCCTACAGGCTTTCCGAATCCGAACAGGCCATGGTGCAAAAAGGCTTGACTTCCATCGACGATTCCAGAAGCTACGGATATGCGGCTCTCGAAAACATTTCGGTCGTGAACGGGGATACCGTTTCGACCTTCCAGTATCTCGACATGAACGACAGGATGCCTCCCGTGATCTCTTCGACGTTCCTTTCGCCGGAATCGAAGAGCAATCGCAAGGCGGATCGTCTGACCGTGAAGTTTTCCGAATCCATCGATGCGGGAAAGATTTCGAATTCGAACTTTCTCGGGTTTGTCATCGGCGGCGACACCGTTTTCTTCGACTTTTCCCAGGCGGAATGGAACGATGACCGGTCGGAAGCAAGCCTTTCGGTCGCGTCGGGCGAAAAGCTTCTTTCCCGCGCGAATCCGAACGATTCCCTGTTTATTGTCGCGTCGGCGGTTTCGGACGTCCATGGAAATGCCGTCGGGAACAATTCCCGCCTGGTGGGCATCGAGGGCGATCCTCGCGTGGTGATGGAAACCGCTTCGATTGCCGGCGTCGATCGCGCGGACCTTTCTGTCGATGGGCCGGCCTTTACCGAACGCCTGATTCCGAAGGGAACTTCGTCGGAAAAGGAGATGGACGGTTCTCTGGGCGTGATGCTCGATATCGCCTTTGCGACGATCTTTGACGATTCGACGGGCGAAAGCCTTGACTTGGAGAAGATCGGTCTGCGCTGGTCAATGGACGTCTATACGAACTTGGGAAACTTCGTCGCCGGCGGCCATGGGAAGATTCGGTGCGACGATCCGGACTTTGCCGGAAACTGCCTTGAAAACGCGAAAAGGCTCTACCTGCGCTGGAACATGCGTTCCGCTTCGGGACGAAAGGTCGGCGTCGGCGCCTATCTTGTCCAGTTTCACCTGAAAGTGTATGGGCAAAAGCATTCCTATACCTATGACAAAATCTTCAAATGGGGCGTCCGCGGCGGCAAGGCGAGCCTTGCTCTTGACGACTAACCGGAGGAGGATACCGCTATGAAAACGTTCAAACAAGTCATTTTCGCTCTGGGACTTGCCCCGCTTCTTTTCGTGTCTGTCCATGCGGGCGAGTCGTTCAATTCGCCTTACAACCCGGCGACCGGCGTCTGGATCCAGCAGGTCGGCGATCTGTATCCTTCGGCGAGTACCAAGGAAACCGTCTATTACACGCGCTATTCCCAGCAGCAGAGCGCCAAGGCTCTCGACTATTACTACGACGGCAACGGCTATCTCAAGCTTTCGAACAAGAGGCTTCTTTGCAGAACTAACGGTGCGGACGGCATTGTCCATCATCCGGACGGAGACCTTCTTGTCGCCGGGCAGGACTACAACGAAATCTACAAGGTCAATATGAACGCGTCGGATACGAGTTCGTCCAAGTGCGTGGTCAAGACCGTCAAGTCGGGAATTCGCGCTTCCACGTTCCATCTGATGATGAATCCGGACAACTCGGTTCTCTGGTCGGCGGGTATTCCCGGAAACCTGATCCTGTATAAAACGGATTCGACTGCCGCAGACCGCCTGAGCCTTATTCGCCGGGTGAACGTCTCTGGTTCCGTGTCGAATATCACGACGCTTCTCTGGGACAATTCCGGCCAGGCCTACTATACGCGTTCGAGCAACCTGGGAACGATTTCCCGGAGCTCGGACTACAACGCCCAGTTTGGAATCATCACGGACACGGTGTGCAATGTCAGTACGAGGCCATGTCCGGCGCAAAACATTACCGGGCTAAAGACCAAGACGCTGATCGATTCGCTGAAAGGCGCTCACGGGGCGAGCTTCGACGAATATTCGAATACGATTCTCCTCTTTGGAGATTCCCACATCGTGCAGATAGATCCGAAAACGCGCAAGGTGATCGCCGATGTCGATTTGCGCAAGTACATGTTTCCCGACAGCCTGATGACCGGCAGCTTTTCTTCGAACGGGGCGGAAGTTTCCGGCTATGCGATCAAGGGATCCTACGAAATTCGCTGGCTTCTGGACCAGGGAACCGCCGACCACAAGGGGCATATCTTTGTGGCTTCGAACTCCGGGCACCTGATATTCCTCGACTACACGTCGAATCCGAACAAGCTGATAGACAACAACATCTTGCTCCATGTCCAGTGGATTGACAACTACCTCGACGACCTGGCGCCGATTGCCGGGGCGGGTTCCAACCGTAACTCGGCGACGACGAATCCGGGAACGCTAATCTCCTCGAATTCCCGCAGCTCGTCCAGCGCGAACGTTTTCCACGAATCTTCGAGTTCGATCGGCGGCTCGGGTTCCAGCTCTTCGAGTTCGGGCAATTCCAGTCTCAGTTCTTCGGGACGGACAGACGACAATTCGAGCTCTTCGAATGACGGTAGCGGCGGAGGTTCTTCGAGCTCCACGGGAGGCGATGTTCCGGGGCTGTCGAGCGGCGCAGGCAATTCTTCCGGTTCGGAAGGTTCCGGTTCGAGTTCTTCGAATGGCGATAGCGATGGCGGAACTTCGAGTTCCGCGGGTGGAGAAAATCCGGGTTCTTCGAGCGGCTCGGGCTATTCTTCGAGCTCGGTAAAGGGCGGCGGCGACGAATGGATTCCTCCATGGGTCACGGATTCCACGGTCTATGAAGGCTTTGACGAGGACGGTTCGGAAAATCAGGACGGTTCGGATCTCTACCCGACAAACGACAAGCGCGACAAGGGCGATACGCTCGTCATCGGAGGATCCAAGCTGATCCCGGTTCCCGCGGATTCCTCCGTTTCCGGAACGGTCGTCATCAACGGAAACACCTACGTGACGGGCGGAGGCTCCCAATCGACGGATCTGCCGAGCTACGGTTCCGATTCGATTCCCGCAAACGGCCGGGAAACGGTCAGCGTCGGCGATGTCGTTGAAATTACGCTCGATGCGGACAAGATTCGCGATTACTTCGGCGATTCGGATTCGCTCTACATATCCGGGTCCGCGGGGCTGGTCTTCAAGGACCCGTCCAATACGGATGCGCCCGCTTCGAACATCGCCATCGGTGTCACCGGGAATGACCAGTCTTTCTGGGTGACGGCGGATACGACGGTTCTCGCGGGAAGCATCTACATTACCGACAAGGATGGACACCTGATCATTTTCGACGGCATCAATTTCTATGACCCGATTCCGAAGGCGGAGATCGCCTACATCCAGGATGCGGACGATGACGGTCTTCTGGATTCCCTCGAAGTGATTCTTTCCGATACGATTCCCGCGGGATTTTCGGCGACGGGACTTGCCGTGGTCGTCAACGGCGATACGCTTCCGCTTTCCGGAGCGCTTACGGTGTCGGGGTCGAGAATCTATGCGAGCGCGGCGGAACTGGGACTTTCCGGCGAGAGATTCCCGGACAACGCTCGGATTATCGTAACCTATACGAGTGACGAGACCGGGGCGAATTACAACCGCAGCACGGACCTTCTTCTTCTCGGTTCCCACGTCATCAGGCAGGCCTACGCGATTCGCAACAAGACGGGAAGAGATTCTCTCTTTGTCGAGTTCAACATCGACGTCATCCCGGCGGATCTGGGAAGTCCCGAAATGGTCGTGTGGCTGAACGCGATGGGATTTGACCTGGATGCGGTCAAGATCTACCTGCCGACGAAAAACCTCATCATCCTGGTCGGCGATTCGCTCGGCCTGAACGGTCAGACCGACTTCGTGACGCTTGCTCCGGGGGCTTCGTTCCACAATCTCTCCTACATCGCGACTTCGGAATACGAACGCCAGGTTCCCGTGAAAGTGACGGATCGCTACCCGGCTGCCGACGTGGTCGAGTATTACGACACGGACGGCGACGGCAAGCTCGATTCCATCGCGGTCAAGTTCTCTTCGAAGGTGACCGCGGAAGATATCGAGAACTTCTACTTCTCGTTCCCGTGGTACAGTTCCCGTGGGCTCCTGATCGAGCTTCAGGCCCAGCCGCGCGACCTGATCCTCGGCGCAGACGGAAAGAGTGTCGGCTGGGTGGTCCGGAGCAACGTCAATGTCGCTTCGGGGCTTACGAGCATCGGCTCGAACGTTCCCGCGGCAACGCTCTACACATACTACGATATCTTTGGCAATACGTTTGTCGCGGGCCAGACAATCGCGATTTCCGACAAGATGGCACCTGTCGTCACGGCGGCTTCGCTCCATTACGGGGATTCCCGCGACACGCTGACGGTTTCGTTCTCCGAACCGGTCGATTATTCTTCGCTGGTCGGAAACGATCTCTTTGCCTACATCCATGGAAGCGACACGATCGATCTTCGTCCTTCCCGGATGCTCTGGGCGGCAGACGGCAAGTCGGTGCGCCTGGTGCTTCGCGAATCTACGGACGGCATCGTACCCGGGGATTCTCTTCTGGTCGTGCGCGGCGCGAAGTCTTCCATTGCGGATCTCTATGGCAACAAGACAGTCGAAAACGCGTCTCCGGTGGTTATCGGCGGGCTTCTTGGAAAGCTGGTGGAATCCGTCAACATGGGATCCTACGATCCGGAAAAGTACATCACCAATACGCTGAATTCGGTTTCCATTTCCTATGTGCCAAGCAAGACGCGGACCTCGGATCTGCGCGACGAAGGAACTCTTGGACACTTGATTTCTCTCGGCGAGCGCTTTGTTCCCCAGCTTATCGACGGGGCGAAACTCGATGCGGATGGCAACTACGACGCGTCGCTTCTCGACAGTATCGATCCGGGCGATGTCTTCGTGAATTTCAGCGTGAGCTACTTTGACAACCTGGGACAGTACGTGACGGATACGACGTTCAACATTCCGTGCAACAGCGCGGCGTTCGGAGCGGAAAGAAACTGCCTCACGACGGACAAGAAGGTGTTTGTCAACTGGAACTACAAGGACCATACGGGTCGCCTGGTCGGTTCGGGCGTGTACATCGTCGAATTCAAGCTGGTCGTCCGCTACAAGCAGAAGAAGGTCCAGGAAGAAATGCGCGACAAATGGGGCGTTCGCCGCAAAAAGAGCAAGTGACGGTTCGAGTCTTTCCTATATTTTCGCCATGCTTCAAATAGGTAAGATCGAGACAGCCTTGAACGAGTCTATCGAAAGGCGCGGCGCCCTCTTCGCCGTGCTGCTCGATCCCGATACTTCGGACGACACGTCGCTTCTCAAAGCGGGAACGCTCGCTGCCGAGAACGGTGCGGACGTGCTTCTTGTCGGCGGATCGTTCATGGGAAACTTCAAGCTTCCTTCCCAGGTCATGGCCTTGAAGAAGGAAGTCTCGCTACCCGTCATCCTCTTTCCGGGCGGAGCGTCCCAGGTGGTTCCCGGATTTGACGCGATTCTTTTCACGACGCTCGTGACGGGTCGCAACCCGAACTATCTGATTGACGAGCAGGTTCGTGGCGGCGTGCTGGTAAGGTCTCTCGGCATCGAAGCGATTCCGACCGCTTACGAGCTTATCGGGAGCGGAAAGCGCACCGCCGTGGAATATATCAGCAACACGACGCCCGTTCCGTCGAACAAGCCGAAGCTCTCGATGGTGCATTCCATCGCCGCGGAGCTGATGGGCATGCGCTACGTCTATCTCGAAGCGGGCTCCGGGGCCGAGACGCCGGTTCCCGTGGAGCATATCGCCTATACGCGGAAGGCGACTCAGATGACGATCATCACGGGAGGCGGAATTCGGGAACCCGAAGCCGCTTCGGTGCGCGTCTCTGCCGGAGCGCAGGTGATCGTGACGGGAACGCTCTGGGAAAAGGTGAAGGATCCGGCGCTTCTTCGCGAATTTGCCGCCGCTATCCACGTGAAGGGATAGTCGTCTCCTTTTTTCTAGCGAATTCCGCTTTCAATCGCGGCTCCCGGATTTTCTGGATCTCGTCGGAAGTCCATCGACAAAGCCGTGCCAATCCTGCCCCGACAAAGCTTCCATTGGAATCTCTTCTCCAGACGCCAAGCCTTGCGAATCCCGCGATAATTTTCCCGGTCCGCCTAACGCTTTTCTCCATTAATGTGTATTTTTTCCCTGAATGGCTTCTTTTTGGAGAGTTCTTATGGACAAGAAAATTGCAGTGACCTACGCGCTTCGGATTCTAGGCGTTCTACTCGTTCTGCTGTACTTTTTTGGGCATCCGCTGCTCAATTGGATCTTTCCCGGATTTCCGGTTTCGTCGCTCAACTATTTCTTCTATGCGGGGCTCTTGATCTACCTGGTCGGCGCTGTGCTCTACTATTGCTTCAACCGCAAGACCCTTGGAAAAATCGTGAAGGGCGAAGAGGACGAAAAATGATCCAGGTCGAAAATCTCCAGAAGACCTATCGAACGGGTTTTCTTCTGCGTCCGAAAAAGGCTCTTTCGGGGGTGTCGTTCCATGTTCCGAAAGGTGTCATCTATGGATTCATCGGTCCGAACGGCGCGGGAAAATCGACGACGATCAAGCTCTTGACGGGACTTCTCCGCAAGGATTCGGGAAAGATCCTGGTCGCCGGTCGAGATCCTTCGGACGTGGAAAGCAGACGGCATCTGGGCTATTCGCCGGAACAGCCCTATTTTTACGACTATCTGACGGGGCGCGAGCTGATGCGGTTCTACGGAAGGCTTTGCGGACTTTCCGGCGCTCTTCTTGAAGAACGCGTGGAGTGGGCGCTTTCGCTCCTGAACGCGAACAGGGACTGGATAGACAGGCGGCTGCGCACCTATTCGAAGGGAATGATGCAACGCGTGGGAATCGCCCAGGCCATTCTTTCGAAACCGGAACTTCTCGTTCTGGACGAACCGATGAGCGGTCTGGATCCCGTGGGCAGAAAGGATGTCCGCAAAGCGATTCTTTCGCTCAACCGGGAGGGCGTCACGGTCTTCTATTCGAGCCACTTGCTGTCGGATGTCGAAACGATCAGTCACCGCGTCGCGATGATTGTCGGCGGAAAGATCGTTCGCGAAGGAACGGTCGATGACTTCACGTCGAACGCCTTTGCGGAATACCATGTCCACGTTTCGGTGGATATTCCCGAACAGGATGTCCCCGAAGGCGTCAAGCCCCAGGGAACGACTCCGCGGGAATGGGTCTGTCGGGATTCGCTTGCGCGCGACAGGTTCTTGAACTTTTGTCTTCGTTCGGGACTTCCCGTAGAACGCGTCGAACACCAGCGTCCCAGTCTCGAAGATGTCTTGACGGAGGAAATCGCTCGTGCAGAACATTAGGAACATCGGGATTATCGCGTTAAACACCTTCCGCGAATCGGTTCGAAACAAGATCCTCTACAATATCGTCTTTCTGGCGATCGCTCTCGCTTTCTTCAGCATCCTGCTCGGGGAATGGTCCGTCTTCGATCGCGCACACGTGATCAAATCGACAACGCTCAGCATCATGTCCCTTTCGGGTCTGCTTATTTCGGTCTTTGTCGGAATCGGCCTTGTCCAGAAGGAAATCCAGGGCAGAACCGTCCTGACGCTTCTTTCGAAGCCTATCGGTCGGGCCGTCTTCATTGTCGGGAAGTATCTGGGACTCCTGGCGGTCGTCGCGGTCCATCTCGTTCTGCTCACGACGGTCTATTACGCGATCCTCCTGTGGACGGGATCCGGTCCGACACTTTCGCTTCTCTGGGCGGTCTTCCTGATTTTTTGGGAAATGGCGATAGTCGTCGCGGTCGCGCTCCTGTTCTCGACCTTTTCGACTCCGGTTCTTTCCGCGCTTTTTACGATAGGCGTCTATATCGCCGGTCGGCTTTCGAACGAGCTGATGGAACAGGTGCGCTTTGTCCGTCGAATGGGAGAAGTCGAAGGGGCGGAAAGCGTCGTGATGGAAAAGGCTGCCGAAATCGTCCATGCCGTATTTCCCGGTCTGTATCGCTATGACATCGCGGCGTATGTCGTGCACGGCATCGCGCTTCCCCCTCACTACGTCTTGTGGAACACTCTGTATGCGATTGGCTATATCGGGGTTTTCCTTGCCGTTTCGAGCTGGTGGTTTAGCCGCAGGGATTTTGTATGATGACAAGAAATCAGATCATGGCGAAGGTCCTCTTTTCGAACAATCTGGTCACGAAGACGCAGATCCAGGAATTCTGGGGAAAAATGGACGAGACGCACGACTTGGGACTGCTCCTGCTCGAAAAGGGAATTCTCGATCGGACGACTTACGAGGCGGTGGAATCCTATGTCCGGGACCTGGAAATCAAGCTGAACGCTGCGGAAAAGGAAAAGGCTTCGAATTCGTTCGAGCGACCGGCTCCGAAAAGTTCGCCCGCGGTCCAGGAAACCGCGCCTGTCGCAAAGCCCGCGCCGCAGCCCGAACCGTTCGAACCCCCGATCGCCCTGGAAGGGAACAATCCATACGGCCAGGCGACCGCGACAAGCGTGCAGATCGAAAAGGTAGCCGGGCTCGAACAGACGAGCATCGCGTCGGTTGCCGCGTTCTTGCCGGAAGAATCGGATGGAGCTTCCGAATCGAACGAGGAACTGCCGGATCGCTTCGAAATCGAAAACGGGGAAGGAACGGTCGAAATTCCGGAGAAGCTTTCCGCGGAAAATTCTCTTTCGCAGATTGTCGCCTTTGCCCGAAAGCATGAAGCGACGGACGTCTATCTTTCCGAAAAGTTCCCGATCGCGTTCCGCGTGTTTGGAAAGCTGGTCTATGCAAGCGATGCGCCTTGCGATGCTTCAAGGCTTTCCGAATACCTTTCCGAAGCGAAGGGCGGCTTTGCGGATGGCTACGAACCCGTGGTCGGAGTGGATTTCAGCAAGTCCTTCGCCATTTCGGGTGCCGGGCGGAATCGCCTGACTATTACGTGGAACGATACGGTTCCCGCGCTTTCGATTCGCCTGATCCCTTCGGCATCGGTGTCGCTTGACAAACTGGATCTTCCACCGTTCTGCGCGGACTTTCCGAAGCTTTCGAGCGGACTTGTCCTTGTCGCCGGTTCTTCGGAAAGCGGTCGTTCGACGACGCTTGGCGCGTTTGGCGAAGCTATCCTGCACAGTCGGGACGTTCTTCTCGAAACGGTCGAAAAGCCGATCGAACGCATTCTCCAGAGTGCGCGCGGACTGGTTCTCCAAAAGGAAGTCGGGCTGCACGTGCGTTCGGGAAGCGAGGCCGTTCGGGATGCGGTGCGCGCCGGAACGGATGTCATCCTGTTTGACCATCTGGAATCCCTCGACGAGCTTTGGACGCTTTTGCGGGCGGCTTCTTCGGGCGTCCTGGTCTTTGCCGTCACGACGGGAAACGATATTTACGGCTTGCTTTCTCGCCTGCTGTCCGAAGCCGGAGACGGGGAAGACGCCCTGGCCAGTGCGCTGTCGAACGAACTGAAGGGTGTCGTGGTGCAGCATTTGCTCCCCGTCATCGAGGGCCAAGGCTGGGTCCTTGCCGTGGAAGCCCTGAAGGTGACCGTTTCGGTGGTGGACATTATCCGCCGAAGAGAGCTTTCCCGGCTGCCCCAGGCGATAGCGATGTCCAGGGACCAGGGAGTTTCGCTCGACGATTCCCTGCAAAATCTGGTGGATTCGGGATTTATCCGCGGAGAGGACGCTTGGCGGCGTTCCCTGAATCGTCGCCGCTTTGCCGCCTACCGCCCGAACAAATAGGAAATTCGATATGGCAAGTTCTTTGGATAGCGTTCTGGAATACGCGCTGCAAGTCGGCGCGGTGGATTTGATCCTTGCCGAGGGCTTTCTTCCCGCGCTTCGCATCGCGGGGCGCGTTAGGAACATTCCGAACGCGGAAACGCTCGCTTTTGGCGATCTGGAAAGATTCTTGGGTCCTCTGGGCGGAGAAAGCGGATCGTTTCGTGGTGGGCCTTGGGCGAAGACGGAATGGCGCGTGCGCTACTTTCGCGAAGCGTTTGGCAAGGCGGCCGTCTTGCGGCCTGTCGGGCTGGAGGCTCCGGAACTTTCGGCTCTGAACTTTCCCGGCGAGGCGACGAGCCTGCTTGGCGCGGAATCCGGGCTTATCCTGTTTGCCGGTCCCATGATTTCGGGAAAGACGACGACCGCTTCCGCCTTTGTCTCGGAACTTTGTACGCGGAGAACGCTCCGGGCGAGCTTTCTTTCCGCGCTTCCCGAATATCGGCTTCGGACGGGGGCATGCCTTGTGCAGCATAAACGCGCCAAGGTCTCCCAGGAAGACGAAATCTTGCAGGGGATTCGCTCGGGAACGGACCTGTTCTGGCTCGGTGATCTAGACGAAAGCGTTCTGCTGCCGGCGCTTCGGGCCGCGGAGTCAGGGGCTCTGGTCGTCGCGACGACGACCGCGGGTTCTGCGCGAGATGTCCTTGCCTATCTATCTTCGGCGGATCTTGGCGAAAGCGAGAAGCAGGTTCGGGCAATGCTTGCGGCAAGTCTCCGGGCCATCGTGTTTCAACGGCTTGTCCTTTCTGACGACGGAAAGTCCTTTGCCCCGGCGTGGGACGTTCTCTGCGTCGATTCGAGTGTCGCGCAGCTAGTCGCTTCGGGCGAGTTCGAAAAGATTTCCGCATTGCGCCAAGTCTAGCTCGGGATAGCGATGCGCTTCTTTCGGGTATGGATTTTCCTCTTCGCTCTGCTGTCGCTTTCCTTTGCGTCGGGCGATTCCCGGGAGAATCCACGGTCTCGGCCGGCGCACGAAAGGACTGTCCTCTATCTAGGGGGCGGGATTCGATCGCCCTGGTATTCGCTTGGCGTCCTGTATGCCATACGGGACTACCGGATTCCCGTGGATTCCGTTGCCGGAACTTCGTGGGGAGCCTTTGTCGGGTCGCTCTGGGCTTCCGGTCTTGAACTCGACGAAATCCAGCGGATCTTGACCGACACGCTTTTTACTTCGCATGTCTTGCCGCAGGCTTCGCGCGAGAGGCTGATTGACCTGCCGATCGCCTTTTCGGGTGAACCCGCGCTTGCGTTCCGCTTCTCGTTTTTCGGGGATTCGTCGGGGCGCGCCTGGCTAAAGCCGAAATCCCTGGAACCGGATGTCGCCTTTTTGGGAAAGTCGCTTTTTCGCCTTCGGCTGCAAGAGGCCTTGACGCGTACGGATTCGACGCGGATACCCTTTACCGCGTTTTCCTGCAAATCGGGCGTGCTTGTGCCTTCGGCGGTGATGGAGGCGATCCCGCTTTCGCCGACTTCGGGCGAAAAGTGCCCTTTCTTTTTTCCGGACGATTCGACCGCCTTGTCCCTCTATGTCATGGCCTATCCGGTTCGAAACGACGGCTTCGAGGAAGACCCGCTCGCCGAATCGGGATTCCAGGGCGCCTTGGCGTCTATCCGCGCACAAAAGGCTTCGGGATGTCGCATCGTCACGATCCGTCCGCACTCGCTTGCCGAAAGCTCTCCGCTCGAATGGATGCAGGCGGGATATTCGGACATGGAAAGGCGCCTTGGCGAACTTTCCTCGATCGTCTTGCGAAACGGCAGATCGCTCGAACCGTCGGATTCCGTTCTTCCGCGCTTTCTGTTCGAACCGTCCTTCGAGCGGATTCCCTCGATCTACTATTCCGACATTTCTTCGCGCTGGGATCTTTCCGATACGGGCATTGACGCACCGAGCAACTTTCTGAAGCGCATCGCGAACTCTCCGTTCTATGATTCTGTACAAATTAATCTGGATTCTGCGGGAGTCGCAAGTGTTTCCGCTTCGACAACTTCGGTCCTTGAAATTCGCCTCGGCGGTTTCGGATCCAGCCTGACAGGACCCTTGGCATATGCGGGCATGGATTTTCGCTTTGTCAACCAGTTCGAATATGCGCTTTCCGTAGAGGGCTTTGTCGGGGAACATTCGTATGCGATACGTCCCGGTTTTCTGATGCGCGGATTCTTTTCCTGCCGCGGAGAATTTTCCGCATGGGGGAACATCGCGAAAAGGCGACCGCTTCTCGGATATTTTGCCGAGACCACTCGAAGTCTGCGCATTCGCGAGCTTCGCGAAAACGATGCGGAAATGCGCTTCGCCTGGAAGGATTCCCTGGCGGATTTCTCCCTGGACATCCTGATCGGAAAATCCGAATTCAGGACGTTTGACGAGACCGAGGCCTTGTTCGTAAACACCCTGTATCCGAAGATTTCGTTTGTACGGAATCGCGGCGGATTCGGGGAATGGTTTGGAGACGCGGGTTACCGGATTTCGGGTAGCCTGGGATTTCGTTCGGTGAACCTGACGGATGGTACGGGCGACGCTCCGCTCTACCTGGCTTTGACCCTGGATGCCCAGAAGTTCTTTGCCCCGACCCGTTTTGTCTCCCTGGGCATCGGTTCGCTAGCGGGAATCCATGTTCGACGGGAATCGGGCAAGGGCTATGTCTATCCCGATCCGCTCGCGACGTGGACCGGAGGAACGATTCGGGCCGTGGATCTCTGGTATCGGATGCATCCGGCGCTATCCCCGTGGAGCGAATCCTGGAACTTTCTGGAGTCCGCTACCCATCACTATGCGGCTGCCCGCGCCAGTCTTGGCGTGCATGGACGTTTTTTGGGCGCATGGATTTTCGCGTCGTATCTGCGCGATTTCGAAGAGAACCCTTTTGTCGCTCTGGACGCGAACCGCTTGCTTCTGGAACCGACGCTTCGCTTTGCCTACCGGACGCTTGACTTGCGCCTGGGATTGCACCGTCTCGTTTCGCTGGACGATTTCGCGAAGCTGAAGGACTTCAAGGACTTTAGCGCGTTTTTCCAGGTCGGTGCGAACTGGTAGTCATTCTCCGCGATTTCGCGCCGCCGTGGACTTGTAGCGATTGTGCTCCGAGAGGCTCCTGGCGAAAAAGTGCGTTCCCGAGCCATCGTCCTTGGCGACAAAGTAGAGCGCGTCCGTACTCTTCGGATCGAGGACCGCTTCGACGGCCTTGCGACCCGGATTGGAAATCGGCCCGGGCATCAGTCCCGGGAAGCGGCGCGTGTTGTAGGGACTTTCGCTTTGGAGCTGGCTCTTGTAGATGGGGCCTGTCAGGTTTCGGAAAATGAACCGGACCGTGGGGTCCGCTCCGAGGGGAATCCCTTGCCGCAACCGGTTGATGAAGACTCCCGCGATGAGCTGTCGTTCGTCTGTCTTGCCGGTTTCTTCCTCGACGACGCTTGCGAGCGTGAGCACCCTGTGCCATCCTCCGAGTTCTTTCCAGATCGGGCTCCCTTTCGCTTCCATCTCGTCGCGGAGCTTCCTGTTGGCTCGCACCATCTGCTTCGCGATATCCTTTTCCGTCGCGCCGAATTCGATCGGGTAGGTGTCCGGAAGCAGGTATCCTTCGAGACTCTCCGCTTCGATGCCGAGTTCACGGGCAAATTCCGGATCGTGTACAAGCGCTTCCCATCGGGTCGAATCGAAGTCGGGAATCGCCTTGCGAAAATAGGCGGGCATTTCCCAGGAGGCTCGGCCTTCCGGAATCGTCACTTTTCGGAAGGCTGTCTTTCCCGCAGAGAGAATTCCGGCAATTTCGGCGATGCTTGCCTGTTTCGGAATATCGTACCACCCTGCCTTGGGCGAGGCTTTTTGGTAGCGGCACCACCACGCAAAGAGCTTTCCGCTGGAAACCAGTCCGCGCCCTTCGAGCTCGATACCGATTTTCGAGGCTGCGTAACCGCTTTTGACCTGAAAGGTTGTCGGACTGTCCGTGCCGGAAGGGGCGAAAATCCGTTCTTTGGCGAAATGGAAGAAGCCCAGGGCGAGAAAAACCAGGAGAAAGAGCGTGAAAACAATTTTTTTCATATAAAAGCGAATATAAAAAGAAAAAAATCTTGTCGTTTGGTCAAAATAAAGGATATATTTGGGATAGAGTGTAAAAAGATTTCTTCCCTATTCGAGGATGTGAAATGACTAGAAAAATCTTGTTTTGCCTGCTTGCGCTGATGGTTGTCGTTGCGATGGCTGCACCGAAAAACGTGAAATCCAAGCAAGGCGATATCGACCTGGTGAAAACGAAGGGCGGTACGGATGTTGTCTGCACGGCAGGGTTTAACGAAGAACTCCGCATCGTGAAGGATGATGGCGACGCTGTCCTGGTCAAGGGTGCATGTGGCCAGGGATGGGTAGGCAAGAGCGCAGTCGAATACGTAGCGAAAGCCGCCGGCGATAAGTCCATGACTCTTGAAGGCGTTGACGTCGTGGGCTGGCTCGACAACCCGAGCGCAATCTTCGTTCTCGATGCCGATGCCGCCGAGTTCGATGGCGTGAACATCGACCGTAACTTCAAGGATTACCTGCAGCACACGATGGACCGCGAAACGATGGAAATGCAGAACAACGAAAACTAAATCTTTCGTTCTTGATTTTCTCCTTTGGCCTCTGCGAATGCGGAGGTCTTTTTATAGGGGTTTTCAAGTTTGTCGTGAGTACTGTCAAAAGATTGTCTTATAGATACTGTGGGGGGAATCGATAGTGCCGGATTGCACTTGAAATCGATGGAAGGCTGGATTTCCCTGAACCCCGGAATTTCTTCTAACGGAACGGATGATTGTGGCTTTGCCCTGTTGCCTTCTCCTAAGGATATCAGGCCAAGAGATTTCACCACAAAAGATGACGGCTACATAGGGCTCTCAATGACGGTGCAGAGCGTGCTAGAACCATGGCCCCCGTCCGCTGTGTAAAGAATTGAAATTTCAAGAGCGCAGAACTTAAAAGAGATGGTTCGTCAACTATGGTAACAGTCTCTAAAAGTCGAATATCGCTTTTGGGTATATCTTAAAGACAAAAAAGATCCGCCAGAAGCGGACCTTTGATGGAGATAAGGGGAATCGAACCCCTGACCTATAGATTGCGAACCTATCGCTCTACCAAACTGAGCTATATCCCCGGTTGCGACACAAATATATCTTATGTTGGATGAATTGTCAAGGTGTCCAGTCGATTTCTTCGAGACCCTTGCCTCTGAGAAAGGCGTTTGCCCTGCTAAAGTGCTTGCAGCCGAAAAAGCCCCGGTAGGCGGATAGGGGACTTGGATGGGGCGCTTCGAGAACCAGATGTCCGCGATCCTGGGCGATCAGGGCTTTCTTGCGGATGGCGTAGCTTCCCCACAGGAGAAAGACCAGGTTCTCCCGGGTGGAGGAAATCCGCTCGATGACGGTATCGGTAAACTGTTGCCAGCCAATCTGGGAATGGGATGCCGCCTGGTGAGCGCGGACGGTGAGGCTCGAATTCAGAAGGAGGATGCCGCGGTGCGCCCAGCTTTCGAGATTGCCGCTCTGCGGAACGGGAATTCCCAGGTCGTCGTGGAGTTCCTTGAAAATGTTCACGAGCGACGGGGGCTTCGCGATGCCGTCGGAGACCGAAAAGCAGAGGCCGTTGGCCTGTCCCGGGTTGTGGTAGGGATCCTGTCCGAGGATGACCGCCTTGACCTTGTCGGCGGGACATTCGTCGAGCGCAGCGAAAATCTGGGAACCGGGAGGGTAGATCGTGTACTTCTTTTTCTCTTCGACGAGAATTTCCTTGAGCCGCTTGAAGTACGGCATTTCAAACTGGTCGCTCAGAAGTTCAAGCCATGTGGGGTCGAGTCTTACCATGTTCTACAAGATAGGAAATCGGACTTGAGCCTAGACGGGAACGGCGAGAATTGCCGCCTTGTCGCCATTTGTCCGGGTGTAAAAGAGGACGCCTTCGCGCGAACCCTTGGGAGAAAGTCGCCGGATCTCCGCTTCGGGGACGATTTCGACGCCGCGCTTCTTTAGCGTAAGCTTGCCGATATCGTACGCCTTGAGGAGAGCCTTTACCTTTGACGTGGAAAGGGGAACGCTCCCGAGAACCCGGTAGTTGCGGAACGCGGGAGCGTCTAGCGGCGATGCGCTGGTGACGTAGGCGATTCCCGGGGATATCAGGCTCGCTGTCGGGGAGATCTTTCGGGCGATTGTGGAAAACAGATGGCTCCGGACAAGGACGGGAATCGGTTCGGCGAGGAAGTTCCCCAGCGGGCCGGTGGGAAGTTCGGAAATTTCCGAAAGGGGAGCTTCCGAGAGCCATTCGTACGGTTCGTCGCTTTCGCCTATCGCTACCGCCCGGACCTTGCCGGGATGCCTTGCCATTTCTCCGAAGAAAACGAGACATTCGCGGCAATCGTTTCGGGAGCCCAGATAGGCGATCTCGGCGCCTGGAGGAAATTCTCCGGTCGGGTATCCGGGAGGGAGCTTGGCGATTCCGCCGCGGTAGTGTCTCGCGATTTCGAGAATCTCCGAAAAGGCTGGCGCCAGTTCCGAGAAGTTGCGCTGGTTGTCTCCGAGCCTTTCGCGGCGTGCGGAATCGATCGTGAAGTATTCGCCTCGATTCTCGACGGTGCGAACGTCCGCGATTTCCGCCGTTCGCTCGATGCCCATCGCTTTCGTGTTGAAACGGTACATGGCGACGCGTTCCGGGGCGAGGTCGTAGCCGCGGACCTTCGCCTTTTCGGAAAGGAAGAAACTGTCTCCGCCCATGCCGCAGCACAGGTCGTCGATGGAGCAGTCTTCCGGAAAGAGCTTTGCCTTGTAGATTCCGATGTCCGCGGCGGTGGACTGTTCCAGGGCGAGCCGGTCGCAGGCGAGAAATCCTTTCGTACGGAACTTTTTCCGATATCTGGGAACGAGCGCGATGTAGTCGAGAACCTTTCCGCGGATTTCCGCGAAAGGGCCTTTGGCGAGGCGTTCCGAAAGCTTGAGATGCTCTGTCTTGGCCTCGATGGCTTCGGCGACAAAACGGAAAAGTTCGGGATTGTCCCAGGGAATTTCCACCGAAGCCTCTAGATGCGCTTGCGGGCGATTTCGTAAAGCCCGAGAGAAAGCGCGACGGACGCGTTGTAGGACTGGGCTTCGGGCTGCATCGGAATGCGTAGAACGTCGGTGCACTGCTTTCGGATGAACGGCGGAAGTCCCACGTCTTCGCCGCCGACGGCAAGAACGATCCTGTCTGCGAACGAATAATCGACCAGGGAAACTTCGGTCGCCGCGTCGAGTCCGAGAACCTGGTAGCCGGACTGTTTCAGTTCGCCGATTGCCGCTTCGAGATTTTCGGGTCGGCAGATGCGCAGCTTGTCGATGGCGCCCGTAGAAGCGCGCGCTACGGTCGGCGTGATTCCGCACATTCCCTTTGCGGGCATGAGGAAAATGTCCGCGCCGAGACCGAGAGACGACCGAATGCACGCTCCGAGATTTCGCGGATCTTCGATGTTTGTCGCGACGACGACGAGCTTGCGAATTCCCTGTTCCCGGGCCTTGAAGAATTCTTCCTTTACGTCTGCCCACTGGAGAAGGTCCTTTTCGTTGCAGAGGGCGACGACTCCCTGGTTCGGCATCGCGTAGGAGTCGAGAATGCGGGCTTCCACCTGCTGCACGTGGATGTGATTCTTCTTGGCGAGCTTCTGCAGGGAATAGAGTTTCGGATTTCCCGAATTGTGCCGGAACAGGATGCGGTGAAGACGCATCGGGGAGCTTGTCAGAAGTTCCGTGACTTCGCGGATTCCGCCGACTGCGGTTTGCGGCGTGCTTTCGGCATCGCCGAGGGCGAGGTTTACCTGGGATGGCCGTGGGCGGCTTTCGTCTTCGAACCGCGGAGAACGTCCGTACGAGAAGTCGCGACGCGGTCTGTCGAACGAAGAGTCGTCGCTGCGGTCGCGGCTAGGATGAAACGGTTGCTTTTTCCACATGCGGGATCTCCTTTTGGACGTTTCGGGGTGCTACAATATAGTTCATCGGAATGTCGTGCGGCTTTCGCTCCAGGGGATTTTCGGAGACCTGGAAGCTGAATGCGACTCCGCACTTGAGCGTTTCGGAATGCCGCGCGAGAAATCGGTCGTAATAGCCCTTGCCATGTCCGTGACGACCTCCGTCGCGAGAAAATCGCGTGCCGGGAACGAGGGCGAACGGAATGTTTCCGGCATGGATCGGAAGTTCCTTTTTCGGCTCTCGGACATGGAAGCGCCCTTCGACGAGATCCGTTTCCAGATTCCTGACTTGCACGAATTCCATGAGACCGTTTTCGCCTGTTAGCGGCAGGAGCAGTCGATTTTCCTCGGCGAGTTCTCGGAGCAGCGGTTGGATGTCCGGTTCGCCGGGAAGCGGGTAGAACGCGGCGACTCTTGGAGCCTTTCGGAACGGTTCAAAGGCCTGGATCGCCTGGACTATCCAGCGGCTTTCGTCCGTCTTCGTGTCGGAATCGTCCGCTTTCGCGGCGGTCGAGGCGGATTTCATCAGTTCGTCTTCCAGATCGAACTTTATCCGGTATAGCTTTCCCTTGATTCGCCTGAATGCGGCAAACGCCTTTCCGATATCCTTGGGAGATACGAGGACGAGCGCCAGGAAAACCAGCAGGCAAAGTTCCGAAAATCCGATTTCCGCGGTCATTGCCTTCTCCATGAAATCCGATAGGCGGCAAGGCTTATCCCGTAAAGGGCCAGGATGGGAATGGCTATCCAGAACAGGGAGAGCAGATCCGGCGGCGTGACGATGGCGGAAAAAAGCGCAGTCAGAAAGATGACTAGCCGGAAATGCCGGGAGAGAAAGTTACGGTCGAAAATTCCGGTGCGGGCGAGAAATACCGCGAGCACCGGCATCTGAAAAATCATGGCGAAGAGGATTTCGAATCGAAAGAGAAACGCGATGTAGGATTCCTGCGACCAGAGCTGGATGGCAAGGTTCGAATAGCGGGCGAGAAACGCGAACAGAAAGGGAATCGAAAGAAAGTAGGCGAACGCCGCTCCGGAAAGGAACAGGAGGGTCGATAGGACGACAAATCCCGAAACGGTCTTGCGCTCGATTTGCGGAATGGCCGGGGCGCAGAAGGCGTAGCCATGGTAGAGGACGACGGGAGCGGAGACTAGAGTCCCGACGAGGCAGGCGAGAAGCAGGCTCGAAGAAACGCCTTCGGTCGGCGAAAGGTTCGCGAGCGTCACCGTTGCGTTCGACAGAGGCTTTGCGGCGAGTATCCAGAGCTTTGGAGCGAAATAGAAGGCTGTTCCCGAAACGATGACGAAAAAGACGATGCAGGCGAGGAGCCTTGCCCGAAGTTCGCGAAAATGTTCGGAAAGTTCCAAGTGCAAGGCCTAGTTCTTGTCCGTGTCTTTTTTCTGGGATTCGGCGGTCTTTTCGCTCGGCTGTTCGTCGCTGTTCGCCTTGCGGAATTCCCGCAGCGCCTTGCCAATCGATGCGCCCAGATCCGGAATGCGGCGTGCGCCGAAGAGGAGAAGTACCAGGAAAATGAGCAGAAGAAGTTCGGAAAAGCCGATGTTTCCCATAGAGACCTCAGCGGGTTAGTTTTTGATGCAGAATGTCGTTCCACACGGTGCGTTGCCACTTTAGAAGATGGGCGGCATCGTAGCGTTCTTCCCAGGTTTCTCCGATGGGGGTCGCCAGGGCTATCAGCTGGGAGCGGTTCGCGAGCATCGCTTCGTCGAAGTGGAGCTCCGCGGCGCGTTCGTTTCTCCATTCCTTGAGGGAATCGATCAGTTCGCCGTTTGGACTGACAAGCGGCGGGTGTCCACGGTGGCTTGCCTCGGGCCATTCGCTTTCGGGAACCTGCATCGCCTGCTGGATCGTTTCGAAAAAGCTGGCCCTGCGTTCGCCGACAAAGTTGCGCGGCAGCCTGGGAAGAAAGTCTTCGCGAAGGGTCGGGAAGGAATACGATGCGGACCGGACGATCGCGAGCATCAGCTCGTTTCCAAACACCTTGTAGGGTGGTCTGTCCAGTTTTTCCGCTTCGTGTTCGCGCCATGTCCAGACGGCCTTTAGGATGTTGAGCGACTTGGGAGACAATCGGAAAGACCCTGCGATTCGCCAGCGTTCGGGATCTTCGGGCTTTTGCTGTTTCGCCTTTTCGATGAGGTCTTCGCAGGTTTCGATGAGCCATCCGAATTTTCCTTGCGCCTGTAGCTGCTCGCCCAGGATTGCGCAAAGTTCGTGCAGAAAGAACGTATCGTGAATGGCGTATTCGCACATGTCGGTCGGGAGCGGACGCACTGTCCAGTCGGATTTCTGGTTGTCCTTGGGGAGCGAAACATGAAAATACTTGTGAACCAGGCTTGCGTAGCCGAGTTCGCGCTCTCCCAGGAACTTTGCCGCGAGCATCGTGTCGAAGACATGCCTGGGCGAGAACCGGAAGCGGTGCCACAGCATCCGCAAATCGTAATCGGCGCCGTGCAGGATGATGTTGTTCATCGCGCGGGTCGCGAAAATGGGACGGATGTCGAAAGGCGCGAGAGGATCGACGATGTAATGATGTTCGCCGATGGTAATCTGGACAAGGCAGAGCCTGACCGAGTAATGATACATGGAATCCGCTTCCGTATCGACCGCGGCGATTTCATAGCGGGAAAGATCCTCGACGAGGCTTTCGAGAGATTCCTTGTCGGCTACGAGAATGTAGGGATCGTTGACCATCGCTTTCAATTTAAAAACTTATCGAGGCGTGCTTGACGACGGAACGGGAATTTCAAATGTTTTGTGGTTGCCCGCCTCGTCGCGGATGGACAGGAAAAGGCTCTTGCCGGGACTTGGCAGGTCGCTTGCGACGAGGACGATTTCGCGCGGTTCGGAATCGTATTCGGCGTAGATAAAGGGCTTTTCCGTCGAAAAGGCCTTGATGGCGTTGCCGTTCGCGATGCCCGATTCCGTTTCGACGAGCGGAATGCGGAGAACCGCCTGTTCGGTTCCGGCGACGAACGCCTTGTCCATGCGGATCTCGCCGATTTCCGGCGCGGTCGTGTCGGCGATGAATCCGATGTCGCGGAGTTCGCTTGCGCTCGCGGAACGCTCCGATTTTCTTTTCGACTGCCTGCTGAAAATGAACCAACGTCTGCTTGTTTCGCCCAGATAGTAGAGCGGCTTCTGGGCGATGTTCCCGTAAAACGCGACTTGCCACGAACCGCGAAAGTGGAGCCCCTTGGGGTGAAATTCGAAAGCGGGAACGCTGTCGCTTGCGAGCCTTCGCACGGCAAGGACCTGAGTCCACGGGACAGGCGCTATCCCGGTGATCTTTTCGGAGACGGGAAAAAAGCGCCGGTCGAGTTTCCACGAAAGATTCCTGTCGTCTTTCGAAATCCTTTTGATGGCAATCGTGTCGAGGCGTCCATTCCGTTCGACCTGAATCGCGACCGCCTTCGGATGCTTCTTGAAAATTTCGCCGAGCGCAAGAGGCTTTGCCGGAAATTCTTCGCAAAGGTTCAAGGGTTCTTTCCGGTTTTTCTTTTCGAGAAGTCGAAAGCCTGCCTGCCCCGGTTCGGACGTGCAGAGGTCTAGCCCGAGCCATGTACGGCTGAGGAACGAAAAAAGTTCGGGCTGCTGGAACTTGCCGCGCATCGCGGGCTTTGCCCCGTCGCATTTTTCCCTGAAAGAGAACGTTCTTGCGGAAATCCTTCCGACCATGTCTTCCGTTTCGAGGGTGAGCGTGTCGTTCGGGGTACGGAAAAATTCCCTTGGAAGATAGTGCCAGTCGCCCGCGGTGTCCGCTTCTTCCGCCCAGAGGAGCTCTTCGCGAATCTGGATCATGTTCGCAAGCGAAAGCGTGTCCTTGGCGATTTCGTCGATGACCTTTCCTTTCCTTTTGAGCGAGACGCGGCGGACGGACATCGGATTTTCGAGTGGATGACGGCTGTAGTCGGCGATCTTGAAGACGAACCGGACCGGATCCTTGAAATTGTCGATATCGGGAATCTCGATGCAGCCGGCCTTGAGATCCTCCTCTCCGGAAAGGGCGACCGATTCGCCCTGGAACACCGCGGCCCCGAGGACGAGCGGATCCAGGGTGTCCTGGCAGAGCGTTCCGTTTCGGCAGGGATTGACGATCTTGTCGCCTAGGCGGATTTCCAGATGCAGGTGGGGATTTCCGATGCCGGAGCTTCCCGTAAACGAGAGCGTGTCGCCCTGGCGAAATTCGGGAATTTTCGGATTCGCGATGGAAACGTCGTTAGCACCCGTCTTGGACTGGGTGTCGCGCACGAGCGAATCGAGCGCTCTGGAAAATCCGCTCTGGTGGGCAAAGACCCATGTCCGGCCGCTCGTTCCCCGAAAATAGACGACCTTGCCGTATCCGTAGGGAGAGACTCGCGCCTGGAGAACTTTTCCGTCTTCGGGAGCGATCACCGGAAAGCCTTCCCGCATGTCGGTCGAGTAGTCGATTCCCGCGTGGTAGCGCGTTCCCCGGTTTTCGCCGAACGAGGATGTCAGGTAAGCGGGCTTTCCGAACGGGACGTAGAGCGCGTCTTCGGCGAAAAGCGCGGACGAAAGGGCGAGAGTCCAGAAGGCGAGGCGTTTCACGGGACTTCTACAAGAGCTTGCGGAAGAATCTCGGCTGGTGAAAGTCGGGCTTCTCGGTGACGATGGGGAAGCGCAGCAGGTGATGGGGATGCCTTGCGCTGTCTCCGCACTTGTAGAGGTTTCCGAAAATCTCCTGCCCGACAAGATTTTGTGCACCGAGGAGAAATGCCGGAATGGAAACCTTGATTTCCCACGAGACGCTCTTTCCGTCACGGACAGGCGCGTGGACCGTGCGCAAGATCCGGGCGTATTGCGTTTTCAGAAATTCCCTCCGGTGGAATCGGTCCCTGCCGCGGGCCGCGTAGCAGAAACCCCTGCTCGTAAACTCGAAATTGATGTATTCGGTTGCAGAATCGAGAGCCTTGACGAACAGTTCGACGCAGCTGTCTTCCCAGGCGTTTGCCCCGTCCCGGTCGATATTTGCCGCAAAGCATTCTTCCGGCTCCGTGACCTGGAATCGGACATGCAGAAAATGATGGTCCTTTTGGAGGTGGAAGATGACGGAAGGAAGCGCGCTTTCGTCTTCGACTGTCCAAAGGCGGTTCGGAAATAGTCTCATATTTCGAAATCTAGCAACATTTTTGTCGATTTAAATTTTCTAGATTGTTAAACGACTTTTTTTGGGAGGCTCCATGATCGATTTGCCCGTAGTCCAGATGCTTCGCGATTCCGATGTCGCGACGATGATCATTCTCGGCATTCTGGCGTTTATGTCGCTTTTTTGCTGGGGAATCATCCTGGTCAAGATTGTCTTTTTCCGCAAGAACCAGCGGGCCAACGCCATCTTTTTCCACAAGTTCGAAAAAATGGAACGTTTCGTGGACTTGAAGGAACTCTGCGACTCGAGCGGAGATAGCGCGCTCAAGAGCCTTACCGAGGAAGTCCTGATCGAAGCGTCCAAGTTCAGCAATTTCGTAAGCTACGATTCCATCCAGCATCGCGCCTCCCTGCTGGAAGACACCATCCAGCGGTCCATCGAGGGAATCCGCCTGGGCGAAAACCGGCATGTGAACTTTTTGGGCATGTGCGCGAATCTCGCCCCGTTTTTCGGGCTTCTCGGAACGGTCTGGGGAATCATGGTCGCCTTTTTCGAAATCGGAAAGCACGGTTCCGCGGACTTGACCGTTGTCGCTCCGGGTATCGCCATGGCCCTGATAACGACTGTCGCCGGTCTTCTGGTCGCTATCCCCGCATCGGCGGCCTACAACATGTTTGTTTCCCGGACCGGTGAAAACGAAATCGCCTACTACAACTTTGGAAGCCGGATGCTCAGCCTCTTCAAGCGCGGCGACCTGCTCGCCCTCGAAGAAGTGGCCGGCTAGGAGGCATCGTGAAGCGCAGCCGCAGCAGGACGATCAACCAGGAAATGAACCTGACGAACATGATCGACGTCGTGTTCTCGATTCTTATCGTGTTCATGATTTCCGCGCCCCTGATGAGCCAGGGCATCAAGGTGGAACTTCCGAAGGCCGAAGCGCCGACGATGGAGCAGGAGAAGCTCCTGAAGGTTTCCATCAACAAGCGGAATGAAGTCTATATCGCGGACATGAAGGTGAATCCGAAGGATTTCGGAAGCGTCTTCAAGTCGCTGTGGGACGGAAGCATGGCCGTGGTCATCAATGCGGACGAGTCGGTGGACTATGGCCGCGTCATGAAAGTCGTCTCGCTCGTGCAAAAGGCGGGCGTTACCAAGCTGGGATTCCTGACTCTCCCCGGAGACGAAGACAAGTAGGTATGGCAAGTCGGGAAAAACAGGACCGCTCCCCGTTCTTTCGAAACGGCTGGGATGGCGCAGTCGTCAAGATTGTCGTCGTTTCGCTGGTTTTCCATGCGCTTCTTTTGCTCGGATTTGTCGCCGCGAACTGCATTCGCCTTGAACGGGAACCCGAACCGGTAAAGGTCTTTGAGCTCGTACAGGTGAAGCAGACGAAGAAGGTCGCTCCCAGGCAGGTGCGCAAGGCGGCACCAAAACCTCCCGAGGAAAAAAGGGAACCGAAAAAGGAAGAGCCGAAACCGAAGCCGAAGCCCGAGGTGAAGAAAGAGCTTCCGCCCGAACCGAAGGTGGCAAAGGAAGAAAAACCCGCACCGGAACCGGAGCCCGTTTCCGAAGAGGTTCCCGAAGAACCTGCGGAAGAATCCATGGACCTTCCCGACGACATGGACCTTCCGGAAGGCATTGCCGAGGAATCGGGATTGAATCCCGTGGGCTATGTAGATATGGATCCGCTGATGCAGGTCTATCTGGAACGCCTGAAGCAAATCATCATGCAGAATTTCAACCCGCCGTCCGGTCTGCATGTCGCCAAATCGACGAAGACCTCGGTGCAGTTTACGGTAGATAGGTTCGGAAGCATCACGGACATTTCGCTCAAGCGCTCGTCGGGAAACAAGACGTGGGACCATCTTTCGATGCGAGCCATCCGGGTTTCCAAGTTGCCGGAACTTCCGTCGAATTATCGCGCTCCGGCGCTTTCGCTCAATTTCAACTTTACGCCGAACTAGAGGTTTGCCTTGGTTTCGAAACTTTGTATTATTGCTACGATGAGATTTCGCTTGCTTGGCATGATTCTTCTGGCCGCCTGTTCCGGTGCCTTTGCCGTCATCGACACGATTTCGGTCGATGTGGGAATTTCTGTCGAAAATACGATGCCGATAGGGCTTGTGCCCTTTGAACAGACCGAAAAGTTCGAAGCGCTCTCGGCGAAACCCGAGGAAGTCATCAAGCGGGATTTCGAGCTGTCCGGTCGCTTTTCCGTGGTGGAAAGTCCCAAGTTCAAGATGGTGACCTTTGTTCGGGCAGGGGCGAAGTTCTACGTGACGGGAAAGCTCGAAGACGTTCCCGGTCCGAACGTCAAGCTTTCGTGCTTTCTCTATGCGACGCAGACAAAGGACCTGCTTCTCGGGGAATCCTACACCGTGCTGCAGAAAGACCTTCGGCGGGCTCTGCACGATTTTGTCGATAAGGTCGTGAAACAGCTCTGGGGAGAATACGGAATCGCTTCGACGCAGATCGCCTGGGTATCGAAAATCGACGGGAAAAAGCAGATCGTCGTTGCGGATTACGATGGCTATAACCGGCGCCAGCTGACGCACGACACGACAATCAACACGATGCCCGCGTGGACAAAGGACAACGAGACTATCGTCTATGTGAGCTTCCGGAACGGCAAGGCGCAGCTTTTCGAAAGGGAACTGTATTCCAGTCGGGAACGCAGGCTCTTTTCGGACAAGTCTCAAACCTTTAGCCCGGCGGTCAACCCGAAGACGGGAGAACTTCTCTTCGCGTCGATTCACGGGAACCGGACAACGCTTTATCTCGGCGACCCGAAGACGGGCGAAAGCAGGAAGCTCCTGTTTGGCCGCGCATCCCAGGTAAGCCCGGCATGGAGCCCGTTCGGCTCGGAAATCCTCTACACGAGCGACCGGGGCGGCCAGCCGCAGATCTACGTGATGGGAAAGGATGCGAGCGATGTCCGGCGCGTCACCTTCATGGGAAGCTACAACGAGCGCGCTTCGTGGTCCCCGGCGGGTGACCGCATCGTCTATACGTCCATGGACAACGGCAAGATGAATATCTACACCTGCGCGATTGACGGCTCGGACATCGTGCAATTGACAAGCAACGCGGGAAACAACGAACATCCGACATGGTCTCCGGATGGAATGCTCATCGCCTTTTCGAGCGACCGCTCCGGCTCTCACCAGATCTACATAATGCGAAAGGACGGTTCTGGCGTCGCGCGCATTACGAACAGCGGAGACAATACGTCTCCCACGTGGTCCTGGTATTCTCCGGAACGTCAAAAGAATCACTCCCAACAAATGCAAGGATGGTAACCATGAAAAAGCTCCTCTTGATTTCACTGGCTTCTTTCGCGGCCTTCTCGATGGTCGCCTGCTCCAAGAAGAAGCCGCCCGTAAACCCGGTCGTCAAGGAAGAACCGGCCGCGGCGCAGCCTGCACAGGATTCCGCGGCACTCGCCAAGGCGAAAGCGGATTCGATCGAACGCGCTCGCCTGGAATCCGAGCGTCTCGAAGCGGAGCGCCTGGAAGCGGAACGCGCCCGTGTCGAAAAACTGATCAACCAGCTGATGTCCGACGATGTGTATTTCGATTTCGACAGGGCCGAGCTGACCGAAAAGGCCAAGGAAATCCTTACGCAGGTCGGCGACATCCTGCTCAAGGAGCCGCGCTTTGTCATCGTCGTCGAAGGCCATACGGATGCGCGCGGTACCGAGGATTACAACATGACGCTCGGCAGCAAGCGCGCGATGAAGGTGAAGGAATTCCTTTCGGCTTACGGTGTCGGCGGCGATCGCATGGAAACGGTCAGCTTTGGCAAGGAAAAGCCCAAGGTCGCCGGAGAATCGGAAGAAGCCTACGCGCAGAACCGTCGGGCCAATTTCAAGGTCAATATCAAGAAGTAAGGCAAAAGGAACCGGAATTCCTCCGGTCCGAATGAAAGGGTCTCTATGAAACGACTTGTTTTTGGAATGTTCTTCCTTGCGTTTACGCTTACGTCCTGTTCGAGCATCACCGTTCTCCGCACCAAG
Organism: Senegalimassilia sp.; assembly: GCA_963652365.1. Lineage (GTDB taxonomy): Bacteria > Fibrobacterota > Fibrobacteria > Fibrobacterales > Fibrobacteraceae > Hallerella. Next base: position 63,283 of record CAVJTH010000014.1, read on the forward strand.
GAAATGAAGGCGGTCGGCGACGATGTCAAGGGCGATGTCAAGAAGGAAATGGTTGCCTCTGCGGAAGCGTATCGCAAAATGATCGATTCCTTGACGCAGATCGTCGATTCTCTCGGACTTGTTCAAAAGCGGATGAAGGTGGAGCTGGCGATGCTTTCCGCGAAGGTCGCGGACATGGGAGACCGTGCCGACAGCCATCACGAAGAGCTGCTCTACAGGCTCGATCTCCTGCTTGGAAAGTCCGACAAGATCCTTTCGAAAAAGGTTGTCGTGAATGGCCAGGCGGTCGAGGCGCCAGCCGACAGCGCGACGATTTCCGCCGAAAAGTTGCAGGTGCTGGATTCCCTGTTCAACACGGCTCGTGCGGACTATCATCGCGGGGATATCAAGCTTGCCTATTCGGAGTTCAAGCAAATCTACGAAGAGACCAAGACGGGAACCATCGCAAGCGACGCGCTTTACTGGATGGGCGTGTGTCTTGCGGATGCGAACCAGCCGGACAAGGCGAAAGTCGTGTTTGGACGAGTGGCGAAGCAGTTCCCGGATGCGCCCAAGACGTGCGCATCCCTGTTCAAGCTTTCCGGCCTTGCCGCGGCAGAGGGCGATGTTCCGCTCCAGAAACAGTATCTGCAAAAGATTCTCGGAACGAAAGGCTGTTCGGATTCCAATGAGTTTCTGCAGGCGGCGGAAATCCTGGAACGCGTCTTGAACGGGGAAACGGTTGTGCCGCCGCATCCGGTTGGAACTTCCGACTCTTCGACGTCCGCGCCCAAGGCTCCGTCGGATTCTCTGGGAACGGCGTTCTGAGCTTGGTTCAGAGCTTAGTTCGGAGAGCTTGGAACTTAGAAATCGCAAAGCGAGCAGTGCAGTGCTTAGTGTATAGTGATTAGTGCTTAGCTTTGCGGAGCGAACCGCTTTTTTCTGCCGAAAGGTTTGTCGCAAAGCGAACTTTTTTCCGCCTGTCGGCGGAGGGAGGCGCCTTCCCGGCGAGGGGCTTGTTCAGAGCTTAGTAGAGAGTGCTTAGA
>CAVJTH010000015.1:0-56646 GCA_963652365.1 Senegalimassilia sp.
AACCGGTACCGCAAGCTGCTGGTGAGGTTCGAGAAGACGGACGCGTCCTACATGGCGCTGCTGTATCTCGCGGCGGGGAGAATCGCCTTCAGAAAGGCAAAAGCTATTTAGGGATAGGTTCTAAGTTCTCAGCTCTAAGTTCTGACTCCCCCTTCCTTGCATCCACCCCCACGGCCACGCTTGTTTCAGAGATTAGAGTTTAAGAACTCAAAGCGGTCCGCTTGTGTTAGAACCTAGACGTTCGCGAATCTCGGATCTAAGTTCTAAGCTTTGACTCACGTTAGAACCTAAACGTCCGCGAAACTCCACTCTCAACCCTCCACTCTTCACACTCAACTGATTCCTGACTTCTCTCGACGAAGCTCTGGCAATCCATTTTTCCTGTTCCATGACAGCAAAAACGCTCTAAGTGCTTGTTTTTTCTATCAGTTATGAAAATTCCTATTGACATTGGGCTTTTGGAAAGGTAGAATTAAAAGTGTTCCTGGTTTTGGAACAGAGGTTTTACTTTGGCACTGAATCTTATCGCTAAAATTCGCGGTGAACGCCAGACAATCGGCGTGGACATCGGTCACTATGCTATCAAGGTCGTCCGTGTGCATCACGGGCGCGGCTTTGCCCCGCGTCTCATGGGCCTTGACATGGAACTCACTCCCGAAGGCGCTTTTGCCGACAACGAAATTCAAGATGAAGCGAAGCTCCGCGAAGCGATCGTGCGTCTGATGACCCGGAACTTTCCGGACATTTCCAAGGACGATCTCGTCGCATCGATCTGCTGGGTCGCTGGAGTCCTGGCGGACAAGAGCGTGGCAAAGGTGCCGAAAAATGGCAACGAAGACGCGATCGTGGTCCAGACTGCGCAGGCGAAGCCGCCTTTCGACGACCAGGACATCATGCTGGACTACCAGGTTGTCGAGCGCGATGCGGGAGGCGAGGTCAAGTCTCTGGTCGTCGCCGCAAAGAACAAGATCCTCTCGGACTATGCAAAGCTCTTTGCCGATGCGGACTATCGGCTTGACGCTCTCGATGTCGATGTCTTCGGAATCGCGAACGCTTACGCCGCGACCGTTTCCGACGACCGCGCCGAGGAGACCGTCGCCCTTCTCGACCTGGGCGAAAGGAAATCGACTCTCACGTTCCTTCACAACGGACGCTTTCATTCTGTCCGGACCTTGACTGGCGGATCGGTGGATTCCGTCATCTCGACCTTGACGCGACACTTGGGAATCGACGCGGCGATGTGCCACGAAATGTTCGAAAAGAACGACTTGACGATGGTAAAGGATCGCTCGGTTGCCGAAGTGGAATCGGCGTTGCAGCTCGCCTACGAGGAGATCGTGAGCGCGGTCGAATTTGGCGTCCGGTATTTTTCGACGTCCGAGTCCGGCGAGAAGCCCGTGCGCCTGCTTGTCTGCGGCGGCGGAGCGAATCTGCCCGGCGTGTGCGAATATTTCAAGGAAAAGCTGGATATCGAAAGCGAACCCGTCAATCCGTTTGCCGGGATTCCTTGCGAACCGGGGGCTGCTCCCGAAGGTGGCGTTCCCTTGACTCTATCGAACCTATATACTCCCGCTCTGGGACTTGCCTTGAGGAAGTTCTAAATGGCCAAGGGAAAGAAGAAATCGCTTTGCGTGGAAATCAACCTGCTGCCGGTGGAATACCGCCAGACGAAGATCGACTTTTCGTGGATTCTCGATCGGCGTGTCGTGTGGCCATCGGTCGCCCTGTTCACGGCTCTCGTCGTCGTCTTCATGATCCAGTCCTACGTGACGGAAACCGTCGATTCCCTGCAGCGGAATGTCGATTTGACGAAAGCGGAAGTCGAAAAGCAGCGTCCGCTTCTCGAAAAGATCAAGTCCCTCGATTCCAAGCTCAAGGCGATAGCCCAGAAGAACAACGGGTTGAAGTCCATCCAGGTGAGCAAGAAGCGCTGGGTGATTCTCTTCGAAAACATTTCGTCGATGATGCCTCCCAACATGTGGCTCGTTTCGCTGAACCAGCTCTCTCCGCTCGACATGGAGCTCCGCGGGATGACGTTCGACTTTTCGGAAGTGGCGGAATACATGGTCAAGCTCGAAAAGCAGGCGTGCTTCAGCACGGTGACCCTGGTCGATGTCTCGACGACAAGGATCGATGGGGAAGAGGCTTACAGCTTCGTAATCAAGACCGCGATCAAGTCGGACTTGGGGCTTGAAGGAGGGTCGAAATAATGCAGGCTATCGACTGGAAAGACAAGAAGACCATCTATGCGCTTGTCGTCGTGCTGCTGATCGCGGCTGGCGCCTATTTTGTGTATGCCTATATCTGGGATCCCTTTATGCTGGAACAGACCCGGCTGGAGTCGGAGCTGCAGAGCGCGCAGTCGGAACTTGACAAGATCAACGTGCAGCGCGGGCGTGTCGCGAAACTCGAAGCGGAACTGGTCCAGGCGGAAGCGGAATTCGACCGTCTCAAGGAAATGTTCCCGGAAGAGGAACAGGTTCCGATGCGTCTGCAGGACCTGTATGCGGTTCTCAGAAACTCTGGCGTCCAGATCCAGAAGTTCAGCCCGGGCGGAACGACGGAACGGGAATTTTTCGTGGAACATCGCTACTCCGTTTCGGTCAATGCCGGCTATCACATGCTGGGGTACCTGTTTGCGGAAATCGCAAACTTCAACTACCCGACCGCGATTACGGACTTGAAGATTTCCCGCTACTCGGGAATCAAGCAGGAAATCGAAAAGGCGGAATCTCATGGCTGGACGCCCATCACGATTTCCGTCTCGTTCAACCTGACCACCTACACATCCAAGAAGGTTGCCCAATGAAAAAATGGATGCTCCTTCTATCGCTCTCTTCGGTTCTCGCCTTTGCGGCGGAAATCAAGGATGTTTCCTATTCCTGCGCGGCGAAGGAATGCTCGCTTCGCTTCCAGTTCGCGTCGGCGAAGGACTTGCCGAACTTTTTCCAGAAATACGATGCTGCTGCGCACAAATTGACTGTCGGCTTTTCGAATACGAAGACTTCTCTTTTGGGGACGTCGTTGGAACTCGGAGAATCTTCCGGACTTCGGGCGGTTCGTGTCCTTGCGGACTCTGCGTTCCAGGTTCCTCTTCTGAAGTTTGAATTTCTTGTGGGCAAGTCTATCCAGAACGATCAGAACCCGGTAAGCCTTTCTGGCCAAAAGAACTTTGTCATCGCCCTTCCCAAGGTCAACGCGAAATCCTGGGGTCTCCAGAAACTGGCGGCGGAAAAAGGCGCACAGGAAAGGAAACTGAAAAATGACAGCCTCGCGGCGTTGAAGAAGGCAAAATCCGACAGCGTCCAGTCGGCGAAGGCTCTTGCCACCGAAGCGAAGAAGCGTTCCGCGGACAGCCTCGCGGCGTTGAAGAAGGCGAAGTCCGACAGCGTCCAGTCGGCGAAGGCTCTTGCCGCCGAAGCGAAGAAGCGTTCCGCGGACAGCCTCGCGGCGTTGAAGAAGGCGAAGTCCGACAGCGTCCAGTCGGCGAAGGCTCTTGCCGCCGAAGCGAAGAAGCGCGCCGCGGACAGCCTTGCCGCATTGAAGAAGGCGCAAGCGGACAGCATTCGGGAATTGAAGGAACAGGCGAACAAGAAGGTCGTGTCCGCACTCCTGGAAGGTATCCGTTCCATGACGGGAATCCAGGGCAACGGTTTTGAACAGTTCCGGATTGAAACCGTTTCGCCGATCGAACTTTCGAAAGTCCAGGGACCCGACAAGTCGTCGATCCTGTATGTTTCCGTGGCCGGCCCCAGGAAAACTCCGCTCTTCAACGTGTCGGCGGGCAACATCGTGAAGTCGGTGACGTGGATGTCTAGCGGGCTTCGCATCCAGCTGCACCCCAATGTCCATCCGACGATTCTTGTCTATAAAGGTTCCCTGATCCTCCAGGTTTCCCGCGCGGCGGCCATGAATGGATTTGTCTGCTACATGGCGAAGCCGGAAGGCGTCTATATCCGCAAGTGGACCTCTCCGTCAAGGACCGCGGAATCCTTTGAAGAGTTTTCGAAGGGAATGGACTCCGAGAAGAAGAAAATCGTGAGCGTGGCGCAGTCCTTCGGTATTCGCCGAGTTTCCCGAAACCTGATCGTCGTGTCGGAATCGACTCCGCTTCTTGCGTCTCCGTCGGAAAAGGCCGAAGAACTGGAATCGCTGGATTTTGGCACGCAGCTCGAAGACATGGAACTGAACGGGCTCTATTACAAGGTCCGGCTGGGTTCCAAGGTCGGCTATGTCAACCGTCGCGCGGTATCCTTTCCGGACGAACTTTCCGCAGTCCAGTCGGAGCGGCTCAAGCAGCTCGCGCTCGAACAGGGCGGAACGCTCGACACGAATGCGGTCCACTTCGAACACCCGATCGAAGAGCGCGTCTCGTACAGTTCGTTCGGTCGCCGCGATCCGTTTATCGAAGTCAAGGGGCTCATGGAAGACGGCATCAACATCGACCAGGTGGAACTGGTCGGCATCATCTGGGAATCGGAAGTTCCGCTCGCGATTCTCGCCGATTCGAAAAATCCGGAAATTTCTTACACGGTCAAGGAAGGCGACCGAATCTTGAATGGCAAGGTCCTGAAGATTACGCAGACCGATGTCCTGTTCCTCTTGCAGGAATTCGGTGTCAGTCGCAGGTATTCAATGAGTTTGCCCGATCTTTATGGGAGTAACGCGAAATGAAAAAAATCGTCCGTCTTTCAACGATAGCTGCGCTCTGGCTTTGCCTCGTTTCCGCCTTTGCGGAAGAGAGCGTCCCGAATACCAAGCTGTACGATTTTCGGTTCGTCAACATGAACTTCGGTGCGGCGTTCCAGTCCATTTCCACGATGGCGGGAATAGACATCGTTCTCGCTCCGGACGTCTCGGGAAAGATTGCGAATCTCCAGGTGACGAAAAAGTCGTGGCAGGACGTGCTGAAGCTCGTATGCGACACCTATGACCTCACGTGGACAATCGAAGACAAGTATGTCTATGTGCAGCGTTCGTCGGCGTTCCAGGAAAAGCAGAAGAAGCAGGCGGACAAGCTTGCCGCGGAAGCGAACAGCGCGCCTCTCGTGCGAAAGAACTTCCAGGTGGAACACGCCAAGGCCGAGGAGCTTGTCAAGGTCCTGGAATCGATGAAGACTTCCCGCGGAAAGATTACGACGGTGGAACGTACAAATTCGATTATCGTCTATGATACCGAAAGCAGCATTGCGCAGATGGAAAACGCGCTCGAAGAACTGGATGTCGAAACGCTCCAGATCATGATTACGGCAAAGCTTGTCGTCGTGTCGAGCGATCTGGCGCGCGAACTGGGCGTTGACTGGACCGCGAAGATGGGAACGACTTCTCTCACGCCGGGAACCGTGGGTACGCCTTCCGGCGGTGGAACGGGATCCCGTACGAGCGTCGCGATGAGCTCTCTCCCGGCGAACGGAACGTCTCCTTCGGTCACCAATGCGACGACGGCTCTCACGGCGAGCGTCCTCGACAACAATGTCCAGGTGGCGATCGCGAACATTCTGTCCGACGCTTCGACGGAAGTGCTCGCGACTCCGCAGATTTCGACGCTCGACAACGTGGAAGCGCAGATCTTCATGGGTGACCAGATTTCGATTCGCGTCATCGACGACGACGGGGAATCTTCGACGCAGCTCGTGGAAACGGGCATCAAGCTGGTCGTGACGCCGCATGTCTCTGGCGACAACCGCATCATGCTGGATCTTCATCCGCAAAACGATTCCTATAGCTATGACAACATGGGACAGGTCGTTATCAGCAAGCAGGAAGCGAAGACGAAAGTGGTGGTCGGCGATGGCGAAACGGTTGTCATCGGCGGACTGACGCGGAACGAGCATCGGGAGACGGAATCCGGCATTCCGTTCCTGATGGATATCCCGGTTCTCGGAAATCTCTTCAAGTACACGAAGAAGACCGTTGCGAAGAGCGACCTGGTGATCTTTGTGACGCCGCGGATCGTGCACAACTACATCGGGAAGTTCCCGCTTTCGGAACCGTCGAAGGTCAAGTCTGTACCTGCGGAATCGGCAAAGCCAGTTGCCGTTACGACGTCCGCTCCGCAAGACTTGCAAAAGGAGCCCGCGCCCGAAGCCGCTCCGGAACAGCCCGAAGAAGCGGAAGCGGTCGCCGGAGAAAACGCTCCGAACGATTCTTCCTTGACGGAAGACGGCTGGGAAGAATAGTTTTCCGTTTCGCAAAAGCGTCTCGAAACGAAAATGAAAAAGCGAAGCCCTCGTGCTTCGCTTTCGTGTAAGCCCTAGAAATGATTGGGACTTTGGAATTTTCCGAGTACTCTCCCTATAGAGGAGAGTATTTCTTTTTTGGTCCTTTTTTCTTTGCAGTCCAGACAAACAAAACAACCCCGCCGCAAGACACGGTGGGGGACATTTCCGCAGGGGAACTTCCGGTTCCCTAGACCGGGACCTTGAAGGCTATCCCCCCGTTCACGTACCTGTGGATGAGCGAGTTGATGAGCGTCTGGTACGGCATGCCCGCCTCGCGGGCTTTCCGACGGATGCCGACGAGGTCGTCCGGCTGGATGCGGAGCGATATGGTCTTCGCGGAGGCTATCCGCGCGACCGCGGAACGGATCCGCGCATCCTCCGCTTCCGGCAGCCGGACGTCCGGCGCGCTTTCCGCGGCTTCCATGAGTTCCCGTTCCTCGTCGTCGAACGGCTTGTCGATGAGTTCTACCATAAAGGCCTCCTTTCGTTCCACTTTCTCGACCGGAACGCTGTCTTGATGAAAAAGTCGTCGCCATCCCCCTCGGCGAACGGAGCGCACATGGTCCACGGCGAAAAGGTCTATGCCACGTTCGCGGAGTATCTTCTCGGCTTTCTTGTCCTCCCATCTAATTGTATATACAATATATATACACTTTCAGGACGAAAGTCAAGGCTTGTCCGAAAAAAAGGGAGTACTTTTCTTTTGGTCCTTTTCTTTTCGCCGTCACACGAAGCTGATTTCGAGCCTCTTGCCGAGGCCCTCGGCGACGCGCTTGAGCATCCTTACGGACAGGTTCGCCTTCGGGTCCTCCAGGCGCCGGTACGCCTGCTTGGTCATCCCCAGCTCGCGCGCGACGGTCGCCTGGGGGACCTTTCCCCTTGCCGCCGCCACCTGCAGCGCCACCGCCAGTTCCGGGTCCACGTCCACGCGGTAGAGGCCCTTCCGGGGGTTCTCCGCGGTCTTGCAGGCCGGGAGCGGAATCCCGTCGAAGACGTCCTCCAGCGTGAGCTCCATCGCCTCCTTCGCCATCGAAAGCGCCTCCTCGAGCGTGTCGCCCTGGGAAAAGCAGCCGTCGAGGTCCGGGAACGAGACGGAATACCCGCCGTCCTTTTCCTTTGTCAGTTTTGCCGTGTAGTGCATTCCTTGCCTCTCTTGTTTGAAAATGAAGGGCGGGGGCTCAAAGCCCCGCCTGCCTCCTTATCGACCTTTCCACGCCCGGTTTCAGGACCTCCTTCATCCCGTGCCCCACCGGTATCGTGACGTAGTGTCCCTTGCCGTCGGTGTACCGGAAGTGGGAGCCCTTGGACCGGATTTCGCGGAACCCTTTCGATTCCAGAAGCCTTATCATTTCCCTGACCGTTATCATGTACCTAATATACAATATATTTTTACTTTTATCAAGATAGATTTTAACTTTTTTTGAAGGGAGTACTTTTCCTTTGGTCCTTTTCTTTTCGTGGGATTGTTTTTGGTGGGACAAATAAAAGTATTGACAAATTGTAATACAAAACCTATATTCAGGGCGTGAACATCACCAAGCACGCCTTTGACCGGATGACCGAACGCGGGATGACGCCGGAAATGCTCGCTTCCCTGACGAAGGGAAGAACGCTTGTCTGGAAATCCGCGAACGGCCGCTTCGGTCGTCGGGACGGCTGACGGAAAGCTCTGGGCTGTCGTCATGGAATCCGACATGTACACGGTCGTCACGGTCAGAAGGGCGCACAAGGACGAGGAGGCCGTATGGAATTCAAGATAGTGGACAATGCGGACATTTCCAGGGAAGAGCTGGAACACTTCGAAAGGCACGATTTCGGGAAGGAGATGGCCGAGGGCCTCAAGGACGGCTCCACGGTCGTTTCCGACGGGCCGTGGGAGGAGACGGTGCGCGCAATCAAGGCGAAAAAGGCGCGGAAGGCCTCGAGGATGACGTCGTTCAGGCTCCCGGTGTGGGTCATCGAGGGGCTGAAGCGCAACGCGGCCAAGGGCGGGGTGAAGTTCAGCGAGTTCGCGATCGAGACGCTCTCCAAGGCGGCGCGGTAGGGGCTTTCCATGTATTGCGCGGATTCCGTGAAGGTGGAAAGCGAGGACGATGACGGCTATACCCGCCTCGAGGACTGGGACTGGTACCGGGAGATTTCCGCAAGGATGACGCCCGGCGACACCGTCAAGGCGGGACGCGGACTCCGCGGGTGGACGCAGAAGACGCTCGCGGAGAAGCTCGGCGTCTCCGTCCAGAACGTCTCCGAGATGGAGCGCGGCGTGCGCCCCGTCTCCCGGAAGATGGCCTCGAAGCTCGGCGAGGTCTTCGGCATGGATCCGGCGGACTTCTTCGAGTTTTCCGCCGGGAAGAAAGCCAAGGCGTGAAGCCCTGACGCCGCGGGAGGGACGGATGGACGACAAGGACAAAAGGCCGGGGCTGCGGAAGAAGATCGAGAGGGCGGGCGAGAACATCCTCTGCCTCGTGATTTTCCTTGTCTATTTCGTGCGTCCGTTCGTCGCGTGGCTGCAAGGGGGGAGGCGTCCGTGGTTCATGGATGGCGAACTGCCCATGACGATTCTCTTCTTCATGCTCGTGTCGTCGCTCTGGTTCGCGCTTTCCTACGGGGCGCTCTTCCTCGGCGTCCGGCTTTCCCGGCGCGTCCGGGGGCTTTCCGTCGATGCCGCCGTCCTCGTCGTCCTGGTGGTCGCCGTCTTCGCCGTCCTGTCCGTGGCGGTCGCATGGCTGCTCTGCCGTCTTTACTGAAATTTGCATAAAATGCGTAAAAACGCATAAAATATATGCGCTTTCGTGAATTTTAATGTATACTTCTGCATATATGCAGAAGAAGGAAATCGCGAAGGGAAAGCGGCCGGCGGAAGCCCGGCAGGAGACGGCGCAGGACGCGCCGGTCCGGTATCTGGCGGACGCGTGCGCGAGGCTCGCGCGCATCGAGACGCTCCTCGAGTCCATGCTCGGGGTCAAGTAGGGGGGAACGGTTAACAGTGGCTTTTACACGGGAAAACGCGAGGCGGATGCAGCTCAACGGTGCGGCGGCGAGGAAGTTCCGGTGCAAGCTGCGCTACAGGCTGCTGCGCGACAACGCGGACCGCATCGGGGAGATCTTCTCCGAGGCGCTCGCGGAGTGCGACCCGGCGAAGCTGAAGCTCGCGACCGAGGCGGGGCTGTTCCTCGGGATGGACTTCCGGGCGTCGGCGGACTACGTGCAGAAGTCCGAGGTGCGGGAGGACGTGAAGAGCGAGACCCGCGTAATCACCTTTACGGAAACGTCGGCGGACGATGGAAGTGAAGCTGCTCCCGGTGCAGAAGCGTCTGCTTGACACGCGCGCCCCCTTTTCGGGCATCTACGGCGGGCGAGGGCTCGGCAAGTCGTTCATCCTGTCCGTGATGGCGGTCAGGAACCTGTTCGAGGGACGGAGCTCGATGATATGGGGGCAGAACTTCCGCGCGCTCAAGGACGTGCTCTTCGACAACATCAAGGCGAGGCTCTCGGAGTGGGGGCTGTTTCCCCTCGTTTCCGTGAACATGTCCGACATGACCATTTCCTACGGGAACAGGAAGATCGTGGGGATGAGCTACGAGAACCTCGACGCGTGCCGGGGCTATTCCGACATATCGATGCAGCTCTACGACGAGATAGCGACCGCGCCGCGCGAACTCCGGGCGGTGGCGGCGCCGTGCATGAGAGGGCCGGGGATTGTGCCCGCCGAGCGCTTCGCCTCGACGCCGCGGATGGGGAGCTACTGGGACCAGTTCTTCCGCTCGGAGCGCGGGAAGTCGGTCGAGGTCATCACGGGGAACTTCTACGGCAACGTGTTCCTCACGGACGAGCAGCGCGCCTCCATCGAGGGGGCGATTCTCGACCCGAGGCTGCGGGCGCAGGAGATCTACGGCGAGATCCTCGAGGCGTCGGACGACACGCAGGTGATACGGCTCGGCGAATTCCCGGAGCGGCCGGGGGAGATTTCCGACGGGAGGATCTACGTGGGCATCGACTGCGCTGGCGCCGGGGTGGACCGGACGGCCATCGCCGTGCGGCGCGGGACGCGGATCCTCGGCTTCTTCTCCGACCCGGACGTGGATTCCTACGGGGTCAAGGCGAGGCTCAGGGCGATGCTTTCCGGGGAGCGCCCGGAGGCGGTATTCGTGGACATGGCGTATGGGCAGGGGGTCTATGACCAGCTGAAGTACGAGTACCCGCGCGTGGAGCTCGTGCAGTTCGCATCCGCGGCGAGGAACCCGGAGCGCTTCCAGAACAGGCGCTGCGAGATGTACTTCGACCTCTGCGACGCCATCCGGGGCGGCCTGTTCGTGGAATCCCCGGAAATCCGTCGCGACCTGTGCGCGACGCACTTCTTCGTGAACGCGCGGAACAGGCTGCAGCTCGAGCCCAAGGACGCCATCAAGGCGGTCGTAGGGCATTCGCCCGACCTCGCGGACGCGCTCGCGCTGTCGTTCGCTGACGGCTACGACCCGGAGGAGGGGACGGTCTTTTCCCCGGTCCGGGACGCCGTGTCGGAGCGCCGACGCAGGCGAGCGCTCAGGATGATGGGGGCGTGAGTGGCTTCGGGCATCTACGCGGAAGCGGACGAGGTGGCGCGGGCGGTGTTCGTGCGGCAGTGCGGCGCGAAGTCGCCCATGGCTGACCGGACGCTCGTGCGCGCGTGCCGGGAGGCGCACCGGATTGCGGTGGCGAAGCTCGTCGCCCGGTCGGACGTGTTCGGGGGCTATCTCGACGCGCTCAACTCGGATGACGAGCGCGACGAGACCGCGCTCGCCATCCTGTCGGGGGTCGGGAAGCTCGACCCGTCGCGGGGAGGCGCCGCTGTCGTGAACTGCATGGTGACGATGGCGATGAACGGGATTAGGAACCGCATCCGCTACAGGAACGCGAAGAAGCGCAAGGCGGAGACGGTAAGCTACGAGAATCTTTCACAACCAACGGAAAGGAGTACGGAACATGACGGAAGGATTGAAGTCGCTCGTGGAGAGCATCAAGGCGGAAGTGGGGCAGGGGACGTCATCGACGCCGCCGTCCGCGGAATCGGGGAGGCCCGCCCAGGAAGGAGCCGGTTCGGCGACAGGTTCGCCCTCGCCTGCCGCGCAGCCGCCATCGCCGCAAGGGCGGGAAGGGATGCCGGACGGCGGTTCGACACGGGAAACTGGGTCCAGGCCGAACTTGAACTCGGTCTCGCGTGAGGAAAAGGCCGCCTACTCGTTCCGCCGCCAGCTCGAACGGCAGCGAAGCGAATCCGATGCGCAGCTGAGGAAGCGCGACGACCGGATCGCGGAGCTCGAACGGCAGGTCGCCAAACTAACGAAGCCGGCGGCCAAGAAACGGGCGGACTTCGGGACGGACGACGAGTACATGGGGTATCTCGCCGGGAAGGGCGCAGAGGAGGCTCTCGCGAAGCGGGACGCCGAGGCCGCCGAAAAGGAGCGCAAGGCGGAGGCCGAGCGGAAGCGGCTGGCCGAGGAGAACGAGAAGGTCGACAGGACCATCGACGTTTTCCGGAACAACGCGGTCAAGGCGTTCGGCGAGGAGCGCGCGGCCGAGTTCCTGCGGCGTGCGAAGAAGTTCGGGGAGAACGGCCTTACCGACATCCTCGACCGGGACCCGGTGGCGTTCCGGTTCTTCTTCGAGAACGAGGACGGCCCGGCGGTCCTCGACCGGGTGATGTCGGACCGGCAGACGGCGATACGCGCCCTGGCGTCCAGCGGCGACTCGATGGAGCGGCTCTATACCCTGCACGAAATAGCGAAAGAGATCCACAGGGAGGAACTCCATGCGGAGGGCCTGGACCGCGCCCCGGCGCTGCCGGTCATCGGGAAGCCGGGCAGCGGTTCCGGACGCGCGCCGTCCGGCGACATCTTCGCGTCGTCGAAGTCGCTCTCCGACTACATCAAGGGGCGGAAGACGCGCAGCCGGTAGGCGAAAACGGTTCGGTGTAAACTTGGGCGGCAGGACGGAAGGTCTGGCCGCCTTTTCCTTTCCTGCCGGGCGACGCGCGCCGATTCGAAGCGCGGGCATGGGCGACGCACGCCTTCCAAGTGCGCAGAGGACGCGGGACCCGCAGGGGATTCCGCATGGAGAAACTTTCTAACGGAGACTGTCGGAATGGCAGAGAACCAGTTTACCAACAACAAGAAGGTCCAGATCATCGCTCGCGCTTGCAACGACGAGATGGACTACATCAGGGCTTCCAAGTCCTACATGTCGCAGAACGACTTCAAGGGAAAGAAGTTCGGCCGCGACTACAAGATCTACATCCCCGACCCGGGCAAGGTGGTCGACGGCGTCGTCGCCGATCCCGATACCGTCGAGGAAATCGAGTACAACGTCCGTCTCGAGAACAAGAACACCTCGTGCGAGCTTTCCGCGTGGAACAGCCTCGGCGACGTGGACAGCTTCACGGACGAGATCGCCATCCCGCGCGGCACGGCGCTCGCCCGCAGCGTGCAGAAGACGGTCGTGCGCAAGAACGCGTTCCGGTCCGCGCAGGCTGTCGTTTTGGACAAGCCCTCCTTCGGCGTCCTTTCCGATGCGGCTGCGGCCCTTATCGAGCTCGCGGTGAACGCCGACATGGTGAGCTTCCACAGCCCGACGGTGCTCGGCAAGGTGGCGGCTTCCGGGCTTGCGAACTTCATCCCGGCGCAGCAGGCGAAGGACATCTACACGAAGAACTATCTCGGCGAATACGCCGGGGCTTCGCAGATCGGGCTCGCGGTCCTCCCGACCGTCACCACGCCGACGACGATTCCCGTTCCGACCGTCACGCTCACGGCCGTGAATGACGCCGACGGAAACGTCGTCGGGTTCGAGCCGGTATCCAAGGTTTCCGGCACGGGCCTTGTCGCCGGTCTAGTCTACAAGGCCGCAGGGCTGAAGGTCGTGGATCCGACGGGCATCGAGACGGAACAGGACTTCATCGTGATCGTCCAGGATTCCGACGGGAACGTCCCGGAAATCCGCGTTACGGTCGAGGGCAAGGCGAACGGCAACCCGAACGCCTGGGTTCCCGCCGGGACGACCTCGCTCATCCTCGAAGCTATCCTCGAACCGGAAAAGACCTACTACGTGGGCCAGGTCCGCACGAAGGAGGCGCTCGCTTACGACGACTACCGCTTCGACGACCTGCCCGGCTCGGACAACGAGGCGGTCTCGACCGAGGGCGCGGTGACCGTGAAGATGAGCCAGTACGGAGACGGTCGCGACCTTTCGAAGCTCGTGCGCCTCGACCTGCCTTTCGCGGCGGGAATCCCGGACGCGCGTTTCTCCGTGACGACCTACATCGTCAAGGACTAGGTTCCCTTCGCACCAAGCGAGCCTCCCGGGACTTCCCGGGGGGCTTTTTCGCTTGCGCTTTCCGAGTTCCCGGTATATATTTCTTTCGAGGATACCTGTATGCTAGGCCGAGCCATAGTTTTTTTTATGAAGGGATACCGCTGCGGACGGGGGGTAGCCGTGTTCCTGCTGGTAGGGCTGGCTGTCGATATCGCGCTCGCCATCGCCGCCGTCTTCCTGTTCGGACGACTGTTCGTGCTTTGGTAGCCCTCGCCGTGTAAACTTGTACGAGGTTTACACATACCAATTTCGATAAACCAGCTAGTGAAGGAGGCCTGCGAGCTGACGAGCCTCGTCGCTCCGGGCGAATCCGTGGACGGCAACATGGCGACATCCGCTGTCGCCCAGCTGAACCGCGCGATTTCCGTCCTCAATTCGCAGGACTACGACACCGGGGCGCTGGACTACCTGACCGGAAAGGTGCTATGCTTCGACCGTCTGGCGCGATTCACCGGGACGGGCGTCGTGAAGTGTCCCGACGTGGAAGTCATGCCGGGAGGCACGTCGTATGTCGCGGACTTCGTCTTCACGGATGTCAACAGGACGGCGCACTCGGCCTGGTTCAGGACGATGGACGGATTCTTCGGCTGCAAGGCGCGGAAGTTCGTCATCGAAGGTGGCCACTTCCACGATTCAGGGCGGAAGCTTTCCGGAAGGAAACTGCTCGAATACGTCAAGATAGATGCGCAAACCGTCCTTTCCGGGAACTATCCGGCGATGTACGACGGAGGCGCATACCTGGAACTCAACCAGTGCACGATAGCCGGGACAATGTTCGGGCCGGAAGACTTCGTCCTTTTCAGGGGGATGACATTCGAGCGGATCTGCAGGGATGACCCGCTCGCCAGGTCGCTGTTCGGCTTCCTCCTCGGCCCGATGGGACTCAAGCCTTTCGCGGTCGTGGAAATCGACGACGCAAGGGAAAGTCCCGCAACAAGGAAGCCAGCCGGAAAGAAGGGAAAGAAGAAGGAGGCGAAGTGATGGAATTCCCCAGGTACTTCAAGCTGACGGAGCTCGCGCACACGGACACATGGCTCCCGAACGTGCCGGGCTGGGAACAGGCGATGCGCCTGCGACTGCTCGGGCTCTACCTCGACCGGGTCCGGGAGGAATACGGCCATCCGATCCTCGTGAACTCGGGGTTCCGCTCGAAGGCGGTGAACGAGAAGGTCGGAGGGGCGAGGAACTCCGCGCACATGGAAGGGCTCGCCGCGGACATCGTGCCGGCGTTCCGCTCGCAGAAGGAACGCGGAAGCCTCCTCGGCGCGCTGGAAAGGCTCAAGGACCAGACGTTCTTCTTCGGGAACGTGCCCGTCGCGCTCGACCAGCTGATCGTCTATTGCAAGACTCCCAAGGACCTGTCGTCGGGAATCCGCTTCTTCCACGTGGGCGTGAACATCGACGGCAAGCCGAGACGGATGGCGCTCTGGAAGTGACATCAGAGCGCAAAGTGCGCAAAATGTGCTTCGCTTTTGAACGAGCCCTAGAAATGATTGGGACTTTGGAATTTTCCGAGAAGGATGATTTCCCTTTCGAGCGAAATGCCGGAGGTCTCGAAGACTTTTTGTCGCGCCATTTCCGAAAGGTCGTAGATTTGCTGAGCGGTCGCGTTTCCCGTGTTGACGATAAAGTTCGCGTGGCGGGGAGAAATTTGCGCTCCGCCGATTTGAAATCCCTTTAGGCCGGCCTGTTCGACAAGGGCGCCGGGAAACCCCTTGGCGGGTCGCTTGAAGACGGAACCCGCGCTGGGCAGGTCGAGCGGCTGCTTCGCCTTGCGCTCTTCCATGATCTTTCCTTGTTCGGCGAGAAGCCTTGCCGCGTCATCTCGGGCAAGCTGAAAGACCGCTTCGAGGATTACTTTGTGCGAATCCTGGAAAATGGACTTTCGATAGCCGAACGCGCAGTCTTCGCACGAGTAGTCCCTGATTTCTCCATCTTCTTCGAGAACCTTTGCGGACAGGAGCGTCTGCGAAATTTCTTCGCCATAGGCTCCCGCGTTCATCGCGACCGCTCCGCCGAAAGATCCCGGAATTCCGGCGAGCAGGTGCATTCCCGAAAGCCCGAGCGTCGCGCTTGTCCTGGCAATCATCGAAAGGGGCGTCGCCGCCTTGACGACAAGCCTTTCCTTGTCGAACTTAAAATGGGAAAACGCCTTGCCGAGCTTGATGACTAGCCCGTCGAATCCTTCGTCCGATACCAGGACGTTGGAACCTTTTCCAATCAAGAAGAACGGCACTCCCTTTTCGCGGGCAAAGCCCTTTAGCTCGGAAATATCGTCGGCGGATTCCGCCTGGGCAAGATAACGCGTGCATCCGCCGGCGCGGAATGTCGTGTGCAGCTTCATATCGACGTTTTCAAGTATGTTCGGCATTGAGAACTTCCTTCGAAAGAGAGTATAGCTTTTTTGCGAAAGCGTGTAAAGAAGCCTTTGAACGCCAGGGACTTTCTGTCTGAAATTTTGTTATTTTATGCGCAATGGCTCTCCGTATCGACATCGACGCGCTGAAGGCGTCCCTTTCCATAACCCAGGTGGCGGAACGTCTTGGCATTCATGTGGAGCACGGAAAGTTTCGCTGCCCGTATGCGATGCGACATGCCCATGGCGACAGGACGCCGAGCGTCTCGATTTCCGAATCGAAGGGATTGTTCAACTGCTGGGTCTGTCCGGATGTTCGCGGCGACGCGATCAAGCTTGTCGAAATTTCTCGCAACCTGGATTTTCGGGGCGCCGTGGAATGGCTGGAAAGCGAGTTTTCGAATCGCGGTGTGTCGAGCCTTTCGGCGAATGCTTCCCCGGCTACAAGGATTGTGCGCGAAAAGCCGAAGCCCGAAATGGACCCGATTCTTCGCGCAAGGATCATCCTCGCCTTTTTTGAAATGCTCGCTCCCGTCGAAGGGACGCCTGCCGCGGCGTGGCTTGTCAAGCGGCGCATCTTCAAGAAGACGTGGAATTCCATGCGGTTGCGTACGATTGTCGATTACGATGCGGTGAACCGCGGGCTTCTCGAGAAGTTCGGGCTGGAAAACCTCCAGAAGGCGGGTCTCTTTAACGAGAACGGCAACCTGCGCTATTACAGGCACCGTCTGCTCTTTCCCTATCTCGACGCGAAGATCGTGCCGCGGTATTTTCAGGCCCGCTCGATCGATCCCGAGACAAAGCCCAAGGAACTGAACTTGCGGGGCGTCGTGCCGTTTCCCTACAACGTTTCGCTGCTCGACGGCAAGCCGGGCTGGATCTATCTTTGCGAGGGCGCTGTCGATACGCTGACGCTTATCGACCGAGGGTTCCCCGCCGTGGGAATTCCGGGAGTCAAGTCTTTTAAGCCGGAATGGGTTTCGCTCTTTCGGGAAAAGCGGGTCATCGTCTGCCTGGACCAGGACGAAGCGGGGCGCGCCGGCGCCCAGGCGATTCTCGAAATGTTCCAGTGCGCGGGGATTTCCGCATCGATATTCGGGGAGGGAATCCACGTCGATGGCTTTCGGATGGCCGAAGGCCAGGATATCAATTCCTGGTTCGGCGGCAAGAAGTAGGGAAAATTTACCGCAGCGCGGCAAACAGCCGCTCGATGCGTTCCACGATGCGCTTCTGCTCCGCAAGCGGGGGAAGGGGATGAGAAATCCTGCAAAGATACTTGGTTTTAGTTTCGTCGATTTCGCTTCCGGGAACTTTTCTATATTCCCGACGTGAAGTTCTCGCAGACAAGGCAATCCCTTTCGAATGTCTGGAATTCGATCCCCGAAGGCGTTCGCAAAAAGCTGTCGCTGACCGCTTGCGTTTTCAAGTGGATCTATCGCATACTGAACCGGATCGTGCGACTGTCGCTGCTCGCGCTGATGCTCTACGCGATAGCCTTTACCGTTGTCGCCTCGGTGCTTCTCTACAAGGGGTTCGTCTATTGCTACGCGATTTACGACAATGTGCTCCAGCTCGAACATTCGAATCCCGCGATGAGCCGCTACATGCAGGCCCTGGTCGATTCGAATCCGGCAACGCAGATACGGCACCGGTTTGTTCCGCTCGACAGCATCAGCCCGAACTTGCAGAAGGCGGTCATTGCGAGCGAAGACGCGGGCTTCTACTATCATCCGGGATTTGACGTGCGGGCGATAGCCGAGGCTCTCGATGCGAACCGCTACTACGGAAAGACGAAGTTTGGCGGCAGCACGATTACGCAACAGCTGGCCAAGAACCTCTTTCTTTCGGGAGAGCGATCCTGGGAGCGCAAGTTCAAGGAGCTCGCCTACGCGCTTCTCATGGAAAAGATGCTCGGCAAGGAAAGGATTCTCGAACTTTACCTGAACTATGCGCAGTGGGGGCAGAACATCTTTGGCTGCGAAGCGGCCAGCCAGGAGTTTTTTCACAAGAGCGCCTACCGGCTGAATCTCGACCAGGCGATCAACATGGCCGCAGTGCTCGCGAGTCCGGGCAAGCACAGTCCGAACGGTCGTTACGGGCGCTTCATGGCGAGCCGTCGGACGGTCATCTACCAGAACATGTTCCCGAAGCGCGACAGTCTCAAGGTCGATAGTCTCAAGGCGTTGAACGCTCCGCCCGACACTTCCGCGCCCGCGGAGTCCGCGACAGACGGCGAACCGGGCATCTAGAATTTCAAACCAGAAGGAAAACGAAAATGCGTGACGAATACGAAAACCCTCTCAACACACGGTACGCTTCCAGGGAAATGAAGTTTCTCTTCAGCCCGCAATACAAGTTCGAAACCTGGCGCAAGCTCTGGATTATCCTTGCCGAAAGCGAAATGGAGCTCGGGCTTCCGATTACGCAGGAACAGATTGACGAGCTCAAGGCCCACGCGAAGGACATCAACTTCGATGTCGCGGAAGCCGAAGAAAAGCGTCGCCGTCACGACGTGATGAGCCATGTCTATGCCTACGGTGTCCAGTGCCCGAAAGCGAAGGGAATCATCCACCTGGGAGCGACCAGCGCGTTTGTCGGAGACAATACCGACCTCATCCAGATGCAGCAGGGGCTTATCTACGTTCGCCGTCGCCTGATGCGCGTCATCGACAAGCTCTCGAAGTTCGCCTTGGAATACAAGGATATGCCGCAGCTCGGAGCGACGCATTTTCAGGCGGCTCAGCTCACGACCGTCGGAAAGCGTGCCTGTCTGTGGATTCAGGACCTCCTGATCGACCTCGAACAGCTGAACTTCCTCATCGACGTCTTGCCGTTCCGCGGGGTAAAGGGAACGACCGGAACCCAGGCGAGCTTCATGGATCTCTTCAACGGCGACGAGGAAAAGATTCGCGAACTCGATCGCCGCGTGACGGAACGCGCGGGATTCAAGCGTCACCTGACGATTACCGGGCAGACTTACACGCGCAAGTGGGACAACCGCGTCAATCAGGTCCTTTCTTCCATTGCGCAGAGCCTCCACAAGTTCGCGACGGACATGCGCCTGATGCAGGGCAACAAGGAAGTGGAAGAGCCTTTCGAAAGTACGCAGATAGGATCCAGCGCGATGGCGTACAAGCGGAACCCGATGCGCTGCGAACGGATCTGCTCGCTCGCCCGTTTTGTGATGTCGCTCGAAACGAGCACCGCCATCACCCAGGCGACGCAGTGGTTCGAACGTACGCTCGACGACAGCGCGAACAAGCGCCTTGCCATTCCGCAGGCGTTCCTCGCCATCGATTCGATGCTGATTATCGCGGAAAACGTTTCCACGGGTCTTGTCGTCTATCCGAAGGTCATCGAAAAGCGGATCTTTGCGGAACTTCCGTTCATGGCGACGGAAAACATCATCATGGAAGGCGTCAAGCATGGCGGCGACCGCCAGGAGCTTCACGAGGAAATCCGCAAGATGAGCATGGAAGCGGCGAAGGTCGTCAAGGTCGAGGGCAGGGACAACGACTTGCTCGAACGCATCGTGAAAAACGAGAAGTTCCAGAAGCTCGGTATCGACGAAAAGGCCCTGGAACAGATTCTCGACCTGAAGAAGTTTGTCGGTCGCGCACCGTCCCAGGTCAAGCTCTTTGTCGAAAACGAAGTCCGTCCGGAACTCGACCGGTTCGGCGACTGGCAGACGATCGACGCCGGCGAGCTCAAGGTCTAGCGCTTGCCCTGTTCCCGCGGATGGAACGCCCGGTGTTCTTCCCGGATGGTCTGTCCGCTTACATGGGTGTAGATCTGCGTCGTGGTGACGTTTGCGTGTCCGAGCAGTTCCTGCAAGACGCGCAGGTCCATGCCCGCTTCGAGGCAGTGCGTGGCGAACGAGTGCCTGAACGTGTGCGGCGTGACGTGCTTGTCGAGATGCGCCGTGTATTTCTGGATAAGCTTCCAGGCTCCCATGCGCGACATCTTCTTGCCGTGCGCATTGAGAATGACCGTGTCCGTCTTGGGGGAAAGTTCTTGTCGCGGTCCTTGCACCCACTCGCGGAGATTCCGCTTTGCCTTTTCTCCGAGCGGCACGAGCCGCTGCTTGTTTCCCTTGCCGATAGGCTTGATCCATTCGTTGTCGAAATCGACGTCCTGGATGCGGAGCGAGAGCGCTTCGGCAATGCGCAGCCCTTCGGAATAGAGAAGTTCGAGTAGCGCCGTGTCGCGTTCGGGCGTCTTGGATATTTCCGAAACTTTCAGAAAGACGCTGTCGATTTCTTCGTGGGAAAGGCATTGCGGCAGGTAGAGTCCGATTCGCGGCGGTGCGAGCAGGCTGTCCGTGGAGTAGGGAAAGACCTTTTCGTTCAGCAGATACTTGAGAAATCCGCGCAGGCTCGAAAAGTGCCTGGCAACGGAAGTCGGGCTGTATTCTTCCTTGCTCGCGACTTCCGAAAGAAATTCGTCGAGTTCTTCTGGCAAAAGTTCGGAAATCTTGCGTTGCCTGTCGTCCGCCCAAAAGATGAAGTGGCGGAGATCCTCTTCGTAGCTCTGGATGGTCGCGTTCGAAAGGTTGCGTTCGACCGAGAGATGGGAAAGGTAGGCGTCAAGCCATTCGCCGTTTTTCATGTCGGACCCTTCGGCTATCCGAGAAAGTCCTTGAGCGCGTCCATGCGGCTTCTTGCGTAGTCGAAGCCGAGATAGTAGGAGTCGTCGAGCTTTTTCAGGTCGGTTTCGAAGAGATCGCAGAGGTCCCGTTCGGGGCGCAACAGGAAGATTTTCCCGTCCCTTTCGAGCTGTTCCATTTTTTCGAACATCTTCTGGTAACGTCGGTAGCGGACCATCAGCGCACGGAAGAGATTGGGAAACTTGTACTTGAACAGGGGAACGAGAATGGCCTTGTATTTGGTGAAGTCCGTGACGATTTCTCCCGGGTAGTGCGTCGAAACGGCGACGACCCTGTCGCAGCCTTTTTCGAATGCCCTGTCGAAGGGAATGGGAGCCGTCACGCAGCCATCGACATAGTGGAACTTGCCGATGGGAACGTTCGGAAATATCATCGGCAGGGCACAGCTCGCGCTGATGAGCGTGAGAAGCCTGTTCTTGTCCGACTTTTCGGTCCTGAATTCGACGCGGCCCGTTTCGCAGCAGGTGACCGCGATTTCGCATTCGATGTCGGAACGGAAGAACTTTTCGAAGTCAAAGGGCATGTCGCCGGTCGCCGAGTCGAAATGCAGCGCGTGGCATTCCTTGTGGATGCCGTCGAGAAAGAGGTGCGCCTTTTTCTTGCCCTGTTGCAGCCTGGTCGGCATGATGATGTGGCGAAACCGGCCCCGCTGCCCCGTGATGTAGTTCGCCGCGGCATGGGAACCGGCGGAAACCCCCGCGATGTAGGGAAACTCGATCTGCGCATCCATCATCGCATCGAGCACGCCGGCGGTAAAAATCGTCTGGCGGGAACCGCCTTCGAGGACAAGGCCCGCTTTCAAGTTTCCGTCTCCTCGGGGGGCGTATTTTCGGCTACCGGCAAGTCCTTTCCGGAAATTCCGAGCGCCTGCTGCTTGAGGCGCCACACCTTCTGGCGAAAGAATTCCGCCCGTTCCGCAAGATGTTTCGACGAGGAGATTCCCTTGACCCGGCCGATTCGTTCCGCGTCGCCGAAAACGACCCGTGTCCGATGTCCGAACCGGTAAATTCCATCGAGTCCGACGGAAACGACCGGAGCGCCCGTGCTGCGGGCGAGAAAGGCGAATCCCGACTTGAACTCGTTCAGAAGGCCGTCTTCCCGGCACTTTCCTTCGGGGAAGATGAGCACCGAATTGCCCGCTTCCAGCTGCTTTTTCGCGAGCAGCGCCCATTCCGTGTCCAGATTGTAGCGATCGCAGGGAATGCATTTTTCCCGGGAAAGGATCCAGTGGAATTTCTTCATTTCGAACCAGTCCTTGGCGACGACGATGCTTCGCTTGCGCGTAATCAGCGTGAGCAGAAGAATCGGGTCGCTGGTCGATGTGTGGTTCGCGATGACAATCGAGGGCTCCCGGAACCGGGTCGAGGTTATGGACGGGTCGGTAAACGTGACCTTTGGACGAAAGCCGATGCGAAAGTAGAGCTTTCCGAGGACTTCGCAAAGGACAACGGCAAGTCGGATGAATGGTTCGAAAATGGCCACGGCCGTTTCCCTATTTTCCGAGCGAATCTTTCGGGATCGTGGTGAACGTGAGCGAACCCTTTGCGTGGAGCGCGCCGCTTACCTTGACCGTGCAGTCAAAACCGACGAGCGATCCGCCGCTTTTTGTCTTCTGGACCGAAAGCTCTAGCTGGTCTCCGGGAATCGCCGGCTTTACGAACTTGAATCCGTCGATCTTCAGGAGCACGTAGAGCCTGTCTTCCAGGTCTTCGGGCTTCTTTTCGATGACGAGCGAACAGAGCTGGGCACAGGCTTCGACGACAAGGACACCCGGCATGATGGGGGTTCCCGGAAAATGTCCGACGAAATAGGGCTCGTTCACGCTTACGTTCTTCAATCCTGTCGCGGATTCTCCCGGGACAAGTTCCAGGACCTTTTCGACCATCTGGAACGGGGGCCGCTGGGCGATTCGTTCGCTGATCTCGTAGATGTTCAGGCTCATAGCGAAAGACCTCCGTCTAGCACAAAGACCTGCCCCGTCACGTAGGCGAACTGGTCGGAAACCAGCGCGGAAACCATGTTCGCGACCTCGTCCGCCGTGCCGAAACGCTTTAGCGGGATTTTTTCCAGGTAGGCTGCGCGCTTTTCCTCGGGGATGGCGTCGATCATCTCGGTGGCGATAAATCCCGGCGCGACCGCGTTGACGCGAATGCCGTAGCCGCCGAGCTCCTTGGCGAGCGTCTGCGTGAGGGAATTGACCGCGCCTTTCGTCGCGCTATAGACGCTTTGGCCCGCAAGCGCGAACTTGGAGCTGACCGAGGACATGTTGACGATGACGCCGGACTTTTGCTTGAACATTTTCAGCGCGACCTGCTGGGCCGCATAGAAATAGCCCTTGACGTTCAAGTCGATGCACTTGTCGAGAGTCTCCGGGTTGATCATCAGCAGGTATTCGTCGCGGACAATGCCCGCGTTGTTTACGAGAACGTCGATCCGTCCGTAGGCCTTGAACACGTCGCGGACCATCTGCTTCACTTCGGAAAGCTTCGAGACGTCGGCCTTGTAAACCATGCCCTGTCCGCCGTTCGCTTCGATCTGTTCGAGGGTCTGCCTTGCGGCGTCGTCGGAAGAGGAATAGTTGATGACGACGGTGTAGCCGTCTTTCGCTAGCCGGATGGCGCAAGCCTTGCCGATTCCCTTGGACGCTCCGGTGATGAGTGCTACTTTCATGAATTCCTCCGAGTTTACTTGCCGAAAACGACCGCGCTGTAGGAGCCGCCGGTTGCGAACGAGATGGCCAGAATGTTCCTGAACCCTGCCGCGTTGACCTTTTTCCTGGTCGCGGAACCGTCGCTTTCGAATACGTAGGCGAAATCTTCCTGGATTTCGCTTCCCAGAAGGAGTGCCGCTTCGGCGGCTGCGAGCGTTGCGGATGCGGCGCGTCCTTCTCCGACGCGTTCCTTCACTTCGAAGACGGGAAGATTCGAAATCCTGCTCTGGAATACGCGGACAAGCGCTTCCCTTTCGATGTCGTCGAGTTCCTTCAGGCCGCCTGCGAACCCGCAGACCGCGTCGATGTCGCTTGGCGAAAGGCCGGCGTCCCGAATCGCCGCGAGAATCGCCTTGTCGAGGGCTTCTCCCGAACCGGCAATCTTGCCGAACTTGACGTTCTTTCTGCCGTTTCCGTAACCGAGCGCGTAGCAGTAGATCCTTGCATCGCGGGCCTTCGCCTCGTCTTCGGTTTCGAGCAGGAGCGATACGCTTCCGTCGCCGAGGACAAAGCCTTCGGAACCGGAATGGGGAGCTACCGGAGTCTTTGCGAGAACGCCGAGCTTTTCGGCGAATTCCGTGATGATGGGAAGGTTCTCGTCGGTGCCTGTCGCGAGCATCGCCTGTTCCTGTCCGTCATGGATGACGTTCATCGAGTAGCCGATGCTGTCGATTCCCGAAAGCGGACCCGTGGTGATGGTGACGCCGTAACCCTTGATTCCCGAGCAGATGGAAAGGTAGCCTCCCGCCGCGTTATAGACCGTGTGCGGAAACTTGAACGCGCTGCCAAAGGCGTTGCCCATTTTCGCGACCAGTTCCTCGAAATCGTATGTCGCGCCGAGACCGCCTTCGCTTGTGCCCACGATGATGCCGATGTCCTTCGCGTTTTCGTCGGTCACCTGGAAGTTCGCGTCTTGCAGGGCGCGCATTCCGGAAACCGTCTGGAGCTGCCCGAGGTTGTCAAGCTTGCGGTAGAACGCCATCTTGATTCCCAAATCCTTGTAGTCTTCCAGGGAAATCGTGGAATGGATCGATGCGCTTTCTGGCCTTGCGTCCGCCTTTACGGCGGAAACATAGGCGCACTTGCTGTTTCCCGTCGGGCTCACGATGCCGATGCCCGTGACGGCGATTTTCCTGTCGCGGGCGGGCTGCTTCGGGACGTTTCCCGGTTGCTTGGAAAATACGATGCTCGCGTTGGTGCCGCCAAACGCGACGTTATTGCTCATCACGCTGTCTAGTGGCTTGGAATGCGGCGTGTTCTGGACAAAGTCCAGGGTCCCGACCTTGGTCTTGAGCGCTTCGGAATCCGCTTCCGTGTAGCGGATCGTCGGAAGGACCGTGTCCGTGGTCAGCGCCTTGATGCTGAAAACCGCTTCGATGGCGCCTGCGGCCCCGAGGCAGTGCCCTGTCATCGCCTTTGTCGAGCTGATGCTCACCGTCGGGTTTTCTTCTGCGAAGAATTTCTGGAAGGCGGTGATTTCCGCGTTGTCGTTCTTGCCCGTGCCCGTTCCGTGGGCGTTGACATAGCCGATTTCGGACTTGGAGATTCCCGAATTCCTGACGGCACGAGTCATCGCTTCGATGAGGCAGAGCGCGTCTTCGCGCGGCGCGGTGATGTGGTGCGCGTCGCTGGTGACGCCGGATCCGAGAACTTCGCAATAGACGTTCGCTCCGCGGCTTTTCGCGTGCTCGAAGGATTCCACGATGACGATTCCCGCGCCCTCGCCCAGGGTGATTCCGTTGCAGTGGTTGAACGGCGAGCATCCATTTTCGTCTAGCGCATGGAGCGAAAGAAAGCCGGAGTAGGGGACCGAGGCGAAGGAATCCGCGCCACCCGCTATCACGACGTCTGCCTTTTTTGCCCGGATCAGGTCGCAGGCGAGCGCGATGGAAATGGTTCCGGCGGCGCAGGCGTTCGCGACGTTTGTCACGATTCCGCCGGCCTTGTAGGTCTCGGCGACCTGGGATGCGATGGCCGCGATGGGCATCTTGGGAATGTCTAGCGGACTTCTGCCGTGCTGGTGGTAATGTTCCACGCTGAGGACTCCGCCGACACAGCTTCCGATGATGACGCTTACCCGGCTGTCGTCCGCGAAGCCTTCGAGCCTTGCGTCGCGGAGCGCTTCGCCGGCGGCCTTGATGCAGAGCTTCGACGCGCGATCCTTTTCTTCGGGAAAATCGATATCGTCGAGCGTGTCGCAGTGGACTTCCGCAGCGAGGTCCGCATAGCATTTTTCCGTATCGACGGAAGTCGTCTTGTGGATGCCCGAGACAGACGCGAGGGCGTTCTTCCAGGTTTCTTCGACATTGTTGCCGACCGCGCAGATCACGCCTAGGCCGGTAACGACACAACGACAATCGTTAGAAGTCATCATTTTTCCAGGTTCGAGAGGGGGAAACTAGGCCTTGTGTTGTTCGATAAAGTCGGCGATGGTGTCGATGCTCTGGAACGGTTCCTTGCCGACGCCTGTCATGGAAACGCCAAAGTTGCTATCGACAAACGCGATGATTTCGAGCGAATCGACGGAATCGAGACCGATTTCTTCGCCGAAAAGCGGCGTGTCGAACTGGAGAACGCTGCCATCGACTCCCAGGTCGGACATAAAGAACTCTTTCAGCTTGTTTTTTACTTCTTCCTTGTTCATTTTTTTACCTCGCCTTTTCAAGGATGTGTTTTAGAACTGCAAGATAGAAAAAAAGATCCGGGATTTGCCTTGTTCCGGATGATTCCTTGCCAAAATCGTCAAAATGCGGATTGACTTGCAAAATCCGGGGTTAAAAGGCTTGGCGAACGTAGAAGGAAAGCCCGATGTGGTCGAAATCCACCCAAGAGACGTCGGCGCGGGCGAAAAGGCG
The DNA here is from genome assembly GCA_963652365.1 of Senegalimassilia sp. Taxonomy (GTDB): domain Bacteria; phylum Fibrobacterota; class Fibrobacteria; order Fibrobacterales; family Fibrobacteraceae; genus Hallerella. The sequence continues at coordinate 26,156 of CAVJTH010000015.1, forward strand.
CTCGCTGCGGTTCAGGGCGAGAAGTGCGCCGAACCCGACAGAGCGATGCCACTTGTTTCGCAAAAGCTCGCTGAAATAGTCGCCCGTCTTGCCGCCTTCGAAGAAGAGGTGCGTCCCAAAGATCCAGGCGAGATGTCTTCGCAGTTCCGCTTGCAGGATGAGCGCCTGGCTGCCGTTGAAATAGAGGCTTTCCACGCCGCGGAACCGCTTGATGCCGTCCGGTCCGGCGAGCATGTCGAACGGGACGTCTCCCACGGTGCGTTTCCAGAGAATCCCCGTCGCCGACGTGAACTTCCAGGGAAGGGTCGCGTAGCCGCGCAGGTCGAGGCTCTCGATGTCGAAGCGGTAGTCGCCCAGGTAGCCGCTGAAGAAGAGCTGCTTCCATTCCGCGAGAAAGCCCCGAGACGACCAGTTGGTGTTGTCGCGCGTGTCGAAGGCTATCAGGTAGCCGGCGCCGTTTCGCCGTCCCGAGTGCGGATCGGGCAGTTTGAGGGGACCGTCCTGGTCGAACTCGATATCCGAATGCTCGACGTGCAGTTCGATTCCGTATTTGAATTCCTGCGGCACGCCGACTCTGGATTCGAGCCTTGTGCCAAAGTAGAGCTTTTTCCGGTTGTAGTTCGTAAAGCGGTCGATGTCCGGATCGTTGCCGCTTCCGAAGTAGCTTGCCACCCAGTCCTGGTATTCCAGGTCGAACCAGAGGCTTATCTTGTCGCGGTAGAGGTAGAGAAACGGTTCGAGGACTATCTGGAGCTGTCCGCGGGAGGATCCGTAGGCGGTGAATCCGATTTCCGGAATCTTTTGCCCTTCTTCGTCTGGCTTCAGGAACAGGAGGAGCATCGCGCCGCACTGGAGTTCCGTCTCTTCGGTGTAGCCGAGGACGGGAACAGCCGAAAACCGTTGAAACTTGACGGTGTCTTCGGCCCCGATGCCCGCTGCGCAGAGCGACAGGAGCAGAAGTGTTTTCTTGAAAGGCGGCATTTGGGCGCGAATATAGAAATTGTGGCCTTGAAATTTTTGATTTTTTTTTGATGAAAACCCCTTGACACGCCAAATGGAATTTTTTATAATTGTTGCCGTCGATAAGACTTGGATGATTAGCTCAGTTGGTAGAGCAGCTGACTCTTAATCAGCGGGTCGCAGGTTCGACCCCTGCATCATCCACGAAAGGGGCGTTTTCCACAAGAAAACGCCCCTTTTCCTTTGGAAGACCCGGAAACACTGGCCTCGCGGCGTTCCGGGGCTCGCTACAATCCGGTCGATTCGTTCAAAATGCCTGGTGGGGGGCGTTCAGAGATTTCCGCCGAGCGGAAACAGCAGAAGCTCTAGCTGGTACACCTTGTCCGCGTTTTCGTCCTCGTCGGCGATCTGGGCGATTTCCTTGCGAAACGCATTGATGCGCTCGACGATCTTTTCGTAGCCTGCCTGGGAAATGCCGAGGGTCAGTCCCGAAATGTTCCGAATGCGCGGAAGATCCCTGTCGATGGAAGAGGCGCCGAGGGCGATGCATCGCTGGTGAAAGCCTCGCAGGGCGATTTTCGACGTGCTGTCCCCGGTGGTGATGTCCTTGTTTACCAAGACGTAGGAACCGTCTTCCTTCTTTTCGACGAGATGGCAGTTTTCCAGGAGCGTGACGGATTCGCGTGCTTCCTCGACGGAAATCTGCGGATGGACGGACTTGGCGAGAAGGGAAAAGTCTCCCCGGAATCCGTTCATGCCGATGAGGGATCGCACGGCGAGATGCCGCCAGTGGGAATAGACCTGGTATTGGTAAAAGGCCAGAAGATGCTGCTCCTTGGCAAAGCGGACGATTTTCAGCTCGTTCTGCATCTTTTCGAATCGGCTGTTCTTTTCTTCGGTCGTTTCCGCCTGGTTGAACCAGACGAGATTTTCGAAATAGGTCGCTTCGCGCTTGCCGAGCTTTAGCCCGGAGACGATCTTCTGGATGCTCTGGGTCGAAAGGTTCTTGGAACCCTGCATGACGCGGCTGATGAAATCCTTGGCCTTGAATCCGAGCCTGTCGGAAAACGCGCGCAGGGAAAAGGCGGGATTTTCCGCCTTGCGTGACTTGTAATAGTCACCGAGAAATTCCCGGTAATCCATGTATTCAAAGACTTTGCGCGCGCATTTGGCCATATTCGGAATGTAGATAAATCGGAAAGGTTTTTTGGCTTTTGAACGATTTTACCGTTGTCCAGGAACAACGGGAACCAGAGTTCCGCTTTTTTCCGGTGGATACAGGGCGGCGATATCCCGCGGCGTGCAGGGAAAAGCGTCCGAAACGTCTTGCCGGTAGGAAAGCGTGCCCGATTCGAGTGCGTAGGTTCCCGAATTTTCGGGAAGGAGGTCGTCCTTGACGGAAAGCCTCGCGCGGATTTCGGGATGTTCCCGAGCGAAGCGTTTCAGGTGGGCGCCCATATCGACGATGCGGAAAATGCCGAAGTCCGTTTCCGGGTTCTCGCCGAAATCGAAGCCGTCGTCGGTTTCGAACGCGAGGGGAGTGTCCTGGAGATCGCTGAAGTCAAGCCGCTTCCAGCCGCCAAAGTCCTTGTTTTCGGGGATTGTCCAGACGAGGACCGCGCCTGCCTTTTTTGCCCGTCGGAGCGCCTCGTCGATTAGCCGGGAGGCAAGTCCTTTCTGTCTGGATCTTTCGTCTGTCGCAAGCCCGTAGATGTAGCCGACCTTTCCCCAGTGACTGTCCATTTCGAACAGATGCAGCATCGAGGCGAGAACGCCGTTTTCGTACAAGGTAATGCGCGTCCTGTCGTTCGAATAGGGGTAGAGAAAAGCCTGCAAGAATTCGTCATCGTCGGCGGGAAAGCTTTCTTGCCAGAGATTCCAGATGCTCGCTTCGAGGGAATCGGCGTCGCGGGCGAAAAATTCCTCGGTGATTGCTTCGGGATGATAGGAGAGCTTTGCCTTGCGCAGCCCGGGAATTCCCATGTCTTCTTCGCGGTTGACGTATCGGACGCTTTCCGGCAGGGATTCCGCGAGAAGCCGGTTGATGGCCGAGTAGGCGCCTTCGTAGGCCGTGTCCGCCTTTTCGATGTGGACGCAGAACGTGTCGCGCGAAACCTGGGAGCCGAAGGAAAAGGCCACGGGAACGTCTTGGACGAAGAGGAGCACTCCAAGGAGTCCGAGTTCCTCGTAGTGGGCTAGAAACCTTTCGATTGCCGCGCGTTCTTCCTGGGCTGTCTTCGTCTCCCTTTTCTGGGAGAGCGTCCATCTGTCGAGAACCTGGCGTAAGGCCCGGGCGTCTTCTTGCGGGGAAATGACCCTGGAACGAAATTCGGGGTAGAGCTTCTGGAATTTCTCGATGTGATTGCGCTTGGCGTGAAACTTCTTTCCGGCGAGTTCCACGAGCTGTCGTCTCGGGTAGAGGTAGTTTCCGAAGGAACGGTTCGGGTAGATGCGCAGGGACTTGAACGCGGGCATTTGCGAAAGGCTTTCGGCGAATTCCCTGGATAGCGAAAAGAGGCGTAGCGGTTCTCCGAGGCTTGTCGCGTCTTCGCGGATAAACTCCAGGATTTTCTGCCTGTCGCCCGTGCCGAGAGGTTCCAGGTAGGCCCACTTTTCGGACCCGGCGATTCGAAAGCGGATGACGAGAAAGCCGTCGCGTTCCATCCACTGAGAACCGTAAAATCCCGACCAGGCGAACAGGTTCGCGAATGCGTAATCCGCGCAGAGCCTGCTTGCCGGAATCAGGTATGTTTCAAGGACGGACTTGTCGCCGATTCGGATCTCTCGAAAGGAATGCTCCGCCATGGGCAAGAGGAATCACTTCTTCTTGGCTTTCTTTTTCTTGGTAGCCTTCTTCGCCTTGGACTTCGATTTCTTGGTCTTGCTGACGGTGGACTTCTCTTCGGGCTGCTGGACTTCCGGTTCGGGCGACTCGACAATGCCGGAGGCCCGCTGGATCTCTTGCAGGGCGTGGCGCGCTTCGCTTTCGAAGCGTCCGTTCGGGAATCGCTTCAGGTAGATCTGGTAGTCCTTGACGCGGTTGCTCTCCTGCACGAGCCGGAAGATGCATTCTTCGGCTTCGCTTCGGAACTGGCCGTTCGGGAAGTCGGACAGGTAGTCGAGGTACGCCTTGAACGAGTTGGCTTCCTGGGCCTTCTTGAAAATCTGGTAGTCGCCGACGACCTGGAGCTTCGCTTCGATTTCTGCGCGGTGCGGGGAATCGGGATAGTATTGCAGATACATTTCGAGCATTTCCGGGTCGTTCGACGCCATGACCTGCTTGAAGCGGGAATCTTCCTGCGAAACCTGGTATTCCTTCAGCTGGACCTTGTTCGAGTCGAGCGTGCTGTAGAGCTGTTCCTTGGTCGCGAGGTCTTCCGGGTGGCAGAAGGCGAGGTAGCTTTCGAGAACGTCGTTGAACTGCGCCTTGGTGTATCTTTCGCTCATGTCGGGAAGCGAACCGTCTTCGAGGAAGAACCGGTAGTCGCGCTCGATGGCCATGCAGTCCCAGTCGGAAAGCGTGTCCTTGACTTCGGAGTTGTTGCGGAGCTGGGCGTCGCGGTCGCGGAGGGCGAAGCGCATCTTGCGGTCGCGGCGACTCTCGCGCCCGAATTCGAGGGAAATTTCCAGTCCGATGCGTACGGGGAGCTTTGTCTCGATTTTCTTGAACCTTGTTCCGGCATAGGCGCCCGGCGTGGAAAGCGCGGCGTCTTCGCCCTGGTCGCTCGAAAAGAGGGGAACGGCTTCGACATTTTCGAACTTGCCGAAATCCTTCCGCACGTGCAGGCCGATCTTGAGATCGCCGTCCTTGAAAAGTTCGAAAAGCCGGTATTCGAGACCGCCGGAGACGAAGTAGCTCATCGACGTTTCCGAGTGCGTCTTGGTTGTCCGGGTTTCCTTGTTCTCGAAGCGGTAGTAGCGCATCCCGACTCCGCCGAGGACGCGCAGGTCCAGGTTGCCGACCAGGTTCACGGAAAAACCGAGGAGACCCGCGGGATTGAACGACATGAAGGAGAGCGAGTTGCCGCTTCCGGTGTTTTCCTGTTCATTGAAACGGTAGCTCTTTCCCGAGGAGATTTCCCCGAACTGGAATTCGCCGAACTCGGCGCCGAGCCAAACGGTGAACGGAATGTCCGCCTTGTAGAGCGGCGTGAAGAGCGGGCTGAAGAGGAATCCGAGCGACATCGGCACGGTGAGCACGTCTTCGTCGATCTTTTCGGTCAGGAGCTGTCCTTCGCCTTCGAACGAGATGGGCGTGTAGGGTTCGACCCGGAAAAAAGTCTGGGTATGCCAATTGGAACGTTCAAAGTCGGCGGCAAACGCAGAAGTAGCGGCAAGAAGAAAAATCAGGAATTTACGCATCGTCTATAATTTAGTTTCTTGCCATTCGATGCGTTTCGGTGATAACGCTAAAATAAGCGTCAAAAGGCCGCCCTAGAACGACAGGACGATTCCTGTAGCCAAAAGACCGCCTGCGACGACGAGAAAGCCCGTTCCGACGTAGCGTTCCGTCTTGGCCCTGTCCGCATAGCGGTGGTTTCTGTCGAGCAGTGTCTGGAAGTTCTTTCCGCCGCCGGAACTCGGCATGGAGAGTTCTTTCTTGATAGACTTGGCCTTGTCGCGGTCCTTTTCGGAAATGTAGAGGAAGATTCCTCCGGCAACGGCGGGAGCGAGGGCTGTGCCGAGGGCGAGATGCCCCCAGAAAATGCGCTTTCGGATGGTTTCGAAAACTTCCTGGGCCTTGCGCTCTTCGGGTGTCGCGATCGGGGCGAGCTGGATTTCGAGCTGCGTCCTGGTTGTCGCGTTGACGTAGAACTCGACGACGGAATCCCGGAATCCTTCTTTCCAGAGATGGATGCTTGCCGGTCCCGGTTCTTCGGAAAAGAGCGTCTTTGGCGTCTTGCCGATGGGACGGCTCTTCGGGGTGATTTCCGCTTCGGAAAAGATCCTCGCACCGGAAGGAACCGTTCGGATTTCCACTTCCGGCTTGACGCGCTTGAGGTGCATGTTGATCTTTGTCGTGTCTCCGGGAATCGGTCGGACGGTCGCCTTGTTCGCCCACAGCGTTCCTTCGACATTCCAGTATGCTTCGAGTTCCACTTTTCCCGTGTCCGCGACGACAAAGGCGCAGGGCGTCTGGCAAACGATGTCTTCGCCCTTGCGGGAAAGATTCGCGCCTTCCGGGTAGGTTTCCACGAAGATAAAGCTCTTCGTCTCCTTCTGGGCGGGTTTCTCCCGGTAGGTGCCCTGGACCTTCCTGACGAGCGAGAGAAAACGGTTCTGGTCGAGAAGCTCTTCGGTCGCGTGCCTGGACGAAACGGTCAGGCGTTCCGAGCTCTGGGACTTGCCTTCGAAGAGAAAGCGGTGAAGATGGATGTCGAGACTGTCCTGGTGCCTTGCCGGGCGAATTTCGGCGGTCCAGACGGCGGACGCTCCGCGCTTTTCCGCGACGCTTGCGATGCAGGGGGAATCCTTGCAACCAGGAAAATCCCTGGCCGAAACGTTCAGGACACGGTCGCCCGATTCCCTTAGAACCTGAAATTCCAGATCGCGAATCCTTTCGGCGAGCGCGGAATCGATGGAACGGCTAAATACCGGAAAGACGAGAACTTTTCCGGAAATGTCCGGACTGCTTTCGGTCGAGTCCGCGGCAAGGGTGTCGGCGGAGAGAACGTTCTTGCGGAGCGAATCCGCTTCGGCGAGGGTCAAGGGGTTTCCCGCGGAATCCGCGAGCGACAGGATTCTCTCCCTTGGAATCTTGACGACGGTGAATGTGTCCGCGACGAATCCGCCGAGGAGCAGCGTATCGCCCGAGCATCCGAGGTATTCCGCCTGTTGGGTCGTCCCGGAAACGAGCGTGACCGAAAGCGGAACGCCGCGCTGGATTTCTTCGGCGCCTAGTCCCGAGATGATGAAAGGCAAAAGGGCGAAAATCTTCTTCATGGCTGGCTCTAAAAGTAGAAGATGACTGCGGAAACGAGAAAGAGCGCGCTGAATCCCAGCGAGACGGCTGCCGCTGTCCGGTAGTTCTTGCCGCTTTCTTTCGCGTCGGAAAACTTTCGTTCGAACGATCGATACGCGTCGCCTTCGCGGATGACGCTGTTCTCGATTTTCTTTCGAGCCTTTTCGGCATCGTGAAAATGGGCCTCGGAGAGCGCGGCGAACGTTCCGGCAAGCGCGAGCGGAACGAGGCTCGAAGCGAAAAGAACCTTGCCGACCTGGCGGTTCTTTCGCCTGTCCAGGATCTGTTCCTGGAGTTCAATCCTGTCCAGGTCGGCTTCCTGGAGCTCTATCCATGCGAAGCTTCGCGGAAAATCGGCGATGCGGATGTCGAGGGTCGTGTCGGAGTATCCCGGCTTGAAGAGGGTCGCGCGGACTAGCGTGTCGGAGCGTCCCAGTCGAATTTCGCAAGGACTCCCGAGCGGGGATTTTTTCACGAACGAACCGGGACGGTCTCCGAGATAGAGTTCCGCGCCGGACGGCCACGAGGAAATCCGGAGCGTTCTTGCCGAATCGGGCAGATCGCCTGCCGAAAGCGTCGCGACGAGGATGCCTAGAATCCGCAAGACGGTTTTCATCGATCCTCCGGGTTGAATGGTCCGAGCACATCGAGACTGTCGCCGCGTCGGGCAAGGCGCCAGAAGACGGGAGCCGCCGTGTTCCCCGCATAGTCCCGAAGATCGAATTCCAGCGCGCAGGAATCCAGGCACGCAGGGAGAAAGCGGACGACGTTTCCGCGGACGCTTCGGGAAAGCGTGTCGCCGCCGAGCGAAACGCGGATAGAGTTCAGGGAAACGCCCGAACCTCCGTCATAGACGAAAAAATCGAGGGAATCGCCGCCGGCGATTCGCGAAGATCCCGGCATTCGGATCGGGGGAACCGTATCTTCCAGAACGACGGTGTCCAGAACGGTGCAGGAGGATCTTCGAAGGAGAACGCTTGTCTCGTAGCGGCCGTATTCGCTTCGGACGGAATCGTGGATGGAAATCCGGAGCGTATCGTCGGCGGAAATCTCCAGGCGAATCGTTTCCGGGTTCTTGGCGATGGATGCCCGGATGGCGCTTTTCAGCCCAGGGCTTTCGACGAGAACGGTCCCTGTCGGCGCAATGTTCGGCGAGAGAGACCTGTATCGAATGGGGATGAGCAGATGGGACTTGTCGTTTCCGACCAGGGACGTGCGAAAATGACGGATTTCGGAAGAGTCCGCGTCAAAGTCGTTTTCGGAACCGGGAACCCTTGCCGCGACCGCCCAGTAAAAGACAAATGACGAATCCTTGAAAATGGCGGAATCGCCTGTCATCAGGGGACCGCGCATTCGGTACGATCCGTTGCAGGGAACCGTGTCCAGGGGAAAGCTCCAGATGCTCGCCCTGTCCGAAGACAGGTAGAGAACGCACTTGGCCTCTTGCCAGGAATTGATCCCGTCCGTCTGGATCCTGAACGTGACGCCCTGCGTGTCGAGAGGGCTTGCGGAGTAGCCGTTTTCCGGAAAGACGGGAATGACCTCGATCGGCGAATTGACAAAAAGTGTCAGTGTATCCTTTAGCGTGTCGTCAAGGAAATCGACCGTTTTGAGGACAACGTCGAAAATGCCGGAATCGGGAAAGGTGTGGAAGGTGGCGGAAGACGCGTATTCCTTGCCTTCGACGGTCCAGAGAAAGGACTGGGCGTAGTCGGAGATGTAACTTTCGGGAACCGTTTCTCCGTCTAGACGGATTTCGGCGACAAACTGACCGGCCTCCCCGGCGGCGATGGACTTTGTGCGGACGCTCGGAAATTCGCGGTAGGAAACCCCGTAATACTTGGACGGGACAAAGTGAATGTAGGCGGAAAGGCGCGGAATCGCGTCGGAATCGACACGGGAACTGTCGCCACAGCTCCAGAGCGCAAAAAGGCAGAGAATCGGAAGGAACCGTCTTTTCATGGAGAGGTTCCTCCGAGGGTGACGAAAAATTCCGAATCGAACGCTTCGCCGCTCGCATAGAGAATCTCGACGAGAACCTTGCTCCCTGTCTCCTGGAAGAGCGAATGGGAAAAGGTTTTCGATACGGTGCCTTCGTCGTCGAAATCGGCTTCGCCGTCCCAGTGTCCGTCGGAATCGATGTCCCAGAAAAATCGTTTCGGCAAAAGGTGCGGACAGGCGTTTTCGATCGGAATCGCAAGGGATTCCCCGGGAAAAAGCGTCGTGTCGGACAAGGTTTGCACGCAGGATTTTCCGGGAGCGACCAGGAAGTTTTCCGTCGCGGAATTCTGGGCGCGGTCGGTGACGGAAATCGTCAGCGGATGGAACGCCAGCGATGGCTGGAGATCTTGCGTGAAAACGAGAAGCTCTCCATTGTCAAGCGTCCAGCCGGAAACCTTGCTCCCGTCGAAAATCACCCGGATGTCTCCGGTCGAAACGGGGAGACCTCTTTCCTCGATGTCGAATCGGAGCGTGTCTTCCCAGGCGATGGTATCTTTTCTAGAACGGCTTCGGATTCTGGGGGCGACCGTATCCCGGACTGCGAGACTTTCCAGGTAAAGCGCCTTGTTCCTTTGTACGGAAAGGTTCACCGTGTCGCTCGTGTAGTCCGGGTAGGTTTGGCTTTGAACGAACAGACGATAGGTTCCGGGCTTTACGTTTCGGATGGAAAAGATGGAATCGTTCCCTTCGTCTTCGAGAAGCCCGCTTTGCGATTCCTCGTCCGAAACGCTTGCCAGGCGATATGCGAGGGAATCCCGAACGGGACTCCGGATTCCGAGAAAGACATTTTCTGTCGCCTTTTCGGAAACTTTTCCCGTAAGGAAGAGGGAATGGATTTCTTGCGGTGAGCGGTTCCCGAAATCGTCGCTCGCCGAAACGTCGAAACGGCAAAGCTCCTGCTCGGGAAGGTTTCCCCTGTAGGTAACGCTCGTGCTCGAAAGAACCGTGTCGAGAAGGACCTTTCCTCCGCACCGGAGCGAAAAGGCGTAGCGCGTCAGGGCGAGGATGTTTTCCGCGGAGGCGTTCCAGGCAAACGATACCGCGGAATCGGGTGGAATGTCTTGCGTTCCGTTTCGCGGAATCCAGCTCTCGGTGTCGATCTGGGGCGGCGGGGCGACCCACAGGATGACGCTGTCTCGGAGCGTGTCGGAAAACCGGTCGAGAAGGGTGAATCTTGCGAGGTGCCTTCCGGGCGAAGAAATGGCGGTACGGTGCGAAAACTCCGAATGGGTGCTTCCCGAATCGATTTGCCAATGGAATTCCGTCATGCGGATGGAGCGGGTCGGTTCGATGACCGCCAGGAGAACGATGCTGTCGTTCGGGGAAATCGTGTCGGCCTTGCGCCTTTCCCGGGTAGAGTCGCTTTCCCGGACGACATAGGCCTTGACGGAAACGACGTCGGCGTCTTCGATGTCGAATAGAGCGCTTTCGTCGGAACAGCCGAGAAGAAACGCGGCGAGAGCGAGGAGGAAAAATCTCATCGTTCATCCTCCGCGACGAAAAAGCGAATGCGCGGCGTGGAATCGGACAGTCCGTAGATGTCTCGGGCGAACACCTGGAAAAAATGCTCTCCCGGGGAAAATCCCGACTGGAAGAATTCGACGAGGGTTCCGACATTGTAACGGCTAGAGTCGATGGTCACCGTATAGAAGACCGTGTCGCCCGGGTCGCTGTCTATCGCCGAGTAGGCAAAGCGGAACGCGGTCGAACGGTCGCCTCGGAGCGTATCGTTTTCTTCGGGAACCGTAGCTTCCGAAAATTTCGGGGCGGTATCGAAGACGAAGTGCAGCGGTTTCGCTAGGCGGTTCTCGTAGCGATCGAGCGAAACCAGGGAATCGGGAACGCGGCTCGTATCCGTCGAAAAATCGCTCCCTTCGTGCAGGATTTCGCCCGAAGCCCTTTTCCACAGAAAGCGCAGTCTTTCCTGGAGCGAATCCGGAGTCGCGTAGGCCTTGAGCGTAAAGGAATCCGACGGGGAAAGCTGCAAGGTATCCCGAATGAAATTCCCGTCCTGCTCGGCGCAGACGTCGATTCTCGGCGTGTCGGCGGAAATCCGCGGCGCCTGCGGCGTTTCGAGGCACGCCGCAAGGAACAGGCAGAAGAGGGGAATTGTCCGTCGGAGAGAACGCATAAGTCTAAAATAGACTAATGTGATTTTTCGCGGCAGCCGATCTGGCTGCAAATCGGGCATTTCTGGGGATCGTGTCCGCGGGCCGGGCAGAATTCCCGTCCAAAATAGATGATTTGCAGATGCCGGCGGTTCCATTCGGATTCGGGAAAGAGCCTTTTCAGGTCGCGTTCCGTCTTTTCGACGGACGTGCCGTCCGAAAGCCCCCAGCGCATGGCGAGCCTGTGGATGTGCGTATCGACGGGAAACGCGGGATGTCCGTAGGCCTGGCCCATGATGACGCTTGCGGTCTTGTGTCCGACGCCGGGCAGGCTTTCCAGTTCCCGGTATGTCTGGGGAACCTTGCCGTGAAAGCGTTCCAGGATGATTTGGGAAAGTTCCGAAATGTGTCGGCTCTTTGCGGGAGCGAGTCCGCAGGGTCGGATGATTTCCTCGATTTCCTTCGGGGAAAGTTCCGCCATCTTCCATGGCGTATCGGCTAGAGCGAAGAGCTTCGGGGTGACCGCATTGACCTTTCTGTCCGTGCACTGCGCGCTCAGAAGGACGGCGACAAGAAAGGTGAACGTGTTGGTGAATTGCAGGGGAATCGCCGGATTCGGATAGAGCGAGTCCAGCCTTTCGGAAACGAATCGTGCGCGTTCCTGCCTGTTCATCGAACGCTACTTGGTCGAGGGCCTTGCGCTTTCGACGTCCCGCGTAAAGTCCTGCTGCATTTCGAGGCTCGGAAGCGCCGTGTCGGGATGCCCAACCTTGACCGCGGGAACTCCGGCAACGGTCACATGGGGGGGGACATCGCTCAGGACGACCGCTCCCGCGCCGACCTTCGCCCCCTTGCCGATATGGATGTTTCCGAGAAGCTGCGCATGGGCGCCGAGCATGACACCATCGCCGATTTTAGGGTGCCTGTCGCCGATTTCGTTTCCCGTGCCGCCGAGCGTTACGCCATGGAGAATCGAGACGTTGTTCCCGATCCTTGCCGTTTCGCCGACAACAAGCCCCGTCGCATGGTCGAGCAGGATTCCGTGGCCTATCCTTGCCGCCGGATGGATATCGACGGCAAATTTCTGGCTGACCAGGCTCTGCAGCATCTTGGCGAGAAAGAATCGACCGCTCTTCCACAGCGCATGGGCGATGCGGTAAGACTGGATGGCCTGGAATCCCTTGAAGAAAAGAAGCGGTTCCAGCACGGAACGGCAAGCGGGATCGCGTTCGAGCGTCGCCCACAGATCCTTGGTGGAATCTTCGACGATTGCCGGATTGTCCCTGTACGTGGAAAGGAACAGGCTTTCGAGCTGGGTGCGGCTCAAGAGCGCGCTTTCGAGCTTTCTCGAAAGAGTCGTCGCCTGGACTTCGGCAAAGGAATGGCGAAAGACGATTTGCTCGTCTAGAAAGGACTTGAGCAGCGGCTCTTCGTTTGCCAGGGAGAGAGCTTCCTTGACCAGAGCGGAAAAGAGATCCTTTGAGTCCTTGTTCGCCATTGAAAACTCCATGTTGCGGATTTACGTCCGCAATTTAGAAAATGCGGAAATGAATCCAGCGGCGCCCAAGGCCTTGACGAGTGCCAGCGCGTCCTTTCGATCGAGATGCGGGATGCTTGCCGTGACGCTTTCGGGGAGTCTTTTTCCGAGGCGGAAAGCCTTGGGAATGGAGAATTCCCGGGAGAGCGTCCAGAAAACCGAAAGCTGTTGCAGAAACTGGTCCCAGGGAAAATTATCCTTTTCCGTAAAGCGGAGCGTCGCGGGGAGTTGCGCGTCGCGGGCTTCGGCGATTACCGCTCCCTGAAAGTCGATGCCGGAAACGGTCATCTGCCGGGGAACGCCTTGCGTGGCGGCTTGCGCCGGAATTTGCAGGATGATTTCCATGGAACAGGGAAGATAGAAATTTGGGGATTGTCTGGGGTTGGCGAATTGGCGAGAGTTGAGTGTGAAGAGTGGAGTGTGGAGTTCTGCGAACATCTAGGTTCTAGCGTGAAAAGTTCGCTTCGCGAAAAAGCCTTTCGGCAGAAAGTAACGGCTCGCTCCGCGACTCTAGGCTCTCCCCACTAAGCTCTGAACTCGGGCAGAGGAAAGTTCCGCCGCGCAGTCATGACGGCTTCGACGTCCAGGGAAACGGAAAATGCGCCTTCTTCGGGATCTCCTTTCAGGATTTCCTCGCCGTTCGGGCCGAACGCGTAGCTGTTCGCAAAGTCCTTTCCCGCACGTCCGCAGGCGAGAACGTAGCACTGGTTTTCGATGGCTCGGGCGCGGAGAAGCGTCTGAAAGTGCATTTCCCTAGCCCTCGGCCACTCCGCCTGGATGCAGAAAAGGTTCGCGCCTTGTCGCCGCATTTCGCGAAAGTCCTCGGGAAACCTCAGGTCGAAGCAGATGAAAGGCGAAACGGTAAAGTCTTTCCATCCGAAAAGAACAGCGGATGTCCCCGGAGAGAAAAGCGCCTGTTCGTCCGCAAACGGGTGTCTTTTCCGGTAAATCTTTTCTGGCTGCGAATGCCCGGGCGAAAAGATCCCGGTCCAGTTCCGAAAGCGAAAATCCCCGTGCGCAAACTTTTCGATGCCGCCTCCAAGAACAAGACATCTCGTCTCGTCGGCGAGAGACTGCAAAAACTCGATCGTGGGGGAGCTTTCTTCGTCGAGCGTCTCGGCGAGCGATTCATCCGGATGCGTCAAAAAGCCCGTCGCGAACATTTCCGGAAAGACGACGAGACTTTCGGGCTCGGGTCTTGCCCGCAGGAATGTTTTCCGCACGTGGGCAAAGGTCGCGCACTTGTCGCCTTGCGGTTCTGACTGGATGAGATAAGCGTTCGCCATTTTCGTCAAAGTAGAAAATATATATTTTATTGCCTGATATGCTAAAACGAATCTTTGTCCTTCTCGGCGTGTTTTTTTCCGTGTTTGCGTTTGCCGCCCCGACGCCTATCATCGGAACGGTTGTCGAGTCGGAATCGGATCATGTGCTTTCTTCGGTGGCGATTCTCTACGAGTCGGGCAGGTCGCTTGGCGAAACGGATGGAAACGGGCGCTTTGAACTGACCGCGGATTCCCGGAGCGCGAAGCTTGTCTTTGCCAAGGAGGGATTCGATACGCTGCACGTGTCGCTTGACGATTTCGCGGATCTCTTCGATATCGTCGTCGTGATGCATCCGAACGTGCGGAATCTCGGTGAAAGTACGATTATCGGCGGCGGAACCCGGATCGAATGGGCGGAACCTTCGCACATCACGGTCGAAAAGCTGGAAGATGTCGTCGGGATGCGCTTTGACCTTGCGGAGCTCATGTCCTCGTTCGAAGGCGTTTCGGGCCAAAAGGATTTTTCGAGCGATCTCTTTTACGACGGTTCGCGGGCGGAGGAAGTCGGCTACCACCTGGGGAGGCTTCGCATCCCGAACATGCGGCATCTCGATATCGGATTCCCGGGGAACCTTTCCGTCATCAACCCGCATCTTCTCAAGTCCGTCGAAATCTACGACAATTACGGGGAAGGTCCCGTGGGGCAGGGACTCGCCACGTCCGTCGATTACATTCCGGAAACCCTTTCGGGCGAAGAATTCGAAATCGGGCTTTCGGCGGGGACGACCATGCGCGAAGTGACCGTCGGCGGTCCGTTCCTTTTCTGGGATTCCTTCCGGTTCAGCTTCCGCTTTCTCGATGCCGAAATGCTCAAGAACATGGGCGAAAAATTCTTTACCGAGTTCCGCAAGCGCGATTCGAATTGCGACGACTGCTCCACGGAAGATTCGGATTCGTTCAGCCTGACGTCCTACGACCTGTTCGCGCAACTTGCCGGCCACGATTCCCTGGACAACCGCTGGATGGTGAACGGCGTTTACAGCAGCGACGAATACGTGGTTCGCCAGGACACGACGACTTCGCTCGAAACGTTGAACAGCGTCGATATCATCCGCGGTCATCGGACTTACGGGGTTCTCGGGTTCGAATACGCGTCCGCTCTCGGGACGAGCTTCCACGCCGGAGTTGTTCGCGAGGAGGCTTCGGATACGCTCCGCGACACGACCGGCTATCGCCAGGACGCGCTTCCCGAAAACGCGACGTTTATCGACGGCTACGAGCAGGAAAAGACGACTTTTTCCGCCGGATTGGACAAGAAGTTTCCCGGACAGCTTTTCGGGGCGGATCTTTCCGGAGCGATTCTTTACGAGCATCACTTCGTGACGAGAAAGTGGCCCGACTTTTCGAAGGCGCAAAAGACCGAGCTGAACACGGGAGTCCTTTCGGGGTCTAGCCGCTTGACGTGGACAGGCGATGCGCAAAAGACGATATTCGCGTTTGGTGCCTTGGCCGACTTTTGCGGTCACGGTTCGCCGATGATTTCGATCGACTTTGACAGGAACCTTTCGGCAGGCGTTCCGGACAATTCTCCGGGCGAAGGCTTTCGGCTGTTTGGAAATGCCGCCTGGCGCGGCGATTTTCGGGAATCCTGGTCGGACGGAAAGCTCGAAAGCGGCATCGTGACGGGATCTTCGGCAAAGCTCGGGCTGGGATTTTCGAAAAAGAGATTTAGCGCGAGCGGGCATGGCTTTGGACGCTTCTACCTGAATCCGGAATTGCCGGTTCCGCTGGCCTATGCGCATTACCGCGAACTTTCGGATGCAGACAACGCCTGGGTTCTCGGAGCCGCCGCGAAGGTCGAGGCCCGGACCCTGCACCATTTCGCCCTGGGATTGAATCTTTCGTCGGTCTATGGCGAATACTCGCTTGACGATGGACGCTCTCTCCCGTGGGAGGCGAATTCTCGGCTGGACATGGCGACATCGCTTCGCTACTATCCGCGAAAGGATTCCCTGGTATCGGTGATTCTCACGCACCATGCCGGATGGCATCGACCGCTCTATTATTACAGAATCAAGCCATCGAATTCCTCGACGGGCGTTCTCGGAACAAGGGAAATTCGCGACTACAACGAGTTCACGGATCTGTTCCGCACGGATGTCCGGGTGAATCTCGACTTGCCGGGGCGCCTGTTCTTCTTCCGGAAGGTGCGCTTCTATGTCGAAGCGGACAACGTGTTTTCCGCGCTTGACATCGATGCACTGAAATTCCTGGGCACGGACAATGCGCGGGAACGTTCGCAGGTATCGAGGGATATCGACGGTCGCTCCTCGAACGGCTTCGATCTTGTTCCCTTCATGGCGAAGGGCATGGGAATCTATCTGCAGTTCGGTGTCGAGGCGAACTTTGCGATTTAGCGTCCTGGCGGCTCTGTGCCTGTCGTTCTGGGTTGCCGTCTCTGCCGAAGAAATCGTATTCTCGCCTAAGCGCCCGGAAAAGCCTTTGCGATTTTGCCGCGCGTATGCCGCGTGGGAAAACTTTGTACGCCAGGATTCTTCCTATGTCGAAATCACGAGCTTTCCATTTGTCTCGCTGGATTTGCGCTACGCGACGTTCGAAAATGTCACGGGGCACGATCTGTATTGCGGCGCGAAGCGCGCCTACTTGAAACGGGCGGCTGCCAAGAAATTTCGCAAGGCCATTCGCTTGCTGCAAGCGGAAAGGCCCGGATTCCGCTTTGTCGTCCTGGACGCTTCGAGACCGCTCTATGCGCAGGCAAGGCTTCGGGAAACGGTTGTCGGGACGCCTTTTGCCGACTACGTTTCAAACCCGCGGCGGGGCAGCGTGCACAATTTCGGGTTTGCGCTAGACCTGACGCTGGCGGATTCTACCGGAACCCTTCTAGACATGGGTACGGATTTCGATTCCTTCGAAAATCGCGCGGGCAAGAGGGGAGAGGCCGAGGCGCTCGAAATGGGAACCCTCACGGCCGTGCAAGTGGAAAACCGCGAACTTCTCCGCCGGATCATGCGCGACGCGGGATTCCTGCCGCTCGATTCGGAGTGGTGGCATTTCAACGCGATCTCGTCTAAAAAAATTCGGGCAACTGGCGAACTGCCGCCCTTTTGAGCCTGTCGTTGCAGGCGACGCCCAGACCAACGTTGGGAATCGGATCGACCAGGATCAGCTTGTTCCTGGGATTGTCCATTTGGCGCATCATCGCATAGAGATTTGCCGTCGCTTCCTTGATGTCTCCGGACTCGGAAAGATTGACTGTCGGCGGAATGACGGATTCCTGCTTGCCGAAAGCGATTCGAACGGTCTCGACGGGAATCTTTGCGCTTTCGGGAAGAGCCCCGTAAAACAGCGGAACTTGCGGACGATAATGACGGTCGATCATTCCCGGTGCGGGCATCGGGCCTTTGGGATTGGATTTGGACGCGTGGATGGAAACGCTCCCCGCGACAGCCTTGACCATTTCGGGCGTGATGCCGCCGGGTCTCAGGATGACGGGTTCTCCATTCGGAAACGAGACGATCGTACTTTCGACGCCGACCTGGCACGCGCCGCCATCGACAATGCCGTCAATCGCGTCTCCGAGCTGTTCCGCGACATGCGCCGCCGTTGTCGGGCTGACGTGCTGAAAAAGGTTCGCGCTGGGAGCCGCGAGCGGAACTCCGGATAGCCGGATGATTTCTTGCGCGACGGGATGACTGGGAAAGCGCACGGCGACGGTCGGAAGGCCGCTTGTCGCAAGGTCCGGGATTCTTTCCGTCTTGGGCAGGACGAGAGTCATCGGGCCGGGCCAATAGGCTTTCGCAAGCGCAATCGCCTTTTCGGGAATTTCGGCGGCTACGTTTTTCAGCTCGTCGAATGCCGAAACATGGACAATCAGCGGATCGAAGTGCGGACGCTTTTTCGCGTCGAAAATCCTGGCGAGGGCTTTCGTGTCAAAGGCGTTCCCGGCGAGGCCGTAAACCGTCTCGGTGGGAATGGCGACGATTCCGCCGTTCTTCAGGATTCTGGCGGCGTCTTCGGGGGTGGTCCATGGAGGATACATTTTACGCTTCGGGTTGTCTGTCTTCGGG
The DNA here is from genome assembly GCA_963652365.1 of Senegalimassilia sp. Lineage (GTDB taxonomy): Bacteria > Fibrobacterota > Fibrobacteria > Fibrobacterales > Fibrobacteraceae > Hallerella. The sequence goes on from CAVJTH010000015.1 coordinate 44,077, forward strand.
CTTGCTTTCGAAAATCGCGTCGCAGGCCGAATTGAACCGTTTCCAGATCTTGTCGGATTCCTTGCGAGGAACCGCGCCGATTTCCTTCCAGTGGCGGCGGAGCTGCTTGACGACGTTCATCGCTTCGCGCCGGGTATCCTCGGTGAGGCTTTCGAGCAGGCGTTCCGCTTCTTCGCAGAGGCGGAGCTTGTTCTGCAGGTTGTTTTCGCGTGCCTGCTCCTGGATGTCGAGCTGGTCGCGGCGGCGGTTGAAGAAGTCGTCACAGGCGTTTCGGAACTTCTTGTACAGTTCCTGCTCTTCGATGCCCGTCCGGGGAAGTTCTCTCCAGTCGGATTGCAGTTTCTTGACCGTGTCCGCGCTTTCGTTCGAACCGGCGGTCTCGACGAGCGAGGCGACCGTCGAAATCATGGAAAGCTTCCTGGCTCTAGCTTCGTTCGCTATCTTCTGGAAGCCGGGATCGACCGCTGCGCGCTTTTCGGCGAACTTGTCGAGAATGGTGCTGTAGCGGTCCCAAATCGCATCGACCTTTTCTTTCGGGACCATTCCGATGCCTTTCCATTCCTCGACGATTGCCTTGACGGCTTTGAGGGATTCCGGATCTTGCGGATTGAAATCCATCGCTTCGAGCTTTTGGCACAGGGCCTCTTTCGCTTCGAGGTTCTGTGTCTTGGTCTGGTCCATTTCTTCGAAGTGGGAGCGCTTGCGGGCGAAGAACGCGTCACAGGCGGTGCGGAATCGATTCCAGATTTCTTCGGACTTGGAACGGGGAACCGGTCCGGATGCCTTCCACTGTTCCTGCAGCTTGCGAAATTCGCCCGATGTCGCGTTCCAGTCGGAGGACTCGGCCAGCGATTCCGCCTTTTCGCAGAGCGCGATCTTCTTCTGGTAGTTCGCTTCGCGCTGAATGTCTTCCTGCTTGACGAATTCCCGGTGTCGGTTGTAAAAGGCGGTCTCGGCGCTTCGGAAACGGTCCCAGATCTGCTGGACGTTCTCTTTCGGAACCATGCCGATCGTCTTCCATTTTTCCTGGAGTTCCTGCATGGTCTTGTATTTGTCGCGCCAGTTGGTTTCGCTTTCGCAAGAAAGTTCTTCCACCTGCTTGCAGATGTTTTCCTTTTCGGCGAGGTTTTGCAAGCGTTCTTCTGCCTGTTCCTTGACGAAGGGTTCGCACTTGGCGGAGATTTCTTCGAAGAGCGCGCGGAACTTGTCACGGTATTCGTTAAAGCGCGCCGCGGATACCGGTCCTATCGCCTTCCACTGGTTTGTCAGGTTGCGGAGCCTTGGGAGGCTTTCCCGTGTCGCGTCTTCCTGGGCGAGAGCGGACATCTCTTCGAGAATGGCTTCCCGGTCGTGTTCGTTGTGCCAGGATTCCCATTCCTGCATTTCCTTGAAGCGTTCGGTCGCTTCCTGGTATTCCTTCCAGATTTCCTTGTAGCGGAACTTGTCTTCGCCGACGATTTCCTTCCAGGACTTGTAGGATTCGCGGAGCTTTTGCGAAATTTCCTTGAAGTCTCCGTTCTCGTCGATTTTCTTGACGCTTTCGATGATCGCGCGGAGCTTTTCCGTGTTGGCGTTGAAGAGCTTTTCGTCGGCTTCGCGCTTTGTGGCGAGCCTTTCGGCCATTTTGCTCCTGAGCGCATTGTATGTCTGGAGTTCCGGGTCGTCTCCTTCCACGAGAGGCATCGATTCCCACTTGCGCACGAGCGACTTGACCTTGTGCTCCGTCGTCCTGGAATAGTCGTCGGATTCGGCGAGGAGCGAAAGCTGGGCGAGGATTTCGGCCCGGGACGCCTTACTTTCGGAAGCATCCGGCGAACTTGCCGATTCGTTTCGAGAGAGGCGGTTGAAGCGTTCGACGGACATCTTGAAGAGTCCCGCGAGCGCCGAGTCCGGATTGTCGTTTGTCGCTTCGAACTTGGCGACGAGTTCCTCGATGGCTTCCTTGTTTTCGGAAGCGCCCGCTTCGAGCAGCCGGTCTATCTGGGCGAGAATGTCTTCGAGTTCCCGCTGCCGGTTCGCCTTCGCGCTGCATTCGGCGTTTTCCTTGTCGATACGCGCTTGCTCTTCGGCCCGGCGATTCTCGTAGCTCGCGATGACCCGGTCGAGATCCGCCTGTGCCGGTCCCATTCCGAGTTCGGCGGCCATCTGGAGAATCTTGTCGAATTCCGCCTTGTTCGTCATGAAGTCCTTTGCGTCCGAAAGGCGTTGCGCTTGCTGGATGATGGCGTCCCGCTTGTGGAAGAGGAGGAGCATTTCGTTCTTCTCTTTTTCCTTTTGGGTGGGCTTTTGCATTTCCTTGCGCTTTTCGGCGGCTTTCTGGCGAACGGTCGTGTGGCGCGAATTCTGGGCGATGTTTTGCAGCATGTTGTCGCGGTCGATCCGTTCGACGGCTGCCGAGGCGATTTCCGCCTTCGCATCCTTGAGCGCGACGAGTTCGAGCGTGCTCTGCCTGGTCGTCAGACGGACGAGAGCCATTCTCAGTTCGGAATTCGGCATGGACTTTAGCAGGTCGTCGGCCAGGCGTGTCCCCGCGACGATCGCTACGGCGTCGAGTTCCTTCTTTCCGGGAATTTCGCGGAAGCTCTTGAGGTGGTCGGCGAGAACTTCCTGCAGACGGGTTTCCGCGTCGTGCCTGTTGGAAGGATCTGTTTCGGAGGAAAGAATCTTTTGGAGAGTGTCCGCGTCGGTCATCTTGCGGATGGCGATGTTCCGAATCTTCGGGTCGGTATCGCCTGTCGCGACGCTTGCCAGGGCGCTCGGGTTCGAAGCGTCGAGCCTTGCGACGGCGGCTGCCCGGATCTCGGGGTTGGAATTCTGCCAATCGGATCTAAATAAATCAAAAAATCCCATAGAGTGTTCTCCAAAACAGGGTGTGCCAGATGGTACACGGACTAGATTCAATCTAAATAAAATTCCCAGGATAAATCGATGCTCTTTTTCAAAAAGGTTCGAAAAACGCAAAAGAGCTATCTTTGGCATATGGTGAAAAGAGTCCCGAGAACATTGCCGCCGGAAGATGTTTCCGTCGCGAAAGACGTGAACGCCTTTTCCGCTTTTTGCGAAGTTCTGGTTCCGCAGTCTCCGATGGCGTTTACCTATGGGGTTCCGGCGGGGGAGAGGCTTTCGCGGGGGAGCGTCGTGTGGGTGCAGCTTGCGAAGAGAAAGCCGATGCTCGGCATCGTGTCCCGCCTGTTTTCGGAAAGGCCCGACTTTTCGAAGGCGAAACCGGCAGTTCCTCATGCTTCGGGCTATGTCTTCGGGGAACGCTTCATGGAAAAGCTCGAATGGGTTTCCACCTATTACATGGCGTCGCGGATGCAGTCCCTGAACGTGTTTCTGCCCAGGGATTTCGGAGCGTATCTCGATGCCGCGCTTGCGTCCGCATCGGAAACGCTGGATTCTGCGCGACAGAAAATGTCAATCGAGTTTCCGCCCCTGACGGACGAGCAGGCGGTTGCGCTCGATCGCTTGCGGGAACTTCTGGACGGTTCGGGATTTCGCGGTGCGCTTCTCCATGGGGTGACGGGAAGCGGAAAGACCCGAATCTACATGGAGCTTGCGAAATGCGCGCTTTCCACCGGGAAGAAGGTTCTCGTTCTTGTGCCGGAAATCGGCCTTGCGCCACAGACGGCGGCGCGCTTCTCGGAGTTTCTGGGCTTTGACGTTCCTGTCATCCATTCCGCGCTCTCCGCTCCGAAAAAACGGGCCGCCTGGGTTTCCGTTCTTTCGGGCCGGGCGAAAATCGTCGTCGGTACGCGCAGCGCGATTCTTGCGCCGTTTGACTATGACCTGGCGATCCTCGACGAGGAACACGATGCGTCTTACAAGCAGGAGGATTCCGCGCCCCGATACCATGCGAGAAACATCGCCTTGCACGAAGCGTATAAGTTCGGCGCGCTTGTCGTTTTGGGCAGCGCGACCCCTTCGCTCGAAACCTTTCTGGCCGCAAGAAACGGAAACCTGGAATATCTCGCCCTCTTGAAACGCGCGACGGCCATGGAATTGCCGAAAGTCCGGATCGTCGATATGAAAAAGAAGGTCCGCATGCAGGATTCTTCGCTTCTCCTTTCGAGCGAACTGCGGGAGGCCTTGTCGGAAACCGTGGAATGCGGCGACCAGGCGATTGTCCTGATGAATCGGCGCGGATATTCCAAGGCGAGGCTCTGCGCGGAATGCGGCGAACCGCTTGTCTGCCCGGAATGCAGGGTGCCGCTTGTCTTTCACAAGCAATACGGCGGTCTTCTGTGCCACTATTGCGGAAAGCTCCTTTCGCTTGGCGCGAAATGCCCATCTTGCGGTTCTGCGGAATTCGAATTTGCCGGTGGCGCAATCGAGAAGCTGGAAGAGGAAATCGCGGAATGGGTGCCGAAGGCGAAAGTCGTCCGGATGGACAGGGATACGACGGCGAACGTGGGAGCCGCGGAGCGGATTCTTTCCGATTTTCGCGAAAGAAAGTATTCGGTTCTTCTCGGCACGCAAATCGTGGCGAAGGGCCACGATTTTCCGGGCGTCCAGCTGGTGGGCGTCGTGGGCGCCGATTCCGGCGCCGGCGTGCCGGACTTCCGTTCCGGTGAAAAGCTCTTTGAACTTTTGAGCCAGACTTCGGGCCGCGCCGGGCGTTCGCGGGTCGGTGGGCAGGTCATCTTGCAGACGAACAATCCCGATGACCCGATCATTCGCTTTGCCGTTTCGCACGACTATCCGGGCTTTGCGAGAGAGGAACTGACGGCTCGGTTCGAAGCGCACTATCCGCCCTATTCGAAAATCGCGACGATTGAAATCGGGCACAGGAATCCCGAATTTCTGGAAAAGCGGTCGCGCCTGCTTGCCGATGAACTGGCAAAGAACGCAAGGCTCGAAATTCTCGGTCCCGTTGACGCCTACATTTCGCCGTTGCGCGACACTTACTGGAAAAACATCCTTGTCAAGGCGAATCTTTCGTCCGACATTCGCCGCGCTCTTTCGGATTTGCCTTCGGATCTCGAAATCCGCGTGAACATCGATCCGATGTGAGCGTGTCCGGAGATTGGTTCAGAGCTTGGTGGTTAGTGGATAGTGCTTAGAGTCGCGGAGCGATCCGTTACTTTCTGCCGAAAGGCTTTTTGTCGCCAAGCGACCTGTTTCCGCCTGGCGGCGGGGATAGGCGCCTTCCCGGCGAGGGGCTTGTTCAGAGCTTAGTAGAGAGTGCTTAGAACTTAGAAATCCCAGCGAACTTTTCACGCTAGAACCTAAATGTTTGCGAAACTCCACTCTCAACTCTCAACTCTCAACTCAGTTCTCAGCTCTAAGTTCTCGGTTCCAAGCTCTGCTTTAAAGCCTAGACGTCCGCGAAACTCCACTCTCAACCAAGCTCCCGCCCAGCGATATTCGCATCCATAAAAAAACGCCCCCGGAGGGGGCGCAAGAACCTTTCGAGATTTCGGCTAGTTGATCTTTCCGATCAGATTTCCGTTGAATTCGAAATCGCGGGACGTGCCGTAGCTGTGGGCACCGAACGAAAGCGTGAAACGCTTGGAGAGAGGCTTCTCGATGTAGAAGGCGGCGAGGACGTCCTTGATGTGCTTCTTGTCCTTGTCCGCGTATTCCGTCTCATACCGGTCATGGATGTATTCCGCTTCGAGGATGATGCGATAGTCGCGCGGCGTAAAGAGAAGACCGCCGGTAATCGGAGCGACCATGTCGATCGAACGGTTGTGCTTCTTGCCGTTCGCGTCGCGATAGGTTTCTTCGGCGTCGATTCCCATGAGGGCGCCTTCGAGGAAGAAGTAGGCGAGACCGTTGACAATCGGCGTCTTGCCCTGGAGAGCGATCGTATGGCGAACGTCCGTGTCGTCGTCGTGAATCAGGTCGAATACGTTCGTGCGGTATCCGAGGTCGAGATTCAGGAATTCGATGCCGGAAAGGTCGTGGAAGCGGAACATCAGGCGGAGGTCGCCCGTGTTGAGGTTCGGCGTCGTGCTGACGAAGGCGATGTCCATCGTCATGGTTTCGGTCGGCGTGAGCGTGAACTGCAGAGCGTTTTCGCTGTTTGTGCCGGACTTGAATCCGTTGTAGTAGCCATCGACGTAGTTTCCGAAATAGTCGCCGTTCTTCTGGGTGAATTCCCAGCGACCGAGCTTGAACGCCAGGTATTTCGTGTGTTGTTCCGCCCAGGCTTCGTGAATTTCGAAGAGGTCCCTGTATTCATAGGAGTCCTGCGTATTCCCGTTGGCCGTGTGGCGCGCATGGTACTGGTTGTCCATCAGGTCGCCCGGATACATCCAGACGAGGATGCGACCGTTGAAGTCGTTCGAATGGGTTTCAAGACCGAGGTTCGCGCGTCCCCACCATTCTTCGAAGTTGTCGCTGTTCTTGTCGTCTTCGCTGGTCCACAGGACCTTGCCCGCCTGGATTTCGAAGCTCGCGTTGATATCGAAGACGAATTCGCCGGCCTTGAAGAGCGGTTCCTTTTTCACCTTCTTCTTTTCTTCGGTGCCGGCTGCCGCCATGGAGTAGTCTTCTGCGGGGGCTTTCGGGGCGACGTTCTTTTCTTCTTTTACGTCTTTTCCTGCCGTGTCGGCCGTGGCGACCTTCGCCGTGTCGGCTGCTTCTGCCTTGATCGAATCCGCGGCCTGTGCGGTTGCCGCTGCGGCTTCCGTGCTAGCGGTGTCTGCGACCGGGGCCTTTTCTTCTGCGGCCACGACGCTTGCCGTATCCGTGGATGCCTTTGCCGTGTCGGCCGTGGCGACTTTTGCCGAATCGTTCGCGACGTCCGTTTCGGCGACCGGTTCGGCCTTTGCCGTGTCGGCAGCGACCGGTTTCGTTTCGTTCTGCGCGGAGGGCGTCGCCGCGGAGTCCGCTGTAGAAGCCTTGGTGGCGGAATCGGCGACCGCCGGAGCGGACGAAGTCTTTACGTTTGCCGTGTCGGCTGCTGCGGTTGTCGGATTCGGGGCGGCCTGCGCAAAGAGCGCCGTCGCCATTGCAAGGGATGCAAATAGAACTTTGTTCATCTGGTTCTCCTTATCGAGGAATATCTTCACTTATAATAATAACAAAAAAGGAATCGCTTTGTTAAATTTTATTTATGAACCGTGTCGAAAATTCCCGAATCCTCTTTTTGGACGAAAAACCTATCCGCCGCCTGCTGGAGTTCCGCTCGGAATTCTATCCGGTCATGCTCCGGGTCCTCGATATTGTCTATGCGCGCGGAATCCAGATGGTCGCGTCCCCGATCACCCTCGCGAACGTTTCTCGCCGGGCCTACGAAAAGGGCGCAGCGGTTCTCGCCCGCGAATACAGGGAGTTCTTTACGAAGAGCTCGCAGTTCATGCTCCGCGACGTGGATGCGGACATCGCGATGGTTTCGGCGAACTTCCGGGCGGAAAGGCGTCTGAACCTGGAAGATTCCCTGCAGATGGCGACAGCCTACGTCTGCGGCGCGGATCTCGTCCTTTCGGAAAACGCTTCGCTCAAGGATCTTGGCGACATGAACGTCGTCCTGCTTTCGGAGCTCGCCTGAATATTTTCTAGATTTTTCGCGTAACAAGTTCTGGAGTTTTGCCATGTCCAAGTATTATCCTGTAATAGGCCTCGAAATCCATTGCCAGCTCGCGACAAGGACGAAGATGTTCTGCGGCTGCGAAGTCGAGGTGAACACGAGCCCGAACAAGCACGTGTGCCCGGTGTGCCTGGGATTTCCCGGGGCGATGCCCGTGCCGAACAAGAAGGCCGTGGAGTATGCGATTCGTCTTGGACTCGCGCTGCACTGCGAAATCGACCTGAACGCGATGTGGACCCGCAAGAACTATTTCTACCCCGACCTTCCGAAAGGCTACCAGATTACGCAGACGGGAGGCCTCCCGATCTACGACCATCCGATCTGCAAGAACGGCTGGCTCGAAATCACGCGCTCCGATGGCACGGTCCGTCGGATAGGCATCACGCGCATCCACATGGAAGAGGACGCGGGCAAGCTCGTGCACGACATGAGTCCGACCGGCAGCCATTTCGACGCGAACCGCTGCGGAACGCCGCTTTGCGAAATCGTGACCGAACCGGATATCCGCAGCCCGGAAGAAGCCGTTCTCACGTTCAAGAAGATCAAGCAGATTCTGGAATACACGGGAGTTTCCCATGCGAACATGGAAAACGGAAACATCCGCTGCGACGGCAACATCTCGATTCGCCCGAGCGAGGACGCTCCGTTCGGAACGCGCGCCGAAATCAAGAACCTGAACAGCTTCACGAACCTCGAAAAGGCGCTGACCGCGGAAATGCTTCTCCAGACCGTGACTCTCGATGCGGGCAAGGAAGTCTTGCAGTGCACCAAGCGCTACGACCCGAATGCGGACAAGACGACCGTCATCCGTTCGAAGGAAGACGCTCCCGACTACAAGTATTTCCCGGAACCCGACATGGTGCGCCTGGTGACCGACCCGGCCTTTGTCGAGGAAATTCGCCGCACGCTGCCGGAACTTCCGGACGCCCGCTTTGTGCGCTTCGTTCGGGATTACAGGCTCACGGAATACGACGCGCAGGTCCTGACGGATGAAATCCGGGTGAGCGATTGGTTCGACACCGCCGCGAAGACATGCAAGAATCCGAAGATTCTCGCGAACTGGGTCATTACGGAACTTCTCCGCGAAGTCAAGGAGCTCGAAGGCGGTTTCGACGCGATCAAGGTCAAGCCCGAGCATCTTTCCCGGCTGGTGAATCTCATCGAGGATGCCACCATCAACGGAAAGATCGCGAAGCAGGTCTTTGCGGACATGTTCAAGACGGGCGAGGATCCGGATACGATTGTCAAGGAAAAGGGGCTTGTCCAGATTACGGACACGGGCGCGATCGAAAAGGTCGTGCGCGACGTCATCGCGAAGAACGCGCCGCAGTTCGCCGAGTTCAAGGGCGGAAAGGTCGCTCTCAAGGGATTCTTTGTCGGGCAGGTGATGAAGGGTTCCGGCGGCAAGGCGAACCCGAAAATCGTGAACCAGCTTCTGGACCAGATTGCGAAGGAATAGGTCTCGCTTGGCGTTTCTGGAAAAGTACTTCTTTCGGGGAGTTTCCCTGGGAAGCGCGCTTGTCGTGTTCTTTCTGCTTTTCGGAAACGTTTCCGCCTTTGCGGCGGACGCCTTCGATTCGATGTATGTCAATACGCTGAACATGTCGGACGCGGAGGCGGCGGCCGTCTATGGCGCCGATTCGCTGCAGGTCGATGTGAAGCCCACCCGGGAGCAGCTTCACGAAGAAATGGAACCGGCATACGTGATGCGTGAATACGATCACCGGCAGCAGCTGGTTGTCGGCTCGGTCGTGATGCTCTGCATCGCGCTTGCGATGGTGATGATGAACAACTACAATCCGATGCGCTAGCCAGGATGTGTCTTGCGGGAGTCTTCCCAGGCTCGCATCTTCTGGATTATCGCCTGTCGGAGGGATTCCATTCCGATGTTTTCCCGGGCGCTGACCTGGAGCGCTTCCGGAAAATGGGCGCGAAGTTCTGCGCGACGTTCGGGCGTTGCCGCTTCCGCCTTGTTGAATACGAGGATCCGGGGAATTTCCGGGAGAATCAGTTCTTCGAGGATCCTGTGCGTAATTTCCAGATGTTCCCTGTAGTCGCTTGCCGTCGCATCGACAACGTCCAGGATGAGGTTGGCGTTGCTCGCCGCGCCGAGCGTGCTCTTGAACGTGGCGAGCAGGTGCGGAGGCAGCTTGCGGATAAACCCTACCGTGTCCGAGAGCAGGAGAAACCTGCCGTCTCCGACATAGAGCTTTCGCATGGTGCTGTCGAGCGTGGCGAATAGCTGGTCCTTGACATAGACGTGGCTCTTTGCGAGACGGTTCGTGAGCGTGCTCTTTCCCGCGTTCGTGTAGCCGACGATGCCGACCTGGAAGATTTCCGAACGGCGCATCGCCTGGCGTTCGCGCGCCCCTTCGATCTTTTCGAGCTTCTTTTTCAGGTCCTGGATTTTCCTGTGGATGATTCGGCGGTCCGTTTCGAGCTGGGTTTCGCCGGGACCGTTCATGCCGATGCCGCGTCCGCCGGCTTGCCTCGAAAGGTGCGTCCAGGCGTGGGTGAGCCGCGGAACGAGATATTCGAGCTGGGCGACTTCGACCATCAGGCGGCTTTCCGCCGTGATCGCGTGCTTCGCGAAAATGTCGAGGATGATGCCCGTCCGGTCGAGAACCTTGATCCCCGGGAGGCGCTTTTCCAGGTTGCGGACCTGCGAACCGGAAAGATCCTCGTCGAAGATGACGAGACCCGCGGAATCCTCTTCCAGGGCGATCTTTATTTCGGACACCTTTCCTTCGCCGATGAGCGTCGCCGGATTGAACGCCTGGACGCGCTGCAGGAACTTTCGCGTGACAAGCGCTCCCGCGGTTTCCGCGAGACGGCCCAGTTCTTCGAGATGTTCCTCTGCCGATGCCCTTCGCTCTTTCGGGGTGACGATGCCGACGAGAATTGCTTTTTCCTTGGAGCTCTGCTGTTGCATGGCCATAATATATATATTAGGCTCTACGGCGGATTTTTGCCCGGAGAGTTTCTTCATGCGCTTCTTGTCCACGGATCTTTGCTTTTTTATCTGCTCGGCGGTTGTCGTTCTTTGCAGCCTGATCTTTTACTATACGCACCGGAAGCCGAAAAAGGAAAGCGGAAAGGTCTTTGAACTGCTCCTTTTCGATCTGTTCCTGTCTTGCGTCGCCTCGATTCTCGCGACGGGGATGAACCCTCTCGTCTCGGTCGAGGGAAACGCGTTCAACGTCGTCCAGAACTTTTCCCAGACCGTCTATTTTGCGCTGCACACGCTGCTTGCGCCTCTCTTCGCGCTCTATGTCGTCACCGTGAACAATTGGGGCGAAAGCCGTTCGATGCGCGACGCCTTCTGGTTTCTGTCGCCGGCGTTTCTCCTGGAACTGCTGGTCTTGACGAATCCGCTGACCCATCTGATCTTTTACTACCAGGACAACGTCCTGTTTACGCGGGGACCGCTCGAACTTTTCATTTACGTGGAAGCCGTGGGCTACATCGCGTTTGCCGTCGGACAGCTCTTTACCTATCGGCGGGTACTCGTCAAATCGACCTCGTTTGCGCTGTGGTTCTTTATCGGCGCGAGCGTTGTCGGCGTCCTTGTACAGTTTGTCTTGCCGTGGCTAAAGCTCGAACTCTTTTTCGAATCGGTTTCGCTCCTGGGCGTGATGCTTCTAATCGAAATGGAGAATCTCCATGCCGACGCGATTTCGTGCGTTTACGATCGGCGGGCCTTTGTGGCCGACAATGACCGGTTTATCCGTTCGAAACGGAAATATTCCGTAATCGTCATCTTCCTTTCGAATTTCAGGCCGCTGCTTTCGATGTTCAAGGTCGAGGACCTGGAAAGGATTGCGCGAAACCTCCTTTTCTGGATTCTGAAAAATTCGACGGGAACGGTCTATCGTCTCGCGCAGGACAAGATTGCGGTTGTCTCTTCGCAGAGTCGTGTTCCCTGCGAAAACTTTTCGGAGCGATTTCTCTCGATGCTTTCCCGTGGAAAATATCGCGTTGGCGGAATTTCCGTTTCGGTCGAGGCGAAATGCACGGTTGTCTCGGTTCCCGACGAAATCGACAAGGCGGAATGGCTGGCGGAACTGGGGGAGCGTCCCGACATCAAGTCGAGCGTGGAACGCCTGGAGCTCGAAAGCGCCCTGGAGCGCGCGGTTCGGGAACGCAACTTCAAGATTCTCTACCAGCCTGTCTGGAATTCGGAAACGTCGTATTTCGATTCGGCGGAAGCGCTTGTGCGCCTGAACGATCCGGAATACGCGAACATTTCCCCGGCAGAGTTTATCCCGATTGCCGAACGGAGAGGCTTTGCGGACGATATCGGGCGGGTGGTCCTTGAAAGCGTGTGTCGGTTTGTCGGCGAACGGAAATCGCTTCTTTGCGGACTTCGGGGAATCGACGTGAACGTGAGCGTCTCCCAGCTTTTTTCCGAAGACTGCGAAGAGTTCTTTAGGGAAACGGCGAAAAGGTTCGGAGTCGATGCGGAATTTATTGGACTGGAAATTTCCCGCGCGGACGTATTGGACGAAAACGAAATGGCGAAGAAGAACTTCCAGAAGCTCCGCGATCTGGGATTCCGGTTTTCTCTCGATGATTTTGGCGATGGCTACACGAACTGGAACCGAGTGCTCTCCGGCGATTTTCGGAGCGTTAAGATCGGACGGCAACGCGTACAAGGAACGGACGAAAGCGCTTTCGGGGAGGCTCTGATCTCGATGCGCAAGATCTTTCGGAAAATCCACGTGAGCGTCGTGCAAAAGGGAATCGAAACGCGGGAACAGCTGCTCGAAGGCGAAAAGGCTGGAGCGACCCGTTTCCAGGGGCTGTGTCTCTCGAGGCCGCTTTCGGAAGACGCCCTGGTCGAATTTCTGAAGAACCGGAACGAGGCGGATGTTCGGAGCTTGGTGGGGAGAGCTTAGAGCTTAGCTTTGCGGAGCGATCCGTTACTTTCTGCCGAAAGGCTTTTTCGCGAAGCGACCCGTTTCCGCCTGGCGGCGGTGGGAGGCGCCTTCCCGGCGAGGGGCTTGTTCAGAGCTTAGTAGAGAGTGCTTAGA
>CAVJTH010000016.1:0-56486 GCA_963652365.1 Senegalimassilia sp.
AAATCCCAGCGAACTTTTCACGCTAGAACCTAGATGTTCGCAGAACTCCACACTCCACTCTTCACACTCAACTCTCAACTAAGTTCTCAGCTCTAAGTTCTGACTTCCCCTTCCTTGCATCCACCCCCAGGGCCACGCTGTTTTTAGAGTTTAGTGGAGAGTGCTTAGTGAATAGAATTCACGGCGATCCGCTTCACGTTAGAATTTAGACGTCCGCGGAACTCCACACTCAACTCTCCACACTCCAAACTCAACTGATTCCTGATTTCTCTCGACTCCACGCTCGACTGAGTTCTGCCTAGTTCTCTTCGAGCGGATATTTCAGGTAGAAGCTGTGATGGACCAGCCTGGGTGAAGGCTTGGGATAGTCCAGGATGGACTGGAGGCCGCGGGATTCCTTGCGGGCGAGAGCGCTTTTTACGATGAGGATGCTGCTTTCGATCGCGTTGCGAAATTCGAGTAGCGAAACCGACTTGGGGCCTTGCCTTTTAATTGCCGCTTCGACTTCGCGGTTGAATTCCCGGAGCTTTTCGAGACCGGTCTTGAGCCCGGCGACGGAACGGACGATGCCGCATTTGTCCCACATGAGCTTTTTCGCTTCGAGTGTGCGTTTTTTCCAGTGGCGGTCCTGGCTCATGACAATCGTTTCGGAGGGAATGGTCGGTGTGCGGAAGCTCTTCTTGAAGATGCCGGTCCTTTCCATGTTCTCGACGGCTCGGAGGGCAAAGACCACGCTTTCGAGAAGCGAGTTCGACGCGAGCCGGTTCGCTCCGTGGACGCCTGTCGCTGCCACTTCGCCCGATGCGTAGAAGCCTTCGAGCTTGGTCCGGGACCACGTATCGACGAGGATTCCCCCGCACATGTAGTGCGCCGCCGGGACAACGGGAATCCAGTCCTTGGTCATGTCGATTCCGACGGAAAGGCACTTCGCGTAGATGTGCGGGAAATGCGTCCGCGTGTCCTTCGGATTGTGTGCGGTGACGTCGAGATACATGCAGGGTTCGCCGGTGCGGTTCATTTCGCGGTGGATGGCCCGGGCGACAATGTCGCGCGGGGCGAGAGAGCGCAGCGGGTGCACGCCGTTCATGAATTCTTCGCCCTTCGCGTTCTTGAGAATTCCGCCAAAGCCTCTGACCGCTTCCGAAATGAGGAACGACTTCTTGAGGCTCGGGGCGAACAGGGATGTCGGGTGGAACTGCATGAATTCGACATCCTGGATGGCCGCTCCGGCGCGCGCCGCGATGGCGATGCCGTCTCCGCAAGCGTCGGGAGGGTCTATCGTGTGGAACCAGAGGCGTCCCGCTCCGCCGGTCGCCATCAGAGTGACCTTCGCAAAGATTGCTTCGGTCTTTCCCGTCTTCTGGTGGATGATTTTCGCGCCGAGTACGCGCCTTTTCGCCTTGTCGAGCACAAGGTCTTCGATGAGCGCGTTTTCCAGGAACGTGATGTTCGGAAATTCATGGAGCTTTGCGATGAGCGCCCGCATGATTTCCTTTCCCGTCAGGTCCGCGGCGTGGAGGATGCGCCGATGGCTGTGTCCGCCTTCGAGGTGAAGATCGAACGGAATGCCCGAATCGTTTGCCTCGGCCGGGGTGAAGCGAACGCCCCATTTGACCAGCTGGTCTATCGTCTTGGGACCGTTTTCGACGAGAATCCTGACAGCGTTCCGCTTGCAGAGCCCCGCTCCCGCTTCGCAGGTATCGTCCTGGTGGAGCTTGAAGGAGTCCCTGGGATCCGTGACCGAACAGATTCCGCCCTGTGCGTAGTTCGACGAGCCGTCCGGCTTTGCCCCCTTGGTGAGGATGAGGACCGTATGCCCATGCTCTGCGGCCTTGAGGGCTGCGCTCAAACCGGAAATGCCGGCGCCGAGGATCAAGATGTCGTACACTGTAGCCTCTGGAGTTGAAGTTTCGAAGGCGACACTCATAATAGAAAAAAAGCGAAATTACGGCTATGCGAAAGCGGGCTTATCGAAGAAGAGAACTTTTTTTATTACATTTGGCAAAAATCAATGGAGTTTACTCTATGCTGACATGGATTAACGAAAACGCGAAATGGGTCATTGCCATTTTTGCCGTAGGCATTGCGCTTGGACTCTTGGCGATGGATCGCACGCCGGAGCAGTCTCACCAGTATCCGATCGGCCGTGTCGATGGGCACGAAATTTCCTATGCGGAATACAACAACCGCGTAAACCGGATTACCGAGGCGAACTATCGCGGACAGAACCTTTCGGACGAGCAGCGCGCCCAGTTGCGCAACGAAGTCTTTCGGACCTTTGTCCAGCAGGAACTCCTCAAGTCCCAGTTCGACGCCAACGCCCTCTATGCGTCTGTCGCCGAGATGAAGGCGGAACTGAAGAACAATCCGGACGCGGTTCGTCGGATGGTTGGCGAAGAGGCGCAACAGCGGATTTACATGATACAGGCGAATTCCGCGAACGAGCAGGAGGCTTCGCAGAACATCCAGGCCTATCTCCAGACTCTTCCGCAGTTCCTTCTCGATACGGCGTTCGACAAGGCTGCCTATGACGCCTGGCTGGAAACCCCGGCTGCCTACGAATGGTTCAACATGCAGAACTATGAGCAGGAACTCAAGTCGATGACCGTTCCCTTGCACCAGCTTCAGATCTTCGTGACGGCGAACGCCCATCCGACAAGTCTCGAATCCCAGTGGAACGTGAACAATCGCTTGACTTCCCAGGATGTCGAAGTCGCCTTTGTCTCGGCGGACGACTTCAAGGCGGACTCGGCTTCGGTCGATAGCCTCAAGGTGAACGCCTACTTCAACGCGCACCCGGACAGCTTCTTTGTCGAAAAGGACGAAGTTCGCCTGGCCTATGCCTTTTTGCCGCTCCTGCCGACCGCAAGGGACGAAGAGGAAATCCGCAAGTATGCGATGACGGTCTATTACCAGCTGAAGGATTCTTCTTCGGCGTCTAGCTTCGAGGATATGGCGAAGGTTTCGAGCGAGGATGTCGCTTCGGCCGCAAACGGCGGTCTTCTGGGCGACTATGCGGCGCGCGGAACGTGGGTCAAGGAATTTGAAGATGTCGCCTTTGCGCTGGATTCCGGGGAAATCTCGGAGCCTGTCCGTACGCGTTACGGCTACCACATCATCCAGAATCTCGGCAAGATCAAGGATTCCACGGGTGCGGAAAAGGTGAAGGCCGCGCACATCCTCTTCTCGGTTACCGCTTCTCCGGAAACCGTCGATAGCCTGGAAAAGATTCTTGTCGGAATCAAGACCGCGGTCGAAGACAGAGACTCCTCGTTTATCGCTGCCGCCGCGGCCCGCAACGTTCCTTCGCGCGAAACCGCTTGGATCGGTCATGGCGAAGACATTCCGGAACTCGGCTTTGTCGGAGGTCTTTCCGCCTATGCCTTCGTGAACAAGGAACGTCCGGATCTTGCGGAAGGAAAGGTTTCCGGAGCGCTGAAGAACGGAAGCTTTGTCCTGGTCGCGATGCGAATCGACAGCCTCGCCGCCGGCAAGCGCAGCATGTCGCCCTACTACGAGCAGATCAGGAACGGCTTGCTTCTCCAGGAATCGAAGGATGCCGCACTTCACTATCTGAACTCGGTGGAAGACAAGGTGAAGGCCGTCGAGCTCTCCGTTGATTCCAGCGGAGCTTCCGTCAGGGATTCGAGCATCGCGAAGGTGACCGTCGAAAAGGCGACCGCCTCGTTTGACGGCTTCGTTCCGGGAATCGGGTATTCCAACCCGGCGCTCTTCCGCGTCTTCTCCAGGCAGAAGGTCGGCGAATGGGGCGAACCGTTCGTGACGAACGAAGGCGCCGCCATGGTCAAGATCCTGAACAGGACGTTGCCGGATACATCGGCCGCGAAGGCTGCGCTCACCGATGACCTGGCGAATACGTGGCGCTTCGGCTATGCGATGCTTTTCAACGAGTTCGTGTCGAACCTCGAAAAATCCGCGAATGTCGAGAGCAACCTGGATCTCTACTACCGCGAATAGCCGCTTTGACAAGACTAGAGAAAACTCTCCCCGCGAAGGAGAGTTTTTTGTTGGAATAAATTTTTACATTGCAGACGATGTCTAGAACTCTCCAAGAATACTTGCCGCAAAAGGGCGAAGCCGTTTCTTCCGAGGATTTGCTCGAACGCTTTCTTTCCTGGGCGGACGAACGGAAAATTAATTTGTACGAAGCCCAGGAAAATGCGATCCTGGAACTCTTCGATGGCAAGAATGTCATTCTGAACACGCCGACGGGAAGCGGAAAGTCGCTGGTCGCGACCGCTCTCCACTTCATGAGCCTTTCGCTCGGACATCGTTCCGCCTACACCTGCCCCATCAAGGCCCTGGTCAACGAAAAGTGGCTTTCGCTCTGCAGGGAATTCGGGCCGGAAAACGTGGGGCTTTCGACCGGTGACGCTACCGTGAACGCGGACGCTCCGATTCTCTGCTGCACCGCGGAAATCCTTGAAAACCGTTCGCTATCGGAAGGTTCGGAACTGGACATCCAGGACGTCGTGATGGACGAGTTTCACTACTATTCCGACCGGGAGCGCGGCGTCGCGTGGCAGGTTCCGCTCTTGACGCTTCCGCAGACGCGATTCCTCCTGATGTCCGCGACGATTGGGAAGACGCTCTTTTTCGAACAGGCGATTTCGCGCCTGAACGGAAAGCCCTGCGTGACGGTGACGGGAACGGTTCGACCGGTTCCGCTCGAATTTTCCTATTCGATGAACGAGATTTCGACGACTGTCCAGGGGCTTGTAAACGGCGGAAAGGCTCCGGTCTATGTCGTCCACTTTACGCAGAGCTCGGCGGCGGAAAACGCGCAAAACTTTACAAGCCTTAGTTTGTGTACAAAGGAAGAAAAGGCGACGATCGCGAAGGAAATTTCGAAGTTCCGGTTTTCGAGCCCATATGGTCCCGAGGTCAAGCGGTTTCTCAAGCAGGGAATCGGGCTGCATCATGCGGGGCTTCTGCCCAAGTATCGCATCCTGGTGGAGAAGCTTTCCCAAAAGGGTCTTCTCAAGGTGATTTGCGGAACGGATACGCTGGGCGTCGGCGTGAACGTTCCCATTCGGACGGTTCTCTTTACGCAGCTTTGCAAGTATTCGGGCGACAAGACGGCGATTCTCGCTTCGCGGGATTTTCACCAGATCGCGGGTCGCGCGGGGCGCAAGGGCTTTGACGATGTCGGCTATGTCGTGGCGGAAGCTCCCGTCCACGTGATCGAAAACGCGAAACTCGCCGCCAAGTCTTCCCAGAACGGAAAGAAGTTCGTGAAGCGGAAACCTCCCGAGCACGGGTTCGTGATGTGGGACGAAGGAACCTATCGCCGGTTGATCGATTCTCCGCCCGAGCCTCTCGTTTCCCGGTTTGACGTTTCGCACGGGATGCTTGTCAACGTTCTCTCGCGCAAGACGGACGGGTGTCTCGCCATGCGGCATCTGATCCGCGACTGCCACGAAAGCGCCAAGCGCAAGAAGGAACTAACGCATCGCGCGTTCCAGCTTTTCCGTTCGCTCGTCGAAAAGCATATCGTGGAATTTATCCAGAATCCGCAGCCCGGGATGGCGCATGTGCGCGTCAATCTGGACTTGCAGAACGACTTCGCGATGAACGAGCCGCTTTCGCTCTATCTGCTCGATACGCTTCCGAAGCTCGACCGGGAAAGTCCCGACTTTGCGCTGGACGTGATATCGCTCGTCGAATCGATCGTGGAAAATCCCGAACCGATTTTGCGCGTCCAGCTTCGAAAGGCCCGCGATGCCCGGTATGCGGAGCTCAAGGCGGAACACGCCGAATACAATAAAATCCAGGAAGAGCTCGACAAGGTCGAATATCCGAAGCCTCTCCGGGAATTCATCTATACGACGTTCAACGACTTTGCGGACGAGCATCCGTGGGTGGGAACCTTGAACGTGGAACCCAAATCGATTGTCCGGGAGATGATCGAATGCTTCGACACGTTCAGCGGCTATGTCAAGAAATACGGGCTGCTTCGAATGGAAGCGGTGCTGCTGCGCCATGTCAACTATGTCTATAAGGTTCTTTCGCAGACCGTTCCCGACAGTTTCAAGACGGATGAAGTCCGCGAAATGGAAGACTATCTGGGCGAGATGATTCGGCGGACGGATTCGAGCCTCCTCGAAGAATGGGAGCGCTTGAAGAATCCGGAGTTCGAGGCGAAGGATGTGGCCGAGGAAAAGGCTTTCCATGCCGACGAGGCGGCAAACGACGTGACGGTTGACCGAAAGAAGTTCCTCGCGCTTGCGCGGGCGCGAATCTTTTCCGTCTTGTCGCTTTTTCGGAACTTGCGCTTTGGAGATGCGCTGGACCTTCTCGCCGAAGACCTGGAAGAAGGAAAGCCCCTGGTCGAT
Organism: Senegalimassilia sp.; assembly: GCA_963652365.1. Lineage (GTDB taxonomy): Bacteria > Fibrobacterota > Fibrobacteria > Fibrobacterales > Fibrobacteraceae > Hallerella. The sequence goes on from CAVJTH010000016.1 coordinate 6,357, forward strand.
TCGGCGGGAGTCCCGTGGACGGAATCGCGCCTTGCCGAAATCTTTGCGGACTATACGGCGGAACATGGAAGGTTTCGGCTTGACGGGGAAGCCCGCGCCATGTCGCATACCGTTTCGGCTTGGACGAAGGAATCATTGGAAATCCAGCAGGTTCTCGTTGACGACTCCGATTACGATGATTTCGCCGTCGAGTTCCGAATTTCCCTTTCGGAGTCCCGCATCGCAGGTGCCCCTCTCGTTTCCCTTGCGAAAATCGGGCCTATCGGATAAAGCCTCGCGTTTTACCTTACGGAAATGGAATTCCCGTCGATTTTCAGGATGGCGGGGAGCGTCGGAAGCTCGATGTGCGCTCCAAATGACGGAGCCGTTCGAGCGCAAGGCTTTCACATTCCTCTTTCGAGCGTGTAGTCCGAAATCTTTATCAGGGAATCCAGGATGTCCGCCATGCGTTTTGCCGTCTGTGGATTCTCCTTGGCGAGATCTTCGTTCTGGTGCGTATCTTTTTCCTTGAACAGCCAGCGCGTTTCGTTCGCCTGGATCGGGTAGGGGGAAACTAGCCGGTAGCCGTCGAGTCCGACAGCTGCGGTGTGGAAATACGCGCCGAGCGAGAGTCCCGTTCCCGTTCCGCGCAGCAGATCGTGCCCCATGAAAATGTTTGGGACTGCAAGACCTGCCAGTTCGAGAATGGTCGGTGCAATGTCGATTTGGGCCGTCGTGGCCGTGTCGCGCAAGGCTTCGATCCCGTTGCCAGCGATGAGGAACGGAATCCACGTCGCATTGGAAAATCCGCCGCCTGTCATTGTGGAAACGCCGTTTTCGCCGAGCGGAAATCCGTGATCCGCCAAGACAATCAGGTAGGTATTGGGGAACCATTCTTCGTCTTCGATGGCGTGGACGAACCGGGCGAGCTGTCTGTCGGCGTAGCGCATCGTGTACTTGATGCGTTCCGTGAGAGGCTTCCGCTTTTCTTCTTCGGGCATTCCCGCCGCAAAGTTGAACGGGTAGTGATTGGAGCGTGTCGCGAGGGTCGCGAGGAACGGGGAGCCTTGGCGCGCGAGCGTATCGCGGACATAGGAAATCGCATGGTCAAAGAAAGTCGAATCGTCTTCGCGACTTCGGTCGTAATGCTCCGCGTGATACCATTTGGCCATCCAGACGCCGAGATTGTCCCAGGCCGGGTCGGCGGCGGAAAAGTAGTGTGCGACATAGCCCGAGTCCTTGAGAACCGATGCGAAGCTCGGGAGGTTGACGTGCGCGAGATCGGTCGCTTCGGCGAGGTGCGAATGGTGGGGAATGCCCGTGTGCGTGGAAAGAATGCCGCCTGTCGTGGGGAGTCCGCTGGCAAACATCCGCTCGAAGGCGCGCCCGCCGCTTGCGACAGAATCGAGGAACGGGGTCGGGGACGGTTCGCCGGGATTCAGGTATCCGACGTTCAGTCCGCGGTGGGATTCGAGAAAGACGACGATGAAGTTCGGCCTTTTCGCGCGCTGTTGGCGGAGATGTTCGCTTTCGAGAAGTGCCTTTTTCGGAATGCGGTAAAGCGGGAGGTTTGCCGGGGCGCTTTTCGGAAATTCCCACAGGGAATCGCCTTCGACTTTTGTCCAAAGGTCTTGGTAGAAATCTCGATAGGGAAGGATTTCGCGTTCGGAAATTCCTTCGCCGCGCTTTTCCGAAAGCAGCTCGTCATGGACAAGTGAAACGATTGGCTTGAGCTTGGTCATTCGGGCATTTCCTGTCCAGATGACATAGATGAAGAGAAAGGCGAGAACGTAAAATGCGCACATGATGACGGGAATCTTCGGAATGCCCGTGCGCTCTCTTGCCTTTTCCAGGAGCTTCCTTGCCAGACGGTACACGGCGTATGTCGTCGGGAGAATCAGCGCGAGGACAAAGAACTGGAGAAAGGGAACCGATCCGTCGTTTGCCACGTAATCCCAGAACATCTTGAGCGAAGAAGTATCCTTGTACGTGTTGACGATTCCAAAGGAAAGATGGCTTCCGAGAAACCGCTGGACTTCGTCGTCAAGAAGCGTGAACAGGAGAATGACGGAGTGGAATACCGCATACAGCGAAAGCCACAGCGATTCGAACGAAACCCTTTTCGCGGACCGACGACCGGCGAGCCTTGCCCCGACGATTTTCGATAGGGCGAGGACAAGCAGAAAAACGACGAGCGCATTGCAAATCCAGATGAAATCGATGCAAATCGCATGGAAGATATACCAGTCGGGCTTGCTGACAAAGGGAAATCCGTACGGGTTCTCGCGGAAAAGCAGCAGAACGCGCAAAAAGATGTGCGAAATCCAGAAGGCGAGCGAAACGGAGAGCCAGCTGGGGAGAGATGCATGCCGGGATAGACGGGACAGAAACTGGATGAAGCTTTTCATTGGCGTGAATATAAAAAGTTGGGAGGATTCAAGTCGTCAAGCAAATCTGTCCAACACGCCTGGTTCGCGACAAAATTTTCTATCTTTTGTGCGCAAAAAGAGGTTCTTATGAAACTACTTCCCGAAGCCCTCACGTTCGACGACGTTTTGCTCGTGCCGGGGGAATCCGCGGTCTTGCCTACCCAGACGGATGTGAAGACCCAGCTTTCTGCAAATATCAAACTGAACATTCCGATTGTCAGCGCGGCGATGGATACGGTGACCACCGCGCCGCTCGCCATTTCTATCGCTCTCCAGGGCGGTCTTGGCGTAATCCACAAGAACATGTCCATCGATGCGCAGGCCGAGGAAGTCCGCAAGGTCAAGCGTTGGCAGTCGGGGATCGTTTCGAACCCGGTGACGCTCGATGCGGACCAGCCGGTGAGCGATGCCTACCGGACAAGGCTCGAAACCAAGGTGAGCGGTTTCCCGATTCTTTCGAAGGGAAAGCTGGTCGGGATGCTGACGAGCCGTGACCTCCGCATGATTACGGACCATTCGGTGAAGATCCGCGACGTGATGACGAAGAACCCGGTGACGGCTTCTCCGAAGATCGGCCTTGCGAAGGCGAAGGAAATCTTGAACGAGCATCGCGTGGAAAAGCTTCCGCTGGTCGATGCGACGGGGGCGCTCAAGGGTCTCGTGACGATGACGGACATCCTGAAGCGCGAAAGCAACCCGAACGCGAGCCTCGACAAGAACGGGCAGCTCCTGGTCGCTGCGGCGGTCAGCACTTCGGCGAACACGCTCGAACGCATCAAGGCTCTTGTCGATGCGGGTGTCGATATGATCGTGATCGATACGGCGCACGGGCACCATATCGGCGTGCGGAACATGGTCAAGACGGTCCGCAAGAAATATCCGAAGCTCACGATCTGTGCGGGCAACGTCTGCACGCCTGAAGCGGTCATGGAACTTGCGAAGTGCGGCGCGAACGTGGTGAAGGTGGGTATCGGTCCGGGTTCCATCTGCACGACCCGTATCGTCGCCGGAGTCGGCTATCCGCAGTTTTCCGCGGTTGTCGAATGCGGCAAGGCGGCTCGAAAGGCCGGCGTGAAGATTATCGCGGACGGCGGCATCAAGTATTCGGGCGACATCGTGAAGGCTCTCGCCGCGGGCGGAAACGCCGTGATGGTCGGAAGCCTCTTTGCCGGGACGGAAGAAAGCCCGGGAGAAATCATCCTCGCCGACGGTCGCAGCTACAAGGCTTACCGCGGCATGGGTTCGCTCGGCGCGATGAAGGCCGGTTCCGCGGACCGTTACTTCCAGGGAAACGTGACCGAAGAAAAGAAGTATGTTCCCGAGGGCATCGAAGGTCGCGTTCCCTACAAGGGACCGCTCCGCGATACGATTTACCAGCTGATCGGCGGCATCCATTCCGCGATGGGATATGCCGGTGCCGCGAACCTGGACGAACTCTACAGGAAGGCGACCTTTGTGCGCATCACGAATGCGGGTCTCCGCGAATCGCATCCGCACGACGTGACGATTACGAAGGAAGCTCCCAACTACCACACGTAACGATTTATCGGGTAAACGAAAAGTCCGCAGCGATGCGGACTTTTTTGCGTTGCGGTGGCAGGAAGGCGAAAACTATTCCTTGTCTTCGCAGCGGCAGTGATGCTCGCCGTCCTCATGGCCTTCGCCATGGCAGCAGTGGTGCTCTCCGTCTTCGTGCTTGTGCTTGCCGCAGCATTCGCCTTCGCCGTGCTTGCCGCAGCAGTGATGTTCCTCTTCGAGCGCCTTGATTTCCTCTTCGGTCATCGGGTCGGCCTTCATCACTTCGATTTCGAAGTGGAGCGTCTTTCCGGCGAGTTCGTGGTTCATGTCAACGGTGACGTTTTCCTCTTCGACCTTCTTGACGGTCAAGGGAATCGTGCCTGCCGGCGTCTGCGCGTAGAAGACCATCCCCGGCTTGATTTCTTCGGACTGGAATGCGTTCCTGGGAATTGTCCGCACGAGGTCGGCATTGTATTCGCCATAGCCCTCTGCCGGAGCGACATCGATCGAGAACTTGTCCCCGACCTTCTTGTCGGCGAGCGCCTTTTCGAGCCCGCGGACGATCATGCCGCGTCCCTGGATGTAGTCCAGCGGTTCCTTGCCCGCCGAAGAGTCGATGATGTTCCCTGCGTCATCCTTGAGCGTGTAATGGATGGCGACTTTGGTGTTGTCTGCGATTGCCATGAAATTTTCCTTTTTTGAAATGCCGGGTAAAGATAGATAAATGTCTTTGGGCGACAGATTTACTTGATGACTTAAATTCGTCCGTAGCCAGTCTTCTTCATCGCTTTTACGACTTCGCGCAGTTCCCTGGGCAGGGGAGATTCCACGACGATGTGTTCGCCTTTCCATTCGAATTCCAGGCGCGCGCTGTGGAGAAAGAGCCGCTTGAGTCCGAAGTCCTTCTTGAATTCCCGGTTGAGCGCAAAGTCCCCGTAGCGCGAGTCTCCGACGAGTGGGTGCCCGATGCTTTCGAAATGGGCGCGGATTTGGTGCATCCTTCCCGTTTCGAGGTTGATCTTTACAAGGTCGTAGCCGTCGAAATGTTCCTTGACCGCATAGTGCGTGACGGCCGCGACGCCTGATTCCGTTCCCGTCTTCATCTTGGCGCCTGCCTTGGAATCCGTGCGTTCGAGGGTCGCCTTGATGGTGCCGCGTTCCTTTTTGAGATTTCCCTTGACCAGGGCGAAATACGTCTTTTGAATCTTGTGCTCGCGGAGCATTCGCGTGAGTTCGCGGAGCGTGTCGCCGTGGAGCGCGGCGAGCAGAAGTCCCGAGGTCTCTTCGTCGAGGCGGTGGGCGAGCGTGGGCTTGAAGTCTAGCTGTTCGTCGTTTCCCCATTGCCAGAGCATTTCGACCAGGCTCTCTCCCTTGCGGGTTCCCGTTCCCGGCTGGCTTGCGATTCCGGAAGGCTTATCGACGACGATAAAGTCTTCCTTTTCGAGCGCGATGTCCAGGTTGTTCTGTACAAAGTAACGTTCCGAGAAGCTTGCCTCGTTTCCCCAGGACTTTTTTGTCGGGGCTTCCCTTGACGCGCTTTCCAGGCTCTTGAAGTTCTCGTAGATATCGACGGTGTCGCCTTCGCGGAGCATCTGTGGAGCCTTTGCGTGAACGCCGTTGACGCGGACCTTCTTCTTTCGGAGAATCGCGAAGAACGTCGAGAGCGGTTCGTTCGGGAAGGCCTTTCGCAAGAAACGGTCCAGTCTCATGTTGGCAAAATTCCTGTCGATAACGCGGGTGATCATGGTGCGAAAATCCTTTAGGTGAAAAGCGGGAACCCGAATTTAATTTTTTAGCATTCGGGCGCGGTTGGCCATCTTGATTCCATCGGCGGCGCTGGTCACGATTCCGCCGGTGTAGCCCGCTCCTTCGCCCAGTACAAAGAGTCCCTTGGTGGAAACGCTTTCGAGCGTGTCCGTGTTCCGCACGATGCGGACCGGGGAGCTGGTGCGCGTCTCGGGGGCGACGATCAGGCCGTTATCGATAAATCCCGGAATCTTTCTTTCGAACTGTTCGAATCCGTCCGCTAGCGAATCGCAAAGAACGTCGTCGAGGATTTCCCTGAGCGGGCAGGCTTGAACCCCTGTCGCGAAAGAGCTTTTGGGAAGAGCCGTTTCGCTTTTCCCTTCGAGGAACGCGCGAATTGTCTGCGCCGGGGCGGAATAGTTCCTTCCGCCGAGTTCAAACGCCTTTCTTTCGAAGCGCCGCTGCATTTCGATGCCGCCGAAGAGCGTTTCGCTCTTTTCGATGGGGACGACGATCGCTCCGTTGGCGAGCTTGCCGTTCCGCTTGCTGTAGCTCATGCCGTTTGTGGCGAGCGTTCCTTCTTCGGAAACGCAGGGGACGAGTACGCCGCCCGGGCACATGCAGAAACTGTAGGCGGCGGACTTTCCGCCGAGGGTCTTTGCCGTGAGCGCGTATTCCGCACTGCCGGTGAGTTCCGTGTTCACGTTCTTTCCGAGCTGGCGGATGTTGACGAGTTCTTGCGGGTGCTCGACGCGGACCCCGAGCGCGAACGCCTTGCTTTCTTCGGCGACTCCGCGTTCATGCAGAAGTTCGTAGAGAAACCTCGCGGAATGTCCCGGGGCGAGGACCAGGTTGTCCGCGTCTTGCCATGTCCCGTTGAACTGGACGCGGGAGAGGCTTCCGCTTGAAATTTCGATGTCTTCGAGGGCGGTGTGAAAGTGGACTTTTCCGCCGAGTTCCAGAAACTCCCTGCGGAGAGCCTTGAGCAAGAGGACCAGCCGATCCGTTCCGACGTGGGGCTTCGCGAACGTCAGGACATCCCTTGAAACGCCAAAGTGGACCATGTCGGCGAGTACGGCGCTCGAAAACAGGTTGCGCGTGCGCGTGTTGAGCTTTCCGTCGGAATAGGCGCCCGCTCCGCCTTCGCCAAAGAGAATGTTCGAACGGGGATTGAACTTTCGATCGACAAAGAATCGCCGGATGTCCTGGAAGCGTTCCTCGACCGGGCTTCCCTGTTCGTATAAGTTCACCTGGAAGCCTTTTCTTGCAAGGGAAAGCGCAGCCCACAGCCCGGCAGGACCCGCTCCGACGACCGTGACGTTTTTTGACATCGGAATGGAATCTTTCAGGACGTCGCTTTCGAGCGTCTCCGCTTTTTCTCTCGCGGGGACAAGCCAGTGCGTCTGGGCTAAAGGCTTTGCCGTTTCGAACCGGACGTTATAGCTCCAATGCGGCGCGCTGCGCTTTCGGGAATCCAGGGCGAATCGTTCGACTTCCAGGTTCAGGATGGAATCGGCGGAAATCCCGACCGCGTGGGAAAGGGCTTCGAGAATGTTACCCTTCTTTTCGAGCGGAACGGAAAGTTCCCTGAAATGGTAGGCGAAAAGCGGCACGGTCATTCCTTGCAGGTGAATGTCTTCGCGGTTTCCGACCGACTTCCGTTCTTGTCTGTCGCGAAAATCTTGTAGTGATGCGTTCCGGGAAGCATGGGGAATGCGGCGTTGGAAACGTCTTTCGAGAAGGTCGCCCTTGTCGCGGGAATTCCATCGACAAGTTCTTCGACCTGCACCTCGTTTCCCTGTGTTCCGTCGAGCGAAAAGATGATTTCGCACTTTTCCTCGCTTGCGGAAACTATCCGGATTCTCGGCGGAAACGAAATTCGGGCGGAATCCTTCTGCAATCCCTGCCTAGTGGCGAGCGTTGCCGTTACGACGCTTGTTCCCTGCGCGGCGGCGGATTCGGGAAGGGTAAGGGCGAAGTGCCCGTTGGCGCTTGGAACGTTCAGGTTTTCCGACGTGTAGTTTCCGATGGAAACGGTTACGGTCGCCGTGGAATCTTCGCTGAAGAACTCGCCTTTCACGGAAACGCCCGCGATGGCGTCTTGACTGTCGCTTTTTTCTAGGCGGATAAAGGCGTTTCTGTCGTCCTGGGTCTTGGACACGTATTGGGTGACCGTTTCGAGGCAGAGCGCTTCCACGTCGCCGCGGGAGCATTTCACCCGGATGCGCTTGGTGCCGTAGGATTCCCTGTCGAATGTCACGGAAGTCTGGAACTTGCCGCCCTGGGAAAGCTTCGCTTCGATGCCGTTGACATGAATCTGGATGCCCGAAAGGCATGTCCCGCCGACGGGAATTTCGGGCGTGGTCGCTATCGAAGGGATGGCGTCGAATTCGCACGGCGCTTTCTGGGACAGGCTGTCGAGCGCGGCCTTGCTCCGTTCGTCGAGCTTCCGGGCGCTTTTTTCGATCGCACTTGCGCTAAACACGCCGGATTTTCTCGCGGAAGAAATTTCCTTGGCGAGGCCTTTCTTTCCGGAGCTCGGCGTCTTGAATTTCTGGAATCCCTTGCCCTTTTCTTCGACCAGCGTTTCGCCTCCCAGGACTTCCAGTGACTTGCCGTCCAGACCCGTCACGAGCATCTTGCCGGATTCGAGCGAAACGACGATGCCTTCCCTGGCGCTTTCGATAAAGCCGTTCGTGCCTCGGATGGCGGCTGTCGCCGTTCCTGTCCTGAATTCGAACTTGCGGCCTTCCTTTTGCCTTTGCACGTCAAAGAATACGCGGCCCGTGCGGAGATCGACCGTGGTTCCGCTTTCGCTCTTGTTGCTCACCGCCGTCTCGAATCGGATGGTGGTGTTTTCCTCGATGGTGATGAGGCTCCCGTCCGAAAGGGCGATGCCCGCTTCGCTTTCGACCAGGGTGCGGATCAGGTCGTCGCTTTTGACTTTAAGCCCGATTCGGAGCGGATTCCAGTTGGCGGCCGCCTTCTTTTGCACGGTCACCTCGCCGAGTACATAGCGAACCTTTCCGATGGAAGTTGCGCCTTGCGCCATGGCGGATGCCGAAACGAGCGCGACGGCCAGCAATGCGCGATTCAGAAACTGGAGATGGACGCGAAAATCTTTCAAAATGGGCTCCTTTGTGGCAGAAACCGTGATACCGTGAATATAGTTTTTTATCTTTTTCCGAAATGGATGTAATTTTTACGAGGTGATCATGGATACAGAAAATTTGGAACCGACAATCGAATACACCGACGAAGAAACCGGTGAAGTCGTCGTCAAGGAACTGGCGAAGGAATTCTTGAGCAAGGGCGCCTGGTCAACGGTGATGTTCCTCTACCAGGAAAGAAACGCGAAAACGGGCGAATTTGGCGAACCGAAAGTCTCCATTCGCCGCTACCAGAAGCAGCAGGGCGTCTTCAAGCAGCGAAGCAAGTTCAATATTTCGAGCAAGGAACAGGCCAAGGCGATTATTTCGACCTTGCAAAAGTGGTACGAACTCTGACATGAAAAAGAAACCCCGACAACCTGACTTCCAGGTAAATTTTCTTTCGGAAAACGAGAAGGAACCGTTCCCGTGGAGAGCGCGTCTTGAACCTCTTGCCCGCAAGATCCTCGTCGAGGAAGGGCATCCGGAAAACGTGAATATCGTCATCTGCTCCGACCGGATGGTCCGCGAACTGAACGCTGCCTACCGCAATCTGGACAAGGTGACGGACGTGCTGAGCTTTGAATGGCACGAGGATTATCTGCTCGGCGAAATCTACATCGCGCGCGGCCAGGTAAAGCGCCAGGCGCCGAAATTCGGAAATTCCTTTTATACGGAGCTCAAGCGCATGATCGTGCACGGGCTCTTGCATCTTTCCGGATACGATCACCACACGGCTTCCGATCGTTCCGTCATGCGACGCCGCGAAAGGGAAATCCTTGGCCTGGACATTTACCATGTTGGCGAAAAATCGAAAAAACGGGGGAACGAAAAACGATGAATTTGCTATTCTGTATGGATCACGTTACCTTGTATCTTGCACTCGCGATCGCTTGCGTCATTCTTTCGGGAATCTTTTCCCTGGCGAAAACGGTTTTCCTGGAACTTTCCGTGACGACGGAAAGCGAGGAAGACGAAAAGCTGGTGTCCCGGGTCAATTCCTATGTCGATGCGCCGGGATTCAACGAGACGATTTCCATTGCGCGGACGATTCTAAACGTTTCTGCCGGAGTTCTCGGATTTATCGCGGCGTATGCGCTGACTCGGGGATTTTACGGCGAGTTTCTTTTGGGAATCATCCTGTATCTCATCCTTTCGGGAATGATCGTGTATTCCTTTGTCATCTTGCTTCCGAACATGTTCGGCGCGCTTTGGCCCGAAACGCTTTCGCATGTCTTGCTGCCGATTTACAAGTATCTGCGCCTTCCGTTTGTCCTGGAAGCGAAGCTCGCGAACCGTCTCTACGTGAAAGTGCACAAGGCCCTGGGCTACAATCCGAAGCTCAACTTCCTTTCCGAAGACAAGCGGGAAGCTCTCAAGTCCGACATGTCCGACGACGAGGATGCGCTTGACGAAGACGAACGCCAGATGATCCTGAACATTTTCGACTTCGTGGAAACGCCGGTGCGGGAAATCATGACGCCTCGGGTCGATATGGTCGCTATCGATGTCACGTCGTCGCTTGAAGAGACGATTCGGATCTTGAACGAGGAACGCCATTCCCGCGTGCCCGTGTATCGCGATTCCATCGACAACATCATCGGCATCCTTTCGGCGCGGGACTTCCTCGAATGGTACACGGAAAGGCACGAAAAGGAAAAGTTCGACTTGCAGGAGCTCTTGAACCCGGTGAATTTCGTGACCCAGCAGAAGCAGATCGACGACTTGCTGCGCGAACTTCGCGAAAACGGAAACCAGCTCGCGATTGTCGTCGATGAATACGGCGGAGTCGCTGGACTTGTGACCGTGGAAGATATCGTGGAGGAAATCGTCGGCGAAATCAAGGACGAGGATGATCTGGAAGACGATGCGATGATCCAGAAATTAAAGGATGGACGCTATGTCTTCAACCCGCTGATTACGCTTTCGGATTTTGAAGATGCGACCGGTGTCGAATTCGATGAAGAGGAATCGGTTCACGTGGAAACCGTTTCGGGACTTATCCTTGCGAAGCTCGGCGCGATTCCTTCGGTCGGCGCGGAAGTCAAGATCGGGGGAAACAGGTTCCGCATCTTGAAAATGGACGGTACGCGAATGACGAAGGCGATGTTCATCCCGAAGGTGGCCGCTTCCTAGGGGATAGTCTGAGCCTAGTCGGGAGGGCTTGGAGCTTAGCTTTGCGGAGCGAGCCGTTACTTTCTGCCAAAAGGCTTTTGTCGCCAAGCGACCCGTTTCCGCCTGGCGGCGGAGGGTGGCGCCTACCCGGAGTTTAGAGCTTAGTCGGGAGAACTTAGAACTTAGACAGTGATTAGTGGATAGTGATTAGTGCTTAGAACTCAAAGCGGTCCGCTTATGTTAGAACCTAGACGTCCGCAGAACTCCACTCTTCACTCTTCACATTCCACACTCAACTGATTCCTGTTTCCTCTTTACTATCCACTATCAACTAATCTCTAAGTTCCGCTTCACACAAGAACCTAGACGTCCGCAGAACTCCACTCTCCACTCTCAACTCTCCACACACAACTGATTCCTGACTCCTGATTTCTCTCGACTCGGCTCTGTTTCGCTTTTCCCGATGTGTCGTCTTTCCTATATTTGAGACGTGAAAAAAATAAAAAGGAGTCCTTATGGTCCAGTATGAAGGCTGGGATGGCTTTGAAGGCCGGATCTGGAAAGAAGAAATCAACGTTCGCGATTTCATCCAGAAAAACTACAAACCCTATGACGGCGACGAATCGTTCCTTTCGGGTGCGACCGATGCGACAAGAAAGCTTTGGGGCGAACTCCAGAAGCTCCAGCACGAGGAACGCCGCAAAGGCGGAGTCCTCGACATGGACACGGAAATCGTCTCGTCCATCACGTCGCATGCTCCGGGCTACATCTCCGAATCGATGAAGGAACTGGAACAGGTCGTCGGGTTGCAGACGGACAAGCCTCTCAAGCGCGCCTTCATGCCGTTCGGCGGAATCCGCATGGCGGAAGAAGCCTGTTCGACTTATGGCTATACGCCGTCCCCGAAGCTTCACGAAATCTTTACGAAGTATCACAAGACGCACAATGACGGTGTCTTCGATGTCTATACTCCCGAGATGAAGCTTGCGCGGCACAGCCACATCGTCACGGGACTTCCCGATACATACGGTCGCGGGCGCATCGTGGGCGACTATCGGCGCGTGGCGCTTTACGGCATCGATTTTCTGATCGCGAAGAAGCTGGAAGACAAGGCGAATTGCGGCGACGGCACGATGACGGACGACGTGATCCGCTTGCGCGAAGAAATCTCGATGCAGGTCAAGGCTCTCAAGGAGCTGAAGACGATGGCAGCTTCTTATGGATTCGACATTTCCCTGCCGGCGAAAACGGCGAAGGAAGCGGTCCAGTGGCTCTACTTCGGCTATCTCGGAGCGGTCAAGACGCAGAACGGCGCGGCGATGAGCGTCGGGCGCATTTCCACGTTCCTCGACATCTACCTGTCGCGCGATCTGGAAAAGGGCTTGATCACGGAACCGGAAGCGCAGGAGCTGATCGATCACCTGGTGATGAAGTTCCGCATGGTGAAGTTCGCACGGATTCCCTCCTACAACCAGCTGTTCTCCGGCGATCCGGTGTGGGCGACTCTCGAAGTCGGCGGCACGGGCGTCGATGGGCGTTCCATGGTGACGAAGAGCGATTACCGCTTTCTGCACACGCTCGAAAACATGGGACCTTCGCCGGAGCCGAACCTGACCGTGCTCTATACGAACCGTCTCCCGGAAAACTTCAAGAAGTATGCGGCGAAAATCTCGATTACGACGAGTTCCGTCCAATACGAAAACGACGATGTCATGAAGCCGGAATGGGGCGACGACTACTCGATCTGCTGCTGTGTCTCCGCAACCCAGACGGGCAAGGAAATGCAGTTCTTCGGTGCCCGGGCGAATCTTGCCAAGTGCCTTCTCTACGCTATCAACGGAGGCGTTGACGAAAAGAGCATGGAACAGGTCGGGCCGGCGATGCAGCCGATTGCCTCGGAATATCTGGACTTTGACGAGGTGATGAAGAAGTACGACGCGATGATGGAATGGCTTGCGGGACTTTACGTGAACACGCTGAACGCGATCCAGTACATGCACGACAAGTATTACTACGAAGCCGAGGAAATGGCGCTGATCGATACCGATGTCCGTCGCACGTTCGCTACGGGAATCGCGGGATTTTCGCACGTTATCGATTCCCTGTCGGCGATCAAGTACGCAAAGGTCAAGACGGTCCGCAACGAAAAGGGAATCGTCGTCGATTATGTCGTCGAAGGCGACTTCCCGAAATACGGCAACGACGATGACCGCGCAGACGAAATCGGAGTAAAGATCTTGAAGTCGTTTGTCGATAAGGTGCGCAAGCATCACACCTACCGGAATTCCGAAGCGACGACTTCCATCTTGACGATCACGTCGAACGTCGTCTATGGAAAGGCGACTGGCGCGATGCCCGACGGACGCAAGGCCGGCGAACCGCTTTCTCCGGGTGCGAATCCGAGCTACGGCGCGGAACAGAACGGGCTTCTCGCTTCGCTCAATTCCGTTTCGAAAATCCCATATCACTGGGCGCTTGACGGCATCAGCAACACGCAGACGATCAACCCCGAGGCTCTCGGCCACAGCGAAGAGGAACGGAAGAACAACCTGGTCCAGGTGATGGACGGCTATTTCGAACAGGGCGCGCATCATCTGAACGTGAATGTCTTCGGTCGCGAAAAGCTGATCGACGCGATGGAACATCCCGAAAAGGAAGAATACCAGAACTTCACGATTCGGGTCTCCGGCTATGCGGTGAAGTTCATCGACCTCACGCGCGAGCAGCAGATGGACGTGATCTCCCGGACGTGTCACGACAGAATGTAATGACCCAGGGACTTGTTCACAAAATCGAGACGTTCGGTCTTGTGGATGGGCCCGGTGTCCGCTGTGTCGTCTTTCTGTCGGGATGCCGGATGCGTTGTCGCTACTGCCACAATCCGGAAACCTGGAAAGCTTCGGGCGGCGAAAGATATGCGCCCGAGGCTCTCTTTGCAAAAGTCTATCGCTACAGGTCTTACTGGAAAGACAACGGCGGCGTGACGGTCAGCGGCGGGGAACCGCTTCTGCAGCTGGATTTTCTCACGGAGTTCCTTTCCCTGTGCAAGGACCGTTCGGTGCATACGGCGCTTGACACGAGCGGAAATCCGTTCGAAAATTCCAGGGAGTATCTGGCAAGGTTCGACAGGCTGCTTTCGGTAACGGATCTGGTTCTTTTGGACCTGAAAATGCTGGATCCTGCGGGGCACAGGGCCTTGACCGGGCAGGACAACGCGAACATCCTGGAAATGGCGCGCTATCTTTCCGACAAAAGAATTCCGATGTGGATTCGGCGCGTGCTGGTCCCGGGGCTTACCGACGGCGAAGAGGACCTTCGCGAAACGTATCGGTTCGTTTCATCGCTTCGGACGGTCCGTCGGGTGGAAGTCTTGCCCTACCACGCCTTTGCGATTCCCAAGTGGAAGGAACTCGGGGTCCCCTATACCCTCGAAAACGCCGTCGCTCCGACGAAGGAGGAGATCAGGCGCGCGGAAGATCTCTTGCACGTCGAAGAATTTTCAAGACCGCAAGCGTGACGGTCGCGATCAGGACGAAAATGGAAAGATAGTCGAACAGGAAGAGCGGGATGCCGCGTTCCAGGTCGAAGAAGAAAAACTTTTGCGTGTAGAAAAGGTACTTGAAGAATCCGCGTACAATGAAGGCGTAGATGCCGTAGAGCGAAACGAGGACAACCGCAGCCTGGACGATTCTTTTTGCCGCGGGACTTTTCTTGAATGGGGAAATTCGGCGGAAGAACATTGCCGCGTGAAGGGAAAGGTGGACGGCGATCAGGGCGAAGTACCAGTGGCTCCCGACGAGATGCGCCGTCCGGGAAAAGGCGAGTCCAACATGGACGTCGAGGATTTTCGGCGAAAGAATGACGCCGCTTGTGACGAGAAGCCCGCCGGAAACGAGAATCCCCAGATTGACGATGAGCGTCGCGATGCGAAGTCCGCTGTACTTTCCGCGAAAGAGATTCCTGTAAAAATGTCGGTTGAAAACGTTGTGGCAGAGCCACAGGAGAAAGAGCGCTCCGCCAATCCACTTGTGCGTTGCCGGATTTTCGAAAAGCGTAACGCCTCCCATCAGGACGATGGAAAACGCAAGCATCGAAAAGTCTATCAGCCGTCGGGGCATCTAGCGGAAAGCCTTTTGCAGAAACTCTCGAAGTTCCGATTCGCTCGCGTTTCCCGAAAAGCGCTTGCCGTTTCGGATGTCCGCCTTGGGCGACGTCACTTTCTTCAGGTCGTCCGCCGTGCGTCCGAGCCCGCTTCCGCCGGACGTGCAGATAAGGACTATCTTCTTGCCGTCGAAGTTGGCGCTTTCCATGAAGGTGTAGATGATCTTGGGCGCGTTGTACCACCAGATCGGAAAGGCGACGACGATGGAATCGTATCGGGCGATGTCCGCCTTGCCCCGGATCGCGGGTCGCGCAGCGGGATTGTCGCATTCGATCGTGGAACGGCTCTTCCTGTCGTTCCAGTCGAGATCCGCGTCCGTGTATTTCTGTGCGGGAACGATTTCGAAAAGATCCGCATCCATTGCCTTGGCGGCGGTCTTGGCGAGTCTTTCCGTTGTTCCGGTTGCGGAAAAGTAGGCGACGAGCGGTTTTGCTTCTGCGGTCATGGCGAAGCCTCCGAGAAAAAGAATCCATGGCAGCTTGTTCATGCCCATAATTTACCACTTGGAGCAAGCTCTAGGGCAAGCGCCCGCAATGTGACTTTTTAGTTACGCCCGTTGGCGGTGACCGAGACGCAGCCGTCGGCAAAGTGCAGGGAAAGTTCGTCTCCCGCATGAATCCCTGCCGCGCTTGCGATGGTCTTTCCGTTGAACGTCGCGTAGGAATAGCCGCGGGAAAGGATCCGTTTCGGGTCGTTTGCCCGGACATTCGCCTCGACAAGCTCGAATCGCGCTTTTTCCAGGGCGATGATTTTTTGCGCGCCGAGTCGCAGGCCTTCGATGTTCCGGTCCAGCCTGCTTTCTTCTTGCCGAAACAGGCGATCCGAGTCGTGAACCAGGCGATGCGCATAGGCGTGCAGCTTCTGCCCTTCGGCGGCGATCCGCTTGCCGAAGACGACGGACAGCCTGGATTCCGCCTGGAGCAGCCTTTCCTTTGCGGACGAGATCGACAGTCGCGTTCCGCTTGCAATCCTTTGGACGATTTCCGCAAGGGTCCGCCTGGCGCTTTCTGCCTGGGCGATAAGGAACTTGGCGCAGTCGGTCGGCGTGATGCACGACGCGTAGGCGACCTTATCGACGAGGCTTTCGTCTATCTGGTGACCGATTCCCGTGAGAACGGGATAGGGAAAGTTCGCTATCTTGCGGCAAAGGGATTCGCTGTCGAAATAGTTCAGGTCCGTCTTGGCGCCGCCTCCGCGAACGATGCAGACCGCGTCGAGGTCATCCCTCTTTTCGAGCGCGGACAGCGCGTCGAGAACGGTCGATTCGGTTTCGTTGCCCTGCATCTTGGCGAATGCCGTGACGACTTCGAAGGGAAATCCCGAAGCGGCGAGAGTCGTCGTGAAGTCCTTGTAGGCCGCGGTCCTTTCTCCCGTGACGAGCCCGACCTTGAGCGGGAGTCTCGCGAAGGGAAGGCGCTTGTTCTTTTCGAGAAGACCTTCCTTTTCGAGCCGCTGCAGAATGGCTTTTCGCGTCTTGGCGAGTTCGCCGACGGTAAAGTTCGGGTCGATGTTCGTGACGTGGCACTGGAACTTTCCGCTGCCGACATAGAAGTCCGCTTCGACCAGGAGGTTTACCTTGATCTGTTCCTTGATGGCAAACGGAACGGGCAGGTTCGCGAGCCGGGCCTGCATCTGGGCAAACTCTCCGGCGAACAGGTAGAGGTCGAGTTTCGCTACCGGTTTCACGTCGCCTTCCGCAAACTCGGCGATGGCGAGATAGACCATGCGCCCGCGTTCCGTAATCTGCGTGATGACGCCGTTCACCCAGACGGGCGGAATCTGTGTCGTGATCAGTTTCTTGACCGCGGACAGGTACTTGCTGACGGGAAAGGTCTTCTCCATGGAGCACAATATGTATTTTTTGTCGAAACCTGTCTAAAGAAAAGAGGATTTGGAATGGCAAAAATCGTTTCGGCGATGGAAGCGCGCAAGGGATTTGGCGACTTGCTGAACCAGGTCTCGCTAAAAGGCGAAGAGATAGTCATCGAGAGGGCGGGAAAGCAGCTCGCGAGACTTTCTCCCGTCGAAAGCCTCGGACAGCAAAGGCTGGATTTTCGCGATATTTCAAAACTTCCCGGTGATATTTGGGAATAGTTGCAAAAAGCGTATAAATTGCTATTTTATGGAGAAAGAGGAGGTTTCTATGAAATCGATTGCCTTTGGGATTTCTTTCTTGGCCTGCCTGGGAACGCTCTGGGCAAATACGGACACGGTCTGGACCACGGCCGGCGATGGAAACAAGGCCCCGGCGTACTGGCATAGCTACAACTACGGAACAGGCGCTTCGGTCGATACGGCGACGATCGATGGCTACCGCACCGCGAACTTTACGGTAAAGACTTCGGGGGCGAGCGGTGCAGGCTACGGCTACGGCTGGAAGCAGAACGCGAACTATGACGATGTCGCGGTCAACCTTTCCGCCTACAAGGGCGCCTGCCTCACTTACAAGGCGACGGCTCCGGTGCGGATGGATTTCAAGCAATCGACGATCAGCGATAACAACTACTACGGAACGCTCCTCGATTCTTCCTCGAATTTCAAAACGGTCTTTGTCGCCTTTGCGAACCTGGACCAGGACTGGAAGTCGACGACTCCCGCCTGGAATGCGTCCTTGCAGCTGGGAGTCCAGTTCAGTTACAAGAACACGATTGCGAAAACCTACGGGGAAACGAACTCGTTTTCGCTTGCCACGCTCATCATGGGCGATTCCTGCGTGACATATCCGCCGGAGCTTCTGGAGCCGTATCGGTCGAAAAATGCCGACGGGAAACTCGATACGATCGAACTTGCGGAATCGGACACGCTCTCGCTCGAACTTTCGAAGATCTTTCTTGACAAGGACGGCGACGCTCTGAAAATCTCCGCAAAGCTCGCCAATCTTGTCGCGGAAACGCTTTCCCTCTTGAACGACAAGACCGAGTTCGGGCTTTCCGACACGCTACGCCTTGTGCCGAAGGCAAACCTGAACGGCCAAGCCCTGGTGACGCTTGTCGCAAGCGATGCGAAAAATTCCGTGACCTATCGGTTGATCGTCAATACGAAAGATACGGAAAATCCACCGGTTGCCGTCGATGATTCCTATTCGGTGGACGAGGACAATACGCTTGTCGTTTCCGTCAAGAGCAGCGTTCTCCTGAACGATTACGATATCGACGGAAACGCGTTTGAAATCAGCTCCCATACGGAACCGTCACACGGAACGCTTTCCTTCGACAAGACCAACGGCTCTTTCACGTATATTCCCGACGAGGACTACTGCGGCCTGGATTCCTGGACATACACGCTCATCGACAAGACGGAACTCGTCGGCGAACCGGGAACCGTTTCGATAAATGTCCGATGCGTCAACGATCCGCCGGCGGTAACGGTCAGGGATTTGTCGCTGTTTCAATCGCTCGCCTATGACGAAGATTTCGAAGAGGCGTACCTCCAGATTCCGATGGACAATCTCCAGTTTTTCGATGTCGATGGCGACATCCTGACGACAGGCGTTACGACGGATGGAAACATTCTGGCTTCGCTGGACGTGCTGGGAAGCTCCTACCTGGTCACGTTCAATTCCGTGGAAGATTTCTTTGGCACGGCAAACGTGACGCTCTTTGCGACAGACGGAAAGGATTCGGTGAAAGTCGCGTTCCCGGTGGAAATCCGTGCGGTAAAGGATGCGCCCAAGGCGCGCCGCGACGCCTATACGGCTTACGAGGATAGCGTTCTTTCCGTTTCCGCGGAAAAGGGCGTTCTGGCAAACGACGTCAATCCGGATGATCCGACGGTTGCGCTCCGGGCGATTCTCGAAACGGACGCCTTGCATGGACAGGTCTCGCTAGAAGAAGACGGCTCGTTCACCTACACGCCCGACGCGGATTTCTTTGGCGCGGATTCGTTTGCCTATCATGTCGTCAATGAAGACGGCGACATGTCGGACGTGGCCTTTGCCGTGCTCGATGTCCTGGACATGAACGATCCGCCGTATGTCGTGGCGAACACCGCCGCGTTTGATACGCTGGTCCGAAACGAGGACTTTACGTCGATTATCCGGTTCAAGTCCGCCGAGGTCAACGCCTGGTTTGCGGATCCCGATGGCGACAAGCTCTACATCGGCGCGGCAAGCGACGACGACAAGCTTTCCGTTTCGCTTTCGACGTCCGGGGATCTGCTCCTCAAGTCGGTTCGCAATGCCTTTGGAGATGCCTACGTGACCGTTACGGCGTCAGACAGCGTTTCGGGTTCGGCGAGTTTCAAGATCCATGTCTATCTCGTGCCGATAAACGACAAGCCTGTCGCGGGATTCGACACGGTGATCGTGATGGAACGTTCCGGTATCAGCGTTTCCGTGGATCTCGATACGGTCTTCTCCGATCCGGACGGCGATTCGCTTTCCTATGAAATCACGTCTGCGGACAAGAACTTCGGCGCGACCGTTTCGGGCTCCGTCTTGACGATGGAATCTGTTGATACGACGGAACTCGCCGACGGTTTCTACCGCTTCCGCATTCGCGCAACCGACGGGGACGGCCTCTATGCAGATGGAATCATCACCCTGGATGTCGGTGGCGTATCGAAGATAGCTCCGGGCATTGTCCAGAAGATTTCGTCCTGGAAGACGGCGATTCTCGCCTCCCGCGGAACGGCGAAGCTCTACGGATTGAACGGACGCTTGCTTTGGACCGGGAACCTTCCCCTTTCCGAATCCGAAGTCCGGAATGCGGTTTCCCGCACCGGCGAAAAAACGATTCTCCGCGTGAATCGCGCAAGCTGGATGCTTTCGCCGGAAAGACTCTAGTTCTCGAAACAAGACCTTTCGCTCGTCTTCCTGCTTGGTTTTCCCTTGCGAAGGCGAGCGTTTCTGTCCACACTCGAAACATCGATTCTCTCGGCGATTCTTTTAAGGCGCAGCGAAAAAAAACTTGCGATCGAAAAATCTATCTTCGCGAAAGAAAATCGTGTTCTGAAGGAATTGGGGGATGTGCCACGGTGAAAAAGCTTGTAGAATGGACAGGGAATGGCTTTGCTTGACGATGAAAATTCGCTTCGTCTTGACTCCGACATCGTCGATTCTCGCAAGTTTCGAAGCTTGGTGGCGAAAGGCTTGAAAATCGAGTGGAGCCATTGATGAAATTTTCTATTTTTCCCCAAAAATAAAGGATTTGATACGATGAAAGTTTCGTTGAATTGGCTTCGCCGCCATGTGGATCTTCCGGAAACCGCAGACCAGGTGGCAAAGGCCTTGACGTCTATCGGGCTTGAAGTGGAAGGCATGGAAGAGCCTGCGAAACAGTACGAAAAGCTGGTCGTGGCGAAAGTTCTCGCGTGCGAACCTCACCCCGACAGCGACCACTTGCACGTCACGACGGTCTCCGACGGCAAGGAAACTCTCCAGGTCGTATGCGGTGCCCCGAACGTCGCCGCTGGCCAGACGGTCGTGCTCGCTCCGATCGGCGCGGAACTCCCGCTTCCGGACGACAAGTCGCTCAAGATGAAGAAGTCCAGGATCCGCGGCGTGGAAAGCTTCGGGATGATCTGCGCCGAAGACGAAATCGGGCTTTCGGACGATCACGGCGGCATCATGGTTCTAGACGACCGGATTCCTGCGGGAACGCCCTTTGTCTCGCTCGGACTTTACGACGCGACCTACGAGCTGAACGTGACACCGAACCGTCCGGACGCTCTTTCTCACCGCGGTGTCGCCCGGGAACTTGCCGCCAAGTTTGGCCGCCCGCTCAAGCCGCTTGCGTTCAAGCTGACCGAAGACGCTTCGAAGGAAGCTTCGTCCGCGATTCGGCTTTCCGTGGAACCGGGTGCCGGATGTTCCCGCTATGTGGGGCGCGTCATCGAAGGTGTTCACGTGGGAGAATCCCCGAAGTGGCTTTCGAGACTTCTCAAGTCTGTCGGCCTGAACAGCGTGAACAACGTGGTCGATGTGACGAACTTTGTCCTGATGGACGTGGGGCAGCCGCTCCACAGTTTCGACATGTCGAAGCTTTCCGGTGCGGAAGTCGTCGTGCGCAAGGCGCGCCCTGGCGAAAAGATCGAAACGCTTGACCACAAGGCTCATGAACTTTCGACCGATGACCTGGTGATTTGCGACGGGGATCATCCGTCTTGCGTTGCCGGGGTGATGGGCGGCGTGGAAAGCGAAATTACCGAAACGACGACGAACGTCTTTCTCGAAAGCGCCTGGTTCAATCCGACGGTTGTCCGCAAGCAGGCCCGTCGCCTCTGCACATCGACCGATTCGAGCTACCGCTTCGAGCGCGGGATCGACTATTCGATGCAGCGGGAAATGGACGACTACGCATGCGCCCTGATCGAGGAAGTCGCCGGCGGAAAGGTCTTGAAGGGCGCCGTCGAATATACGGGTTCCGACCACCAGTCGAAGCCTTTCGTGGTAAAGCTTCGCGCTTCCCGCGTCGAAAAGGTTCTCGGCATTTCTCCTTCGGAAGAGGAAATCATCCGCTATCTCACGGGTATCGGACTGAAGCACCTGGGCAACATGGAATTCGAAATTCCGCCGTTCCGTCCGGACCTCGAACGCGAAGTCGATCTCATCGAGGAAGTCGCGCGGCTCGTGGGCTTTGACAACATCCCCTACGACGTTCCGTCGTTCAAGATCAAGCCGAACGATCTCCCAGCGGACGAAATTCTCGGACGCCGCATCCGCTACACGCTTTCTTCGCTCGGGCTTCATGAATGTCTGTCGCTTCGCTTTACGAGCGCGGCGAATACGGCGGCTGTCTTCGGCGAACCTTCGGAAGACGATCCGCGTTCTAGGCCCGCAAGGCTCTTGAACCCGCTGTCCGAAGACTTGGGCTGCCTCCCGACATCCCTCGTTCCGATTCTCCTCAAGTCCGTCGCCGACAACGAAAAGAACCGTCCGGGTTCTGTCCGCCTGTTCGAAAGCGGAAAGGCCCAGTTCCAGAATGCGTCCCGGATCGATCTGCGCGATTCCGGCTTTACCGAAAAGCCCATCCTTTGCGCTGTCCTCGCCGGGCATTTCAAGACGGAAGCCTTGAACGACAAGCCGCGCGACGTGGAATTTGCGGACATCAAGGGCGTCGCCGTCTCTCTCTTCAAGCGGCTCGGCATCTCGGTAGAAGTCCGCGCGCCGGAAAAGAACGAAATGTTCCTGCATCCGGGAAAGCAGGGCGTCATCGCTTGCGGCGATACGGTTTTCGGATCGATCGGAATGGTTCATCCGTCGGTGCTCAAGGCTTTCGACATCAGCTACGAGACGGCTCTTTTCGAGGTTTCCCTGGACAAGGTGCTGGAACTTCGCGAACGGCATGTCGTGTTCAAGCCGTTCAGCCGCCAGGTCTTCATGACGCGCGACGTTTCGATGCTTGTTCCCGAGCGCATGACAAACGAATCCATCTTGCAGAAGCTCGGAACCTTCAAGGCGAAAAATCTCTCGAAGATCGAGCTCAAGAGCGTCTATCAGGGCGTGGGAGTTCTTCCGGGTCAAAAGAACATGGTCTATACCTTTACGTACCAGTCCATGACGGAAACCCTGACCGATGAAGCGGTGAACAAGGCGCACGACAGGCTCCGCGAAAAGATCGCGGCTGACGGCGAAATCACCCTCCGCTAAAGGATGTTGCTGTTATGGCTTACATGGCAATGGCTCGTAAATGGCGTCCGGAATCCTTCGACGATCTGGTCGGCCAGGAGCATATCGCGAAGACGATCGAAAATGCGATTACCGGCGGGCGGTTGCATCATGCGTTCCTGTTTACGGGAACGCGTGGCGTCGGCAAGACGACATCTGCGCGAATCCTTGCGAAGACGCTGAACTGTACGGGCGGAAATCCGCTGGTTCCCTGCGGCAAGTGCAAAAGTTGCGAGGACATTGCGAGCGGGCATCCGATGGACGTGATCGAAATCGATGCGGCGTCCAACACGGGCGTCGATAACATCCGCGATCTCCTGGAACAGACGCAATACACGCCGATGATCGGAAAGTACAAGGTCTTTGTCATCGACGAAGTCCACATGCTTTCCAAGGGCGCTTTCAACGCGCTTCTCAAGACGCTGGAAGAGCCACCTCCGCACGTAATCTTCATCTTCGCGACGACCGAAGTGAACAAGGTGCCGCAGACGATTCTTTCGCGCGTCCAGCGGTTCGACTTCAAGCGCTTGACCACAAGGCAGATCACGGGACGCCTCAAGTATATCTGCGAACAGGAAAAGATTTCGACCGATGCCGAAGCGCTCGGGATGATCGCCGAAAAGGCGGACGGGTCGATGCGCGATGCGCTCACGTTCTTTGACCAGGCCTACGCGTTTACCGGAAGCGACATGAATGGCGAAGCGGTGCGTTCGGTTCTCGGAATCCCGCCGACCGATCTGTATTTTTCGCTCCTCGAAGCGATCGAAAGGCACGATATCAAGGGAACCTTTTCGGTCGTCGACAAGGCTTCGGAAATCGGAGTCGAATTTGCGCCTCTCCTGGACGGCTTTGCCAAGTTTCTCCGCAATCGCCTCTACGTGAAAGTCGGAGGCATTTCGCCCGAGGAACTGAACATTTCCGAAGGGCTCTTCGCGAAGCTCGAAATCTGCGCGGCGTCTCTTTCGAACGGAGACATTCTGCGAATCGCGAGAATCCTGACCGACTTGCAGGGAAACATCCGGCGCAGCGCGAATCCGCGGCTTCTTGTCGAATCCGCCTTTGCGCGAATGGCCTACCTCGATCGGGCGGTCGATCTGAAACGCGCCCTGATGGCGATTAACGACCCTCTCTCCCAGGGTTCAAAAAAAAAATTAGCTGAACCGGTTCCCGCGACCGCTCTTCCGTCGAGCGCTTCCGCGCCGTCTGCCGTCGTCTTGCCAGATTCGCCTTTCGCCATCGATTTCGATGCGCCTGTGGAAAGTTCGCCGCGTGCCGGCGCACCGAGCGAAAGCCTTGCGCAGATCCCCGAACCGAAGGCGCTTCCTTCGGACGGCGAAAATTCCCTGGCGATTGATTTCGGCGAATCCTTTCCCGAAGAGGACTATGGAGAAAATGGCGCTTCTCGGGACGACCTTGGCGAAGAATCGGCTAGACAGTTTACCCGCTACGATGTCTGCGCTTCCTGGCAGGAGCTGATTCGCTCTTGCTTTACGCAGGAACTCGGATTCTTTGCCACGAGCCTGAACGGTTCGACTCTCGAACACGGCGATTTTCAGGAAAACCCGTTCCGGCTGAAGGTCGTCTATCCCGCTTCGTTCAAGTGGGGGTACGACCAGATGATGTCGCGCGAGGACTATCGCGCGCGCCTTTCGAACATTCTGGAAGATCGCTTGCAGACGAAGGTTTCCGTGACGTTCGAACTCCTGGAGCCGAGGCCCGGCGAAGACATTCACGCCGTTCCGCTTTCTCCGTGGGAGTCCGATATCCAGAAGGAGCCGGGACTTGCCCGCTTTGTCGAAAAGTTTGTTGCGGAACTGATCGAGACGCGAAGCCTTCCGAAAGGCGCGGCGGTCGAAAATTCCCGCGCGGACGTGTGCGCGACGACCCCGGAGCAGGAATAAAATTGTAATTTACCCTAAAAAGGAAACCCATTATGAATATGCAAAAAATGCTGAAGGACTTGCAGAAGATGCAGTCCAAGATGGTCAAGGCCCAGAACGATCTCCAGGCGCAGAGCTTCGAAGCGGAAGCGGGGGGCGGCATGGTGAAAGTCGTCTTGAACGGTCAGGGCATCATGACTTCCATCAAGATAAATCCGGACGCGGTCGATAAGGACGACGTCGAAGCGCTCGAAGACCTGGTGATGGCCGCGGTCAATGCGGCGACGAAAAAGAAGGACGATTCGTCCAAGGCGAGCATGGAAGAACTGACCGCCGGAATGCGCATTCCAGGCCTGATGTAAATCCGGAATCGTCTCGGTGAAAACGGCAGCTTCGCGCTGCCTTTTTTATGGGCTAATAGGCGCCGTCGCTTTTGAAGACGGCCCGAAACGTCTTGGTGACAAGCTGGATGTCCGTCGTGAAGTTCGCATGGCGAATGTACTTGTTGTCGAGCCGCATCCAATCTTCGAATCCGATGTCGCTGCGACCGCTGACCTGCCAGAAACAGGTGAGTCCCGGTCTCACTGAAAGGCGCATCTTGTGCCACGGGA
The DNA here is from genome assembly GCA_963652365.1 of Senegalimassilia sp. Taxonomy (GTDB): domain Bacteria; phylum Fibrobacterota; class Fibrobacteria; order Fibrobacterales; family Fibrobacteraceae; genus Hallerella. The sequence continues at coordinate 31,552 of CAVJTH010000016.1, forward strand.
GATATTCGCGGACTTCGGACGGGAGCGGGGGGCGCGGTCCTACGACGGACATGTCTCCCCAGAGGATGTTGAACAGCTGGGGAAGCTCGTCCAGGCTGAATTTCCGGAGAATGCGGCCCATGGGATAGATGCGCGGATCGTTCTTCATCTTGAAAGTCGGACCGCTCGATTCGTTGAACTTTTCCAGTTCCTTCTTGCGTTCTTCCGCATCGACATACATGCTGCGGAACTTGAACATGGTAAAGAGCTTTCCGTTCTTGCCGACGCGGGTCTGCTTGAAGATGACGGGACCTTTGGGGTCGCTGATCTTGACGATCGCCGCGCAGGCGACGAGCAGCGGGGAAAGGAGGACAATTCCGCAAAACGAGGAAACCACGTCGAAAGCCCGCTTGACGACTTCCTTCGCGTAGAGCGAGAGCTTGCGTGTCTGGATGTCGGAATAGAAGAGTCGCTTGAGCGAAAAGAATCCGTTGTTGCGGAGATTGAACTTCTGGATGGACGAATCGAGCTTCTGGTCCTTTTTTTCCTGGAGGCCCGTGTAGAGGGAAACCTGGAATACGGGCTGCCTCAGCTTCTTCTTCAGGACGCCGACAAGGCCCGCCTTTTTCAGGTTGACGATAATCTTCCGGCGGATCCTTTCGAGCGTATGGAGATTGGAATCGATGAGGATCGCGCCAAGTCCGTCGGGATTGTCCATGTAGCCGACGATATCCGTAAACTTCGTCTCGGTGAGAATGGTGAGAACGGCGATTTTCCAGGCGCGGATGTAAAGGGATTCGAACTTGCGGAATCCGATGAGGTCGAACCGCCGGGTGATAATCCTGAAATAGAGAAAAGGACGCTGTGTCCGGTTTGTCCGCAAGAACTCCTCGCGAAGACGCGCCATGAACAGGCTTGCCGGATAGACGGTATTGCCGATGTCTTTCGAGGAAAGCAGTTCCCCTAGCTTGGACTTTGTAAAATCATCGTTCACGCTCCAAATATAGATTTGATTTTCTAATTTATAGCCCGGAAAATTCAACTGGAGACCAAATTATGCGCATTGGACTTATCGGTACAGGAACTATCGGCGGCGGTGTTGTCGAAATCTTGGAAGCGAAGGCGGCAAAGTATCGCGAAACGCTGGGACTCGACCTGGAACTTGCCTGCATTTGCGCAAAGGATGATGGGGAACTCGCCCCCTACAAGGCGAAAGGCTACAGGACGACGACCGACGCGATGGAAATGATCGCGGATCCGTCGATCCAGGTCATCGTGGAACTTGCCGGTGGCTACGAGATGCCGCGCAAGTGGATTACCGCGGCGCTCGAACACGGGAAGAACGTAGTGACGGCGAACAAGGCGATGCTTGCGAAATACGGGCACGAACTGTTCCCGCTAGCCGAAAGGAACGGCTGCCACATATTGTTCGAAGCGGCTGTCGGCGGAGGAATCCCCATCATTCGCAGCATCCAGGAAGGCTTTGTCGGAAACGAAGTGGAGCACCTGAGCTGCATCATCAACGGAACGTGCAACTACATCCTTTCCCGGATGGGGGAAAGCGGCCTCTCGTTCGATGCCGCCTTGAAGGAAGCCCAGGAAAGAGGCTTTGCGGAACGCAACCCGACGTTTGACATCGAAGGAATCGATTCGGCGCACAAGACGGCGATTCTCGCGAGCCTTTGCAGCGGAAAGTACGTCGATTTCGAGAAGATTCACGTGACGGGCGTGTCGAAGATTACCGCGGAAGACATCGCGAACGCGAAGGAACTCGGCTACAAGATCAAGCTGCTGGGCATCTATGGCCGCGGAGAGAACGGCTCTGTCGATGCCCGTGTCCATCCCTGCCTGGTTCCTTGCGAACACTTGCTGGCGAACGTCGATGGCGTGCTGAACGCCGTGTATCTCCAGTGCGACAATCTGGGCCAGACCCTCCAGACGGGTGCCGGCGCGGGAAGGCTTCCGACGGCGAGCGCCGTCGTCGCGGACCTCGTTTCGCTTGCCCGTTCCAGCGATGTCGGTTCCCGGAAGCCTCTTCCGATGGGATGGTTCAACAAGGAAAACGCCGCGGAACTCGCGCCTATCGAGGAAACCTATTCGCGCTACTATCTCCGCTTTACGACAAAGGATTCGTGCGGAGTCCTCGCGTCCATTACGGGAATCTTCGGCCAGAACGGCATTTCGATCGAATCCATCATCCAGAAGAACGTCGATGATCCGGGCAAGGTGAGCATCGTCGTCGTCTCGGAGCGTACCCGCGAATGCAAGATCCTGGCCGCTCTCGAAGCGATCGACTCCCTCTCGGCTGTCGCGGAAAAGAGCCAGATGATCCGTTTCCTCAAGTAGGCTCCCATGCTCCGCGGAAACAAGCTCGAACTGTTGCTGCACATCGTCTTCGACTACCTCGCGCTGTCGATTTGCTTTGGCCTTGCGTTCTGGGTGCAGTTCCACAGCGGATGGATTCCGGACAAGTTCGCTCCGGAAAAGATGATTTCGGAATACACCCGCGCGGGATTCTTCCTGAATCTCGGCTGGTGCGCGCTGTTTGCCGTGACGGGTCTTTACCGCTCCTGGCTTCTGCTTTCGCGGACCTTGCAGGTGCTGCATGTCTTGCGGGCAGTCCTTGTCGGAATCGTCGCCATCCTGCTCGGACTTTTCGGTTCGGAGTTCATCGGCAGGCTGATTACGGGAGCGCCTCTTTTCGGCGACTACGTCTATGGTTCGCGCTTCAAGTGGATTCTCGTTTACGGCGTCGGAGTCTTTCTTTCGGTCGGAGGATTCCGGATGCTCGTCGCCGCCTTCTTGCGTTCCATGCTGCGCAAGGGTTACGGGGCGAACAGGCTGCTCGTGCTGGGCGCGACGGCTGCCGGGAAGAAGGTCGCCGAGGCTTTCGCGAAGGCTCCGGAACGCGGGCGGAAAGTCGTCGGCTTTCTCGACGAGCATTACCAGGTGATGGATCACACGTTTGCCGGATTTCCCGTCCTCGGAAAGTATTCCGACCTGGCGGGCATCGTAAAGAAGAACAGGATTTCGGGCATCGTCATTTCGCACGACAGCTCGTCTCTCCAGGAAATTACGCGTGTCCTGGCCTGGGCCTGCGACTTGCCGCTCCACATCTACGTGATTCCCGGTCTTTACAATGTCATCAGCGGGCATTACAGGACGAACCTTGTCCACGGCTTTGAACTGCAGGAACTCTTCGCCTACAACATGCCGCCATGGCAGGTGCGCGTCAAGCGCATTCTCGACATCGTCGTGGCGGCGATCCTCCTTCTTTGCTCGCTTCCGGTGACGCTTCTCGCGGCGATTGCGGTGAAGCTCGATTCCAAAGGTCCCGTCTTCTATTCGCAGGAACGCGTCGGGCTCTATGGCAAGCGTTTCATGGTACACAAGTTTCGCACGATGTTTACGGACGCGGAAAAGAACGGGGCGCAGTGGGCGACGAAAAACGACCCGCGCATCACTCGGGTGGGGCATTTTCTCCGCAAGACGCGAATCGACGAGTTGCCGCAGCTTCTGTGCGTTCTGAAAGGCGACATGAGCATGGTGGGGCCGCGTCCCGAGCGTGCCGTGTTTATCGAAAAGCTGCGCGAGCAGATTCCGTTCTATATCGGACGGCTCAAGATGAAGCCGGGGCTTACCGGCTGGGCGCAGGTCCGCTACCATTACGATACAAGCATCGAAGACGTCCAGAAAAAGCTGGAGTACGACATGTACTATTACGAAAACATGTCGCTCTTGCTCGATCTGCAGATTCTGTTCCGAACGATCTATGTCGTGCTCACAGGAAAAGGAGCTCAATAATGTATGGTGACAATTCCACGCCGGTGTTTCCGGTAGAAGACGCCTTGACCTTGATCCGCCTCGCGCTCAAGGAGGATGTTCGCACGGGCGACGTGACAAGCCTTTGGACGATACCGGAAAGGCAGCAGGAACACGCCCGGCTCGTCGCGAAGGAAGACGGTGTCCTTGCCGGGCTTCCGATTGTCGATCTGGTCTTTCGGGAGCTCAAGGCGAACGTAAAGGTAAAGCTTTACAGGCAAGACGGCGACACGGTAAGGTGCGGAGACCTGATTGCCGAACTGGAAGGAACGACTCGGGATCTTCTGACGGGAGAGCGTACATTCCTGAACTTTATCCAGCAGCTTTCCGGCGTGGCGACCGTCACCCACAGGTTCCAGGAAGCCCTGAAACCGGGCCGCACGAAGGTTCTCGACACACGAAAGACCATTCCCGGATTTCGCACGCTTCAAAAATATGCGGTTCGCGTAGGCGGAGGCAGCAACCATCGGATGGGGCTTTTCGACATGGTCCTGGTGAAGGACAACCACATCGCGGCCTGTGGCGGCGTTCTCGAAGCGCTTGCCGTCGTGAAGAAGCATAACGAGCGGAACCTGATGGTCGAAATGGAAGTCGAAAATCTCGACGAACTGAAAAAGCTCCTGAACAAGGGCGTCGATGTCATCATGCTCGACAACATGTCTAACGCGATGATGGCAGAAGCCCTGGAGATCATTCGGGAAAGCGGCGACAGGGTCCTGGTGGAAGGTTCGGGCAACATGACGCTCGAACGGGCGAAGGAAATCGCGACGCTTGGACTCGACTACATTTCGGTCGGTGCCCTGACGCACAGCGTCAAGGCTCTGGACATTTCGATGAGAATCTGATGTCTCGTTCTCGGAAAGTTTCGGCTTCGAAAAAGCTTCCGCGCGGCCGGGAACCGTTCACCTTTGCGGTCGATGTGGGAAACTCGCACACGGTCCTCGGCATTTTCAAGGGCGACAAGGTCGTCGATCACTGGCGCCTCACGACGCGCAAGGAAACGACGTCCGACGAACTGATGAACCGGGTCAGCGGACTGATCCGCTTTTCGAAAATTCCCATCGAATCCATTACGCACGTCGGGCTTTCGACAGTCGTTCCGGTGCTCGAACGGACATGGGTCAAGGCCCTGCAGACTTTCATCAAGCGGCCTGTCCAGGTGGTCAGCTCCAAGAACTGTCTCGATTGCCCGATCGCCTACCCGAATCCCGGTACGCTCGGCGCGGATCGCCTCTGCAACGTCGTCGCGCTCAGGGAACGCGGACTTTCGGACGCGATAGTCATCGACATGGGAACCGCGACAACCTTTGACGTCATGAAGGACGGAGGCTTTGCCGGCGGAATCATCATCCCGGGCATCAGCGCAAGTCTCGACGTCTTGACCGAAAAGGCGGCGCGTCTTCTCCCCGTGAGCATCAAGTGGCCGGAAAAGCTGATTGCGAACAACACGGACGACGCCATCCGCGCGGGACTTCTGTTTGGCTTCATGGCGGAGCTGGAAACTCTCGTGACAAAGATCAAGAAGGAAATGGGAAAAAAGCGGGTTCCTGTCTTTGCGACGGGAGGCTGGGGCAGGACCGTCGTGGGGCACACGGACGTTATCGACACGTACGATCCCTACCTGACGCTCGACGGCGTTCGCCTGGTCGCTCTCCGCGGCAATCTGGCCGCCGAAACGGTCGAAAGGGACTTGGAAGAGTAAATTTTCCCGTCGGCCTTGACGAATGTAAATAAATTTTTATCTTGCTGTCTGGATTTTTTTAACAGCAAGGAGACAAATATGCTTAAGAAAATCGCATTGGCTTTGGCTGTCGTCGCATCGAGCAGCTTTGCTACCTACAACTACTTCTCGGTCGGCAATGCCGGAACGGGACAGGTCGAAGTCGGATATGCCCATACGTGGGGAGAACACGACGCGACGTCCAACGACCTCTTCCTGAAGGGCGAATATGTCGTGCTCCCGAACCTCGAACTTGCCATCATGGGACTTGGCTACCACTTTGACGACGACAACGACGGCTTCACCGCCATGACGGTCGGAGCCCGCTACCAGTTCATGCCGATGCTCATCGCTGCTGTCGATCTTTCTCTCCCGCTGAACTCGGAAGATGTCGTCGGACCGTATGATCCGTTTGGACTGTTTGTCGCTATCCAATACACGCAGGAATTCATTCCGAACCTCGTTCTCGGTTCCGAAGCCGGCGTGGAATGCAAGTTCGAAGACAACGATACGGACGAAGGACTTCTCCTGAAGGTCCAGGCCGAACTCGACTACACGATCGCTTCCCTCGGACTCACCCCGTGGGTCGGTCTCGAATTCGACTACCGTCTGACGGATACGGAATACGATTCTGTCGAAGCGGACGATTCGGGCGACAACAGCATCTCGTTCTGGGTCGGCGGCAGCTACGCCATCAACCAGATGTTCGCGGTCAAGGCGAACTTCATCCTTACCCGTGGCGACTTTGGCGATTCCGAAACGGTCAACGCCGCTCTCGACATCAATTTCTAGGCCTCGAAACATCGCTTTTGCAAGAAAGGGTCCGCCTGATGGTGGGCCTTTTTTTCTATTCTATGACAAGATAAAATCGGAGTCTCTATGCGTTGCTTGGTCACCGGCGGTGCCGGATTCTTGGGAAGTCATCTGTGCGAACGTTTGCTTTCGGACGGCCACGAGGTCATCTGCCTCGACAATTTCTTTACGGGACGTCGGGTAAACGTGGAGCACTTGCGCGAAAATCCAAACTTTGAACTGCTTCGCCACGATGTCACGGAACCGATTCTTCTCGAAGTCGATCGCATCTTCAATCTGGCGTGCCCGGCAAGCCCCATCCATTACCAGTTCAACCCGGTGAAGACGATCAAGACGAGCGTCATGGGCGCCATCAACATGCTGGGCCTCGCAAAGCGCGTCCACGCGCGGATTCTGCAGGCTTCGACGAGCGAAGTCTATGGCGATCCGGATGTGCACCCGCAAACGGAGGATTACTGGGGAAACGTCAACCCGATAGGCATCCGCAGCTGCTATGACGAGGGAAAGCGGGTCGCGGAAACGCTCTTCATGGACTATCACCGCCAGAACCGCGTCGATATCCGGATTGTCCGAATCTTCAACACCTACGGCCCGCGGATGCTTTCGAACGACGGTCGCGTGGTGAGCAATTTCATCGTGCAGGCGCTCAAGGGCGAAGACATTACCATCTACGGTTCGGGCGAACAGACGCGCAGCTTCTGCTACGTCTCGGATCTCGTCGAGGCGCTCGTCCGCATGATGGACCAGGACGACTGCATCGGGCCGGTGAACATCGGAAACCCGCACGAGTTTACCATGCTCGAACTTGCGGAAAGGGTCATCGCGCTGACGCGGAGCAAGAGCAGGATTTCTTTTTTGAGCCTTCCCGGGGACGACCCCAGAAAGCGGAAACCCGATATCTCCCGGGCGAAGATGGCGCTTTCCGGGTGGGAACCTTCGGTCGAGCTGGACGAAGGTCTCGAAAAAACAATTGCCTATTTTAAATCCGCCTTGAAATAAATTTTATAGATTGAAAGGGAATTTAACCGTTTGAGGTATCTATGACCCTGCTTGTCGGCGCTGCTGTCCTGGTAGCGATTATCGTTGCCATCGTTCTGCTCGCGTTCATCGCGAAGTTCTTCAGCCTTTGGCTCCAGGCGCTCTTTTCCAAGGCGGGAGTGAGCATGTTCCAGCTGATCGGGATGCGCCTTCGCAAGGTGCCGCCCAAGGTCATCGTGGATTCCCGGATTCTCAGCTGCAAGGCGGGAATGCCCGTCGATACGAATCTTCTCGAAGCGCATTTCATGTCGGGCGGAAACGTCATCCGCGTTGTCCAGGCATTGATCGCGGCGAACAAGGCGAACATCAAGCTGGACTTTAAGCAGGCCGCGGCGATCGACCTCGCGGGTCGAAACGTTCTCGAAGCGGTCCAGATGTCCGTCAACCCGAAGGTGATCGAAACGCCGCGCGTGAGCGCTGTCGCTCTCGACGGTATCCAGCTCCACGCGGTGACCCGCATCACGGTTCGCGCGAGCATCCAGAAGCTCGTCGGCGGTGCCGGCGAGGAAACGGTCGTCGCCCGTGTCGGAGAAGGCATCGTGTCTTCGATCGGAAGCGCCAAGAGCCACAAGGACGTGCTGGAAAATCCGAACATGATTTCGAAGAAGGTTCTCGCTTCGGGACTTGACGCCGGAACCGCCTTCGAAATCCTCTCAATCGACATCGCGGATGTCGATGTCGGGCAGAACATCGGGGCGATTCTCGAAACGGACCGCGCCGAAGCGGACAAGAAGATTGCCCAGGCAAAGGCGGAAGAACGCCGCGCGATGGCTTTTGCCGCCGAACAGGAAATGAAGGCGAAGGTCATGGAAATGCGGGCTAAGCTCGTGGAAAGCGAAGCGCAGGTCCCGATGGCGATGGCGGACGCTCTCCGGTCCGGAAATCTCGGCGTGATGGACTATTACAACATGAAGAACATCCAGGCCGATACGCAGATGCGCACCCAGCTCGGTCTCGGCGAAAATCCGGAACCGCACCAGCCGAACACCTAATCCGCAGCGATCCCTATGGAAAGTCTCCTGATTCTTCTGGCGATTGTCGCTCTCCAGGTCGGAGCCGCCTGGTTCAAGAAGCGGATCGAAGGAAGCAAGAATCCTTCCGTTCCCACGGACGAATCGCCCGAGGAGTATCTCGATGAAGGCGAAGAGAATCACGATGCTCCGTCGGACGCGGAAACGCCGGATTCCCTGCAGGACCTGATCCGCAAGTTCCGGGAAGAGCAGGCGAAAACGCTGGACGTTCCCGATGAAAGCGCCGAGGAATCGCCGCCCGAACCGGAACCTGTCTTGGCTTCTCCCCGTTCGTCCGAACCGATCGAAAAGGAAACGGTTTCCCCAAAGGTCTTTGAAGACAGCTTTCCGAGCGTCGCCGAATCGAACTGCGTGCCTTTCCCGGAAAAGAAGACGGAAGTCGAACCCGAACCGGTTTCGGCGTTCGCCATGTCCACAGAAAATCCCGAGGCGGGGCCCCGCTTGAATCCGACACCTGTCCGGGCGGACTTCGAATTTTCAAGGGAAAACGCCCGAAAGGGATTCCTCTGGGCGAGAGTCCTGGAAGATCCGCGATTTAAAAGGCGTTCGCCGATGCCGCTCAGTCGGCGTTAGGTATCAGCAGCCAGCAGATGAGATAGGCGAGAATCCCGGTCCCAAAGGAAAGCAACGTGCCGAGAATCCAGAGAATGCGGATGACCGTTGCGTCGATTCCAAGGTATTCGCCGATGCTGCCGCAGACACCGGCGATTTTTGCGTTGTCACTCGAAAGGGTCAGTTTTTTCATTTAGGCGTCCTTTAGATTGTAACGTTTACAAATAATGTAGTCATTTTCCCTTCGAGGGACTATGTTGTTTGGAATTTTTGATTAAATGGCCTTGATAAATTGCTTGGAAACGTTGAAAAATGATGTATAAAAGTTATAATTTTTTTTTGCTTAAAGCCCGTGTTAGGGACGGTTGTTTGTAAACAAATATTTAATTTTCTTTGATTGAGATATGTTTGTTCTATATTTGACAATATATTTTCTTCGTTATGAAAGGAGTATGGATGAAAAAGATATATGTTTTGATTTTTGGAGTGCTATTTTCTGCCACTGAGGCTCAGTTGCTCATAAGCGATAAAATTTATCAACAAATGGAAAATCGTGAAAAATCTGTACGGATGAAAACTCAAAGGATTGCTTTGCAAGATTCTTACATCTACACGATTGTGGGAACCAGAAATTTTAAATCAGGAAAAAGTTTTCGAGTGAAAAAAATAGATGATTTTCATCGTTTTACTTTGAACAAAAGGAATAGAATGAAATATTCATTTTCACTTGTGTCTGATGTCGAAATGCGTCAACGTGCCATGGGTGATATAAAAAAGATTTTACCCAAAGATATTGCAGATTCTTGTTCAATAACATCTGTTGGTTATGAATACGAACAAAGGGATTCTGCCAAACCAAAAATTGTAGGAAGCGTTGTAATGCTTCACAGAAAACTGGATGGTATTCCGGTTCGAGGTAGTTCCTATGTATTTATGAGTTATGATTCCACTGGAAATTTATCTTATATGGATATTCAATGGGATAGATATAACAAAACTCCCGCCCAAAGTACGGTAGAATCAATTAAAATAAATAAAATTCATAGGAAAAAATTTGATGAAATTGTTGAATCTATATCGCAAGATTTTCATGAGAACAATCTTCGAGGTAGTTTGGATAATTCCGTACAAACTCTAGTTCGCCTGGAAACGGAACAAGGAGAATCGATGCTTGTTCCAGGGATTACTTTCATCGGTCAGTATTCATCAAAAGACACTGACGAAAGCATTCCGATGACATTTGATATTCCTTCTGACGCATCGTTAATGCCTGTTCGCAAGGCAATTGTTAGCAGGTAGGGAGAAGCAATGAAAAAAAATATATTGTTTTTTGTGATGTTGGCATTTTTTATGGCGAATGCCGCTGACACCAATGTTCCTTCCAAATTTTCCATTGTAACATTTGCCATTAGCAATTATGAAAATAATTGGCAAAAAGAATTGCCCTTGTCGAAAAAGACTGCCAATATCTTGGTGAATTCTTTTAAGAATAATTTCAAGGACAAATATCCCAACGTGATGTTTTCGTCAAGACAATATGAAAATGAACAAGTTACAAAGTTGCGTTTTACAGGAACCGAAACAGACAATTATAACTTTGTCTTTTACAGTGGTCATGGTAATGTCAATAGGATAACAATGTGGCCGCAAGGAGAACGTGTTTGGCAAAAAAACGGGATTAGTGAAAAAGCTTTTGGTGGAAAGACTTATTGGGCGATGCTAAATTCTTGTCTTGTATTCAAGAATGGGGAATCGAATCAAGAACCGTGGTTTAATGGAGTACATTCAATTCTTGGTTATAGTTCGACATCAAAATGGTATAAAGAGTCTCATCGCTGTGGATTTCTTTATTTGAAGACTTGCCATAATTATTCCTATTATGCAGAACGCGATTTTGTGACAAATTGGATTAAAGAAAAGCAAGGAATTTGGGAGGCTTATAAAAATGCAGTCTATAAATGGATATACAAAAAAGGTGGTTATGGAGTTGAACCTAAAATTGTTTATCGTTACGGCAATGTCGATGGAAAATTCTTTGACCCTTGGAAAGAAACTTTTGAAAACTTGATTCAAAAACCTGTATTTAAGAAAAAGGGAGAATATATAGGGATAGGCTCTAGATGGGTGAAGTTCGGGACGCCAGAATATGAGTAAGGAGGTAAAATTTTGCGTAACTACGTATTTACAATAGCCTGTTTGTGTTTTTTCTTATTCATGGCGTGTTCCAAGAATTCAAGTGATACGGATTTCTTTCATTATGACACATCCCTTTCCTATAATGAAAACCTTCTTGCGTTGGACTCCATTTCGGCGTGCATTGATGACGAATTGGAATGGGAACGTTTTTTCAAACAGGATTCCGTTTTTATCAAACGGCAAGGCGATAAAGAAATCATCGTTTTTCCTTCACAGCTTAACACGCTAAGAAGGGTTGTCAAATCTATCGGAATCCATTCCTTTGGGGATACGCTAAAAATCGAGTTGATTGAAAAAGAAAAAAGTCCGGGCTTATCGCTGGATTGTCCCGTTTGGGTCTATGGCTCGTTAAACGGAGAACTCGACGGAAAATATATCAAGACTTTTACAGGAGTTTATCTGTTGGTTAAGGATTGATTCTTGTTATGTCAATAAAGCAAAACCGCACCCATGCGGAATTTGGGTTGTTTTCTGCGTAAAAACCTAGAGGATTCTTTATCTTGACAAAGGCGTTCGCGCCAAGCGTCGTCATGCCGGCACTTTACCTGTTAAAAAAGTTTTTCAAAAAATGTCGTCATCGTTTTTGCCGCGAGAAGCGTTATAGCAGGTAGTCTCTCGTTTCAACCAAAGGAGGAAAAATGAGAAAAAGACACCTGTGGCAGATGCTGCCATTCCTTTTTACGGCGATTTTGGGACAGGCCTGTTCCGAAGGAGCAAATCCCGGTGCGGAAAGTTCAGGCGGCGTGCCTGTCCATTTCGACGTGGCGCGTTCGAGCGTCCCGCTTTCGGACAGTCTCGTGCTGGACCTGGTGGGACCGGATACGATTCACGCGGTTCTATTGGGCGATTCCAATACGCTCAGCCAGAAGCTCGCTCCCGGCGAATGGAACTTTTACGCCAAGTTCTATGCGAACGGAATCCTGGTGGAGCAGGGGGAAACACAGGCGAAACTTTCCGCGGGCGACGAGGTATCCGTCTCGATCGCGATGCATGCCGTGGCGGGGTTTCTCTATGTGTGGATTCCGCTCGGAATCGATAACTCGGCGGAAATCGCAAGCGGCATGCTTGCCGTCCGGGCGGAAGGCTTTTCGAAATCCTATCCGTTCGAATTCGGCGAAATGGAAGCGTTCGCGGCGACGGAAACGCTCCGGATCGGAACGGAATATTCCGTACAGATTCATCTTTTCGCGGAAAACGGCGACACCTTGTTCACCTCGGATTCCCAGGTGGCGATAGACGGGGAAAACTTCGTCATCGACTGGAAGCTGAATCCGCTTTACGCAAGAATCCAGCTGGTGGTTTCGAGCGATTCCACAAGGACGTTCTCGGCGGTGGCGCATTTGCCGTCAAGGCTTCGCACGCCAAAGCCAGGCAACCTCTTTGTTACGGAATTCATGACGGAAGGCAAGTCGGAATTCGTGGAGCTTTACAACGCGACGCTGGATACGCTTGACCTGGAAGGTTGCGAGTTGCTCGCGACGAGCGGAAGTTCGATCAAGGTGGCGACGGATTCTTCGCTTGCGGCGCGGATCGCTCCGGATTCCTACCTGGTGTTCGGAACGGATTCCTGCGAAGACAAGGATATTCGCGCGGCGCTTGCCATGCCTGGGACCAAGGGTTCCATCGTGTTTCGCTGTGCCGGAGAAACGATCGATTCGCTGTTCTATGCAGGCGAAAAAGTGGCGGATTCGCTCGGCCTGGTCGCTTTTCCGATTGATGCCAAGCGGAGCGCGCAACTGCCTGTCGCGGGTTACAGAAACCGTTCGGATGGGGCTCTCTGGTGCGCGGGCGAATTTTCCCGGCGCGCCGTGGCGAGCTGTAAAAATTAAGGTGTCTTGATCGCGATTGTCTGGGGTCCGGGTCTTTGAAATTTCGAAGCCGGGGCCCTATCGTCCGGGAAAATCGTCGGGGCGACCGCGGTGATGCCGTGGTGGCGGTTTGCGAGGCGGTGGGGGAGGCTCGGGGCGAACCTCGAAACGCCATTCGGCGTGCGGAACGTCGCATACGGAAAATCCCGCGTGGCAAAGACGGCAGAGCGCATTCTTGGAACATTCGCCGAGCAGATCGCTTGAAAACCTTAAATCTTTGAAGAATCGAGGATTGTCGCAGGCGCGGCATGCCTTTTCCCATGTCTGGAACGAACAGAGTTCCGATACCGAGACCTGGCAGGTCGCCGTGTCGGCGAAAGTTTCCGGTTCGGATTCCCGTACCACGACGCAGGAAGACAGAAAAAGCGTTCCGCAAAGGACCGACAGGCTCTTGAAGAATGCGCTTTTCGTCATCGGGCGAGGCTCGCGGGTCAATATTCCGCTTCGGATTTCAGGTCGCGGTTCATCAGTTCCTCGATGATGTCCGCCGGCTTCTTGTCGTTGAAGAGAACTTCGTGGACCGCGTTTACGATGGGAAGCTCGACGTGGACCGATTCCGCGAGAGCCTTGGCGCTCTTGCACGTGGGAACGCCTTCCGCGATCATCTTCATGCGTCCCATGATCTGCGCGAGAGTTTCTCCCTTGCCGATGCATTCGCCGACGTAACGGTTCCGGCTGTGCTGCGAAAGGCAGGTGACAATCAGGTCTCCCATTCCGGCAAGTCCTGCGAATGTGCTGGGACTTGCGCCGAGGGCGCGTCCGAGACGGCAGATTTCCGCCTGTCCGCGGGTGATGAGCGCTGCGCGGGTATTGTCGCCCGCTCCGATTCCATAGAGAATGCCGCTCGCTATCGCGATGACGTTCTTGATCGATCCGCAGAGTTCCACGCCGATCTGGTCTGTCGAGGTATAGACGCGCAGGTAGCCGTTGCTCATGACCTGCTGGACTTTCTTCGCGGAATTCTCGTTGGGGCAGGCGGCGACGATTGTCGTATAGACGCGACGCGAAACTTCTTCGGCGTGAGTCGGGCCGCTGAGCGTTACCATGTGGTCGTGGTCGAGCCAGGGAACGTTTTCGAGGATGACTTCGCTCATGCGCTGGTCCGTGCCTTCGAGGATTCCCTTGGTTGCGCAGACGACGAGCGGAATCCTGTCTGCCGGCGGATTCCACTTGGCGAATTCCCTGGAAACGTTCGCCATCACCTGTGACGGGACGACGATCAGGACCATTTCCGCCCCTTCGAGAGCCTTGCCCATATCGGTCGTATAGGAGAACGAATCCGGAAAGACGATTCCGGGTAGCTTGTCCTTGTACTGGTGTTCCGTGGAAAGCAGGTCCACTTCCTTTTGCGAAAATGTCCAAAAGGAAACCTTGTGTCCGTTGTCGTTCAGGACCTGGCCAAGGGTCAATCCCCATCCGCCGGTGCCGAGTACTGTGATATTCATAAACGAGTCCTTTCCTTGTGGGTCAATCTGTAAATTACACTTTTTTCCGTTTTTTCCCAAAGCCGTTTTCGGTTCCGTTCAAGAGACGCTTGATGTTCGCCTTGTGCTTGACGATGACAAAGACGGCGATGATCCAGGCGAGGGCGAGAATTCCTGCGTGAATCCGGTCGTGCGGGTAGATGTCCGGCTTGAGATATCCGAAGAGGGAAAGCCCGGCAAGGGTGACGCAAGCGCCGATGCTTCCGACCGAAACGTATTTCGTGGCAACGGTCAAGAGGCTCCAGACGAGAAACGCGAGCAGAGCCGTGACCGGGGCGAGGGCGAGGAACATGCCGAAGGCTGTGAGAACGCCTTTTCCGCCGCGGAATCCGGCAAGGCACGTGAAGCTGTGTCCGAGGACGGCGAGAAGCCCGCAGGCGAGCGGCAGCCAGGGGTAGTCGGGACCCCCCGAAGCCTTGGACGCTTCGTTCAGGGACATGGCGATCGTCGGGGCGAGAAATCCCTTGAGAAGATCGATGACGACCACGGGAAGCGCGGGCTTTACTCCGAGGACGCGGAACGCGTTTGTCAGTCCCGAGTTCCTGGAACCGTAGTTCCGGATGTCATAGTCCTTTCCGTTGACGATTTTTGCGACCCAGATTGCGGTCGGAATGGAGCCGAGGAGATACGCTAGCGGAAGAGAGAGTAAACTGTTCAAGGTCTTCGTCCTTTCGTAAGATGAGTTTGCTGTCGAAGTTCAGCCGGAGAGGCGCTCCGTCTAGATGGAACGCTTCGTAGAAAGTCTTGAGAAGGTAACGCTTGTAGGATTCATCGACGGCGTCGGGCGTTCGCGTTTCGATGTCGATGACGGGAGGCTCGACCATGATCTGGCATGCCCGGGTCAGCTTGACGAGGCGTCCCTGGTGCGCCGGATGGGGAGTCTTCTGGCAGGCTTCGGCGAAGACTTCGGCTAGGCGTTCTCTTCCGAGGACCCGACGGCAGTTCGCATAGACCGAGCGGATTTCCTGCAAGATGCGGTGCACGCGCAAGCCTTCCTTCGCGCTGATCGAGAGTGTGGGGATGTATTCGAACATCGGTTCGCGTTCCCGCATTTCCTTGACCATCCTGTCAAAGGACTTTTCGTTCTTGTCCGGGAGAATGTCCCACTTGTTGAGAATCAGGATGAGGCCCTTTCCCGCCTGGCGGATGCTCTGGACGATGCGAAAGTCCTGTTCGGAAAGCCCGAGGGTCGCGTCGATGACAAGAAGGGACAGGTCGGAGCGTCGGATGCTTTCTTCGGAGCGCATGTTGCTGAAGATTTCGACTTCGTCCTCGACTTTCGCCTTTTTTCGAAGACCGGCGGTATCGGTGACGACGAACGTCTCGCCATCGGAAACGAACGTGCAGTCGATAGAATCCCGGGTCGTGCCGGGAATGTCGGAAACGACGACGCGCTCTTCGCCGAGCAGGCGGTTCAGCAGGGTGGATTTTCCGGCGTTCGGCCGTCCGAGAATCGCGAAGCGAATCGGGCGTCTTGCTTCGCCCGCGAGCTTTCCCTTGTCGGGCAGGATGGCGATGATTTCGTCGAGAAGCGAGAGACAGGCGTAACCGGTCAGCGCGCTGATTGTCCGGGGCTGTCCCATGCCGAGAGAGAAGAATTCCCAGCTTTCCGAACGGTCTGCGGCCGCTTCGCTCTTGTTGGCGACCAGGAGAACCTGCTTGTCGAGCTTCCGGATCATCTTCGCGAACTGGAGATCGAGCTTCGTGATGCCGACGCGGACATCGACCATGAAGAGCACCAGGTCGGATTCTTCGATGGCGGCGAAAATCTGGTCGCGGACATTCGATGCAAGGACATCGATCGTGTCGTCCGGCAAGAATCCTCCGGTATCGACGACGGTGAATTCGCGTCCCTTGTATGTCGCCGTCTGGTAATGACGGTCCCGGGTGACGCCTTCGCGATCCGAAACCACCGCGGCGCGACGACCGAGGATGCGGTTGAAAAGGGAGGACTTTCCCACGTTGGGACGTCCGACTATGCAGACAACAGGTAATTTAGCCACGGGGAGAAATATAGAAATTGGCGAATACGGGATGAACTGGATTGCGGAATTCCAGGCTTTCCCGAAAACATCCCGCACAAAAATCCCGATATTGAAAAAGTAAAGTTTTTTTTCAGGAACGGGGGTAGTTTTATCTATCAGGTGCTTTCATGAACAATTCATTCTCTCGGCTTCTCTTTCCGTTCCTTTCCCTGTTCTTCGCGGGGGGACTTTGGGCGTTTCCGGCGGACCCCACGCCCTTTACCGTAGATAATGCGGGCGATTCCCTTTCGCTTCGGGAAGGAGGCGACGAACGCTATTCCTTCACCCAGACCCTCGACGGCTATCTGGTGATTCGGGATTCCGGAGGCGTTTACCGCTATGCGACGGAAGAGGGGATTGCCGGCGCTTTCAAGGCGAAAAATGCCAATCTTCGCGGCGACAGGGAAGCCGCCTATCTCAAGGGAATCGACTGGGCAAAGTCCAGGAACGCGCACTTCAAGAGGAATTCGGACCGCTCGCTTTTCCCTGCGGGGGCGGATATCCGCAAGAAACCGCGGTGGTTGCCGTCTCTCGACACGTCCCTGGACGCGCCTCCGGTTCGTAGGCTCCCGGATCCGGCCGGCTATTCCAAGGGGACGAATCGGTTTCCGGTACTCCTGGTGGAAAACTCCTCGGTGACAAATTGCGATTCCCTGGCGTATTACAATCAGGTCAATCAGGAAGGCTATCGCGTCAATGGCCATATCGGTTCCGTCAAGGATTATTTCACCGACCAGTCGAACGGAATCTTCGTGCCCTCCTTCGACATTTACCCGGTAAAGATCGACGGAGCCATGTCGGATTACGCCAAGAAAGAGGGGCGCCTCGTCAAGAATGCGGTCGATGCGCTGCATTCCCGGTTTCCCGACTTTGACGCTTCGAAATACGATATGGACGGAGATGGCGAAATCGACGCGGTCGCCGTAATGTATGCGGGAACAAAAAGCGCGGCCAGTTCCCTGGGAGGCTTTGCCTATCTTTTGGAGTATGACAAGTCGCTCAATGACGGGGTGGGAAAGCTGGATGCGGGAAACGGAAAGGTCTTCAACCGCTATTTCATCTTGCCGCAGATGTCTTCCGCAAGCGAAATGGCGCCGATTGCCCAGTTCGTACACGAGTTCGGTCACACGCTGGGACTTTCGGATCATTACTGCGTCTATGCGGCTAGCTGCTATTACGATTTTACGGACAGCGCTTACCAGGCGCCGGGAACCCACGCCTGGGACGTGATGGCTTTTGGAATGTACAACTACGATTCCAGGTCGGGATCGCGCCAGGGATCGACTCCGGTGGGCTACAGCGCGTTCGAAAAGGCGTTTTTGGGGTGGATTTCCTACAGGACTTTGGAAAATGACTGGGATGTCGCGGTTCTCGCGCCTTTTTGTTCGACCGATGTCGCCTACAGGATTCCGGTCAGCGGTACCGAAAATGAATGGTTTATTCTGGAAAATCGCCAGAAAATCGGATGGGACGTAAACCTTCCCAGCCATGGACTCTTGATTTGGCACATCGACTATGACGCAAATGACTGGCGGCTTGACAGGCTTAACGATGTTTCCAGTCACCAGCGTATCGATATCGTGGAAGCGGGCAACGTGAAAGTCCCGAGCGTAAACAACGGATATTATGCCGGAACATCCAAGAGCTGGTTCGACGACGACCCCTATCCAGGTTCCCAGAACGTGACGAGCTTTTTTCCTGTTTCCTGGAATGGCGACAGGCTGGGCGTCGATCTGTATCACATCACGGAAAAGAACGGAAACATCTGCTTTACGTCGGACAGTTCCCTTTCGGTCGGTGATTGCGTTCCTTCCAGTTCCTCGTCGAGTTCTTCGAGCGTCTCGTCGAGCTCCGCGGAACCGGTGGCAATCGTCTCGTCGGGAGTCGTGGCGAGCGCTATCGACTTCCATGGGCATACGCTTTCGGTTATCTCAAGCGCTCCCGGGCGAAAATCGGTCTCGATCCATGACCTTTCGGGAAGGGAGATCTTCCGGAGCGCTTTTGATTCCGAATCCCTGACGCTGGATCTGCGGGAATTTTCCGGCAAGATGCTTGTTGTCCGGCTCTCGGAACGCGGGCAAGTCCTGAAGCTTAGGCGAATCGTCGTGCACTAGAGCAGCTGCCGGGCTCTATCAAGCGGGCCCTGGCATGACGGGCAAAACATCTTCGGCGATTCTTTCTATCTTTCGGTTCGGAAAAATCCAAAGGTATATTATGTCCGAAACGATGTCTTCTGCGCAAGTACGCGAATCCTTCATCAAGTTCTTTGAATCCAAGGGACACCTGTTTGTCCGCTCTTCGCCCGTGGTCCCGCATGACGATCCGACGCTCATGTTCACGAATGCCGGCATGAACCAGTTCAAGGCGATTTTTCTCGGCGACAACCCGAAGGGCTGGAAGCGCGTCTGCAACAGCCAGAAATGCATCCGCGTTTCGGGCAAGCACAACGATCTGGATGTCGTCGGTCGCGACAATTACCACCACACGTTTTTCGAAATGCTCGGAAACTGGTCGTTCGGCGACTACTACAAGAAGGAAGCGATTTCCTGGGCCTGGGAACTGTTGACCGAGGTCTGGAAGCTTCCGAAGGAACGCCTGTTTGCGACGGTTTACCAGGACGACGACGAGGCGTGGCAAATCTGGAAGGATGTGTCGGGGCTCCCCGATGATCGCATCATGCGCTTTGACGCTCACTCGAACTTCTGGGAAATGGGCGATACCGGGCCTTGCGGTCCCTGCTCCGAAATCCACTACGACCGGGGCGATCTCGCGACCCAGGCCGAAACGTTCAAGGACCCGATTCTCGGCGTGAACGGCGAAAACGATCGCTACATCGAAATCTGGAACAACGTGTTCATGCAATACGAGCGCCTTTCCGACGGCTCTCTCGTACCGCTCAAGGCGAAAAATGTCGATACCGGCATGGGATTCGAGCGGATCTGCTCCATCTTGCAGGGAAAATCCAGCAACTACGACACGGACGTGTTCAGCCCGATCATCCGGAAAATCGCGGAACTCTCCGGCGTGCCCTATTGCGACGGAAAGGACGGGACGCCGCACCGCGTCATCGCGGACCATCTCCGGGCATTGTCCTTTGCGATTGCGGACGGGGCGCTTCCGTCGAACGAGGGTCGTGGCTACGTGCTGCGCCGCATTCTTCGCCGCGCGAGCCGTTTTGCCCGCCTTCTCGGACAGAAAAAGCCTTTCATCTGCAACCTGGTCCAGGTTCTCGCCGATACGATGGGCGACGCTTTCCCCGAAATCCGCGAACGGAAGGACTTTGTCGCGTCCGTCATCCGCAGCGAGGAAGAAAGCTTCATCCGCACGCTCGACGCCGGGCTGGAACGCTTTGCCTCGATTGCCGCGAACCTCAAGACCGGCGACAGGATTCCGGGCGACAAGGTGTTTCTGCTCTACGACACGTATGGATTCCCGCCCGATCTCACGGGAATTCTCGCCGAGGAAAAGGGGCTCGCCATCGACGAGGAAGGCTACGAAAAGTGCATGGAAGAGCAGAAGGCCCGCGCCCGCGCGAACATGAAGCAGAGCATCAACACGATGGGCTCCGAGGGCTGGACGGAATACGCGGTCGGTTCGACGCGGTTTGTCGGCTACGAGGCAAGCTCCGCGGAGGTCAAGGTCCTGCGCTACCGCGAAGACAAGGGCGTCCTCTCGATCGTCCTCGACACGACGCCGTTCTATGCGGAAATGGGCGGTCAGATCGGCGACAAGGGAACTCTCGTTTCCGAAAATCTCGAAATCTCGGTTTTCGACACGGTGCGCGTCAACGACACGACCGTTCACCGCGGCAAGGTGACAAAGGGCGAAGCGAACCGGGAAACGATGTCTTCGAAATTCCTGGCGACGGTCGATGAAGCCCGCCGCGCCGACATCCGCAAGAACCATTCAGCGACGCACCTGGTCCAGGCCGCTCTCCGAAAGGTTCTCGGCAGCCATGTGCAGCAGCAGGGAAGTTTCGTTTCGAACGAGCTGCTGCGTTTCGACTTCAGCCATTTCAGCGCGATGACCGCGGAAGAGATCCGGCAGGTCGAAGACCTGGTAAACGCCAAGGTGATGGAATGCCTCCCCGTTTCGACCGACGTCATGGACATCGATGACGCAAAGGCGAGCGGCGCGATGGCACTGTTCGGCGAAAAGTATGGCGACAAGGTGCGCGTGGTCAAGATGGGAAATCCGGGTGATGAATTTTCCAGGGAACTCTGCGGCGGTCTGCATGTGCAAAATACGGGAAACATCGGAATGGTGAAGATCATTTCCGAGTCGAGCGTCTCTTCGGGCGTGCGCCGTCTGGAAGCGGTGACGGGCCGTGGCGCTCTCGCTCTCCTCCGTGCCGGAACGCAGATACTGACCGCTCTGCGCGAACAGCTCCGTTGCAAGGATGCCGATCTTCTCGACCGCATCCAGCAGACTTTCGCCAAGACGCAGAACTTGGAAAAGAGCCTCCAGTCCGTGCAGCTCGAACTTGCGACGCTTGCCGCCGGCGAACTTTTGCAAGGCGCGCTCAACGTGATGGGCGTCAATCTCTACGTTCGCGAAATGTCCGTGCCCGAGGACCGCTTCAAGAACCTGCTCGACGGCGTGCAGAACAAGCTCGATGTCGAATCGGTCGCAGTGCTGGCGAACAAGGGAACCGCCAACGGAAGCATCGCCGTGATGGTCGGGAAGAACGCCCAGGCAAAGGGCATCAAGGCGGGCGACATGGTCCGCGACCTGGCAAAGGCTTGCAACGGCAAGGGCGGCGGTCGTCCGGATAGAGCCCAGGCTGGGACTCGCGAACCGGAAAAGATTTCCGCGGCGATCGCGAACGCGAACAACTGGATCCGGGCAAAGCTCGGCGCGTAAACTTGTCCCGGAGGTTTCGATGAAGAAGATTCACGCGCAAGAAGCCCCGGCTGCAATCGGGCCGTATTCCCAGGCGGTGATTGCCGGCGGGTCGGTCTATCTCTCCGGGCAGATTCCGATCGATCCCCGAACGGGACTGATCGTCGGAGATTCCATCGAAGTCCAGGCGGAACAGGTGTGCAAGAACATCGAAGCGGTCCTTGCCGCTGCGGGTTCCGAAATTTCGAAGGTCGTGAAGACGACCTGCTTTCTCCGCCACCTTTCGGATTTTGAACCGTTTAACGCCGTTTACGAAAGGCACTTTGTCGGAAAGCCTGCGCGGAGCTGCGTCGAAGTCTCCGCGCTCCCCAAGGGCGCGCTGGTCGAAATCGAAGCCGTCGCGGAGCTTGGCTAAAGGAACCTGACCTTCATTCAAGAGAAAAAGTCCCGAATGGTTTCGGGACTTTCCTGTCTAGGAATGGGAATCCGCTTACTTGTTGATCGCGGCGAGGAACGCATCCTTCTTTTCTTGCAGATATTCCCGGCTGTTGTACTTGCGGATGCGGCGGAGCGCCTGGTCGCGCAGCTGGCGGACGCGTTCATGGGAAATGTTCATCGATTCGCCGACCTCGCGAAGCGTCTGGGGGGCTTCCAGGTTGATGCCGAAAATTCCCTCGATGACTTTCGCTTCGCGTTCCGGCAGCTGCTCCATCAGTTCCTTGGAAAGGTTTTCCACGCTCTGGATTTCGGAATCGGATTCCGGGTTGATCGCGCTGCCGTCGGCGAGGACTTCGGCGTAAGTCGCCTTGGAATCCGCCTTGAGCGGGCTGTCGAACGAGACGCCGCGCTGACCGATCTGGATAAGCTCCCGGATGTCTTCGCTGATTTCCTTGCCGCGGGACTGTTCGTGCAGAGCCTTGCGGACGCGCAGATGCTGGTTAGCCGGCAAGCGAATCAGGTTTCCCTGCTCGTTGATTGCCCGGGTGATGTACGCCTTGATCCACCATACGCCGTAGCTGATGAACTTGAGACCGCGGGTATGCTCAAAGCTTTCGATGGCGCGGACGAGTCCCATGGCGCCTTCGCTCACGAGATCCGGCAGAGGAATCGGACAGCCGCGATACTGGATGGCGACTTTCAGCACAAAGCGCATATTGGCGGAAATCAGCTTTTGCCGGGCGATCTTGTCGCCTTCTTTCGCTTTTTGGAAAAGAATCTGTTCTTCTTCACGGGTCAGCGGCGCTGTCTTGCGGATGTCGTCTAAATAGCGTTTGAGCGTTACGTCGGTCGAATCGATGTGCATTTACAATCCTTTTTCCTATAATATCGCTTTTTTTAGAGCAAAGGGCGTGCCAAAAGTGAAAAATTTTAAAATCGCCGTAAAATCTGGACTTTTTGGACGAAAAATAGGCGGAGTACAAAGCGAGACGCAAAGCTTTTTGCTAAAACGTCTTGAATTTATGACTTTTTGTTGTTCTTGTGTCTTTGTAAGATGACGCTTTAAAAACGAAAGCCGAAAGCGGAACGTGGACTGTCCAAAAGCCCCTTTTAACCTATATTTTCGCCATGCCAATCAGAGAACCCGACCAATCCGTATGGGACCGCTTTTGGGCCCGTAAAAAGGACCTTTCCAAGGTCTATCCCGCTTCCCCGACGATTCTCAAGACCATCTACAGGCATTTTCCGAACGTCAAGGGAATGAAAATCCTGGAGGTTGGGCCGGGATCGGGCCGTGACAGCGCAGACCTCGCAAGGCACGGAGCGGACGTCTATGTTCTCGACTTTTCGGCGGAAAGCCTGAAGACGGTGGAGGCGCTCCGCATCCGGGAAAATCTGGAAGAAAACCTTCACTGTGTCCGCGGAGACGCGTTCAAGGCTCCCTTTCCGAACGGCACGTTCGATCTCGTCTTTCACCAGGGGCTTGCCGAGCATTTTCGAAATCCCGCGCCGCTGATCGCGGAAAATTTCCGGATTGTAAAGCCCGGCGGCCATCTCCTTTGCGACGTGCCGCAGACCGTGCATCCCTATACGGTCATCAAGCACGTTCTCATCGCGATGGGAAAATGGTTTGCCGGCTGGGAAACGCAGTTCACGATCGGCGGACTTCGGAAGCTCTTGAAGTCGGCGGGCTTTGAACTCGAATACGAATATGGCGACTGGATGCGTCCGAACCTTTTCTATCGGATGCTTCGCGAACTGGGCTTCAAGGCGCATGTCGAGCTTCCCAAGTATCCGCTTGCGGGGTCCGCCTACCAGAAAGCGAAGGATGCGCTCCTGGACGCGTTTGACCGGGTTCCCGTTTCGCGGTACACGCAGCTTTCCATCGGAATTCTCGCGAAGAAACCTGGGAAATGAAACCGGGATCGAAGTCCTTTCTCCTGCTTTGCGTCAAGCTGTGCGTGACCTGTGTTCCGTGCTACCTTGTGTATCGCAATATCGTGAACGCTCCGGGCTGGGATACGGGAGACATCTGGGAACTGTTTTCCTGCCGGTCGATATTTCCGCTCCTCCTTGGAATCTTCTGTCTGGTGCTTTCGAACTTTACCGGCTGCCAGCAATGGAAGCTCCTTCTGGAAAGGCAGAATGTCCGGATGGGTTACGGCCACTTGGCGAAGCTTTACTTTATCGGACTCTTTTTCAACAATTTCATGCCGGGAAATGTCGGCGGAGACGTGAAGAAAGTCTATGATATCCGGATGCAGGGCGACCAGAAGACCATCGGTGGCGGATTGACCGCGACTTTTTTCGACAGGCTCTTTGGGCTGTTCTTTCTGAATGTCCTCGCCCTTCTCGTCGGACTTCTGTTCTTTATCTACGATCCGGAAAAGAGGATTTTTCTCTTGCCGTCGTTCTGGGTCTTTCTGGGGTTTAGCGCGCTTTTCGCCGGGCTTTTCAGCAAAAGGCTGGGACGGATTTTCGCCTGTCTCACGGGAAAGGTGCTGCCCGCTTCCGCGCAGGAGCGCGTCTTGCACTTCCAGCAACGATTCCAGAACTATCGCAAGCTGCGGCTCTGGCTGGACATTACGGTTCTCTCTGCCGTGACGCAAGGATTGCGCATTGTCGTGCATTATTTCTGCGGACTTGCCATCGGGCTCGATATCGATATTTCGTGGTACTTTTTCTTCATTCCGATGATTGCCGTGGTCAGCGCGCTTCCGATTTCCATAGGTGGCTTTGGCCCGCGGGAACTTTTGGCGCAGTCCCTGTTCGAACGGATTGGGGTCTCGGGGCTTGCGTCCGTGATCGTGCAGCTTTTGGCCTACCTGGTGAGTCTTGTGGTGAGCCTTGTCGGCGCGGTGTTCTTCTTGACGGAAAAGAGGCGCAGGGCTTAGTTCAGAGCTTAGTTAGGAGAGCTTGGAGCTTGGAAATCGCCAAGCGAGCCGTTCAGAGCTTAGTGGATAGTGCTTAGAGTCGCGGAGCGAACTCTTTTCCGCCTGGCGGCGGAGGAAGCGCCTGCCCGGCGAGGGGCTTGTTCAGAGCTTAGTAGAGAGAGCTTAGAACTTAGAAATCCCAGCGAACTTTTCACGCTAGAACCTAGATGTTCGCAGAACTCCACACTCAACTCT
>CAVJTH010000017.1:0-55787 GCA_963652365.1 Senegalimassilia sp.
GAGAACTTAGTTGAGAGTTGAGTGTGAAGAGTTGAGTGTGGAGTTCTGCGAACATTTAGGTTCTAGCGTGAAAAGTTCGCTGGGATTTCTAAGTTCTAAGCACTCTCTACTAAGCTCTGAACAAGCCCCTCGCCGGGAAGGCGCCTCCCTCCGCCGGCAGGCGGAAACGGGTCGCTTCGCAAAAAAGCCTTTCGGCAGAAAAAAGCGGCTCGCTCCGCGACTCTAATCACTATCCACTAAGCTCCGATCAAGCTCTGAACGCGCTACTTCATCTTGGTCAGGTAGGCGGGGGCGGATCCGTTCTTTTGAATTGCCGGAAGAATCCGGGAAATGTCCCAGTCTTCCTTGCGAATCCTGCGGCGGAGAAGCGCGACGAAAACTTCCATCAGCATTTCGCAGTCATAGACTGCGCGGTGCATTTCCGCGTTGTTGATGGATAGGCGGATTTGTCCCTTGATGCGCTGGAACATGTGGGCAAGATCTCCCAGCTTGTGGCTTTTGAGCTCCGGCAAGATGGACTTTGCGATGCGCAGGCTATCGACAATCGGGTTTCCCGGCAGAATCTGGGGATGCCTGGTGTAGGCGACGTGCAGGAATCCGGAGTCGAAGTCGGCGTTGTGAGCGACAAGGATTGCGGACTGTCCGCAGAAAATGGTGAATTTTCGCAAGACATCGTTGATCGTCGGCGCGTTTTCGACCATCGCGTTCGTAATATGATTGATGCGGGTCGCTTCGTCGGGAATCATCATCGGCGGCTTGACGAGCGTCTGGAACGTGGCGACTTCCTTTGGCCGGATGATTCCTCCGTCGTCATAGACCGTGAACTTGACGGCTCCGATTTCGACGATTTCATCCTTGTTCTTGACCAGTCCGGTTGTTTCCAGGTCAAAGGCGACAAATGTTGAATAAAGCACGGGATTCTCCAGAAAGCGGTGTCAAGGACTAAAAATAGCTTAAAGATTTTGTCGAAAATGACAATTGTCGAATTTGCACGGAGACTTTGGAAAAGGGAAGGGGAATTCTTGCCTTGTCCCAGCTGGCGAGGGAGGCGCATTTTCCGTAACGGATTTCGACAAGGAAACAGGGACGTCCGGACTGTTTTGCGAGCCACCGGGTTCCGGGCTTTGCGATTCCCGCGGGTCCCTTTGGACCGTCGAGCGCCATGGCGCAAGGATTCCCCGCGCGGAGCGTTCGAAGAACTTCCCGAACCCGAAACGCCTGTTCGGAACTTGAACCGCGAACGATCCGGTAGCCTAGGTCCGAGGCGATTTTCGCGAGAAATTCGCCGTCACCGCTCGGAGAGATGAACGCGGAAATTCCTCGTTCCCGAAAAGCGGCCGTCGCCGCGAAAAGATCCCGGTGCCAGATGGCCAGGATCCCCGAATTCTGCCGTCGCGCATTGGAATCTTTCCACGAAATTCGCAGGCTTCTCATCCAAAATTCCAGGATTTTGCAGAAAAAACGCTTTTTTATGGAAAGTTTGCCGAGCATCACCTTGGAAAATTAAAAATAATTCCTATTATTGGACTATCTGGCGACGTACCCAAGTTGGTAAGGGACGGCTCTGCAAAAGCCCCATTCCTCAGTTCGAGTCTGAGCGTTGCCTCTTGAAAAAGACGAGTGAACTTTCACCCGTCTTTTTTTTGTTCGTCAAAATTGCGAGAAGAAATCCCACATCAGTCTTGGAGCCCAGGTCTTTAAGCCGTCATCGCTTGTTTGACCGTCTGTCGGGGCTGCGATATGTCCGCCGTCAAAAGTCGCGTATTTCACGGGAAAGCCTTCGTCGCAATCCTTGAAATCGTAGATGACATGCGTTTGGCTCCCTGCATAAGCCTTGTCAATGGTCGTCGGATCGCTTGGGACGGTGCAGCCGTTGTCTTCGGCATGGAGGGTCGCGGCAAAAACTCCACCCAGCTTTTTGTCCTTGTCTCCGACAAATGGGCACGTTCCGTCGCTCATCCCGGTAATTCCTAGATAGGCGATTTTCTTCTTGCTGTCGGCAGGATAGGGAATCCAGGCGGAACTTGCGCTGCCCACGTAATTTGTCGCGGCAAGGGTTGCGACGGCTCGGAGTACGTCCTGGTGAACGAGAGAAAGCGAATAGGTCATCATGGCGCCAAAGCTGAATCCGACGGCAAAAACTCTGGATTCATCGACGCAGAGATTTTCTTTCGCGTAATCTATCAAGGTGTTGAACAGTGCGTGGTCTTCGCCCGTTTCCGTCAAATCCCAAGTGGCGCCGTTCATGTTCGGAGCGATGAAGATGGCCTGTTCTCCGGCTTCTTTCGCCATGCGCTTCAAGCCGAAAAAAGCCCAGTTTTCCGCACCGCCGTTTGAGACGCTTCCGTTCACGACGTCCCTGTAGCTTCCGCCGAACCAGTGTGATGCGTAGAATAACCTGTATGGCTTGTTCGGGTCATAGCTTTCTGGAATGTCAATCGCATAGTCGCGGACTTTTCCCGAACTTGTGATTTGAAAATATCCCGTCGAAATCCCGTCGAGAGCTTTTCCGCAACCTGCCGATTTTTGTACCGCGGGCGTTTCGATAATTTCGGAACTCGATGAAATCCAAGGTTCTTCCGAGCTGGAGATTGCCCAAATATCCGCGGAACTCGATGAAATGACGGATTCCGAGGAACTGGAAAAGTCAAGGCTTTCGGCAGAGCTCGATGAGGTCGAACTTTCGCTGGAACTTGAAAATTGCGTTTCATCGTCGGAATCGATGACCTCTCCAGATTCGGAGCTGGAACTTTCCAATGTGTCTGCGGAACTCGTGGGGGCAAGCGTTTCCGCCGGATTCGCGGAATTGTCGCCGCAACCCCACAAGCCAAAAGCGAAAACGGCTCCTAAAATGCATGACAGTCTGAAATGCGGATTCATGGATCCTCCTTTGTGATTGATAACAAAAGCTATATCGGGCGAGTCTTGAGCGATGAAGGGCGAAAAAGAAACTTTTGTAGTTTTTTCAAAGGGTTCTTGACAAAAGGTCTATGCAAGATTTTTCCCGGAATTATCTTTTTTGACTGAAGAATTATATCTTTGAAAGGTCCGCCATGTTGAATATCGATGAAATCGGTGACTATCGGGATTTACTCAAGAACTACTTTGCAGAACGCAAATTGGAATTTTCCCTGTATTCCTATAAAATGATGGGACAAAAGCTCGGGCTGGAAACAAGCCAAATGTATCGGGTCTTGAACAAGGAACTTCATTTGCCCAATCGCAGCATCCCTTTCGCCAAGGACTTGCTCGGACTCAAGGGACGCGACGGGGAGCTCTTTGAAATTCTCGTCGCGGCTTCCAAGACAAGATCGCAGGCGAAAAAAGACAAGCTTTACAGGATGGCGATCGCCTTGAAAGATGTCAAGATGCGCACCATCGATTCGACGGAACTGCAGTTCTTTGGCAAATGGTGGATTCCCGTTGTGCGGACTCTAATCGAGATGAACGGTGGCATGGCGGTCGTTTCTCGAATGGTGAAACAGATCAAGCCCGCGGTTTCCAGAGAACAGGTGGAACTTGCGATTGACGTTCTCAAGGAATTGAAGCTCATCACGCCGATCGCATCGGAACGCTACGCGGTTTCCCAGGCAAACTTTACATCGTCGGGAACGGCAAAGGTAACGGCGATTCGCAGCTATCAAAACCAGCTCCTCGCCTTGGCGCAAAACGCGCTTGCGACGATCGATCCCGCGGAACGAAATGTTTCTTCGCTCCTTGTGGGCGTTGATGACGACTGCTTTTCGGATCTAAAGGAGATGACTCTCGAATTTCGGCGCCAGGTGCAAAAACGCGTTGAAGAAGTGCAAAAGCCATCAAGGATCATGCAGTTTGTTTTTGCGCTTTATCCTGTCGCGGATAGGGGAAAGGGGGAAAGCAAAAAATGAAGTATCGAATCTTTGTCTTGATGTTCGTCGCCGTTGCGTTGAATCTTGCGGCTTGCTCCAAGGAAAAAGTCGCTGGCGTGAGCACTGTGGAAACGGACAACGCTTGGATTGTCCAAATTGTGAATGACGATTTGACGCCTGCCGCAAACGTCTCCGCACGAGTGCGCTCTGCGAGCTATCTTTTCAGTTCCAATTTGGAAAATGACGGAATCCTCGCAGAATATCTGACGGATTCCGCCGGCTGTTTTACAATCGATCGCTTGATGTCGGATGCGGAAACGGTTGAAGCCGTAAACGGAAACCGCGGCGTCTTTGCGACGATTTACGCAAGGAATCTTCCGAAAAAAGATTCCTTGCTGCTGGTGATGAACCGCCTCGGAACCTTGAAGGGAAAAGTGGAATTGCCCGAGGGAGAATCCTTCGCGACCGTTGAAATCTATGGCACGGGAAAAAGCGCGAAGACGGATGCCGACGGAAATTACGAAATCGATTCCTTGCCCCCTGCGACGTACAGGATTCACGTCGTGACCTCGAATTTCGAAATGGATGATACCGTAGCGGTAAAGGAAGGCCCGAAAATGGTGCGCCTCGTTGATTTCGAATCGGGTACTCTCCGCAATAACCTAAAGGCTCCCGCTCTAGAAGGAACGGGCTATCTGGCGGTAACGGATACTTCGGTAAAAACGAATCCCTTGCCGGAAAGCGCCTTGACGGGAATCGAAAATGCGGGAGCGGGACGCGACGGGCTTGCGTTCCATTGGACGTCTTCTTCTGCGAAAAGTGGAGCTTGGTCGCTTTTTGGAATGTGGATTTGCCATGAGGATACGCCGTGTGATTTTTCCGCGTTGGATTCTATCGTTTACTATGTCCGCGGAACGGGTCGCTATTCCTTTGCGATGGAATCCATGGGAGATTTGAATTATCAGGGAAAGGCCCTGTTTGACGATTCCCTGGACGTTGCGGAAAGGTGGATCCGCAAAACGGTGAAACCTTCGGATTTTGCGGCGGGCGATAGCCTGTGGGGAAATTTTGGCTGGGAGCCGATTCAAGATAAAATAACGAACATCGCGATTTCCGCATACGGTGAATCCGAAATCTGGCTGGACGATATTGAACTCTACGGCGTTGACGAAAAGGACATGAAGTAAGCCGTTTGCGCCTTTGAAAAAATTGCAAAAGTGATTTTTTTGCGCACTCTCGAGACCCTCCTCCTGAAAGGTATCTTTAATTCCGGGAACCACAAAAGGAGATATTATGGGTGTATCTTGTCCAAGAAAACTGGCGAGCTTCGTATTTGTCATGGCGATTGTCTGGGCGGTTCTCGCTCCGAGCCATTTGAATGCGGCAACCATGCGACGTGAAATTTCTACTGCAAAACCCGTGATGATGATTCATGTGGACGTGTGGAATTCCGCGGATCCGCAAAAAATCATCAATCTCGTTCCGGAAGATATCAAGCCCTACGTGATCTTGAATCTTTCGCTATCCATCAACCATCAAGATGGGAAATTCATCACTTCGGAATATGGCTATACCATTGCAAAGTCTTGGCTTCGAACCGCTGCGGAAAATCGCGTCTGGGCGACAATTCAACCTTCGAGCGGAGGTTTCACCCATTTCCCGGACTATCCGATTGGAACGGATCTCGATACGACCATTTACGGAGAATTTTTCAGAGACTATCCGAATTTCCTGGGCATCAATTACGCAGAACAGTTTTGGGGGTTCGATCAAAAGGCCACGGACGTGATGTCGCCGGATTGGGTCGATCGCGTTTCGCATTGGACAAACCTGGTGCCTTTTGCAAACAAGTATGGCGGATATGTTTTCGTGAGCTTTACTGGCGGATTCTTTGGCGCGAGCATCAATCCGATTGGAATGCTCAAGCGAAATCCGAAGTTCGCCGAAATGCTCGAAAGATATTCCGAGAGCTTTGTCATCGAAGAAAAATTCACGATGGCCTATGGCTTTCACGATATCGAAAGCGTGAGCATGGGAATGTGGCTTTCTGGCTATGCGGGCCATTACGGAATCCGTTTCGATCAGTGCGGATGGGTATCGAACAACGGCGAAGAATTTCCGCCGTCTGCGGGCGCGATTCCCTATATGGAACACTTGATGCTTACGGGAGAAACGGTGATCGATGGCCCTGAACTCATTTGGCAGCAGTCCGTCCATACGATGTTCAACGGAACGACTGCCGATGGCTACACGACTCGACGCTGGGAATTCTATCCGCAATTCGTGAATGTCACTCTCGATGGATTTCGCAAGGTGCTCGATGGAACGGTTCGCATTCTGGGAAGGAAAGAAGTCATTGACCGCAGCAAGGTGGTCCTGATTAACGACGTGAACAATCTCGACGCAGTGAGCACTTATGCCGCTCCGCTGGATTATTTTGACGGCCTTTACAAGATGGATGACGATGGACAGGGCTTGAATCAGACAAGCTGGTTTAAACGGACCGGTCGCTATCCTGCGCTTCCGACGGTTTACAGCTTGATGGATGACGAGGCGAAACTTTTCAAGTACCAGCTGAAGCGTTCTGAATATGCGACCAGATTCCCGACGATTGCCGACAAGCAAAGATATTTCAACGACATTTTCCCGGAGGAATATACGGGAACGATCTATGCAGCGCATAGCGATAATGTCTGGATGACTTACAATCCGTTCAAGACGGGCGAAACGGCGACAGGCGTGATCCCGTTCCAATACAACACCGCCGAAAGGATCGAACCGACTTATTCCATTTACAGCATGGGAATCATCAGCGAATTCAGGGACAGGCTGAATATCTATGTGACGAATTATGACAACAAGAACAATACGGGACTGATGACGGATACTTACAGGATTTATGGATGCTCCGCAAAACCTTCGATGACCTACAAGGACAGAGGAAATCATCTGGCCAGCGAACTTTCCGATGCCTGGAACGACAATGTTTACACGTTGACGGTGAGACACAATGGCCCTGTAGAAATCGACGTCTCTTGTTCGGGCACCAACACAATTCGCAAGACCGACTATGCGACGGGAAAAGTTTCCGCGCCGGCGCGGCCTTCTCTTTACAGGGGAACTCGCCAGTATGAAGCGGAATATTTCGACTTTAGGAATATCGCG
This sequence comes from Senegalimassilia sp., assembly GCA_963652365.1. GTDB lineage: Bacteria > Fibrobacterota > Fibrobacteria > Fibrobacterales > Fibrobacteraceae > Hallerella. The sequence continues at coordinate 7,014 of CAVJTH010000017.1, forward strand.
GGCAATGTGGAAAATGGAACGGGCTTGAACATTCGAAATTACGAAGCGATGGGATACCTCAAATTCGGCACAAATGCTTCCGCAAGCATTCGCGATACGGTCCATGCACCTCAGGCGGGAACTTATACGCTAGAGACCCGCTATTCCAACAGCGGAATCGATATCAAGACGATCGATTTGTATGTGAACGGGAAAAAGGTGGAAACGCCGACATTCAAGTCCACGGGAGCCGATGCCAACTTTAGCTCTGTGCAAAGTCAGATAGAACTCGCTTCCGGCGTGAACGTCATCATGTTCCAGGCAAATGCCGCCGCTCCGAACAACATGATTTTTGACAACATCAAGCTCGCTTGCAATGCGCCTGTGGAACCTGTCGCCCCTGTTCTCGTTTTTGCGGATATCGCATCGAAAACGGTAAAGGTCGGCGAGTCGATCGCGATTTCCGTAGAAGCCTTTGACGAAGACGGAACCATCAGTCATATCGATTTTCTGGACAACGATAGCCTGATTCATTCCGAATGGGCGTATCCGTATGAATTCGACTGGACGCTGGCATCGGAAGGGGAACATACGCTGAAGGCGATTGCCTACGACAATGACGGCAATGCGACCGAGAAGACCATTTCAGTCGTCGCGGAATCGGTGCCGAGCGGAAACGCTTTCCGTAAGACGAATCGGAATGCGGCTGGAATTCAAACGTTCAAGGTTTACGACGTGCAGGGAAATTTCGTCACGACCTTGAAATCTTCCACCGCGGATTTGCAACGTCAATTGCGGAAGCATGGGTTCCAAGACGGAATATACATAGTGCGCGGCGCAGGTCGCTTTGCGATAAAGACTTTCGTTACGAAATGACAAGAACCGGGGACCGAAAAATCGTAAAGTCCACAAAGAAAGACCGCCATTCGGCGGCCTTTCTTGTCGAAACGTTGAAGAGCTCGATCAGTATCTCTTGCCCTTGCTCGCGTCGATGGTCACCTTGACGGTCTTTTCGCCTTCGACCTTGACAAGCTTTTCGGCGGCGCGTCCGTTGTTGCATTCGGCGCGGACCATATGGTCGCCGGCATCGAGGTTCTGAACGGTGAGCGAAGCGCCGTCTGTCTTGTCCGCATTGTCGCCATCGACATAGATGATGCACTTGCCCGGAACGGTCGTCACTTCGATGTTGCCTTTGGGAATGACCGTGCCGAAATTAAACGTGTTGCGCTTGTCGTTTCCCGGCCAGATGTTTACGCGCTGGTTGACCAGTTCGTAGCCCTGATCGACGACGATTAGGGTCTGGCGTCCGGATTTGACGGCGCGGTTTTCGATCGGGCTCTTGCCCAAGAGTTCGCCACCGAGATAGACTTCGCTGTTGGGCGGCTCGGTGATGATCGTCACGTTCGCGGGCTGGTCGCGGGGAGGTGGCTCTTCCGCCATGGCGGCGATAGCCGTAAAGGAAAGCGTGATGGCGCTGAGGGCCAAAAATCTTGACAAAGATTTCATGGGAAACTCCTTTTCTGTCGAATACTAAGATATAAAGAAAATGATGGCAGGTGAACATCCCGACAAAAAAATATCTCCATAAATTGTAATTTTTGAAAGAAATGAAAGATCTCTACCAAAAATTGCGAACATTTACGGGCAAGAACTACGGTCTGTATAAAAGCCTGTGCGGAAAATCCTGGAATTTCGGTGATTTTGAACTGGAATTCATCCATGTGCAGGGCGATCCCTTTGCGCCGGCGTCACGACTCAAGTTCAGGGCTCCGCTAGGGAAGCTGGGGATTCCCGCGGAATGGGGAAACTTTCCCGTGAAACGCCTGGCGCTTGCGGACTTTCTCTTGCGAAAGCTCTGTGCGGCAATCGCGGTTCGCTCCGAAGAGGGGTCCTTTCCCGTCAAGGCTTGCGTGCCGGGCGAGGAAATTCTTGCGCGAAATGCGCTATGGGTTGGCGGACCGGCGGAAAACGGCGGCGAAGCGGTCGTCGAAGCGATCCTTTCCGTGGAACTTCCCGGGGAAAAGCGCCGAATCGACGTGGAGGCGGCGAGCGAGCTTTTGACTTCGACGATTCCCGACTTGCTGATGGCGCTTTACCTGAACCGGGACGAAGAACGCTCTGCGGCAAAGCGCCAGATCGAATCCCTGGAAATCCGCGAAGAACTCTTGAAGATTCTGGACGAAAGGGAATGGGTCGCCTTTGTGCCGAACGGGGCGATTCTTCCGCGGGAGTCCGGTTCTAGCGACCGTCCGAAAAAAGACGCGCTTCCGTTTGAATCTCCGGCAGAACTTTTGCAGACGGTCGATGTACTTGGACGGAAAATTTCGGGCATGGCGATTCCCCGAGGGATAACGGTCATCGCGGGGGGAGCCTATCATGGAAAATCGACGCTCCTTTCGGCGCTTGAAAAGTCTGTCGTGCCGCATGTGGCGGGCGATGGCCGTGAATGGGTTGTCGCCGATCCGTCGGCGGTGCGGATTGCCGCGGAACCGGGACGCGTCGTGAAGGGGACTCGGATCGAGCCGTTTGTCCGGGAGCTTCCGTTTGGCGTCTCGACGAAATCGTTTCGGACTCGTTCGGCTTCGGGTTCGACCAGCGAAGCGGCAAATCTTGTCGAGGCGCTCGAATTCGGAGCGAGAACTCTTTTCATCGACGAAGACGCTTCGGCGGTCAACTTCCTGATTCGGGATTCCCGGATGCGGGAGCTTGTCGGCGAAAAGGACGAACCGCTGATTCCGCTGTCGGATCGCGCCATGGAACTGAAGGCTCTGGGCGTGAACATGGTGATTGTCGTCGGAGCCTGCGGAGACTATCTGCATGTCGCGGACACGGTCCTCGTGATGAAGAACTATCTCCCGGTGGATGCGTCCGAAAAGGCTCGCCAGGTTTCCGCCAAGAATCCCGCACAGCCTGCGCTCGAAAAGCTTCCGCCCTTTGGCGATTTCAAGTGCCGCAGCCTGTTGGATCTCGCGGACGACCTGACGCCCGGGCTAAAACCTCGCGGACCGGTAGAACGCCAGGTGAAGGTGCGCCTCCGCGGTTCGGAACTTTCGATAGGCTTTGTCCATGCGGATCTGCGCGCGCTGTTTCCGTCTGTTCGGACGGCGACGCTCAGCGGACTCGGGCTGTTCCTCTTGAACCTCTTGCAAAACGCCACGGATGTACCGGCGGACGAAGCGATTCGCCGACTTTACGATCGAGTGAGGAATGTCGGGTTCCGACGATTGCCGCAAGGATTTTCGAAGGATTCCGAATTGCCGCGAAAAGAAGAAATCGCGATGGCCTTGCTGCGACTTGAAAATCCACCGAAACCCGAAACTTAGAGGAGCTTGCCCATGAAAAGATTCTGCCTCTTTCTGCTTGGTTGCACGGCCCTTTCCTTTAGTGCGCTTTCCGAGAATGTTCGCGCGAACTTTGTCTCCAGTTGCGAAAGCGGAGGCTCTTCGACGGAATTTTGCGAGTGCGTTCTTGGAAAGGTCGAAAAGAAGTATTCCCAGAAGCAGATCGATGCGATCGAATTGAAGATGCGCCGCGGTCACTCGGACCTGGGATATGCGGAATTCGTGAAGAACGCGTCGAAGGAATGCGACGCGCAGATGAAATCGGGAAAATCGATCGGCGCGCTAGCGAAGAGCGAAGACACGCCCGAAGAATCCGTGACGCTTTCCGCGGAGGAACTTGCCGCACTCGAAGCTCTCGGGCTCGATCCCGATTTCGCGTCGGGAGTCGTCAGCGCGCTTCTGGAATCCCCTGAATACAGGAATGTCTTTCTCGCGGAATGTTCCGCCGAGTTTAGAACCTATTTTGGAAACGAACAGGCGCAAGAAAGTTGCCGATGCGCCTATGAAAAGCTTGTTTCGAACGGGAATGTCGAAAAGCTACTGGGGCTTGCGAGCGGCGGGACTCTCGACGATTCGCTCGTGCTCGAAACGTTCTTGCCGTGCATGCCCAAGGCGTTTACGGCGGAAATGGAAAAGTTCCTGATGGATTCGTGCGAAACGGTCGCGTCGAAGCCGGTTTGCCGCTGCATCGTGAAAGAGCTCAAGTCGCATTTTACCTTCGAGCAGCTCTTGCGTCGGACGGTCCAGAATCCGTCCTTCATCCAGGGCTATGCGACCGGAGCCGCCATCCGCTGCAAGGACGAATAGTTACAGCAGAGGAATGGATTCGATCTTTCCGATTGCGCGATAGATGTCGGCGCGGGCCTTTTGAAAGTAGAGAACGGCGAAATGCGGATCTTCCGCGGAATAGATGCTCTTGACATGGGGGTTCTGGTCGAGAACGGCTTTTCTTGCCTTCGGGTCAAGGTCCCGAACGACTTCTCCGGTGACGCGAATCCAGTCTTCGCCGAGCATGGTCGCAATTTCGACCTTCGGGGCTTTTTCCATCTGGCGGAAACAGTCCTTGTCGTCCTTGGTGCAGATGTATAGGCGGTCCTTGAAACTGGCGATGACTCCGAAAGGGCGAACCTTCGGCTGGTCGCCGTCGAGGGTCGCGATGTAAAAGACGCCGGCTTTCCTCAGAATTTCGAATGCTGACTTCATAGAGATCTCCGGCCGAAAAAATACCTATTTTTGCGAGAAAGCCATGGCGATTTCCCTAGAACCGATCGGTACCTTTTTTTCCAAGGCGTCTTACAAGTACGAAGTGCCGCGCCAAGGCGTCTTTGACGGTGCGCGGTCCGGGAGAATCGAGCTGTTTTCGCATCGGGGGTTCGAAGAGGCCTTGCGCGACATTGCCGGCTTCGAAAGGCTGTGGATCATCTTCGCCTTTCACCGGAACAAGGGCTGGCGGGCGACGACGCGCCCTCCTGTTCCTCCGCGGGATCACGAGCGGGTGGGAATCTTTGCATCGCGTGGACCGTATCGTCCCAATCCGATCGGGCTTTCTTGCGTCCGGCTGGTTTCCGTGAAAGGGCTTTCGCTCTGTGTCGAAAATTCGGACTTGCTGAACGAAACGCCGGTCCTGGACATCAAGCCCTACATTCCGGAAGCGGATGCGTTTCCGGATGCGCGGGCGGGATGGGTCGATGAACAGGCTCTGGACTTCTGGAATGTCACGGCAACGGACGAATTCCTGGGGCAGAGCGCCTGGCTGGATTCCGCAAGCGGACTGGATCTGCTGGGATTTGCGCGGTGCCAACTTTCGGCGAATCCGCTGGACGCGACTCGGCGTCGCGTTCGGGTCGATGCCGCGGCTTGCACGGCGGAACTCGCCTTTCGAACTTTTCGAATCGATTTCTCGTTTGACGAAAACGCCCGGAAAATCTTGCTAAGAAGAATCCGCAGCGGATATTTTGCCCGGGAGCTCGATTCCCCGGAGGATCGCTACGGAGACAAGTCCCTTCACCGGGAGTTTCTCTTGCATTTCGCGCAAAGTCCAAAGGCGTAGAGCTGCAATCGCTGGATAAAGAATCCGTCGGGTGCGCTTTTCCGGAAGTCTTCCGGAGTCAGGAAGATGTCGAAGATCTTTCCGCATCGTTCGCACTTGAAATGTGCATGGGGAGTCGTATCCGCGTCGTAATGGACGCTGCCGTCGCCGACGTCGAGCGGAATGACGAGCCCGCTGTCGCACAGGGCTTCGAGCGTGTTGTAAACGGTCGTGCGCGAAAGTGTCGGAATCTGCGGCAAGAGGTCGTCGTAGATGGTGTTTACGGTCGGATGGTTCTTCCGTTCGAGCAGATAGTCGAGGATGCGAATGCGCTGCAGGGACGGACGAACGTTTCTTTTCTTGAGAAGTTCGGAAGTGGACATAAAAAGGGAATGGGGCTTTCGCCCCGGTTTTTCGCTTATTTGGAGAAGTATCTGCGAAGAAGTCCTGCGAAGGCGCTGCCGTGCCGGGCTTCGTCCTTGCACATCTCGTGTACGGTGTCGTGGATGGCGTCGTATCCGAGCGCCTTGGCGCGTTCGGCCAGCTTGAGCTTGCCTTCGGTCGCGCCCGCTTCGGCGGCAACGCGGAGCGAGAGGTTCTTCTTGGTGTCGGGGGCGACGACTTCGCCGAGAAGTTCCGCGAACTTTGCCGCGTGCTCCGCTTCTTCGAACGCGATTCTCTTGTAGGCTTCCGCGACTTCCGGATAGCCTTCACGGTCTGCCTGGCGGCTCATCGCAAGGTACATGCCCACTTCGGTGCATTCGGCGGTGAAGTTTTCGCGAAGATCCTGCACGACTTCCGCATCGAGACCGTTCGCTACCCCGATACGGTGCTCGTCCGCCCACTTGGGCGTATCGCTGGCAAGCGGCTCTTCCTTGAGCTTGAACTTGGACTTTGGCGCCTTGCACTGGGGGCAGTGCTCGGGAGGTTCTTCGCCAAACGAAACATATCCGCAAACGGAACAGACCCATACTTTCATTTTTGTCTCCTTGTTGAAAGTGATGACCACATCTTTTCATCTAAGTTGTAATCATTGCAAAGTTATAATAGTTCAAAATAAAAGTCAAGGGGGAAAATCGAAAATCTTGATTTTTTTTGAGGGAATGCGCTTGTGAATAGGAGGTGGAAGTCAGAACTTAGATCTTGGAGCTGAGATCCGAGTTTTGCGAACATCTAGGCTCTAACGTGAGAAGTTCGCTGGGATTTCTAAGTTCTAAGCTCTCTCAACTAAGCTCTGAACAAGCCCCACGCCGGGAAGGCGCCAACCTCCGCCGTCAGGCGGAAAAAGGTTCGCTTCGCGAAAAAGCCTTTCGGCAGAAAAAAGCGGTTCGCTCCGCAAAGCTAAGCTCTGAACAAGCTGTCCATCGATAACCTGTCAAATTTTGACAAGAAAGCGAAATCTTCCGAGTTGGGCCGGGGTGGAAAATCTATCTTTACTGTGAAAAAATCTATCCGAGGTTTGACATGTCTGATTCTACACGCAAGGTCCGTGTCCGCTTTGCTCCGAGTCCTACCGGCTATTTGCATGTCGGCGGAGCGCGTACCGCGATTTACAACTACTTTTTTGCCAAGGCGACGGGCGGAACTTTCTATCTGCGGATCGAGGATACCGACCGCAAGCGCTATAACGAGGATGCGCTCAAGGACCTGATGCGCGACTTGAAATGGCTGGGACTGGACTGGGACGAAGGTCCCGGAAACGAAGGCGACTGCGGGCCGTATTTCCAGAGCGAACGTCTGGACATCTATCACCGCGAAATTCAAAAGCTCCTGGATGCGGGATGCGCCTATTACTGCTTTTGCTCCGAGGAACGCCTGAACGAAATCCGCGTCGAGCAGAAGAAGGCGGGCGTCGCGGAAACGGGCTACGATCGCCACTGCCGAAACATCCCGCGCGAAGAGGCGGAACGCCGGATTGCCGCCGGAGAAAAGGCCGTCATTCGCTTCAAGATTCCGGAAAGCGGCGTGACGGGGTTTGACGATCTGGTTCGCGGGCACATCGAATACCGGAACGAGCTTCTGGACGATCTGGTCCTGATCAAGCGCGACGGCTATCCGACCTACCATTTCGCGAGCGTCGTTGATGACCATCTGATGGGAACGACCCACGTCTTGCGCGGCGACGAATGGATCAGCTCGACGCCGAAGCACGTGCTGCTCTACAAGGCTTTTGGCTGGGAAGCGCCCATCTGGTGCCATCTTCCCGTAATTCTCGATTCCAAGAACGGCGGAAAGCTTTCGAAGCGCAACGGAGCGGCTTCCGTCGGGGAATTCCGCGAGCTCGGATATTTGCCGGAAACTCTCGTGAACTATCTCGCCCTCTTGGGATGGAATCCCGGCGACGACCGCGAAGTGATGACGCTCGAAGAAATGATCGGCGCGTTCAAGCTGGAAAACATCCACCCGACAGCGGTCAAGTTCGACACGAAAAAGCTGCAGTGGATGAACATGCAGCACATCCACACGACGCCGAACGAAGCGCTTCTCGCCGAGATGAAGAAGGGTCTTGAAAGCTTGGGCGTTTCGGTCGAGAACGAACCCGCGGAACGCCTGAACGAAATCGTGGAGCTTTTAAAGCCCCGCGCGCACTTTCTGAAGGATCTGGCGGAAATGTCCCTGTATTTTTTCAAGGCGCCGGCATCTTACGACGAAAAGGGAATGCGCAAGCAGTGGGGGCCCGGAAGCCGAGGCGTCGCGCATGCTGTCCGCGAAATGCTTGCGACCGTGGAACCTTTCCGTGCCGCGGAAATCGAAAAAGGCTTCCTGTCGCTCGCGGAAAGCCGCGGCTGCAAGCTCGGCGATCTGGTCGGCGCAGTCCGTCTCGCGGTCTCGGGCGTTACGGCGGGGCCCGGCCTGTGGGAGCTCTTCGAAGTCGTCGGAAAGGACGAGACGTTGCGCCGGATAGACGTTGCGGAACCTTTGATGCAAGCCTGACATGCTCAGAACCTGGACGCATAGGATCTTGAACCGAATGCTCTATTGCAAGGAGTGTCGAGCGATTACGCGGCACGATGTCCTTGCAAGGGAGACGTTCTCGATTCATTGTGCGGTGCGTCCGGAAATTCCCCTTGTCTGTCGATGCTCGGTGTGTGGCGCGTTCTTTGTCGCGTTTTCCCACGAGATGTATTTTGAACATCCGGAAGACGGCTCCGAGTATGCCAAGCTGCTAGGCGAGAACAGGCTTGCTCCGAACGATTGGGTCTATATCGACGGCAAGGATGCCCCGGGGCGCGTAAAGGCTCTCTATTCGACGCAGACGGAAGACATTGTCGAGCTGAACTTTGGCGATAACCGGATAGAACGGTTTAGCCGTCCGCTGATGACGCGTTTCAACGAAAAGGCTCCAATGGGATTCCGCCTGCTGCCTGCGCAATGCGGGGTCGCGCTCCTTGGCGACCCGGTGTATCATGTCTTGCGGAAGGTCTTGGGCACGGTCGTCGGGCTGGTGACGGATCGCGGCGAAGAAAAGCTCGTGGTGCAGCTGGAAAATGGAAAGGTCCTGTTTGTCACGCTCCCGCAAGAACGGCAGCTCGTGCCGGATTCGCTTTTGCGGGAACGACTTTCCGAATGCCTTTCGGCTCGATTCGCGACGCTTCCCGGTCTTTTGAAATGGGACGTTGTCCATGCGGTCGCCTATGTCCATGGGACTGTGCCGCGCTTTCCCGACAGAAAGAACATTCTGGAATCTGTACGTCGGATGCGAAATTTTCGCGGCGTGATCGATCTTGTGCGGGTAGAGCCTGCGGAGCCCGCGACGGACGAGGAAATCCGAGCGCGAATCGTCGAAGTCGTCGGCGAAAAGGATTCCCCGCTTTTCAACGAGGCGATCGAGGTCAGAAACGGCGAAGCGACGGTCAAGGCCCTCTATTTTGCGGAAAGCGATCTGGCGAAAGTCCAGGAGCGCATCGGCGATGTTCCCGGACTCCGCGATCTGACGTTCGAACTGAAAGCCGTCCTGCGTCCGTCTCCCTATGTGACGGAACAGGCGGAGAGGCTTTTGCTTACGCTGCGTTCGAACATCTGCCTTTCGAAGTGCCGCTTGCGGGTGATTCCCCTGGCTGACGAAATTGTCGTGAAGTGCGAGCCTTCGGGCCTCATCCAAAAAAAACTGATAAACAGGATCGTTGTCCGTGTGATGAAAGGGGTGGACGTCCCGACCCATCTTTGCATGGAAAATGGATAAAGAAGGAGACTGGAATGTCGAAATCGACGTACGAAAAACTGACCCAGCTGAAAATGCGACTGAGTCCTCCCAACAAGCCGGCAACGCTCCGGGAACTCGCGGACTACATGGGCCGCGACCAGCGAACGATCTATCGCTACATCGAAACGCTGGAATCGGAGAACTGCGGGCTGAAACAGGAAAAGAAGACAAAGAGGTTCTTTATCCAGGCTTCGTCGGCAAAGCGTCCCGAAGCGATCATTCGCGGACTCAAGTCGGCCCAGAAGGTCCTCGACAGCGTCGGCACGACCGCTCACGGGAAAAACGTCAAGAAGGCCATCGAGTATCTCTGCGGCGACGAGAACGCGGACTCCGAAACGATGAGCCATGCGATGAGCGTCGATAACGATTTCATTGTCGATCTCGGACCGTTTTCGGAATACAGCGAGAACCTGAGCTTCCGCGAAGCGGAAATCGACAAGATGCTCGAAGCCATCAAGTCTCGGGCGAAGCTTTTCGTCACGTATGTCCCGGCAAAGGACCCGGCGCAGGAAGAACGGCACGAAGTCTGCCCGCTAAAGCTTGTCTTGCGAATCGACACTCTCTATCTGATCGCTCTGTCGGAAAACGTGCTCAAGTTCTTTGCCGTGCGCCGCATCAAGAACTTCCGCCGGACAGGAGGGTTCTTTCCGCCTGTCGATTTCGACTACAAGAATCTTTACCGGAACTGTTTTGGAAAGTTTAGCGGAGCGGCCTTTGAAAAAATCAAGCTCGTGATGGAAGTCAAGTCATCGTGGCTCGCCGCGCAGTTCCGCGAAGCGCATTTCAACCCGCCGGTGAAAATCCGGAAACAGGATCCGATGACCGTCGAGCTGTCCATCTATGACACGCCCGATTTGGAAGGCTGGCTTCTGAGCGTCCTTCCCGACGTAAAGATTCTCGAACCGGAATCGCTGAAGGCCAGCTTGCGGAAAAAGCTGAAGGAATCGGTCAAGGCGCTATGATTTCGACTCATCTTTCCGACTATGCGTTTGAATTTCCGAAGGAGCTTATCGCGACGCGTTCCCCGGGAAAGGGCAAGACAAAAATTTTGCACTGCCCGAAGGATGGAAACGGCCCGCTGGAAATCGTTCCCGCTCCGGATATCGTCGAATACTTTCGGCCTGGCGACTGCATTGTCGTGAACAATACAAAGGTGATCCCGGCACGGCTTTTCGGGCGGACGGAACACGGTGGCGAAGTCGAGATTCTCCTTGTCCAGACGCTTTTCCCCGATGCTTCGGGAAAGGCCCGGTGGGAATCCTGGGTGCGTCCCGGCAAGGCGTTTCGGGTCGGTCGCGAACTGGAAATCGCGGGAATCCGTACAACGGTCGAGCAGATCAATCCGGATGGTGCGAGAATCTTGCGGTTCGACGCGAGCCCCGTGGAACTGGAAGCCGTGATGAACCGGCAGGGGCACGTTCCGCTTCCGCCGTATATCGACAGGCCCGACGACGAAGAAGACAAGATCGCCTACCAGACGATTTTCGCCAAGTATTCGGGAGCGGTCGCCGCACCGACGGCAAGCCTTCACTTCAACGAGCAGATGATGACGGACCTGAAGGCGAAAGGCGTCAAGGTCGCCGAGGTCACGCTGCACGTCGGACCGGGAACGTTCCAGAACATTTCCGAGGAGGATTTCCGCTTGCACAAGATGCACGGGGAACACTACGAACTCACGGAAGAAAACGCGGAAATCATCAACGCGGCGAAAAAGGCGGGCGGGCGCATCGTTCCCATCGGCACGACCAGCACGCGCGTGATCGAGACCATCGCGAAAGACGACGGAACGCTTGTTCCGCAGTCTGGAGTCACGCACGCTTTCTTCTACCCGGGATACCGCTACAAAATCGCCGACGGTCTCCTCACCAACTTTCACTGGCCGAAAAGCTCGCTGATTCTACTGGTCGCGGCTTTTTACGGTCGCGAGAACACGCTTGGCGCCTACCGCTATGCGGTGGAGCACGGGCTTCATCTCTTTAGCTACGGCGACGGGATGCTGATTCTCTGAGCGTACAAATGAACGGTAACTATATGGAAAGGCAACCGCTTTACTTTACAATCCACGGACACTTTTACCAGCCCCCGCGAGAAAATCCCTGGACCGGCGAAATCGAAAACCAGCCGAGCGCGGCTCCGTTCCACGATTGGAACGACCGGATCGCCGCACAGTGCTACAGCCCGAATTCGGCAAGCAGAATCCTCACAGGCTCCGGGCGGATCCAGGATATCGTAAACAATTACGAATACATGAGCTTCAATTTCGGCCCGACCCTTATCGGCTGGATTCGAACGCATCTTCCGGAGACGTATCGCCGGATCCAGCAGGCCGATGCGAAGAGCGTCGAGCGTCTTGGCCACGGAAACGCCATCGCGCAGGTGTATAACCACATCATCATGCCGCTCGCTTCCCCGCAAGACAGGATAACGCAAATCCGCTGGGGCATCCGCGATTTCGAAACGCATTTCGGGCGAAAGCCGGAGGCGATGTGGCTTGCCGAAACCGCCATCAACATGGACGTCGTCGTCGATCTGATCCGCGAAGGAATCCAGTTTACCGTTCTCTCGCCGACCCAGGCCGAATGCTTCCGACCGCTCGCTGGCGGCGACTGGAAACCGTGCGCAAACACGGACATCGATACGACGCGCCCCTACCGGATCTTTCCGGTCGATGCCGAGGGCAACAGGATTTGCGACGGCTACCTGGATGTCTTCTTCTACAATCCGTGGCTTTCGAGCGCCGTCGGGTTCGAGCATCTCTTGCGCGACGCGAACGTCTTTGGCAAGCGAATCCAGGACGCGTTTGACCCGAACCGCGAAGACGCCCAGCTGGTGAGCATCGGAACGGACGGAGAATCCTACGGGCATCACGAACCGTTCGGCGACATGTGCGCGGCCTGGCTCTTTAACCGCTACGCTCCGGAACACGAAATGGTCCCGGTGAACTTCGGCTGGTTCCGCGAACATTTTCCGCCTCGCTTCGAAGTGAAGCTCAAGAACGTCCATTCCGAAGGCTGCGCCTGGAGTTGCGCCCATGGCGTCGGTCGCTGGTATCGGGACTGCGGATGTTCGACGGGCGGCGGCCCGGGCTGGAACCAGAAATGGAGAACGCCGCTCCGCGACGCGATGAATTTCCTCAAGAAATTTGCGGACGAAGTCTTTTTGCGCGAATTCGAAAAAATTTCGAAGATCGATCCGTGGGAAGCGCGGAACCGCTACATCGATGTCTTGGTGAAGCCCGAGGAAACGAACCGGAAGGAAAGATTCCTCGCCGAGATTCTCAAGGACCCGAAGGATAAAAAGCAACGCTCGAACGCGATCCGCCTGCTCGAAATCCAGAAATTCTGCCTGTTCTCGTTTACGAGCTGCGGCTGGTTTTTCAACGACATCGAAGGTCTCGAACCGGTGCAGAACATGCGCTATGCGGAACGCGCCATGGAGCTTTTCAAGCCGTTCCTGCCCGACTACCATCCGCTGCGCGACCAGTTCATGAGCATTCTCGGACGGGCGACTTCCAATGAACATCGCTGGAACGGTGCCGAGGTCTTTGTCCGCTACGCGGTCCCCGACATGCCGGTCGCCCTCAAGCTGCTTGCGGAACGGGCCGTGGTTCTGCACATGGGACTTGACCGCTACGAGGATTCTTCAAGACTCGATTCGCGGATCGAAGCGAAAATCGTCGGATCGAGAAAGCGGGAAACCGTTGTCCATGCGGTGTTTGACGATTCGGATATCGACGATTGGACCGAGGCGACGATCCTTGTCCTGACGGACAGCATGGGACGCGTTACCGTCGTGACGTTCAGCGGATTCGACGAAAAGAACCTTCCGTTCGTGAACGATTCGAATCTCTCCTTCGACGGTCTGAAGGAACGTTTTCCGACCGCCTACGTCATCCGCTTGCGGCATCTGATGAGCGATTCGCTCCGTCACGTCAACCAGCTTTTGACGAAATCCCGTCTCGAAGAAGTCACGCATGCGTTTGACGGCTTTGCGCTTTCCCACGGGCTCTCCATCGACTCGCTCGCCGACTCCGACCATACGCTGACCGATACGATGCGCAAGGTCCTGAGCCTCGAAATCAACGCGAAGATTCACGAAATGGCGCTGCAGTATCTGAAGGGACACGACCCGGTGCTCTTGGAAAATACGCACAGGCTAATCGACGAAGCGGTGGAACTCCAGACGAACTTCTCGTTCGGCGGCACGGGGCGAATGTTCTACCGAAAGCTCTCCGAACTGATCGAAAAGGCTTCTCGCGAATACGAGGAAACGGTCATTTCGCACATTACGGGACTCATTTCGATGGCGGACTGGATGCGCTTGAACATCGACAAGACGTCTCTCGAAAACCAGGCGTTCCCCGCATACCGAAAGTATCTCGCGGACGCGGAAAATCCGCAGAACCGTGCGCTGCTTCCCATGTTCGACTGGCTGAACTTCGAACGCCGCGCCAAGAATCGCTAACCTTTAACCGGAAGGAAATATGGCTCTTACATTTTACAATACGGCAACCCGCAAGAAGGAACCGTTCGATCTTCTCCCCGGAAACGATGCGGTCAAGATGTATTGCTGCGGACCGACCGTCTATCACTACGCACATATCGGAAACCTGCGCACGTATATTTTCGAAGACACGCTCTGCCGGACGCTGGAATACTATGGGTACAAATTAAACCACATCGTGAACATTACCGATGTCGGACATCTCACGAGCGATGGCGACACCGGCGACGACAAGATGGAAAAAGGCGCGCTCCGCGAAGGAAAGTCCGTGTGGGATATCGCGAAGTTCTACATGGACGCGTTCTTTCGGGACTGGCACGCCCTGAACATCCAGGAGCCGACGAAATGGGTCCGCGCCACGGATCACATCCAGGAACAGATCGACCTGGTGAAGATCCTCGAGGAAAAGGGTTACACGTATCGGACGTCCGACGGCATCTATTTCGACAGTCTCAAGTTCCCCCGCTATGCGGACTTTGCGCGCCTGGACGTGGAAAATCTGCGCCAGGGTTCCCGAATCGACATGGGCGAAAAACGCGCCCCGACGGATTTTGCGCTCTGGAAGTTCAGCCCCAAGGACAAGCACCGCCTCATGGAATGGGACAGCCCGTGGGGCGTGGGATTTCCTGGCTGGCACATCGAATGCTCCGCGATGGCGATGAAGTATAACGGCCCGACTCTCGACATCCACTGCGGCGGAACGGACCATATCCGCGTCCACCACACAAACGAAATCGCCCAGAGCGAATGCGCGACGGGAAAGCCTTTTAGCCGGTTCTGGATGCATGGCGAATTCTTGCGGCTCGACGGCGCCAAGATGAGCAAGAGTTCCGGCGAATTCCTGACGGTCGATGTGCTGAAGGAAAAAGGCTACAACCCGCTGGACTATCGCCTGTTCGCGCTCACCAGCCACTACCGGAACTATCTGAATTTCAGTTTCGAATCGCTGGACAGCGCCCGGGAAGCTCTCAAGAGCCTGCACAGGAAAACGGACCAGCTGATCGGCAAGGCGACGGCAATCGAGACGGAAGCCGCAAAGAAGTGGCGCGAGGAATTCAAGAACGCGATCGGCGACGATTTGAACATGCCGCGCGCGCTCGGCATTCTGAACAGCGTTCTCAAGACGGATCTCTCCGAAGGCGAAAAGGCCGCGCTGGTCCTGGACTTCGATCGGGTGCTGGGATTGAAGCTCGACGAACCGCGCAAGGAATTTTCGAAAAAGCCGGACCCGAATGCCACGGATGACTCGGCGGAAATCGAAGCGCTCGTCGCTCAGCGTTCCGAAGCCCGCAAGGCGAAAAACTGGGCGGAAAGCGACCGCATTCGCGATCTGCTCAAGGAAAAAGGCGTCGAAATCAAGGACGGTCCGCAGGGAACGACCTGGAACCGCAAGTAATTTTTCGCAAGTTCTGAATTTTGACAAAGCCCTGGACTTTTCGGTTCGGGGCTTTTTTGTGGTAATCGTTGAGAGAAATTAGTGATTAATTATGGGATATGGTAAGAGGGTAGCGGAACACGGTACGATGACATTTCCTTGCTTTTCAGCCTAGATTCGATTTACTTGGCGATGAGAATTCACGTCATCTATCTCCTAAATTTTTCAAACCCATCCGAAGTATTTCCGAACATCGTTAGCGACCTTGTTGGTGGGAATCGGTGCGACTTGCTGGGGTCTTGACAGGATGGACTTGGCATTCCAGTGATTCGGATAGGTCGCTGTGCCTGAATCGTCCAGGACGACGCTTTTGAAAATTGTCCATCCAGCGTTTATGAACGCTTGAATGTAAGTGTCGGCATCTGGGCACGCCTTGACCTTTGATGTCTTTTTGGTAGCGCTCAGCCGGAGCGCCAGAATAAGGTTATCCGGCAAATTTCCCTTAAACTGTCTGTTAATCAGGTTGATGAATTTCTGGGGAAGGGTGCCGTGCTCCTGGAGGGCCTGGTAGCCGTAGAAGCTGATTTGGATAGCGCCTTGAACAGTGTCTAAAACTTTCGTTCGGATGGATTTCCCGTTTCCTTTCGGAAACGCGACCAGATGCCGCATTACGGAACTTTTTCCCATGTCGGCGTCGCCGATGATCAAATAAACCTTCATAAAAACTCCTTTTGTTAATTTTAATAATGTAAGAAAAAAAACGCTTTTCAAGCGCTCAAACGTTCAAACGACGATTTTCCTTTGCTGTCGGTTTTTCCGATTTTTCCGTATTGACTTTTTACTTTTCCGTGAACGAATGATGACTATTCCGACAAGGAACATTTTTTATTTTCTGATTGATGGAAAATGACAGCCTGAATACCTTGCCGGAAGATGCCCCGAACGCGGCTTCAAGTCCCGTGGAAATCGGAATCTCGGTGCACACGGATACCCTCCCGACGATAGCCAAGGGCGACACGTTCGAGTTCAAGGTGAACGTCTCGTGGAAAGCCCCCCAAAAGGAGAGCGCCGTCCTGATTCTTCCCAAGAGTTCCGCGAACACGAAGGGGATTACGCAAATCGGGATGCGCGAGGAGCATTCCCGCGCCGTGCAGGGCGACGCCTCGGTTTCGAACAGCAAGTTCATCTACACGCTTGTGGCGGACGATACGGGGAGCGTTTCCATTCCGGCGATGCGCTTTGAAATCCCGACGGCAAACGGTCCGTTCGAATTCCAGTCCGAAAGCGTTTCGCTTCACGTCGGGGAAACGTCCCATGTCGCGGTCGTCGCGGTTTGCGGGCTGTTTGCCTTCGCGATCGTCGCCCTGGGCGTGTTCCTGGCCTTGAGGGAAAAGAAGCGTTCTGCGATGCGAAAAAAGGCGAGCCGCGAAGAGGATGAAGCGCAGAGAGAGGAATTTTTGTTGCTGAAGGGACGCGTATCCAAGGCGGAGAGTCGCGCCTGGTTGCTCGACCTGGAAAAAATTTGTAAATCGTGGGCAAAGAAGCGCTTTGGTTGCGACAATCTGGAAAAGCTTTCCCGAACGGGGGCGCTCGAAGGTTGGGACGCGTTGCTCGAAGCGTTTGCCCACGCCCGTTACGGCGGCGGTGCGCGCGATGCGTTCGAAAATCGGGAAACGTGGAAGCTCGCCGCGAAACTTTTAAACATCGAAGAAGACGAATGAGGTCATGATGACAAATGTTCAAGAACTGACGGATAGAATCAAGGACCAGGGACGCTTTTGCGTGGACCTTTTGCGCGAAGTGGAGCGGACCGTAATCGGCCAGAAGGAAATGGTGAAGAGCATTCTCACCGGAATCCTGGCGGACGGTCACATTCTCTTGGAAGGGCTTCCGGGCCTTGCGAAGACGACCGCGGTACAGGCTTTTGCAAGTGCCGTTTCGCTCGACTTCAAGCGTATCCAGTTTACGCCGGACCTTCTCCCGGCGGACCTTCTCGGCACGACGATTTACAACGCGAAAGAGGCCCGCTTCGAAACCCGCAAGGGACCGCTCTTTACGAACCTCGTTCTCGCGGACGAAATCAACCGCGCACCGTCCAAAGTGCAGAGCGCGCTTCTCGAAGCGATGCAGGAACGAAAGATTACGATCGGCGATGAGACATACAAGCTCGATGAACCGTTCCTCGTGCTCGCGACGCAGAACCCGATAGAACAGGAAGGTACCTATCCGCTGCCGGAAGCGCAGGTCGATCGCTTTCTCCTGAAAGTCAAGGTCGGCTATCCGGGCAAGGAAGACGAGATGAAGATTCTCGACGCGGTGAGCGGCAACGGCCTCGAAATGCCGAGTGCCGTGGCGAACAAGGAAGACATTCTGAAGGCGCGCCGCCTGGTGAAGGAAATCTATGTCGATGAACGCATCCGCGAATACATTGTGAACCTCGTGCTTGCGACGCGCGACCCGGCGAGCATCAAGCGGTCCGAACTTTCGGGATTCATCTCGGTCGGGGCGTCTCCGCGCGCATCGATCGGGCTTGCCTCGGCGGCAAAGGCCCACGCCTTTATCGAGGAACGCGGCTATGTCACGCCCGAAGACGTCAAGGCCTGCGCCATGGAAGTTCTCCGCCACCGTATCGTCTTGAGCTACGAAGCGGAAGCCGAAGAAGTCTCCGCGGAAGTCGTCGTGCAAAAGATTCTGGACTCGGTCGAAGTGCCTTAATATGCTTTCCAAGGATATCCTCAAAACGGTGAGCCGCATCGAGCTTTCGGTGCGAGGCCCGCTTGATTCGATGATGGCTGGCGCCTACCACAGCTCGTTCAAGGGAAACGGCGTCGAGTTCAGCGAAGTCCGCGAATATGTTCCCGGCGACGACGTGCGAACGATCGACTGGAACGTAACCGCCCGCATGGGAACGCCTTACATCAAGAAGTTCGTGGAAGAGCGCGAACTGACGCTCATGCTCATGGTGGATGCGAGTTCGAGTTCGGAATTCGGCTCGGGCAAGGAGATGAAGGGCGAAGTCATGGCGGCGATCACGGCGCTGCTTTCCTTTGCCGCCGTGCGAAACGGCGACAAGGTCGGGCTGCTGATCTTTACGGACCAGGTCGAGCTGTTCATTCCTCCGGCGAAGGGTCGGAAGCACGTGCTGCGGCTCATCCGGGAAATCCTTTACTTTAAGCCTTCCCATCACGGGACAAATCTCGAAAACGCCCTGGAATATGTGGGCGGCGTCCTGAACCGTCGATCGATGATCGTCGTCCTTTCGGATTTTCAGGATTCGGGCTTCGAAAAGGCGTTCAAGATTCTCTGCAAGCGGCACGACATGCTTGCCGTTTCGGTAACGGACCCGCGCGAATCGGAACTCCCGCCGGTGGGACTCGTGGAACTCGAAGATCCGGAAACCGGCGAAACGATGCTCGTCGATACGGGCGACGCCGCGTTCCGGGAAGCCTTTGCGCACGAGGCTCGAAAGGCGGAAAAGCAGACCCGGAGCCTTTTCCGGAAGATCAATGTCGATTATGTGCACTGCCAGATCCAGGAAGCGTTTCGCGATACGGTGAACCCGCTGGTGGAACATTTCCGGATGCTTTCAAGACGTCGGAGCTAGGATGTTGAAAAGTCGAAATCTCTCCCTGAAAATCCTTGTCGGAATTTTTTCGCTTGCCGTGTCGAGCGCTTTTGGTTTCCATGTTTCGGTCAAGTCCCTGACGACGGCTTCGCAGGTTTTTGTCGGCGACCGCTTTGACTATGAAATCTGCGTAACCGCTCCGGAAAGCGCGGCGGTCGATCTGCCGAGCTTCGTGGGGAACCTGGGAAATTTCGAAGTCAAGGACTTGCAGCACGAGGAACGCTCGGAAGGCGCGCCAAAGGGGCAGAAAAAGTTCGTGTGGCGCGCGACGCTCAACACGTTTGTCGCCGGGGATTTCCTGATCGCTCCGCAAGAGGTTCGGGCGGTTCTCGGGGCGGATTCCGTGATGACGCGGACGGATCCGGTAGCGGTCAAGGTCGTTTCGCGGACGGACGGTTCGGAAGAAGACATTCTGGACGTGGAAGAACCGCTTGCCGATACGCGCCTTCCGGTCTGGGTTTCGCTCTTGCTCGGAATCGTCGCCGCCGCGCTGCTGGTTCTCCTCGGATGGTTCCTGCACAAGAAGTTCCGCCGCGAAAAGGCTGCGCCCAGGCTCCCTCCCTACGAAGAAGCGGTGCTTGCGCTCAAGGATCTGCGTGAAAAGCAGCTGCTCGCGCTGGGGAACCAGGCCGAATTTTATGCCTCCCTGAGCGCTGTCGTGCGCCGCTATGTGGAACGGAGGTTCCTCGGCGAACATCCGGTGGAGGGAATTCTCGACGCGACGCTTTCGCAGTTGAAGGTCCGGATTTCGCAAATCGCCGAACTTTCCGAAGAATACCGGGCGGCGCTGGTGGAATTCGAGCGGGAGACCTATCCCGTGAAATTCGCCAAGATGAAAATCGGCGACGACCGCGGAATTTTCTGGGACGACTGGGCGGAGAAACTTTTCGAGGAGACGAGGCCCTCTCCGGAATCGGAAAGAAAGGAGGACGTAAATGGATCTCGGTAATCTGCATTTCCAGAATCCCGAAGCGTTCCTGCTTCTTCTGCTCGTTCCGCTTCTCGTTCTCGACTGGTGGTACCGCTCGCGCAAGAGAAAGAGTACGATCAAGTTCCCGGCGCTCGCCATTGCGAAACGGGCCGCCAAAGGTTCGAAAATCCATGCGCGGTATATCGTGCCCGCGCTGCGGATCGCTGCGCTCTGCGCCTTTGTCGTTGCGCTCGCCCGTCCGCAAAACGCGACCGAGGTGGAATACACTTCGACCGACGGCGTCGATATCATGCTCGCGCTGGACGTTTCCGGGTCGATGGGGACGCTCGACATGCTGACGCGAACCGACCAGGCAAAGCTCGGCGTGATGAATGCGGAAAAGGTCCTGAAAAGCGGCAGGTTCTGGAACTATTCGCGCCTGGGCTATGCGAAAAACGTGATGGCGGAATTTATCGGCAAGCGGGAAAGCGACCGGATTGGGCTTTCGGTCTTTGCCGGGCGCTCCTACACGCTCGTGCCGCTCACTCTCGATTACGGCGCGCTTCTCGAAATCCTCGCCGCTGTCGATGATTCTTCGGCGTCGGGGAACGGAACCGCGATCGGCGACGGGCTGATGACCTCCCTCGCGCGTCTCGAAAAGTCCGATGCGAAGTCGAAGGTGGTCGTGCTGCTCACGGACGGAATCGACAACGCGAGCCTTGTTCCGCCGCTCCATGCCGCGGAAGTCGCGAAGGCGCTCGGCGTCAAGGTCTATACGATTGGCGTCGGCAAGCGTTCGGGAAGCTTCCTGGCGTTCCAGCAGAATCCGTGGACGGGCGAAATTTCCTGGACGGAGCAGCCGATCCCGCCGGAGAACAGCCTCGACGAAAAGACGCTTTCGCAAATCGCTTCGAGTACGGGCGGGCGCTTTTACCGGGCCGAGAGCAAGGCGGACCTGGAAAAAATCTATGCGGAAATCGACCAGCTGGAAAAAACCGAAATCCAGACGATCGCCTATGCGCGCTATTCGGAAAAGTTCTATCCGTGGCTTCTCGCCGGAGCGCTTCTGATTCTTCTGGAACTGGTTCTTTCGAATACACGCTTTGTGAGGATTCCATGAGATTTGCCGAACCGAATTTTCTGTGGTGCCTTTTTTCGCTCCCGCTTTTTCTGCTGCTCTTTCTTTATGCGTATCGTCGGCGGAAAAAGCTCGCGACGCGGTTCGCGTCGCTTTCAATGTTCCCGAAAATCGCGACTTCGCTTTCCGTGTGGCGTCGCGCGACAAAGACGACCCTCTTGCTCCTGGGGCTTGCCTTTCTGATCGTCGCGCTTTCGCGCCCGCAGTGGGGACGTTCCATGGAGCACATCGAACGCAAGGGCCTCGACATTGTCCTCTTGCAGGACATTTCCCTTTCGATGCTCGCCGAAGACGTGAAGCCGAACCGTCTGATCCGATCCAGGCATGAAATTTCCTCCTTCCTGGATACGCTTTCGGGCGATCGGGTCGGGCTGGTGGCTTTTTCGGGAGAGGCGCAGACGCTCGTGCCGCTCACGCTCGATTACGGAACGGTGCAGACTATCTTGCAGAGTCTCGAACCGGGCTGGCTTTATCCGGGAACGGATCTCGCCGCGGCAATCGACAAGGGACTCCAGATGTTTCGGCGCTCCAAGGTGCCGTCCAAGTATGCGGTCATGGTGCTGATGAGCGACGGCGAAGAACAGGACGCGAAGGCGGTGGAAAAGGCGAAGGAAGCCGCCGAGGCGGGGATCCGGATTTACACGGTCGGCATCGGTTCCAAGGAGGGCGTTCCCATTCCCGAACCTTCGAAAACGGGAGACGTCGCTTACCACAAGGATCGCTTTGGAAACATCGTCACGACGCGCCTGGAAGAAAAGACCTTGCAGGATATCGCAAGCGTTACCGGTGCGCGGTACTTCTATGCGAGTCCCGGCGAATTCCAGCTGCAGAAGGTCCTTTCGGAAATCGCCTCGATGGAAAAGCGCGACACGTCTTCGGACCAGATGGAAAGCTACAAGGACCGCTACCAGATTTTTCTCGCGATAGCCGCTCTGCTGTTCCTTGCCGAGGCGCTGCTTTCGGAACGTGGCAAGAGGCGCAAACAGGTCGCTGGGCGTTTTAGCTGATGAAAGGGATTTTGTACAAATGAAGAAAATTTTCATCGTTCCTCTCTTTTTGTGCGCAGTGGCGCTTGCCCGCCCGATAAACGACGGCAACGCGCTGTTCCGAAAGGGCGACTTTGCCGGTGCGCTCAAGAAATACGAAGAAGCCCGAAAGGACGAACCCGCGAACCCGCTGCTTTTCTACAACATCGGAACTTGCGCGTATAAGCTCGGCAACTATGAAACGGCGCAGAAGGAACTCGAAAGCGCCGTGCGGATGCCGGATTCTTCGCTCGCGTCGAAGGCCGCGTTCAACCTGGCGAATACGTTTTACCGGATAGGCGAAAAGACCTCGGAACCTTCGGAGCGCATCTCCAAGTGGCGCGAATCGGTCGGCTATCTGAAAAAGGCGGTCGATTTGAATCCGGACTTTGAAAATGCCAAGCGAAACATCGAAATCGTCCAGCGAAAGCTCAAGGAGGAAATCGACCGGCAAAAGGAGCAGAACCAGGACAATCCGAACAATCAGGAACAGCCCGAACTTTCGGAGGCGGCGAAGCAGGCGCTTGCCCGCGCGCTCCAGATGTGCAGGGATGGCGCCTATTCGTCGGCGAAAGGCCTTCTCGAAAACACGATGGCCTCGGATTCCACCGCGTCGAGCCTCGGACCCTATATCCAGCGCATCGAGGACGTTATCGACATCAAGGCCGGACGCGCGCCCAAGAGCAAGATCGACCAGTCCAATGCGGACAACGATTTGGGGGTTATCTGATGAACAAGCTTTCTTTTGGAATCGCCGTTCTCTCGGCGGCGACATTCTCGTTTGCGGCAAAGGCACCGAAGTCCGCGGAAAAGTATTATTCGGACGCCGCTTTCCAGTATATCGAAAACCGCTTGCCGACTGCGGAAATCACATGCAAGGAAGGCCTGCAGCATTATCCGGACGATGCAAAGCTCCAGATGCTCGCGGACCGGATCGAAGAGTCAAAGAACGAACAGCAAAAGCAGAACCAGGAAAACAATTCAAGTCAGGACAAGCAGAATCCGGACCAGAACCAGGACCAGAATTCGGACAGGAATTCTTCCGAAAATTCGCAAAACGAGAATCAGAACCCGAATCAAGATTCGGACGGGCAAAGCTCCGCCGGCGATAGTTCCGCGGAATCCAGCAGTTCGCAAGGCTCCGAAAATTCCGGTGCGGACAACAGCTCCGGGGAAAGTTCGAGCGATTCGCGGGGAAGTTCCGCAAGCGAACAGAACGCTCCGAAAGAAAGCTCCGATTCAAGCGGCGAAGGCGAAAACGAAAAAGTTCCGCCCGGTCAGATGAGCCCGCAAGAAGCTTCGCAGCTGCTCAAGGATTTCGACGAGGAACACGGCGAACGGAAACCGTGGAAACCGGCAAGGGGAATGGCCCGGCCCGAAAAGGACTGGTGATTTCGTTCGCTGGAAGCGCTAGAATTCGTAGAAGACGCGTCCGCCGATTTCGATGTTGTGGTGCCACAGCGTTTCGGAAAGATCGCTGTAGCCCGCGGTGTCGGAACTCACGCTGCGGATGAATAGCGGGCGGTAACGGATGGCAAAGTCGATGCCGAAAGGACGAATCTTGTAGCGCATGTTTGCGGAAACGGCAAACGCGTTGGCGGCAAAGATGGCCGCTTCGCGGAACTCCTCGCCGTACTTGTCTTCGCCGACCGCTGCGCTGTGCACGGAAAGTCGTGAAAAGGAATACGAAAGCCCCGGCCCGATCTGGAAGTCTTCGGGATAGAAAAAGTAGTAGCGGTATTCCGCGGCGAACCGCCAATAGTTCGCGTCGTTCCCTGTGCGGTAATCGGAATCTTTTCCGTAGTTCACGTCGATGTTCCACATCCCGAAGGAAACGGCAATCGTGTGCTGGTTAAAGTTGACGCCGATTTCCGCAAGCGGCAGCGGAAAGGAACCGATGGAGGGAACAAAGATCTTTTCCGGCTTGTCGCCGTCCGCATCCAGTACGCTCTTGCCGTCCAGGTCTCCGCCCAGGGAAAGGGAAGCGTCTAGCCCGAGCGAGACAAAATATGTCCGATGCCAGATGACTTTTTCGTGACTCTGGGCAAAGAGCGGCACGCAGGCAAAAACGAGGAGAATGGCGAAAATCCGTTTCATGGAAAACCCTACATGGCGGCGTAGCGGAACATTTCGTCGATGCAGCGCTTTGCGCGTTTCATCACGCCTTCGTCGAGTTCGACTTTCGCCGCGTTCTCCGGGTGGCGAAGCGCTTCGAGAATGTTTTCGAGCGAGTTGGATTTCATGTACTTGCACATGCTGCAGCTGCCGATGAAGCTCTTGTCCGGAAACTCGTATTGCATCCGCGCGTTCAGTCCGCATTCCGTGAGGAGCAGGAACGGCGTGCTCTCGGGCTGTTCCCGGATGTATTTGACCATCTGGCCCGTGCTACCCACATAGTCGCTGAGCAGGGCGACTCCCGGGTGGCATTCCGGGTGGCTCACGACGCGAAGCCCCGGATTCTGTTCACGGAAGAACCGGATGAGATCCGGGTCGTATTTTTCGTGGACGTAGCAGCAGCCCGAATGCAGCACGATTTTCTTGTGGATGCCCTTCTTGTCGAGAGCTTCCTGCAGGTTTTCGCCCATGAGGCGGTCCGGGACAAAGACAATCTTGTCGTTCGGAAGGCTCGAAACGATCTTGAAAACGTTGGAACTGGTGACGCAGACGTCGCATTCCGCTTTCACGTCTGCGGTCGTGTTGATGTAGCAGACGAACGTGTGGTCGGGATATTTTTCGCGGAGGCTCTTGACTTCTTCGCCCGTGATGCTGTCGGCGAGGCTGCAACCGGAAAGCGGCCCCGGGATGAGAACCGCCTTGTCCGGGTTCAGGATCTTGGCCGTTTCGCCCATGAAGCGGACCGCGGCGAAGACGATCATGTCGGCGTTCACCTTGGTAGCGTCCTGGCTGAGCTTGAAACTGTCCCCGTCGTAATCGGCGACGCCTAGAACGATTTCGGGCGCGACATAGCTGTGGGCGAGGATTACCGCGTTCCGCTCCTTCTTGAGCTCGTTGATTTCGTTGATCGTCGGAATCAGCTTTTCGCAGTATTCGAGCGTGTAGCTGCAGAGCACGGCGCCCGGTTGGATCTTTTTCAGTCGGTCGAAAAGTTCTTGCGCAGTCATAGTGCTAAAAATGTAGAAATTTTGAAATTGGGTGCGCCTTTTAGAAAAACGGGACTATCAAGCCGAAGCCAATGGGGAATGCTGGCGATTCGTTGTCTAGCGTTCCCGAGTCCCGTTCAAGATTCAGATAGTAGTCGCCGTTCCCCGCATAGAATTCCCAGCCGAATTCGGCGTAGGCCCCCAAATGCCGAAAGAACGCTTTTTGGATGCCCGCGCCAAAAACGGCTCGCCAGTAGTTGCGCGTTATTGTTTTCGTTGTAATCTGCCCTTGCGCGTTCAACGGGCCGTCGCAATCGAATCTGCCGTGAAACCAGGAAGACGCGTGGAACAGGTAGATATACGGATTGGCCATCGGAAAATACAGCAGGGAAATTCCCTGTTCCGTGTAAGAGCTGTTAAAATTCTTGAACTGGATTCCCATGTTCAGCTCGTTTTTCACGATGCCGTATTCGACGCCCAAAATGCCTCTGCTCGGCGAAGCGATGCCGACAGACACGGTGAGATCGGAAGCGAAAGCGGAAACCGCGGAGAAGAAGAGGAAAAACAAGAGCCTTTTCATTCCATACCTCGTTTATGTTACAAAAATAGGAGTTTTTGCGTTGATTATCAAGCGACTTTCGTTGAACAAATACTTACTATTTGAACGGACAATCAAATAGTCCGGGACGCCCGTATCCCAAATCACTTTTTTCGGCGGATTCCCAAAAATCTCTTGACAACTTTTTTTTCTTATGTTTAGAAAGCGAGTAAGCGGAATGTCTGTTATCTTTTAAAAAGATTGCCGTCTTGCTTGCGAAGGATGAAGATGAAAGAGGTTAATAGCTCGTTCAAGAATTCAGCAAATCTGTAAAAGGAGAATCTATGTTTGAACAGGAAACGAAAGAACTGATCATTGTGCACGATAAGGATACCGCCGAGTACGCATCTTATCTGATACAGCTTATCGGTTTGAAGGATGACAAGCCGGACGGAACCGCCGTGGGAACAAGGGACGGTTCTATTCGGGCTGCCATGTGGAGTGTTAAAGAATATCGCGACACGTTGTCGAAAATTTCTTCAGACACCCACGTTCTTATCTTGGGCGATGCGAAGCTAATCGAAGAGAATAAATCCCATATCAAAACGGAATTTTCCGAATATGGGATGACTTTTGGATGGTTGGGGATGCGGGCGATCATGTTCGTCGATTCGCGGGCATATGACAAGAAAGAATATGAGCAGTTTGTCGAATTTGCCAAAAAAGATCAGGAATCGTTCAAGAAAAGCATTTCCGATTTGGGCGTGATAAAAAGTCTTGCCATCGGCATTCCCTTGTATCTTTTGGGTGGCGTGATTCCGGTCGGCGTTGCGGCTTTAGTCCGGCATTTTAAAATGAAAAACCAATACTTCAAGGAAAGAAATTATGCGTTAGCCCTGCATACGTATCTATACGGACTGTCGAAATTTATGGAGAGCTGATAAATGCCTTCCCGGTCTTCTTTTCAAGACGGCTATTCTTTTTTTGAAAAAAACATCGGCGTGGTGGATGGCGCTCATGGCGCGTCCCGATATGTTTTTGGTGTCGAAGAAGAGATAGATTCTTTTGCTAAAGTGCTGAACGATTTTGGAGCGAAGCGCAGAAATTCGGGGTCAAAACAGCTCCAGGGAGATGTTGCGGAATTTTGGCACGCCCATACTTTCAATATTGAAGCAAAGGCGGCGGAATCTGCGCACCACGCAGAAACTCTTAGGAGTAATCGTTTAGCTTCTGTTGACATCAAGACAAATTTTGGCGAAGAGTATAGCTTAAAGTATAGAGGGAATGGCGTCAAAAGCGGAACAGATCAGCTATCGAAAACGGTTTATGAACGATTCAAAGAAAGCGGAATGGATTCGCTGGAAGACTTTTTGAATAAAAAGAAGTTGGAAGGCAAGGATCCGAATCTGTCCTTGTATCAGGGGCAGGGAAGGATTATTCCGTCCGACCAGCTTTCCGAAGCGGCGGAGTATTTAAAAAAGAGATACAATAAGGAGGCTTATAACAGACCGGAACAGGCGGCGAAGTATCAAGAAACCCTTGAACGGCTCGATGATCGCATTCGTGACGGGGAAGGTATCGAATCGCATCCGTTGTCGAGACCGGATTCCGAAAGGCTTACTGTAGAAGCCCAGAAAGGAAATGTCGATGCGGAATGTTTAAAGCAATTAGGCGTGTCGCTAGAAAAAATCGTCAAATGCGAATATGTCTTTAAGCAAGCGATAGAGGCCGGGAAGACGGCGGCCGTTATCACGACGGTGATGAAGCTCGCACCGGAAGTGTTGAAAGCTGTTTCCTATTTGGTGAAAACAGGAAGGCTGAATCCAGAGTTGTTCAAGAAAATGGGGCTGGCTGCATTAGACGGCGCTTCGCTAGGCTTTATAAGAGGTTCCGTGGCGGCGGGGATTACGACGGCTTGCAAGGCGGGCTTTTTTGGTGCGGCGATGAAAAGTTTAACGCCGAGCGTTATTGCGTCATTGACCGTTCTGACGATGGAAACGATTGGCGATGCTTTTCGCGTAGCGTGTGGCCAAAAGGACAGGCAGGAGATGGCTTTGAATCTGATAAAGAATATGGTCGTTTCTTCATCGGGTTTGATTGGCGGAGGCCTAGCATCGTGCGTATTGCCTTGCCTGGGATTTATGCTAGGAAGCTTCATCGGGGCGACGTTGGGGTCGTTCGCCTGCAAAGCGGGCGGTGCGGCGATACTCTCCTTGTGTGTGGATACCGGATTTACCATGTTTGGACTTGTCGATCAAAACTATGAATTGCCGCAGGAAGTTTTGGACGAATTAGGAATAAAGTCTTTTCAGGTGGAACCATTCCGTTTCAATGAATTTAACGGAAAGTCTTTTGATTTTGGAAAATTTCACACAAAGGAATTTGCCTACGATAGTTTTCGCATAACCGTTTTGCGCAGGGGCGTCGTCTCTGTTTCCAAGATAGGATATGTGTAAAATCAGACGCGGGCCAATCAATGTCCTGGACTTTCCGTCCGCTGCATCAAGAATCTTTGAAAATCGCTCTCGTCAAGAAGTAATCTGAAATTTGCTCGAAAAATCGAGTAAATTTCGGATAAGTTTTGAATATTTCTTCGGAAATTATATATATTGTCTGAAAACAACTTGAAATGTTGAGTAAATTTCGGATGGTTCTATGATTATTGAAAGAAATTTTTACCTGCAGCGTCTTGTTTCAAAAAAATGGAACGGACGCATTAAAATTGTCACCGGGCTGCGGCGTTGTGGAAAAAGCTATTTCCTTTTTAAAATTTTCAAGGAACATCTGCTTTCTAACGGAGTCTCTGCGGATTTCATCGTAGAACTTTCATTGGATAACATTGAAAACGAACATCTTCGCGATCCCAAGGAGCTTTGGAAATTCTTAGGGAAACGGATGGGCGACGCGAATAAGAAATATTACCTTTTGCTGGACGAAATACAGTTCGCCATTTCAAAAAAAGAATTGCAAAATCATGATGAACCGGTTCGCTTATATGGAGTATTGAACGGTCTTTTGCAAAAGGGCAACATCGATATTTATGTAACGGGAAGTAATTCCAAAATGCTCTCGCACGATGTGGCTACAGAATTTCGTGGACGCGGAGACATTCTTCCGATATACCCTTTATCGTTTCGAGAATTCTTTGGCGCTTTTGACGGAGACCGGGAGGCTGCTTACGAGACTTATGCGACTTTTGGTGGAATGCCTTATGTGGCAACGCTAAAAAACGATGAAGATAAACGTGAATATCTTTTGAATCTTTTTGAAGAAATTTATTTTAAGGATATTGAAGAACGTTATTCGCTAGCCTATCCTGCCGCTTTGGGTGAAATCACAAACTCTCTCTGTTCCGCGGTCGGATCCTTGACGAATGCAAGTAAAATTGCCAGGACGATCCAGAGTCTTCAGAGAAAAAAAATTGGTTCGGAAACAATTTCCTGTTATCTGAATTATCTGACAGACAGCTTCCTGTTTTCCAAGGCTTATCGTTATGATGTGAAAGGAAAAAAGTATTTCGATTTTCCATTAAAGTACTATGCGACTGATGTGGGACTTCGCAATGCGCGTCTCGGTTTCAGGGATCTCGAAGAAACTCATATTATGGAAAATATTGTTTATAACGAATTGAAAGTCCGAGGCTTTTCTGTGGATGTCGGGGTTGTTCCCGTTTGCGAAAACGGAATTGACGGGAAAAGGCATCTCAAGAATTGTGAAATCGATTTTATCGCATCGAAGGGAATCAAGAAAAGCTATTTTCAATCCGCATACAGTCTAAATGGTGACGAAAAGCGTAATCAGGAAATTCGTCCGCTTCTTTCCGTGAAGGATTTTTTTGAAAAGACCGTGATAACGAGATTCGGCCTTAAGCCTTGGGCAGACGAAAGGGGCGTTCAATATATCAGCCTGTTGGACTTTCTGCTCTCCGATTAAAAAAACGGGCGGCCCGAAAGCCGCCCGCCAAAAGGAGAGATGGAAAAGGATTATTCGTACTTGATGACCTGGGCCGGGCAGCCTTCCGCCGCAGCCTTGATGTCGTCTTCGTACTGGGAATAGTCGACGCCTTCCTTGACGACCATCTTGTCGGGAACGCTGAAGACCGCGTCGCAGGTGCCTTCGCAGGCGCCGCATGAAACGCACTCGTCGCTCGATTCGTC
The DNA here is from genome assembly GCA_963652365.1 of Senegalimassilia sp. Taxonomy (GTDB): domain Bacteria; phylum Fibrobacterota; class Fibrobacteria; order Fibrobacterales; family Fibrobacteraceae; genus Hallerella. The sequence continues at coordinate 36,939 of CAVJTH010000017.1, forward strand.
CAGCCAAACTTTTTTTATTGCCATAGATTTGCCTTCGTGTTGTTGTGAACATCCCAAAAGGATGCTTTTGGAACGTTCGGGTGAAATATTTCCTTGAATATAAATAAATTTGAGCAAAAAAACACAGAGGTTTGTCGAGAAATGAAAACGGTCGTCGTGAAAATCGGTGGAAGCCTTGCCATAGACGAGGCGAAACTGCTGGATTTTACCCGCTCCATCGCGAGGCTTCCCGCTCTCGGTTTTCGGGTTGCGGTCGTCCACGGTGGCGGCAAGGACATCAACGAAAATATCGCGCTGCTTTCCGAGGAACCGCGATTTATCGAAGGCTTGCGCGTGACGACTCCGGGCATCATGAAGATGGTGGAGATGACCCTTTCCGGCCACGTGAACAAGAAGCTCGTGCGGATGCTCGAATCTTTCGGCGCATCTGCCGTGGGAATCTCGGGTGTCGATGGAAAGCTCTTCGAAGCGGAAAAGCGGACCGGCGGCGCGGACCTTGGACTGGTCGGGAGGATCGCTCGGGTGAATCCGAAAATCGTCACGGACCTCTGGAATGCCGGCTGGACTCCCGTGGTAAGCCCGATTTCCATTGGAGACGGAATCGCGTGGAACGTGAACGCGGACACGGCGGCTTCGGAGCTTGCCGTTGCGCTCAAGGCCGACAAGTTCTTGCTGGTAAGCGACGTTCCGGGCGTTCTCGACAAGCGGAAGAACCTGATTGCGACTCTCGACGAATCGATGGTCGAAGCGCTGATCGCGGACGGAACGATTGGCGGCGGAATGATCCCGAAAGTTCGGGAAAGCGTCGGCGCCTTGAAGCGCGGTCTCGGCGAAATCCACATTCTCGGGTGGAAAGACGCGGACTCCTTTGTAAAACAAATTAACGGAGAAATCAACTATGGAACAATCCTCGCTTAAGAATCTTTTGAAGAAAGATGCGGCGGTCATCGCTCCGCTCTATGGCAAGCCGGACGTGGATTTTGTGGAAGGTTCCGGAAGCTACCTGTTCGATGCCGAGGGGCGCAAGTATCTGGATTTTGTCGCGGGCATTGCCGTGAACAGCCTGGGACACCGAAACAAGGGAATCCTGGACGCGATTTCGGAGCAGGCGAACCGTTTTATCCATCTGAGCAATCTCTACCCGAACTACCCGCAGATCCGCCTGGCGGAAAAGCTTCTGGAATTGACAAAGTTTGACAAGGCGTTTTTCTGCAATTCGGGAACGGAAGCGAACGAAGGCTGCATCAAGTTCGCCCGGAAATACTTTTATCGCAAGGGCGAATCGAACCGCCAGAAAATCGTCACGTTCGTGAACAGTTTCCACGGACGCACCTTTGCGGCGCTTTCCGCGACAGGCCAGCCGTCCATTCGCGAAGGCTTTGGCGACATGCCGGGCGACTTTGTGCATGTTCCGTGGAACGACGTGGAAGCGTTGAGGGCCGAAGTCGATGGGAACACATGCGCCATCATGCTCGAATCGCTCGCCGCCGAAGGCGGCGTGATGACCCTTTCGTCGGAGATGGTCGAGGTGGTTCACGCTCTGCGCGAAAAGTTCGGTTGCCTTGTGATTGTCGATGAAGTCCAGGCGGGAATGGGACGGCTCGGAACGTTCCTCGGCTGCGAAAAACATGGGCTTGTTCCCGATCTTGTTTCGCTCGCCAAGGCTCTCGGCGGCGGACTTCCGCTCGGCGCGGTCCTCTTGCGGAAGAAAATCACCGACGAACTTCGCCCGGGTGACCATGGGACGACTTTCGGCGGAAACCCAGTCGCCTGTGCCGCGGGTCTTTCTGTCGTCGAACAGATTGCCGCTCCGGGATTCCTGGCAAATGTCCAGGCGCGTTCCGCACAGCTCGTCGAAGGGCTTTCGAAGATCGTCGCCAAGTTCGACTTTCTGGAGAATGTCCGCGGCGAAGGACTGCTGCTCGGAATCTCGATGGTTGCGAAAAAGCCTGTCGGCGACTTGATCGCCGCGGCTCGAGCCGAAGGTCTGCTCGTGCTGAGCGCAAAGGGCAACGTCGTCCGTCTGCTTCCTCCGTTGAACGTAAGCGAAGCGGAATGCGCGGAGGCTCTCGAAAAGCTCGAAAAGGCGTTTGCGAAAATCGCCTAGAAGCTAAAAGGAATTTGTTTGAAAGGCTCGCCGGCTTGGCGGGTCTTTTTTATGAGTTTTACTTAATGTAAGTTTTTTTTGTTTAAATTGTATCTTGATGTCTGCATTTTCGAGAGGTTGCCCAATGTCTAGAATCCTTGCCGCGTTTCTTTTCCTCACCGCATTTGCCGTCGCTTCCGAAAAAACGCTTTTTGTGCTACCGCCCTATACGGAGACCTGGTTTCGTTCGACACCCGTTATCGTGGAAGATGGCAAGACTTTGCCTCAGGCCATGTCCGCCGATACGCTCGGCTGGTTCCATTATACATGGGACGGGGATTCCCTGCCGGCTTCCATTTTCATTTACAAGGATTCCGATTCGCAGTTTTTAGAGCCTGTCGGGCTTGGCGGGTTTCCGGCGGAAACGCTGCGGGCTATTCCGGTAAAGATTCTGTTTGAAAATGTGTTTTCGCATCGGGATTCCATCTTTTTCATTCCGGAAAAAAGTTTCCGGTTTGGAGATTTAGATTATAATGATGGATTTTATGCGGAAGATGCCCGAAAAGAACAAGGATTTTTTCTTTGCGAAAAAGAATTTACCTTGTTTGTACTGATTCCCGACGCTAAGAACTGGATTGACGAAACGCCTGTGATTGTCGATGCAAAAGATTCCAGAGATTCTTGGGAAATGGTCCCGGATGATTCGGCTTTTCCGGGTTGGTTCCGTTACACTTGGAAAAAAGCGGATTACCGTCCGGAAGGATTTTTCCTGTATGGAAAGAGCGATTCCTTGCGTAGTTCTCCAATCGGAAAGAACGGCTTTGCGCTTGGCAGAACGGATTTGGTGCCGTTCGGCTTGGAAGATGTCGATTCCCTGTTCCTGGTGCCGGATTTGAATTACTATTGCTATTCAAAAGGAGATCAGATTTACGGCGATCCGGGAATTGTCTATTTGCAGGACATTCGAAAGAACTGCCCGTTGAAAAAGCTTTCCCTCGAAAAAGACTTTGTGCCGGCTTGCCACAAAATCGATTTCAACCGTTATCCCGTCTATTATTCGATCTATTCCTCGGATTCGGTTCTTGTCAAGAGCGAGAATCTCTTGCTTCCGCAATACGATTGCGTCTATGGAGGCTTCAATCCGGGATGCGCGAACCGGATTTTCATCGAAAACGGTTTTTGCCAGTTGGCGTCCGGGGATTACCTGGTGAAAATTCGGGACGAGTCTAGCGATTCGTCGTTCTTCTTGCCGTATTCCGTCGCGACGAGCGCTCTTTTTTCGGAGCTTGTCCAGCGAAAAGTGGAAGTCCAAATCGAGCATTCCTTTGTGTGGATTCGTTCCGCGTCGCCTGTGGATTTTGCCGTGTTCAATTCCCTGGGACAGATCGTTTCGCGGGGAAATGTCATGAAGGAAGCCAAGGTAAAACTTCCCGCATCGGGAAACTACCTGCTAAAAGTCGGAAAGGAAATTCACCGCATACAAATTAAGTAGCAACTTCCCGGAATTTACCGCTTGCTTGTCGGGGCCTGTCGCACGGCGAGCTCTCCGTGCTTGCGGAAAAGGTGCTTGACGAGCGTGTGAAATCCGCGGAAGACCCGGTAGCGTTCTTTCGGGTTTCTGATCGCCATGATTCCCTGCCGGAAGATGTAGCTCGGGCGGAGGTAGAATTCGCGCCGCGCCTTGTCGCAGAAATCGACCAGGTCCTGGCTCGAAAGGGTTCCTCGGTGAATCGTCGTGCGGTGAAATCCGTCCTTGTCGAGCCACTGGCTGTAATCGCGGCTTTCGAGCGCGCCGCTTTCGAGCGCTTCCTTGTAGGCTTCGGTACCTGGGTAGGCCATGATCGGGTAGAACTGCGCCGTATTCGGGTTCAGCTTCTTTGCGTAGTCGAGCGTCATGCGGAGCGTTTCCGCCGTGTCGCCCGGGTTGCCGACCATGAAGCATCCGTGTACGAGAAATCCCGCCTTGCGCGCGTTCCGCATAAATTCGATTGCCTTGTCCGTGTTCTTTACGCCCTTGTGGATGTTCTGCAGAACTTCGGGGCTTGCGCTTTCGAATCCGACGCACATCTCCCGTCCGCCGGCCCGGTGCATCAGCTTCAGAAGTTCGAGCGGCACGTCGGCGCGGGCATTGCAGCTCCACGTGATTTTCAGCTTGCGGCGCAAAATCTCTTCGCAGATTTCCTGGACGTGCCTGTGGTTGGCGGTAAACGTGTCGTCCTCGAAAAAGACTTCGCCCAGATCTTCGAAGTGCGAGTGGATGAATTCGAGTTCATCGACGACGTCCTTGGGAGATCGCATCCGAAAGGTGTGGCCGTTCAGCGTCTGCGGAATGACGCAGTAGCTGCAGCGGTTCGGACAGCCGCGCCCGGAAAGAATCACCACGATAGGATTGAGGTTCGCCCCGTAGAAGTATCGCTTGTAGCAGGAGAAAAGGTGCTTGTAGTAGGTCTTGCTCACCCAGGGAATTTCGTCGAGGTTCGCGATCTTTGGGCCTTCGGGCTGGAAGTCTATTTCGCCGCTCGGTGTGCGGTAGGCGAGACCCGCAATGTCCGAAACGTTCGGAATTTCTCCGCGGAGATGCCGGACCAGGTTGCGCGTCGTGTAGTCCGCTTCGCCGATGATGACGTAATCGAGATTCGGCTCGGTCTGCATCGTTTCGAGCGGTTCCGCGGTGGCGTGCGTTCCCATGATTGCCGTCGGGACGTTAAAGAGAACCTTGAGCGTCTTGATGACGGAAAGGTCGTTGATGATGCTCGGCGTGCTCGTGCTCGCGACGATGAGTTCCGGTCCAAAGGCGCGAATCTTCGCGACGGTCGCTTCGAGGTCGAGGTCCATCGCCGGGCTGTCGATGAGCTGTACTTCGTTTCCATCCGCTTCGACGGTTCCCGCCGCATAGCTCAGGAACATCGGCCAATAGAGTGTACTCGACTTGGTGACGCATGGACTACGGGATTCCCGACTGAACATGGGGAAATAAGGCGGATTTAAAAACGTGACACGCATAGGCAGTCAAAAAATACATTCTAATTTTAAAAAGGAACAAGGAAGAAGGAATGAAACGAAAAAACATCGTGCTGTCGTGCCTCGTTGCCGCAGCCTTGGCGAACGCCATCGAACTTGACACGGTCCGCGTCCTTTCGGAAAGCGGCGTCTTGCAGGAACTCTATACGGTGCAAAAAGGCTCGCAGGTTCGGGAAGGGCGTTTCGTGTCGTATTATCCGAACGGGAAAACGGGCGTGGAGGCGGATTACCGGGCGGGAAGGCTCGACGGCGTTTACAGGAGCTTTTACGCGAACGGTTCGCCGTGGCAGGAAGTTCACTATGCAGGCGGCGAAGAGCATGGCGAATCCAAGACGTTCTATGACAACGGCAAGCTGAAAAGCCAGGACTTTTACGCCATTGGAATGCTGGAAGGCGTTTCCAGGAGCTGGGACGCGAACGGGACGTTGCGCTCGGAGTTTCGTTACGAGAACGGTCGCGCCAACGGCGTCGCCAAGATGTTCAACGAACAGGGACTGATTTCCGAGGACATGGAATTTGTGAACGGCGTCCGCGAGGGACTCTACCACAAGTACAACAAGGGAATCGTGGTGCACACGGCAAGGTTCTTGAAAAACCGCTGCGTGGAAAACTGCGACTTCTAGCGGTTACTTCTGGCGCTTCTTGCGGATTCCCTTGTACAGGACGAAGCCGACGAAGAGTGCGGCAAGGCCGAGGAGAACCATGGAAAGTTCGGAATTGTACTTTTCGATGATGTCGCTTTGACCGTGAGCGAGAACGCCCAGCAATGCCAGGATGACGTTCCAGAGGAACGCTCCCAGGGCGGTGAAAATGGCAAACGTCGAAAGTTTCATGTCGGCGATGCCCGCGGGGATGGATATCAGCTGGCGAATGGCGGGAATGAACCTGCCGACAAACGTGGAAACCGCACCGTGCCTACGGAAAAATTCTTCAGCCTGGATGACCTTTTTGGAATCGAGCAGGCACATGGCGCCGATGCGCGAATCGGCAAACTTGTAGATGATCGGACGTCCGAGAAGCTTGGCGAGATAGTAGTTGATGAACGCTCCGAGAAGGGCGCCCAGCGTGGCGAACACGACAACGAGGAAAATGTTCAGGCCGGAATCCGGCTGCAGGGCCTTGTAGGCGGCTGGCGGAACGACGACTTCGGAGGGAAACGGGATGAAGGAGCTTTCCACGGTCATCAACAGGGTGATGGTGCCGTAATTCAGGTTGTCGCTGTACCAGTCGGTGATCTTCGTGTAGATGGACGAGGAGTCTCCGGCGAACGCTGCGGAAGAAAAAAACAGGATCAGGACGAACAGGAAATTTCGTTTCATAAAAAAACCTTTAGTTTGTGCTAAATATAAAAAAGGCCTGGCAAAAAAGCCGCCCCATGGACGGCTCCTTGTGAATTTTACCTTGATTTTGCTTCTGGCTTATTTTGCGACACTCGCCTTGTCCTTCTTTTGCGCTGTCGCTTCGCGCCATCGCGAAAAAGGAGGCTCGGTCATAAAATAAACCTTCGGCTTATTTTGCGACACTCGCCTTGTCCTTTTTCTCTTGCACAATCGCGTCGATGACGGCAGCGACGGTGAGGTTGAAGATGTCGTGGACGGATGCGTCGGCGTCGGTGAAGTGCACCGGCTTCTTGAGACCCATCTGCACAGGTCCAATGGATTCGCCGACGCCCATTTCGAGAAGCATCTTGCACGTGATGTTCGCCGAAGAGAGGCATGGGAAGATGAGCGTGTTCACGTCCTTGCCCTTCAGCGTGTTGAACGGATACTTGGCGTCGCGCAGTTCCTTGTTCAAGGCAACGCTTGCCTGCATTTCGCCGTCAACGTCATAGCCCGGATATTTCTCGTGGAGAATCGCCACGGCGTCCCGGACCGAGCTTGCGGAACCGTTTTGCATCTTTTCGTCGGATCCGAAGTTCTCGTAGCTGAGCAGCGCCATCACCGGTTCGTGAGCGAAGAACTGGACCGCATCGTGTGCGAGCTTCGCGATATCGACGAGCGTTTCCGTGTCGGGGTCGCGATTGACGAGCGTATCGGCGAGGAAGAACGTACCCTTCTTGGTGCTCAGAATGTGGAGCGCGCCGAAGTGCTTGTAGTCGTCGCGGATTCCGATCATTTCCTTGGCGAGTTCGATGGTCGTGGAATAGCGCGAATTGGAGCCGGAAATCAGGGCGTCCGCATCGCCGACCTTCACCATCATCATGCCGAAATGGTTGCGCTCGAACATGTCGTCGCGCGCCTTTTCCGTGGTGACGCCGTTTCTACCGTTTTCGTTTGCGTAGATCTTGGCGAACTTGAGACGGCGATCCGCTTCGTCCGCGGAACGCGGATTCACGATTTCGATGCCGGAGATGTCGAGCTTTTCCTTTTCGGCGTTTTCGCGGATGCGTTCCGGGTTGCCGAGAAGAATCGGGTAGGCGACGCCTTCGGTCTTTGCCTGGATCGCTGCGCGGATCATGTTGACGCTTGCGCCTTCGGCGAATACGACGCGCTTTGGATTGCTGCGTGCCATGTTCTCGAATCCGCGGATGAGCTTGTTGTCGTAGCCCATCATGTCGCGGAGGCTGTCGGCATAGGCGTTCCAGTCGGTGATGGTCTTGCGTGCCACGCCGCTCTCGATGGCCGCTTTGGCGACTGCGATCGAAACGTCGGTGAGAAGGCGCGGGTCCATGGGCTTCGGAATGATGTAATTGCGCCCGAAGGAAAAACGTTCGGAATTGTAGGCGATGTTCACCACTTCCGGCACGGGCTTTCGAGCGAGATCCGCAATGGCGCGGACCGCGGCGTGCTTCATGTGCTCGTTGATGGCTGTCGCGCGAACGTCCAGGGCTCCGCGGAAGATATAGGGGAAGCCGATGACGTTGTTCACCTGGTTCGGGTAGTCGCTTCTGCCCGTCGCGAAGATGATGTCTTCGCGGGAACTCATGGCGACATCGTAGGAAACTTCGGGAACCGGGTTCGCGAGAGCAAACACGATCGGGTTCTTGGCCATCGACTGGATCATTTCCTGGGTGAGGATGTTCGGCTTGGAAAGCCCGAGGAACACGTCGGCGCCCTTCATGGCTTCGGCGAGGGTCGAAACGTCGGTCCTGTCCGTGGCGAAGAATTCCTTTTGCGGCGTGAGGTTCTTGCGCGCCTTGCTGATGACGCCCTTGCTATCGACCATGATGACGTTTTCTTTCTTGACGCCGAGGGAAAGGTAGAGCTTTGTGCAGGCGATTGCCGCTGCTCCCGCTCCGTTTACCACGAGCTTCACCTTGTCGATATCCTTGCCCGCGATGTCGAGAGCGTTTACGAGCGCCGCGCTGCTGATGATCGCCGTGCCGTGCTGGTCATCGTGCATGACGGGAATGTCCAGGGCCGCTTTCAGGCCTTCCTCGATTTCGAAGCATTCCGGAGCCTTGATGTCTTCCAGGTTGATGCCGCCGAAAGTCGGAGCGATTCCCTTGACGATTTCGATAAACTTTTTCGGATCCTTCTCGTTGACTTCGATGTCAAAGACATCGACACCCGCGTAAATCTTGAAAAGAAGGCCCTTGCCTTCCATGACGGGCTTGCCGGCGACCGCTCCGATGTCTCCGAGGCCCAGGACGGCCGTTCCGTTGGAGATTACGGCGACGAGGTTTCCCTTTGTCGTGTAGTCGTAAGCCTTGTTGTTGTCCTTTTCGATTTCGAGGCAGGGTGCCGCGACGCCGGGCGTGTAGGCAAGTCCGAGATCAGTCTGCGTGCTGTGCGCTTTGGTCGGAACGACCTCGATCTTTCCGGGTTTTCCGCTGGCGTGGTAGGCGAGTGCTTCTTCGTTTAGATTGGACATAAGTGAACCTTTGGTTTCTTGCGTTTTCGCTCTTTCGATTCGAGCCCGACAAATATAGCAAAAGGAAATGAAGGATGTTGCAAAATTGTGATGACGGATGCGAAAGGTACAGGGTATTTACTGCTTGGCGGATTCCGTCTGGGCGGTGCAGACCCGGTTCGCTCCGAGCGATTTCGCCTGGAGCATCGCCTGTTCCGCGGCTGACGCCAGTTCTGCCGATGTCTTTGCGTTTTCGGGGAACGTGGCGACACCGAGGCTCAGCGTCGTCTGAAGCATGAGCTTGCCGTAGGCGACCTGCAGGTTTTCGATTTCGTGGCGGATCTTTTCGGCGCGCTGTTCGGTGCGGATGCGGTCCGCTCCGGGCAAAAGCACGCAAAGGGTGCTCTCCGCAAAACGGCATGGAATGTCTTCGGTGCGAATGTAGCGCGGAAGCCTTTGGGCAAGTTCCCAGAGCATCTGTTCCGAAGCGTGCGTGCCGTGCTGGTTCTTCAAGTCTTCGAGATTGTCCGGGTGGAGCATGATCATGCCGATCGGGGTGCCGTGCCGGCGCGCTTCGCTGATCGCCCGCATCAGGGCTTCTTCCATGTAGCGCTTGTTCACGAGACCGGTGAGCTGATCGCGCAGGCTTTGCGTCTTGAAGCGGACTTGCAGGTTCTGGTTGGCGACGAACAGTCCGAACGCCGTCGCGACCATGGAAATCTTCGTCTTCCACGTTTCGGCGGTTTCGCCTTCCGGGAGCGTATCGACCTGGATGGAGAGGATTCCGAAGTGCTCTTCGAGGCCTTCGATCGGTGCGCAGAAGGAATATCCCTGGGGGCGGTGGTGCAGGTGCGTGCAGCCGGTTACGTGCTGCGGGTCGGAGTAGTCGGCGACGACGATTTTTGCGCTGTCGAAGCTTGCGCATTCCGCCGGGGCGATGACCGGGTCGCTAATCGTGTTTTCGCCAAAGGCGAAAATCTGGTGCAGCTCGGACTGGTTGTTGCCATACATGTAGAGAACGCCGGAGGCTCCCTTGAAAATTCTAGGCAGAAGCTCGTTCAGCTTGCGGATGACTTCCGGAAACGGGCGGTTGCGCAACAGTTCGTGGCTGAAGTCTATCCAGTCTTCGTCGGGAAATTCCGGGGCGAGGATCCGGGGCTTTTGGGGCGTGTCCGCGGAGGCTGGACTGGTCGCTTCGCTGACGATGGGGATGAATTCCGTATCGGGGAGCTTGCGGCTGGGCTCGATGTCCAGATCGGTATCGGCGTCGGCTGTCTTCTTGCACGCGATCGCGTTGAACAGCGCACCGAGAATGGCGCCCCAGAGACCGAGGAAAAGGTAGCGGACGGAAGGGGATGGCGTGTCGCCCGAGAGAACGCACACGAAGAGGACTCCGGCGAGAAAGGAGATGAGCCAAAGGATGTAGAATTTCCAAGTCATGCTTTTAATTTAGCATTTATCGCGTTCCGAAGACCGACGGAAAAATCTTCCCCGTTTGAATCTTGAAAAATCGACGGTTCGAAAAAACGACAAAAATGAATTTTATGGTGCCGAAAAAGTCGCTCGGATTCCCGACGGGGAAAACATCCCCAAAGGGACTTTGAAGTCCTTCCGAAAACTTTCAAAAAGATAAAACTTTTCCCTTTGTTTCGCGGATAGAAATTTCTAAAATTACGCCGATTTAGCTCAAGCGAAGGTACTATGCCAAAACGTGAAGATCTCAAGAAGATAATGCTTATCGGTTCGGGGCCGATTGTCATCGGACAGGCTTGCGAATTCGACTATTCCGGCGTGCAAGCGTGCAAATCGCTCAAGGCCGAAGGCTACGAAGTCGTCCTGGTGAACTCGAACCCGGCGACAATCATGACGGACCCTGATTTTGCGGACCGTACCTATATCGAGCCGCTGACTGCGCAGGCTCTGACGGAAATCATCCGGCGCGAACGTCCCGATGCGCTGCTCCCGACCCTCGGAGGGCAGACCGCGCTGAACCTCGCGATGAAGCTTCACAAGAAAGGCGTGCTTTCCCGCTACAACGTCGAGATGATCGGTGCGCGCCCCGAGGTCATCAACAAGGCGGAGGATCGCGAACTTTTCAAGGAAGCGATGGAACGTATCGGGCTAGACATGCCGCAGAGCGTTTCGGCAAACACTCTCGAAGAAGCGAACGCCGCGCGCGAGAAGCTTGACGTGTGGCCGGTCGTCATCCGTCCGGGATTTACGCTCGGCGGAACGGGAGGCGGCATTGCGCACAACCAGGAAGAATTTGAAACGATCGTGCAGCGCGGGCTTTACTACAGCCCGACCTCCGAGGTCCTGATCGAAGAATCCATCGAGGGCTGGAAGGAATTCGAACTCGAAGTGATGCGCGACCACAAGGACAATTGCGTCATCGTCTGCTCGATCGAGAACCTCGACCCGATGGGCGTCCATACGGGAGATTCCATTACGGTGGCGCCGGCCCTGACGCTCACCGACCGCGAATACCAGAAGCTTCGCGACGCGTCGATTGCCGTGATGCGGGAAATCGGAATCGATACGGGCGGATCGAATGTCCAGTTCGCGCTGAACCCGAAGAACGGGCGGATTGTCGTCATCGAAATGAATCCGCGCGTTTCGCGTTCTTCGGCCCTCGCCTCGAAGGCGACCGGCTTTCCGATCGCGAAGTTTGCCGCGAAACTCGCCGTGGGCTACACGCTCGACGAAATCCTGAACGACATCACCAAGGTGACTCCGGCCTGCTTTGAACCTTCCATCGACTACATCGTCACGAAGGTTCCACGGTTCGCGTTTGAAAAGTTTGCCGGTGCGGACACGACGCTCGGGACGCAGATGAAGTCCGTGGGCGAAGCGATGGCGATTGGACGCACGTTCAAGCAGTCGTTCCAGAAGGCGATGCGTTCGCTCGAAACGGGACATGCGGGCTACGGCGCAGACGGCAAGGATCACGCGTTCGAGGAACTTTCCGACGAAAGGCTCGAAGCCGAGGTCAAGCGTCCTTCCGCCGAGCGAATCTTCTATGTCCGCGCAGCGTTGAAGCGGGGCTGGTCGGTCGATCGGATCCACGAAATCTGCAAGATCGACAAGTGGTTCCTCCGCGAACTGGAAGAGCTCGCCTTGTTCGAAAACGAAATTCGCAAGGCCGGATCGCTCGAAAACCTGTCGAAGGACAAGCCTCTTTTCCGCGAAGCGAAAAAGCTCGGATTTTCCGACCGCCAGATCGGCTGGATTCTCGGAGCGAAGGAACTCGACGTCCGCGCGGCCCGCGAAAAAATCGGAGTCGTTCCGAGCTTTGCGCAGGTCGATACGTGCGCCGCGGAATTCCAGTCGTACACGCCCTATCTCTATTCGACTTACCGCGACGATGACAACCGCTTCGAAAATCCGACAGCGGGACAGCTCGGCGACGGCACGGGAATGCGTCCGGGCGAAAAGCCTTCGGGAAAGAAGAAAATCATGATTCTCGGCGGCGGTCCGAACCGTATCGGCCAGGGAATCGAATTTGACTATTGCTGCGTGCACGCCTCCTTTGCGCTGCGCAAGGCGGGATTTGAAACGGTGATGGTCAACTCGAATCCGGAAACGGTTTCGACGGACTACGACACTTCGGACAAGCTGTATTTCGAACCGCTCACGCTCGAAGACGTGTTGAATGTCTATCGCCACGAAAAGTGCGACGGCGCGATCGTTCAGTTCGGTGGACAGACTCCGCTGAATCTCGCGAACAGCCTCGAAGAAAATGGCGTGCACATCATCGGAACGTCCCCGGCGATGATCGATGCCGCGGAAGACCGCAAGCTCTTTGGCGACATCGTGAACAAGCTGCACGTGTTGCAGCCTCCTTCCGGAATGGCGCAGACCGCGGACGAAGCGGTTGCGATTGCGAAGAAAATCGGCTTCCCCGTGCTTGCCCGTCCGAGCTTTGTCCTTGGCGGTCGCGCAATGTGCATCGTCCACGACGAAGAGGCTCTCCGCAAATACATGGAAGAGGAAGCGCTCGAAGTTTCTCCCGATCGCCCGATTCTCGTCGATCACTTCCTGGAACAGGCGACGGAATGCGACGTCGATTGCATTTCCGATGGCGAAACGGCCGAAATCTGCGGGATCATGGAACACATCGAACTTGCGGGCATTCACTCCGGGGACTCTGCGTGCACGATTCCGCCTCCGACGTTCTCGCAAGAGATCCAGGACCGCTTGCGGAAACTCGCGATTGAATTTGCGCGGGAACTCCACGTCGTCGGTCTGATGAATGTCCAGTTTGCCGTTCACGGAAACGATATCTACGTAATCGAAGTGAATCCGCGTGCAAGCCGCACGGTTCCGTTTGTATCCAAGGCGACCGGTATTCCGTTCGCCAAGCTCGCTTCGCTGGTGATGGCCGGCAAGAAGCTCAAGGATCTGGGCTATACCAGGCTCTTTACGCCCAAGTATTATGCGGTCAAGGAAGCGGTCTTCCCGTTTGCGCGTTTCCCGGGCGTCGATGTGATTCTTTCGCCCGAAATGAAATCGACGGGCGAAGTGATGGGACTCGATTCCCGCCATTCGATGGCCTACATCAAGAGCCAGGTCGGAGCCGGAAACTATGTTCCGATGAAGGGGAATATCTTCCTGAGCGTCAAGGATGCGGACCAGGAAGCGGTCGTGCCTTTCGCGAAGCGCCTCGAAAAGCTCGGATTCGAAATCTATTCGACCCGCGGAACGAGCACCGTTCTTCGCAATCACGGCATCAAGACGCACGGCGTTTTTCGCATTTCGGACGGCCGCCCGAACGTCCTCGACCTGATTGACGAAAAGGATCTCGCGTGGATCGTGAACACGCCGACTCCGGGCGCAAAGGCGGCAAAGGACGAAGCGAAAATTCGCTCCACGTGCATTCTCCGCGGCATTCCGATTACGACGACGCTCGACGCTCTCGAAGCGACCATCGAAGGCCTCGAAGACATGAAGGGCGAATCGGGCGACGGACGCTTTGGCGTGGAAGTCTGCTCGATCCAGGAATACCAGCGGCACGCTCCGAAAGTGAACGTTTAAGAAGGAAAACGACTATGACACTAGAAGAAAAATGGAAACTCGAACGGGAACGCAAGTCGTTTCTCGCTCTCTCGGACGGCAGCGTCTTTTTCGGCTATTCGATGGGCGCTCCCGTGGATTCCTTTGGCGAAGTTGTTTTCAACACGTCGCTCTCCGGATACGAGGAAATTCTCTCCGATCCTTCGTATGCAGGGCAGTTCGTGACTCTGACCGAAACGGAAATTGGAAATGTCGGCGTAAACCAGGCGGACATGGAAAGCGAAAGATTCCAGGCCGCGGGACTCCTTGTGCAACAAATTAACGCGGATTCCAACTGGCGCTCGGAAGAAAGTCTTGCGGCTGCGCTCAAGCGGTTTGAAATTCCGGCGCTAGCGGGCATCGATACTCGGGCTCTCACGCTTCTTCTCCGTGAAAAGGGAACGCTCAAGGGGTTCATCTGCACATCGGGAAAGGTTTCTCCGGAAGAGGGCGTCGCAAAGGCGAAAGCCTGGGCGGGCCTAGACGGAATCGATATGGTCGAAACCGTCACGTGCAAGGAAAAGTACGAATTTTCGGACGATTTTCTCGGCGAATTCGGAATGCCGAAAGAACTCCCCGCCGCGGACATGAAACTGGTCGTTTACGACTTTGGCGTCAAAAGGAACATTCTTCGCAATTTGCGGATGCAAGGTTTTCGGGTGACGGTCGTTCCCGCCTATACGCCGGCGGAAGAGGTTCTCGCGATGAATCCCGATGGAGTCTTCCTTTCGAACGGCCCCGGTGATCCGGCGGGCGTGAAAGGCGCAATGGACAATGCGAAAAAGATTCTTGGCAAGGTCCCCGTGATGGGCATCTGCCTTGGACACCAGATTCTCGGGCTTGCGAACGGTGCGCAGACGGGGCGTCTCAAGTTTGGTCATCACGGCGGAAACCATCCGGTGAAGTTCCTCGATACGGGACGCGTCATGGTGACTTCGCAGAACCACAACTTCGCCGTGTTGGAAGATTCCATTGACTCGGATGTTCTGGAAGTGACCCATGTGAACCTGAACGACCGCTCTATCGAAGGGTTCCGCTCCAAAAAGGTTCCGATGATTGCGGTGCAGTTTCACCCGGAAGCGGCTCCCGGTCCGCATGATTCGAATCCTTTCTTCGAAGACTGCCGGAAGCTTGTCGAAAAGAACAGAAAGTAGCATGTGAAAGAAAAAATCTAGGCTCCGGATTCCCCGGAGCCTTTTTAATTGACCGCGACTTGCTGAAGAACAAGGTGGTTTTTGTCGCCAAGCGATCCGTTCAGAGCTTAGTGGATAGTGCTTAGTGCTTAGAACTCAAAGCGGTCCGCTTATGTTAGAACCTAAATGTCTGCGAATCTCGGCTCTAAGCTCTCAGTTCTAAGTTCTGACTCACGTTAGAACCTAGACGTCCGCAGAACTCCACACTCAACTCTTCACACTCAACTCTCAACTGATTCCGAAGATGCAGATTCCTTTCTGTAAAATCAAGAAAGACCGGAATGAAATCCGTTCCCGTCTTTTAAAACAAGACGTGGAGTTTCCACATTCTATTTTTTGTTTTGCTACAAATCAAAAAGGAATCAAGTATGGAAACTCCGAAACCAAATATAGTTTCGACCCGTCGGTTTTGAAGGCCCTGACCGAAGAGAAGGCTGGAAAATCCACTTTTTACGCGTGATTTTACAGAAAAGGACTTGCGTGATCTGAAAAACAGGTCGAAGTCGCGCTGGATCTTGGCCCTGTCGGAATGGACCGGAGAGATTTTCCGGTTTTCAAAATTTTATAAATTTTCACTCATGAAGAAGCTTGTCGTTCCCGCCATTCTCCTTGTTCTTGTCATTATCCTGTTCGCGTTCCTGAAAGCGGATCCGTTTGAACCTAGGCTCTCTGGCGAACGCTACCTGCTCTTGCGCGAAGAAATCGACGTGTCGAATGTGGAAGTTTTCTCGACGGAAAATCCGGAAGCGAAAGCGGCTGCTGTCGAAAAGCGGGATTCCCTGTGGGGCGTGCTTGTCGCGATGCGGAACCTGGAACAGGGCGAATCTCCGGCGTTGCCGTCCCAAAGCAAGGTCGAGGCAAAGGATTCCGAAAGAAACTCCGGTTCAAATGTCTTTGTCTATGTCATCGGCGGGCTGATCCTGCTGATTGTCGTTCTGGGAGGCGTATTCTTCTTTTTGCGGAATCGTCAAGAGGCGATAACGCGCGAGCTCGAAAAGATTCGGGCGGAAAACCGTTTCAAGACACCGAAAGGCGGCCTGGAGGATCCCACCTTTGTCGATCGTACCCGTGTGCATCGCCGCTCCATTATCGAAGACGTCAAGGAGACGGCGGAATCTTCGGAAAGCGCGACGGTTCCCGTAACGGACAATGTGGAGTTCGAAAACGCGAAGGGCGAAGTCGAACGGCCTGTTTTGCGCCCGACGGCAAAGGAACGCATCACGAGCGCCATGCAGGCCCTGTCCGACACTCTCGCCGGTCTTCGCACTCCCAAAGGCGTTCATCGCGCCCCGGAAAGAGCGAACAAGTACAAGGCGCAAAGCCACAATACGCTCCAGACGGAAATCTTCCCAAAGCCGAATCCGAGTCCGCTGGAAATGACTCGCTTTGATCGCGAACGCGCCGACAAGGAAAAGGTCTTGCAGCTGAATCGCCGCGGACTGACTCCGTCCGAAATCGCACGGCGAACGCAGCTTTCCGAAGAACAGGTCGAAACGGTCATTCGCATCAAGCGCGAAACCGGGGAATAGAATGCGCTATCGTTTTCGTTGCGAATATCTGGGCAGCGCCTATTTTGGTTGGCAAGAACAGAACGAACACGGAAAGACAAGGTTTGTCACGGTCCAGTCTGCACTTGAAGACGCCTTTCGAACGGCACTTCGCTCGCCGATCGATCTGGTCGCTGCCGGCAGGACCGATACGGGCGTGCACGCTCGGGGACAGATGGTCCATTTCGACTACGACGGCGAAATCGACTGCCAAAAATTGACGCGTTCCATCAACGGGCTCGGGCGGGGAACCGTCAAGATTCGCGAACTGGAGCCTTGCGCTTCGGATTTTCATTCGCGCTACGATGCCGTTTCGCGCTACTATGTCTATACGCTCTTTACGCGTCCCGTGGCGCTTCTCCGCGACTTTGGCTGGGAAATCGGACACCTGCCCGTGGATTACGATCTGATGCGCCGCGAAGCGAAATCCTTTTTAGGCGAACACGACTTTATCCGGTTCTGCATTCCGCGAAACGACGGAAAAAGTACGGTGTGCAATCTCTCCCGGTTTGAACTGGTGAAGGAGAACGACTACATTTCGCGGTGGCACATCCTGGGCAACCGCTTTTTGCACAGACAGGTTCGCGCCATGGTCGGAACGCTTTTCGACATCGGGCGGCATCGTTATCCCGAAGGAACGGTCAAGGAAATTCTTGCCGAACGCTTCAAGGGCGAACGTACGATGGCGCCGCCACAGGGACTTGTTCTCGAAGACGTCATCTATTGAAAAGTCCCCACAAAAGGCGGGGACTTTCGTGACAGATTTTTTTCGCAGGGTTACTTGACGCTTTTTGCGTATTCCGCGGTATCGAGGGCGATCAGCAATTCCTCGTTAGTCGGGACGACCATTGCGAGCGGCGTCGAGCCTTCCGCGGTGATGATGTGGCCAGAACCGATTCCGTTGTCCTCGTTTCGTTCCGGGTCGATCCGGAATCCCAGAATCGCCAGGTTTTCGAGGGTCGTTTCGCGGACGACACGGCTGTTTTCTCCGATTCCGCCGGTAAAGACAAGTGCGTCGAGGCGCGGAAGTGCCATCGTGATCCCGCCGATCTCGCGGGCAAGACGGTAGCAGAAAACTTCAAAGGCAATCTGCGCGCCCTTGTGCCCTTCGGAGGCTTTCTGGGTGATTGTCCGCATGTCGTTGCTGAGTCCCGAAAGTCCGAGCAGTCCGCTTTCCTTGTTCAGCAGCTTGTTCAGCCTGTCGATGTCATAGCCGAGCTTCTTGTTTAAAAAGAAGAGAATTGCCGGGTCGAGCGATCCGGAACGCGTTCCCATCACGAGTCCGTCGAGCGGCGTGAATCCCATCGTCGTATCGACGCATTTTCCCGCATGGATCGCGGAGCAGGAACTTCCGTTGCCGAGATGCGCCGTGACGAGGTTTAGTTCTTCGGGCTTCTTGCCTAGAATGCGGGCAGCTTCCGCGCTGACGTATCGGTGCGACGTGCCGTGGAAACCGTAACGGCGGATGTGGTAGTCTTCGTAATAGGAATACGGAATCCCGTAGAGGAATGCCTTGCGCGGCATTGTCTGGTGAAACGCCGTGTCGAAGACGGCGAGCTGCGGAAGGCCTGCGAAGATTTCCGTCGCGACTTCCATTCCAGTCGCGTGGGCGCCTTCGTGTTGCGGAGCGAACAGGATGATGCTCCGAATGTAGTCGATGAGTTCCTGCGTTACAGGTTCGGACTTGATGAACTTGCCCCCGTGAACGACCCGGTGACCGACCGCTTCGATTGTCGCGATGAGCTTTTGCGCGGTGAGGAACTTCTGGACTTCGATGACCGCTTCCTTGTGGGTCGGGCAGTCAAAGTGAAACTCCGCCTTGCCTTCCGGACCCTTGGCCTTGAAGTGACCGTTCACGCCGATGTTTTCTACAAGCCCGCTGGAAAGAGATTCCTTGTTTTCCGTATCGATGACGGCGAACTTGACGGACGAACTTCCGCAATTTAGAACGAGAATGCGCATAATTGAACCTTTGTGTTTGGTTAAGGAAAAATTAGAAATTGATAGGGAAATGAGGCAGCGACAAGAACTTGGCATTGCGGACATTTAGGCTCTAAAGCAGAGCTTAGATCTTAGAACTTGGATCTGAGTTCTGCGTACATTTAGGTTCTAACGTAAAGCGGACCATTTTGATTCCTAAACTCTAATCTCTGAAAAA
>CAVJTH010000018.1:0-44120 GCA_963652365.1 Senegalimassilia sp.
GTTCGCTTCGCGAAAAAGCCTAGACGTGCAACGCCAAAAGCCTTTCGGCAGAAAGCAAAAGCTCGCTTTGCGATTCTAAGCACTAAGCTCTCTCAACTAAGCTCTGAACTAATCACTATCCACTAAGCACTGAACGGATCGTTCCGCAAAGCTAAGCGCTAAAAATCCACGGAAAGAGATTGTCCCGGGATTCGACTTCCGCGAGGATCGACTCATCGACAAATTCCCCGGCAAACATCGCGGCGAGCTTCATGAAGTCACGTTCGTGCTCTTCCAGGCGCCGCTTCGCATAGTCGGCGGCCGAATGGTTGTGAATCATGAAAGCCCAGTCCGAAGACTGGAAAAGCGCCAGTTCGCGAACCATCTGGGCAAGTACGCGCTTCTGGAATCTTGTCGGGTGCGCCTCGGCGCGGCATTTCTTGAACACGCCGAACATCCGGAAGAACTTCGGATAGATAAAATCCACTTCCGGGTTCACCCACACCGACGCGAAGCCGTTTTCGCCCCACGAAGAAAAGACCGGACGGTGAACATCCAAGTCCCGCGGATCGGGCGACAGCTCGTTTACCGAAGCGAGCCGAATGGACGTCGAAGCGGCAGCCCTTTCAAAGACAGACTCGATGAACTGCGGTCCTTCAAACCACCAGTGTCCAAACAGTTCCGCATCGTAGGGGCACAGAATGCAGGGACGTCTCGAATCCATTCCCCGCGAAAGCTCCATCGCGGTCCGTTCCCGATTCGCCACGAAAAGGCGCGCATGTTCCCGGGCGAGATTCATCGCGAGCCACGGACGGTAAAGCGCCTTGTCCTCTCCGCCGGTAATCCGGCAATACTTGAACCCGGAATCGATCGGAGCATCCTTCGCAAAGAAGTAGTCTCCCAGATAGGAGCGCGGAAGTTCCCGGGAAATGTCCTTGTAGAATTCCCGATAGTCGGGATGTCCGGGATAGCCGCGTTCCCGGCTCCAGACTTCCACGGAACTCGACTGTTCCCGACCAAGAGCCAAAAGGCCCGCCGGGGTTCTTGTCGGAGCGAAGACGCCAAACTTCGGAGCGGGACTCGCGAGCAAGATCCCGTGCGTTTCCATGAAGAAATATTCAAGTCCCTGTTCCGCGAGGAACGCGTCGAGCCCGTCAAAGTATCCGCATTCCGGAAGCCACACGCCCTTGGGGTTCTTGTCGAACGCGTTCCGGAAGGCTTCCATCGTCAAGCGGAGCTGCAGACGAATCGCTTCGGGTTCCGACTGGTAGGCCGGCAAGAAGGGATGCGTCCCGACACACGTGAGAAGGGAGAGCTTTCCGCGGCGTTCGAGAGATGCAAGAGCCGAAACCATGTCGCGATGCAGGCGATGTTCCCAGGTTTCGGAAAGTTCCACGATGCGCGCCGCATAGAACTTCGCGATTTCCAGACGTTCCGGATCCCCGGAAAGGCGCTTCAATTCCTTGGAAGCGAGCTCCTGCAACTTCTGCAGATGGCGGGAATAACGCTCCAAAAGAAGCTCGTCCGCAAGCATGGCGAGAAGCGTCGGAGAGACGCTCAGGTTCAAGACGCCCGGCACGCCCTTTTCCGCAAGCCTCGACAGCGCCTGGACCAGCGGAAGATAGGTTTCCGTCAAGGCTTCGAAGAACCAGTTCTCTTCTAGAAAGCGTTCATAGCGCGGATTTCGCACGAACGGCAGATGCGCGTGCAGCAAGAGATAGAGCTGTCCATTGCAATCCGAATTCATGCGACCATCGGCGTCATTCCGTACGCTTGATCACGACGGGAACGATTGTCGTCGGAAAATCGCCGTCCTTGTCCGTCGCAAAGACCGGAATGATCTGCGTGGAATCGGGAAGGTCCTGTTCAAAGGAGAACGTTCCGTCCGGATTGAGCGGGAACGGTTCTCCGCGAACCTGGAGATGGGCATCGGGACGCGTTCCGCCATAGACGATCAGACGCGTCTTGACCCACAGGAAGAAATCCTTGCCATAGCTTACGGAGCCCGGAGTCGGAGGGAGGAGCGCACCGCTCGAAAGGGACGCCGCGCTCGACAGCGCACCGGAAAAGAACGATTCCGAAGAACTCGCAAGATGTTCGAGCCACTTGGCGACAGACTGGCTGGAAAGTCCGGAACTTCCAAACCCGCCAATTCCCGCGCCGCCCAGGGAAGCCTTGAAAAAGACGTTGTCCGTTTTCAGGTTTGACTGTCTGACGTTTTCGAAGCTGAAGACCTGCATGGCGGGAGCTTCGACCAGCGATTCGAACTTGCCCGCCTGGGTTTTCGTCCCCAGCGCGGCGCTGAACGAAGCTTCCTTCTGGTTTTGCACATACCAGCTCTTCGCATCCGCCGGAATCTCGATATCGCGGAACTTGCGCTTCTTGTTCTTTCGAACCGTCAAGTCCGAAGCGACATCGTACAGGCGAAGCACGAGCGACTTCTTTCCGTGGAGAGCGTTTTTCAGGCGTTCGTCCTTTACGTCCCAGAAGGCATGGAGAAAGTTCGGATCGCGCTGCATCAGAACGAGATATTCCGGAGAAAATTCCGACGACTCCTTGATCGTTTCCGCGGCGTCCCTGCGTGCGCCCTTTGTGGTCGCCAAAGGCTTTTTCGCCGACTTCGCGACGGTCTTCTCCACCGCGACCGGTTTCTTCCTTGCCGGAGCTGTCGAAGCCTCGTCGGCCTTTTTCTGCGCAGGACGCTTCGACGGAGCGGACTTCGAAACGGATTTCTTGATTTCCTCGACCTTGGACTTGACCTTGTCCTTCGCCTTGCGAGAAGCCTTCTTCAGCTCTTCGACCTTGGATTCGGCCTTTTGCGAAATGACCTTCAATTCCTCGACTTTCGCTTTTTCCTTTTTCAAGGCGTCCTTGACGATGCTCCTTATCGAAGAAGCAACCTTGCTCTTTGCCGGAGAAGCTTTTGTTTTCGAGCTCATGTCGATCTCCTTTGGTGCCTAGTGCACCGTTTTCGGCTTATTGCCCCAATTGCCAACGCCCGTCAGCCCAACGGAAACCCCGACGAACGTCTCGTCCCAGACAGTCTCGTTGTCCGACTTGCGCATGCCGCCCTGCACGGCGATATCCACTTTCGTATTTCGCCGACCGAGAGGAAATCCGGCGCCGAGAGAGACTCCGTATTCCTTGACATCCGCAATGTAATAATTTCTCATCCATGTACCTGCGCGAAAATCCATCCGCTGGAGATATTTCTTGAAATAGTCCGTCGAACCGCTCCGCTCGTAGCCCAGGGCGACGACAAATTCCGTCTGTGTGTCCGTCGAATCCGCAAGGTTCCACGCTCCGGCGATGTTCGCGATATCCGTATCCCAGCCGCGAAGCATCAAGTCGATCATGACATGATGCCGCTTCCGGTAACGGAAGGCGAAGCCTGTCGCGTATGTCGGCGGGACATCGATTTCCCGGGTGATTTTCGAAGGGACCAGCGTATCCGTCTGGCTGAACGTCAAGTTGTATTCGAGCTTGTTCCTTAGCGTGTACGCCGTCGTGTAGGAAAAATAATACGAGGACTTCAGTCCCTTGTAAAAGACGGCGCCCGTGTAATACGCCGGATGGTTCTTGATTTCGAAGCGCCCCTCGGCGGATTCCGTCAGTTCCGCGCTGTTCGTCGCCCAGGCATCCGCCGCCGGCACCTGGGAATTGTCCGCTCCCAGCGCAAGCTTCCGCGAAACGGAACCCATGACAAAGTGCGCGGAGAATCCTAGCGACAGCCGACGAAAGAACGGAAGCCGGACAGCATACGCCGGAGTGATCTCGTAGATGTTTCCCTGATACTTGATGTTCGCAAGACTGGTCTTCAGGGAATCATCGACTTCTTCGTCCAGGTTAAGCGTGTACTTTTGCGAAAGCGCAAGCGATGCCGTACCGAAACGGCCGAGCGCAAACGCAAACGAGAGCGACGGGATTTCCAGCGAAGACGACGCATAGGACTTTCCGCTGTTTTTCGCCACGTTCTCTTCGAAGAGAAGCGTCGCGTTGAACGACGTGTTCCGTTCAAACGCCAGCGAAGCCGGGTTCCATTCGACGTAGCCGCTTTCCGCTTTCGCGCCACCGGAAAACCCGCGACCGAGCGTAATCGCCGTAGCCGCTTCCGTCGGCTTTCCCAAGGCTTCCAGGCCCATCATCGAGGCGGCATTTCCCAAGGCGACGAACAGACCTGCGCAGACAAGAGCCTTTCGAATCATTTTCCATTCCCCCGTTTCGTCGCAAGCCAGAGCTTGAGGTTCATCGGACGTCCGATATAGTCCGTAAAGTCGTAACGCGAATAGGTGTAGCTGTCCAGGAACATCCGGACAGAATCGCCCGCATCCGTTACGCGGTCATAGTAAAGCGTGTCATACGGAGAAAGCATTGAATAGCCCATGCGAAGGACCACTCGCATCTTGGCACCCTTCCCGGCGCGGTTGATGAACGAGCGCATCCCGTTCGTGAGCTGCAACCCGAGCGTGTCGCCGTCGAGAAACACGAGGTTCGGATGTCCATGTTCCTTGATGTAGGACTTGTTCAGCTTGTAAACCTCGGAAGACTGCATGTCCTGTCCGCTCGAATCCACAAAGGTCGATGCGACGACCTGAACCGGAAATCCCAGTTCGGAGCCATCCGTCGAAGAGCTTTTCGCCATCGAAAGCTGGGCAAGCACGACCGCCTGGCGCACGTCGATACTGTCTCCTTCCGTATAGGGGAACGCATCTCCGTAGAACTCGCCCAGGGCAGAAAGAATCCTTTCCGAGGGAATTTCCACAAGAAGCGATTCCAGGACGCCGCCATGCAGCACGATGCAGTCGGAGCAGGTCTCCGTCCGCGTGCTGACGATCGCGGAACGGAACGCCCAGACGTTCTTATAGACGTCTCTTCGCGAAGAGCTCCCGCTGGAATCGGCGTCGCGCGAATAGGCCTTGATCCGCAAGAACGGAACGACGTCCGCGCTAGGGCCGTAGAAGCGGTAAACGCGCTTCGCTTCCGGAGCCGAGATCTTCAGTTGCAGACGCGCGGCATCCTGCACCTTGACAAGCGACTCGTAGAACGCCGCGGGCAAGTCCAGGCGCAGCGCGGAATCCAGGCTGGAAATGTTCAGGCTAAAGGTCGTATCCGCGGAATCCGCCGAGACAAGGGAATTTCTCAGGTTCGCCACCCAGGCGGAATCCTTTGTGCCGCCGACGCTGTCGATGAATCCCGAGCCGTTTCCCGTTTCGAGAATCCAGGAAACCTTCACGTTCAGGGATTCCTTGAGCGGGAGCGAATCCTTGAGCCCCGCCCGCGAGTAGAATCCGGAATCCGGGTAAAGGGCGAGGAACGCCGCCCGGAACTCCTTCGCGCTGTCCGCGGCGAACGCGGCAAAGAAGCTCTTGTCGCGGAAGCCGAAGTCCAGGACCAGATCGTGCGAAAATCCGTTTCCCGCACCGAACACGCCCTGGTAATACTGAAGCCGAGGCGTACTGTCGAAGCCGACCTGGTAGGATTCGAGCGAGAGATCGTCGATTTCGACCGTCTGCACCAGATAATTGGAAGGGAATCCCTGGTCGTCGAGCCAGGAAACCAGGGCGTCGCCGTTCGAATCGAAAATGCACGAAGCCAAAAAAAGCATCGGAAGCAGGGCGACCAGGAACGCGGTTCTGAATTTCTGCACGGAAACTCCGAAAAAAGGAAACATCGAATGCAAATATACAAAGTCTTCTTTTGCAAGATTTCTAGATTTTCCGCATTGAAACTTTTCTGGCTATCTTTCGAGGCATCCTATGAAACCTTTCCACGCTTATTTCCAGAACATCAACGGTTGCGACACCTACCCGCTTTCCGAAGTCATCTACCGAAGCAAGGTCGATGGAAGCCTGCTTGAAGTACACCACGACCGCGAAGCGCTCGCCGAACGTTCCCCGGAAGAATGGAAAAGGCTCTTTGCGGAACGCCGCACGAGCTTTAGACCCGCCGACATGAGCGGCGTCTGGAGCAAGCGCGAAATGGTTCTTCCCGAAATTCCCGAAGAGGACATCGTGACGCTCCGCGAAGGGTTCAGCCCGCTGTTCGACGCAAGCGCGCTCGCCAAGGAGATCGGGCTCCGGAAGCTCTGGGTCAAGCTTTGCGGCAACTCCCACACGGGAAGCTTCAAGGACCTGGGAATGACCGTCCTCGTGAGCCAGGTCAATTCGATGATCCGGCACGGAAAGGAAATCGACGCGGTCGCCTGCGCAAGCACCGGAGACACCTCGGCCGCCCTTTCCGCGTTCACGGCAAAGGCGGGCATTCCGAGCATCGTGTTCCTTCCCCGCGGAAAGACGAGCGTGGCCCAGCTCATCCAGCCCATTTCGAACGGCAGCATCGTCCTCGCTCTCGACACGGACTTCGACGGCTGCATGAAGATCGTGCAGGAGGTTACCGCGGACAACCGCATCTACCTGGCGAACTCGATGAACAGTCTCCGCGTCGAAGGCCAAAAGACCATCAGCCCGGAAATCTGCCAGGAACTCGGCTGGAACGTGCCCGACACGATTATCATCCCCGGCGGAAACCTCGGAAACGTCAGCGCGCTCGCCAAGGGATTCGACGACTGCCTCGCCATGGGACTCATCGAAAAGAAACCGCGCATCGTCGTCGCCCAGGCCGAAAACGCGAATCCGTTCTTCCAGGCCTACAAGCGTGGGTTCGACAAGCTCGTCCCGGTCCATGCCAAAAAGACTCTCGCCAGCGCGATTCAAATCGGTAACCCGGTCAGCTATCCCAAGGCGGAACGCGCCATCCGGAACTACAACGGCATCGTCGTCGATGTTTCCGAAGAGGAACTCGCCAATGCGGCGGAACGCGGCGACCGCATCGGGCTCTACACATGTCCGCATACGGGTGTCGCGCTCGGCGCGCTCTTCAAGCTCCGCGAAGAAGGAACGATCGACAAGGACGAAGAAGTCGTCGTCATCAGCACGGCACACGGCCTGAAGTTCACCGAATTCAAGGTCTCCTACCACAAGAAGGAACTCGAAGGAATCAAGTCCCGGTATGCGAATCCGATTTTCGAAGCTCCCGCGGAAATCGGCCCGGTGATGGACATTCTCAAGAAAGAGATGGCTAACCGGAGACGCTAGGCAATGGTCCTGAACGTCATCTGGCTTCTCTTCTTTTTCGGCGCCTTCCTCGCCTGCGCCGTCAAGTGCTTCGCCTTTGGAGAAACGGGAATCTTCAACACGACGATTCTCGCCGCCTTCGACATGTCCAAGACCGCGTTCGAAATCGCGCTCGGCCTCACGGGCATTCTGAGTCTCTGGCTCGGCATTCTGAAGATAGGCGAAAAGTCGGGTGCCGTACAGATTCTCGCCAAGATCGTCCAGCCGCTTTTTTCAAGGCTCTTTCCGGAAATTCCCAAGGGGCATCCCGTCGTCGGAACGATGCTGATGAACGTCAGCGCGAACATGCTCGGTCTCGACAATGCGGCCACCCCGATGGGACTCCAGGCGATGAAGCAGCTGCAGGAACTGAACCCCAACGAAGACAAGTCCGTAGCGAGCAATTCGCAGATTCTGTTTCTCGTCCTGAACGCTAGCGGACTCACGCTCATCCCGGTGAGCATCATGACCTACCGGGCGCAAATGGGAGCCACCAATCCGAGCGACGTCTTTCTTCCCATTCTCCTCGCGACATTTTTCAGCACCGTTGCGGGCATCGTCGCCGTGAGCTTTTTCCAGAAGATCAAGCTCAAGGATCCCGTGACGCTTCTCTGGCTCGGAGGCCTTTCCGCGACCGTCATCGCGACCCTCGCCTACTTCAGCCGCCTGACCGCGGACGCGCTCGGAACGACCAGTCTTTTCGTCAGCGGGATCACGCTCTTTGGAGTCATCATCCTCTTTCTCGCGCTTGCCGTCCGCAAGAAGGTTCGCGCCTACGAAGCCTTTGTCGAGGGCGCCAAGGAAGGCTTTCACACCGCGGTGATGGTCATTCCCTACCTCGTCGCGATTCTCGTCGGCGTTGCCGTGTTCCGCGCGAGCGGAGCCATGGACCTGATTCTCGGCGGAGTTTCCAGCGTTCTCGCCTTTCTCGGAATCGGAAGCGAAATCGTCCCGGCACTTCCGACCGCCATCATGAAGCCGCTTAGCGGCAGCGGAGCGCGCGGCATGATGATCGAAGCGATGAAGACCTACGGTCCCGACAGTTTCGCCGGTCGTCTCGGCTGCATGTTCCAGGGCGCGACGGACACCACGTTCTACGTCATCGCGGTCTATTTCGGATCCGTCGGCGTCCGCAAGACGCGTCACACGGTCACCTGCTGCCTCGTCGCCGATGCCGTCGGCGTCATCGCGGCGATAGCCATCGCCTACCTGTTCTTCCCGCCCGCCTAGCGCAAGCGGAAGAGCGTTCATGGCAACAGAAAAGGCCGCACGGAATGCGACCTGAAAACGGGAACTAGCTTGCTTGCAAGAATCAGAAACGGCGCGGACGAGCTTCACGCGGACGGGCTTCGTTGACCCGAAGGGCACGACCGCCGACATCCTTGCCGTTCAGCTGTTCAACCGCATTCGCCGCAACGCCGTCATCTTCGATTTCGACGAATCCGAAGCCCTTGCTGCGACCGGTATCGCGGTCCATGATAATCTTTGCGCTCTTGATTTCGCCGAATTCCTCGAACAGTTTGGCGAGGTCCGCGTCGCGAAACGCAAAGGGGAGATTTCCAACATAGATGCTTTTCATAGTTTATCCAGGCTGTTAAGTAAGCCTGCCTAAATAATAGAACAATTTCAGGCTTCCGAAGAAGCCCGCCGAGGAAACAGGAGGCATCTTTCACAACGGTTCTTCGCATCCCGATGTCCGTAGCGAAATTCCGGGTCCGGACACGGTTCCGTCGATCCGTCCGGAAGAATCCAGAGCTCCCGTCCACGAAACGGGCATTTTCCGGCAAGCGTTCCCTGCCCTGCCGGTCGAAGGAAGGTCCCCTCGACGCGCACGGGAAGAACCCCTACCGTCGAAACGTCCAGAAAGTCTCCCGGCGAAAGCTCTTCGTCACGCCGCCTTGCGGAAGACAGGAACACCGCCCGATTCAACTTGACGCGGTCAAAGCCCAGGGAAGCGGCTAGTTCCAGAACGGGCAAGACTTCCGCGCGATTCGTCCTGGCAACCGTCATTTGCAGGGAAAGCGAAGACAGCAGCCGTCCCGAGTCCCCGGAAAGTTCCCGGCGAACGCGAACGAGCGTTTCGAGATTTTTCAGGTAGCCTTGAACATCCATGCCCGGACACAGGGCGTTCCAGCTGGACTCCTTCACGCCCCAGCAGCTCACCTTGATGTCGCTTGAAATCGGGAGCAGCTCCCTTGCAGCGCATTCCGCGCCTTTTTGCGGAAACGAACCGTTCGTGGTGAGATTCAGCTTGAGTCCCAGTTCCGCGACCAAGCGTTCCAGCCTTTCGAATTGCAAGTAAAGCAACGGCTCGCCCATGGTGCTCGGAATCACTTCGCGGAGCCCTTGTCCCGCATATTTTCGGATCGCCGCTTCCGCGACTTCCCACGGCATTTCTCCCATGCCAAAAGGTTTCTTTCGCTGGCGCAAGAAGCACAGCCTGCAACGCAGGTTGCAGAGATCCGGATTCGTCAACAGGGTAATGCGCCAGATCCTATCCATGAAAAGCTTCGCGTCCTATCGTTATCGCCGCACAAAAAAGACTCCCCCGCCGGAGAGTCTTTCCAGGGAATCGGAACAAGTTAATCCCAGTTCCCCAAAACGATCAGGTCGATGGAATAATCCGAAGTCCCGATTTCTTTCGGCGACCCGGGAAGAACGACAAAGAATCCCTTGCCGGTCGAAGCGTCATACGCGGGAGTGATGACGACATAGGACGTCGTCATTTCAAAGTCGCTCGCCACATCCGACAGCTTGCTTTCGTTGTAGCGGAAGTCCGTCAGATTCGCCGTTGTCGGTTCGTCCGCATAGTTGAGCCCGCTCTTCTCTTCCTCTCCAATCCGCGAAGCGCTGGAAGCGTTCAGGGATGCGTTGGTGAAAAGCGCCGCGACACGACCCGTGCGACCGACGTAGAGGTCGATCGTTTCCGCGTTCGCTTCCCGATCCGACGAGAGGTAGGTCGTCCAGGAATCCAGGTCGATCGCGTTCTTTTCGACAGCCTGCGTAGAAAGCGTCACCCGTTTCGCGGTAAGGACCGGGACAACCGCTTCGGAGCTGCTCGAAACTTCCACCGGGCAAGTCTTTTCGAATGTCGTCGTATCCTTGGCGACAATCTGCACGGCATCGTTGTGCGCATAGACGACGATGTAGGCGACAAGCGTCCCGCAGTCATCGAAGGAATCCAGAATGACCGACGGTCTGAGTTCCTTGCCTATCGAAAGGCTTTGCCGCTGGGAATAGTCCACGGCATCCATGGTCAAGTTCGCCTCGATCGGCAGCCCGCTTTCGTTCCCGACGAGCAGGGAAACGGAATCGATGTAAACCGCCGTATCGGCGTCCCAGTTGATTCCGACGCTGCCGTTAAACTTCAATTCCGTCGCGCTCGCATAGGATGGCTTGAAATCCGAAATCGAAACCAGGGAATCCGCGTTGGATTCCGGAAGCACGATCGGCGCCGCCGCGCTGCTGCTCGAAGACTCCTCCGGCGAAGAACCGGAAGAGGAATCGCTCCCGCAAGCGACAAGTCCAAAGGATGCGACAAGACCCGCGGCCATCAAGATATTTTTCAAGTTCATAGGGCAACCTTTCCTTTTTTCTGAAAATACACAAATTTTCGAGAAAAGGCGCACAAAAAAAACGGGAAAGCCAAAGTTCGGCCTTCCCGTTCCAGTTCGTTACCCGTTTCCGGCTACTTGATCGCGAGCATCGAATCGTCCCAGGCGTCGTGCTTTTCGAAGCCCAGAAGATTCGCCGTCGTCGCCGCCAGGTTCGAAAGTCCCCAGTTCCCCGCCTTCAGGGACAGGCGACCGCCGGTCACGTTATCGTAGAGAATGCACGGAACCGGATTCAGCGTGTGAGACGTCTTCGCCTTGATCGAACCGTCCTTGTTCGTTTTCGGAAGCCCGGTCTTCTTATCGACATCGTACATTTCGTCCGCGTTGCCGTGATCCGCCGTGATGAGAGCGACACCGCCCATCGCGTCGAGCACGGGGAGGAACCGCGCCAAGGCCAGGTCCACCGCTTCCACCGCCATCGTCGCGGCCCGGAGGCTTCCCGTATGGCCGACCATGTCTCCGTTCGGGAAATTGCAGCGAAGCGTGTTGTACTTGCCGCTCTTCACGGCTTCGATCATCGCGTCGGTGATTTCCGCGGACTTCATCCACGGACGCTGCTCGAACGGCACTACGTCGGACGGGATTTCGAGGTAGGTTTCGCCGTCGAACTTGTTGGAACGGTTGCCGTTCCAGAAATACGTGACGTGCCCATACTTTTGCGTTTCCGAGCAGGCGAACTGCTTGAGACCCGCTTCGCTGAACCATTCGCCGCTCGTGTTCTCGATTGCGGGAGGCGGAACGAGGAAGCGCTTCGGAAGCTTCAGGTCTCCATCGTATTGGAGCATTCCCGCGTATTCCACCTTCGGGAAGCGGACCCGGTCAAATTCCGCAAAGTCCTCTTCTTCGAAGGCGCGCGTAATTTCGATCGCGCGGTCGCCGCGGAAGTTGAAATAGACGACCGAATCGCCATCCTGGATCGTGCCGACCGGCTTGCCGTCCTTCGCGATCACGAACGGCGGAAGATCCTGGTCGATCGCCTTGGTCTCGTCGCGAAGCGTGTTGACGGCTTCCGTCGTATTCGCAAAGTAGCGACCTTCGCCGAGGACGTGCGTCTTCCATCCGAGTTCCACCATCTTCCAGTTGGCGTTGTAGCGGTCCATCGTAATCTTCATGCGTCCGCCGCCCGAAGCGATGCACACGTCGAAGTCGTCCGAGCGAAGTTCGTCGAGGAACTTTTCGAACGGTCCCACGTAATCGAGCGCGGATGTTTCCGGCACATCGCGGCCATCTAGCAAGACATGGATGCGGACCCGCTTGAGCCCTTCCTTTTTCGCTTCGGCGACCATCGCCTTCAAGTGCTCGATGTTCGAATGGACGTTGCCGTCGCTGAAAAGCCCGATAAAGTGAAGCGTGCTGTTCTTTTCGCGAACGTTTTCCGCGATTTCCTTCCACGCGGAACGGCGGAAAATTTCGCCCGTTTCGATGGACTTGGCGACAAGAGCCGCTCCCTGTTCATAGACCTGCCCTGCGCCGATCGCGTTGTGGCCGACTTCCGAGTTTCCCATGTCCGCATCGCTCGGCATGCCGACCGCCGTTCCGTGCGCCTTCAGGAGCACGTGGCTGTACCTCTGCATCAGCCGATCGAGCAGGGGCTTCCGAGCCTGGGCGACCGCATTGCCTTCTTCCTTGGGGCTGTAACCGACTCCGTCCATCACGATCGTGACAACGGGACCTTTGATTCCTTCAAAACAGGAAAGTTTCTTAAGCATTTTGATACTCCTAACTTGTTTCGGGAGTAAATCTAAAAAAATCTGCATCGAAAAAGCGCGCAAGCAAGCGCAAGAATCGGACCCGGAGCGACCCGTTCCGACACGACAAGGCGCCGCCTTTTTTGCCATCGAACGCATGAAGCGCCTTTCGGGCCGGAAAATCGAAAAACTTACCGATGGCAAGCTTTGTTCGCCTTTCGGGAAAACTAGTTTCACACAAATGGAAAAGGAGAACCCGTTTGAAAAGCTTCTCGGCAAGAACGGAGAATACAAGAATCATATGGACAGGGAACGGGCTTCCTTGTGGTTTTACGAATCCAAATTTGCCGAAATGATGCAGACCGTGGACGATCGCAGGAACTTGAATGAATATCTTGCCGAATATCGGGCTTACAGGGGAAAGAGTTTGCCGAACATTCACGAACTCCTGCGGGTGCTTCTTTTTAACAGGTATTTTCACTGGTCATCTGAAAGTCCTTCGGAACCGGCGGCGATGGACGACTTTTACCGCTTTGTCCAAAAATTCTATTCGTAGGGATGTTCCCGTATGGAACCGGCTAGTTGGCAGTTGTGAATTGCTTTCAGATTTTCTAGATTAGAATCGGCGTTTACAGCCGAATGCAGCTTCAAACGCAGCGAATCTCTGTTGTGAATTGCTTTCAGATTTTCTAGATTAGAATCGGCGTTTACAGCCTAAATTCATCCCCGATGAGAGACTATTCGGTTGTGAATTGCTTTCAGATTTTCTAGATTAGAATCGGCGTTTACAGCACAAGGAACGTGCCGAGGATGTTGTGAGCGGTTGTGAATTGCTTTCAGATTTTCTAGATTAGAATCGGCGTTTACAGCAAATACTTTCCCATCCCGAGCTGTTGCCAAGTTGTGAATTGCTTTCAGATTTTCTAGATTAGAATCGGCGTTTACAGCTAAAATTGGTGTCGTTGTTCTCGACTGCATAGTTGTGAATTGCTTTCAGATTTTCTAGATTAGAATCGGCGTTTACAGCTAAAATTGGTGTCGTTGTTCTCGACTGCATAGTTGTGAATTGCTTTCAGATTTTCTAGATTAGAATCGGCGTTTACAGCTCACCTATTTAAATATTTGCATTCACCGCTGTTGTGAATTGCTTTCAGATTTTCTAGATTAGAATCGGCGTTTACAGCTATATGTACAGTACTAGTAGATAGTTATCTGTTGTGAATTGCTTTCAGATTTTCTAGATTAGAATCGGCGTTTACAGCGAACACACACAGCTTCACAGATACTACCTGGTTGTGAATTGCTTTCAGATTTTCTAGATTAGAATCGGCGTTTACAGCGGATGCATTTGCCTCGCTCCCTCCCGTTGAGTTGTGAATTGCTTTCAGATTTTCTAGATTAGAATCGGCGTTTACAGCTTCCTTCCGTTTGGCATCTTCTCTTTCCTTGTTGTGAATTGCTTTCAGATTTTCTAGATTAGAATCGGCGTTTACAGCAGACACGCACTTGCTGCGGGATGCTCTCGAGTTGTGAATTGCTTTCAGATTTTCTAGATTAGAATCGGCGTTTACAGCGACGACGCCATCGCGAACAACAAGGACTACGTTGTGAATTGCTTTCAGATTTTCTAGATTAGAATCGGCGTTTACAGCGCGACAGGCGCGCTTCCGCGCCAAGCGCAAGTTGTGAATTGCTTTCAGATTTTCTAGATTAGAATCGGCGTTTACAGCAAGAAATACCTGCTAGAGTGCTCCGACGACGTTGTGAATTGCTTTCAGATTTTCTAGATTAGAATCGGCGTTTACAGCCCCCTATGTCAGACGAAGAGTGTCAAGAAAGTTGTGAATTGCTTTCAGATTTTCTAGATTAGAATCGGCGTTTACAGCGTTTCGCCCATTCGGGCGACCGGGCTTTTGGTTGTGAATTGCTTTCAGATTTTCTAGATTAGAATCGGCGTTTACAGCTTTTGTGCTTGATGCCGAAACGCGCAAGGGTTGTGAATTGCTTTCAGATTTTCTAGATTAGAATCGGCGTTTACAGCTACTCCAAAGTCCTCGTGCGAGACCCGAAGGTTGTGAATTGCTTTCAGATTTTCTAGATTAGAATCGGCGTTTACAGCCCCCTTGTTCAAGTTATGTTCTCTTTCTTTGTTGTGAATTGCTTTCAGATTTTCTAGATTAGAATCGGCGTTTACAGCGGTTGAACAGCTATATCTATATCCACAAGAGTTGTGAATTGCTTTCAGATTTTCTAGATTAGAATCGGCGTTTACAGCAGGAACTTTTTGATGAAGAAACTGCGCAGAGTTGTGAATTGCTTTCAGATTTTCTAGATTAGAATCGGCGTTTACAGCCTTGGACATTCACTATTACTATCACGCGTGGTTGTGAATTGCTTTCAGATTTTCTAGATTAGAATCGGCGTTTACAGCCAAAAGGCGCAAAAAAATAATCCGAACTTTGTTGTGAATTGCTTTCAGATTTTCTAGATTAGAATCGGCGTTTACAGCAGACCTGTTCTAACTGGAAAGAAATCAAGGAGTTAGGCCTAGATTTCAAAAAACAGAAAATCGACCTTTGCAAAGGCCGATTTTTTGTTTTTTCGGGCATTTTCGCATTCTAGAACAGCTCCAGCTGTGCCGGTTCGGGCGGAACAGGCTTTTCCTTTTTCCCGTAGAAAATCTCGATCTTGCCGAACTGCTTGTCCGTAATGCAGAGAATGCTCACCGTCCCCTTTGGCGGCATAAAGCTCTTCACCCGGGCAATATGGGCATTCGCGTTTTCCACCGAAGCGCAATGCCGCATGTAGATCGAAAGCTGGAATCGGCTGAACCCGTCTTTCAGCAAGTTCTTGCGAAACTCGCTGTGACGTTGCCTTTCCACCTTGGTCTCCGTCGGCAAGTCAAAAAACACCAGCACCCACATAACCCGATACTCGCTAAACCGATCCATCCGGCACCTCTGGATAAAGCAACTTTCGCGCTTCTCCAGCAAAGCAACGATACAGAGAAGTCGTCGTCAGGGAAACCGCATTCATCAGGGGGCTGCGCTTGCCGTCGATCCGCGTGTCGAGGACCGGGATTTTCAACAGACCGACCTTCATTTCCCGGGAAATCTCGTCGGGGAGCACTTTCATCTCGTCCAGCGTTTCGACGATTAATTTATCGACAATCGGACGATACGGTTCCATGATGTCGTCCGCCAGGCAATACGCATTGTAACGGTTGGAATGGTGAATGCCCAGCGTGGGGAGCAGGCCGCTAGCGACCAGGGAACGCGCGACCACGCCCCGCAAAATCGCATAGCCGTAATTGAACAGGTTGTTCGGCGGAACGCCAAAACGATCTCGCGTAAAATTTTCGATGTGCGGAAAGAGCTGTTTCCAGTAATAGGCTGCCGCGACCGCTTCCCGATTGTCCACGTCCCCGCTTCGCACGCCGCTTGCGCAAGAGACCAGGAATTTCGCGGCGCAGTCTCGCCGTTGCCGCAGGACGCTCGCCTGGTTCAGAATCTTTTGCTGGACAGTCTGCTGCCACAGCTGCTTTTTCAACGGCAAGGAGGCTTCGACCTGGTAGCGAAACCGCTCGCTCTGGAGAGAGTTTCCCGAAAGCGGCAAGAGCAATCCCGACGGCAAGTGCCGGGAATCGCAAGAGATGACCGCGCAGTTGTTCTCCGTCAAGAAACTCAGCAGCGCGCAGGAAATCGTCACCTGCGGAGAATCCAGCACGATAAACCCGACATCTTCGACAGGAACCGCTTGCAGCTCGCCGTCCTTCTTCTTGACGACAAGCTGGTTGTCCCGCAGGCACAGATAGGCCGGGTTCCCGAAATAGAGCGTGCGCTTGATCATGGGATTCTCCGAGAGGGGTTACATGCTCAATATTCTCCCACCGAGACAATCTGGCCGATGTGGTCGATGCGGACCTTGACGATTTCTTTTAGCTTTTCACAGCTTTGAAGCATTTTAAAAGTGATGTCTTTCAGTTCCTTCCTATCGTTAAGCGTCGTTTCCAAGTGATGCCTAAAAACATATTGCCGCGAAGCCAGCTTTTGCACCCTGAACAAGTTCGGGCTGATCAAGGCGTAGTTCCTCGCATCCAGCAGATCGACCGTCTTGGGGTCAAAGCCCGTTTCCGCGTTCGGGAACACAAAGAATTCGTTTCGCTTCATCGTAAAGAGGAACTGCCAGCCGTCGTTCTTTCTGTATTCCCTGTCGATAACCGGCAAGCCATGGATCGCCCGCTGCGTCGCTTCGTAAAACGACACGACGGTTTCCTGCAAGTCGCCGTGGGCATCGCGGAATATCGCCACGTGGTGATTGTTGCTCGTCTGCACAAAGTCGTGCCCATTGCGCAAGGCGACCGCGTTGCTCACCGCGCGAATCTTCACGGTCCTGATCGAGATTCCCTTTTCCCGGTTCAGCCAGATAGGATTTTCTTCCAGGCTGTCGAAGGCCTTCTTGGGATCGTTGCCGCATTCGCCCAGGCGTTCCAGAAGGATGCGCCGAATCTTTTCGTCGATTACCTTTTCGATCGATTTCGCGTCCTTGAAATTGCTTGAAGAAACGGCCTTGCGAATGGTATAGACGGTTTCGAACGTCTTCGTGGTCACCGCCTCCGGCACTTTTTCCGTATGCAGGGAATCCAGGTATATCGGGGATCGTGACAGAGCGTTTTTACCCGTAAAGGCCAGTTTCGCGTCTCCGCCAAAGACGTTCAGGCGCTTCAAGAGAGCGTTTCGGTATTTTTCGCTGCACACCGTGGCGATCTTTTCCGCCGTAAACTTGGCCCCGACCTTTTCTTCCAAGACAACTTCTTCCCGAACGCTTCCGTAAATGCTTTCGTTGTGCAACTGCCCGCGCGGCGTGAGCGTCTGCTGGCGATTCGTCTTTCCATTCTTGCCCTTGCTCACGTTCGTGTTTCGCGTAGTCACCTTGTTTCTGGCCTTGATCGAAATGATCGTACTTTCCAGCTGATCCTTCGCCTTGGCCCTGAACTCGTCTAAAGGCATGGGCGGCCTAAAGCAAAGCTTGCCCTTGCCGTTCCGGTAAAGTTCCTTGCGCTCGATGGCGGCCTCGATCCTTTTCACGTCCTTCGGATCGATTCTCGACAGGTCGTATTCGGAAAGATCCACGAACTCTTCCGTTCCTTTGGGAACGCGCGCGTTCAGATTGTTCAGATACTGGATATAGCTGCGTTTCGTAAAGGCGATAGTCAACGCGTCCATGGCATGATGGCGATGATCGTTTCGCTTTGTCCAGTCCTTGATCCTGCGGATTTGCCGACCGTCCTTGTCCCTGTAGGTTTCGGTCAGCCCCTGCCTGTCGTATTTGTCCCAGTTCAGTTCCTGCATGACATCGACCAGTTGCCAATCTTCGCGAAGCCTGTCCGTCACGGAACCCGTTGTCGGCACCACGAACTTGACGACATCTTCCAGCATTTCCCGGGCCTTCTTGGCGATATACTGGGAATCGCGCAGGTCGCGCTCGATAAATCCCTGGGGAATATCCGCTTCGCGCATCAGCAGGTTGTTCCGCTTTGCCTTGCCGATGTTGCCATCCTGGAACATCTTCTCGACGCGTTGCCGGTATTCTTCGGCATAGGTCTCGCCATACTTCGCCGCGACAAAGTCCAGTGCGGTCGCATTGCTCTTTTCGATATTTACCTGGCGCGCTTCGAGCGTCTTGTTGGCAAAGGAATCGTCAAAGCGCCGTGCCTGGGGAATAATGTGCTCGATGTCGAAATCTTTCGAAAAGAGCTTCTCTTCCGCAATGTAGGTGTTCGAATAAAGCGTCTTGTAGCCGTTGAATTCCAGCTCCTTGTATAGCCGGTAGCGGAGCAAGTCGTTGCGGCTTGGATGTTCCAGTCCAAATTTCTGGGTCAGGATCTTCCGGTATTCCTCGTATTTCGCGGTACTGTCCTTGATGGACTGCGCCATCTCTTCGCGTTCTTTCGCGCTCTTCTTCAGCTCCCGCGCCAGTTCGATTCGCACCTCGTCCGGCTTGCCGTAGAAATCGATTACCGCGTTGACGACATTGACCATCTGGTTCAGAATCTTTTCGACGACCGGATTGCGCAGCGAGTTCATGGGGAGCGCATCCAGGTGTTCCTTGTATTCCTTGCGTTCGAGTTCTTCGCGCGTCAGCGAACGCCTGGAATGGGCATGCCCGTATTGTGCAAGCGCACAGGCTTCGCTATACTTTTTCCCTTGCTTCATCCATGGCAACAGTTTCTTGATCGCCTTGGCGGAAAGACTGCCATAGCCTTCTTCAAAAAGGACGTTCTTCGCCAGGATCGAAGCGGAATCCCTGTCCATCTTGCAGAGGCTTTCAATCTTCGTTATCAGGTTTCCGTCTCCCGTGGGAGTCTTGTCTCCTTCAAAGGAAT
The DNA here is from genome assembly GCA_963652365.1 of Senegalimassilia sp. Classification (GTDB taxonomy): domain Bacteria; phylum Fibrobacterota; class Fibrobacteria; order Fibrobacterales; family Fibrobacteraceae; genus Hallerella. The sequence continues at coordinate 18,779 of CAVJTH010000018.1, forward strand.
ACAGCAAGTGCCACAGCCTGAAGAGCGGCTGGTTTTCCAGTTTCCCACCGGGCAAGGAAGAATCGAAATTCAGGAAGTCCGTTCCGAAGCCGAGCTTTTCGAAAGACTTCGCGACAACATCCAGGATGTCCCTTGCCGCCATCTTGGAAAAATTGAGTTCGCCGAGACCATTCCTTTCAATGATCGATCGGTACGCCTCGAAAAGCTTCCCCTGCGTACGATTGCCTTCGAGCTTTTCGTAGTTCAGGTCATATTCGCGGAACGCCTTTCCAAACAGGACTTTCAAGGCTTCCGACTTGGACAGAGACGCCCTGCAAGTCAATTCCGCGAAGAGCTTCTCCTTCTCCGCGCGATCGAGTTCGCGGTATTCTCCCGTTTCCTTGCTCGTCCAGACCAGGTTGTTCAAGACCTGCCAAATCCGGAACTCCTGAAAAAGCGGAGACGAGGACGGAATCACCCTGGGGCCGGAATACCGAGTCTTCTTGACCCCGTCCATTTCGCGCTCCACCTTGCGCCCTTCCAGTTCGCAAATCCCGATCAGACCCTTTTGAGACTTGAGCGGTCGCTGGTAGAAAATCGCGACATCGCGAATCTCGCGTTTCAGATCCGGCGTCAATTCGGGGTGAAACTTCGCCTGGGTTTCCCAGATGGCTTCGAATTCGTCCAGATAGTCCTGGCGATAGAAGACTTCGTTCCGCAAGCTGTAGTGAGGATTCTTCAGCAGTTCACCCATTTGGTACTGGCCAACGGTCAAGTGCCTGAAGTAGAGTTCCTTGCTTCTGTCGCCAATCTTTCCAAGATATCCGCTAGTTCCCAGCTTTTGCCCATTGATATTCTGAAGAACGATCGCGAGTTCTTCCAGCCCGATCTGTTCGGAAATCGCCTGGGCGCGCCATTCGCATTCCTCCTTTTTCGCATCGAATCCTTTGCACTTGCGCTTCATGCCGACAATGCCAAACGGCATCTTGCAGATAGCCCACGTAGCGGCTTTGTTCTTGTCCCTTAACGATTCCTTTAGCGAATCCGTCAAGATCGATGGGTAAAAGCCCTTCTGGACGTTCCAGATTCGGTCGAATTCCGATTGCAAGTCCGATGGATAGAATTCGGGCTCGTTGCGCTTTCCCTGGCGATAGATGGAAAGAACAAGCTGACCGGGAGTCAGGTTTTCGTCATGCAGTCTCCTTGCGATGGCCATTCCGTCGATCAGCGAACCTTCGTCGGCGGATTTTGCCTTGCGACTGCTTTTGTAACCGCGCTTCTTGTTTATCGCCAGCAAGACACGGGAAAGTTCCGAAAGAGAAATCTCTTCGGTCACGGCTTTTGCGCGCAAGCGATAGGTTTCGAACGTTGTACGGTTTCCCTTTTCCGCGAGAATCGTGTTCTCGTCGATAAATCCGTGTTCCTTCAGAATGCCTTTCAAGTGTTCCCGGCGAAGCTTGTACCTTTGCAGATTGCGTCGCATCGAACGGCTTTGAGTCCGCCCGGCGTTGCACGAGATGCCCTTTCCGCTATTGAAGTCATCGACCGGAGTCTTGCATTCTTTTTTGGATGCCGTGCTGACAAAATTATCAAAGCTAATGGTCCGAACCCCTAGCTTGACAATGGACGATTTTTCGGCATCGCTTTCCGCTTCGTTCACCACCGCCCAGCCAATGCTGTTCGTTCCCAAATCCAGCCCGAGAATCTTTTTCATCTACAATCTCCATCGACAGAATGCGAAGTTTATGTTTAATACACTCCAATATATACAATTTCCTATCGAAATTTTGGATTTTTCGCCAAAATTCATCGATTTCCCCAAAATTTCAAGCATTTTCGGCATTCGACAAATCTTATAATGTAGCTTTTCGAATTGACAAAATCTGACAATCAAAATTCACGAAAAAAACATTCTCCGCTTTCGTTTTTTCTCTTGACTTTTCTCGAATTTCATGCTATATTCCCTGTACAATCTGAAAGCAATTCACAATAAGGATTATTCCGTTGTGAAAACATTTAGAGCGGCGCGCAAGCGTCGCTCTCTTTTTGTCCGCCAGGTCCGATCTTCCGCTAGACTCGCTCCCGGATGATGTCGCGCAGGCGGGCCGCTTCCTCGAAATCCAGACGCGCCGCGGCGGCCTTCATCTTCGCTTCCAGTTCCTCGATCGAATCGTTTTCGTCCGAGTCGTCCGCTTCCGCCGGCAGGCGATTTTTCTGCCCGGGCTTTCTGGACTTCTTTCCCTTTCCCATGATGTCGCCTAGCGGGTCCGGAACTTCCATGTCGCCTTCGAGCTTTCGGTGAACGGTCCGGGGAACGATTCCGTGTTCCGCATTGAAGCTTTCCTGCACTTGCCGTCTGCGACGCGTTTCCGCCAAGGCCTTTTCCAGGCTTTCCGTCATCGTGTCGGCAAAGAGGATCACCGTGCCGTTGACGTTTCGGCTGGCGCGTCCCATCGTCTGGATCAGGCTCCTGTAATTCCGCAAGAAGCCTTCCTTGTCCGCATCGAGAATCGCCACCAGGGAAACTTCCGGAAGATCCAGCCCCTCGCGAAGCAGGTTGATTCCGACAAGAACGTCGAAATCTCCCTTGCGAAGCCCGCGCAAGAGCTGGTGACGTTCCAGCGTCTTGATTTCGCTGTGCAGATAGCGCGCCTTGACATTGACCGAAACCAAGAAGTCCGTCAGGTCCTGGGCCATCTTCTTTGTCAGGGTCGTCACCAGGACGCGTTCGCCCCGAGCCGTCACCTCCGCGATGCGCCCGAGCAGGACGTCCATCTGCCCCTTGACCGGATACAGTTCGATTTTCGGGTCGAGAAGCCCGGTCGGACGGTTGATCTGCTCGACAACGACTCCGCCGGTCTTTTTCAGTTCGTAGTCTCCGGGAGTCGCGCTCACGAAGAGGACCTGGTTCGGATAGATCGCCTCGAATTCGTCGAAATTCATCGGGCGGTTGTCGAGCGCGCACGGCAGGCGGAACCCGTATTGCACGAGATTCGTCTTGCGCGACCTGTCTCCCTCGGACATGCCGCCTATCTGCGGAACGCTCGCATGGCTTTCGTCAATCATCAAGAGCCAGTCGTCGCCAAAATAGTCGAGCAGCGTAAAAGGCCGCGTACCGGGCATTCTCTCTTCCACGATCCGCGAATAGTTCTCGATACCCGAACAGATTCCCGTCGCCCGGATCATTTCCATGTCGTAGCGGGTACGGCTTTCGAGGCGCGCACGCGAAAGAACGCGCGAATCCGCTTCGGAAACGTTTCCCGCCTTGCGAAACGCCGCCTCTTCCTTCGTCAGCTGTTCGAGCCTTGCGGAAAGCTCCCGTTCGATATCCTGCGCGATGCGTTCCCGGGAATCTTCGCGCGTCACAAAATGCCTTGCCGGAGCGATGCGGACATCTTTCAGCTCTTCTTTCGAGTCTCCCGTCAAGAGGTCGAATCGACAGATGCGGTCCACCTCGTCGCCAAAGAGCTCGATGCGGATTCCCACGTCGTCATAGCTCGGATAGACTTCAATCACGTCGCCGCGGACTCGGAACGATCCGCGTTCGAGCGCAAAGTCGTTCCGCTGGTATTGAATGTGCACGAGCTCCATCAAGATCTGGTCGCGTTCCCGAACCTCTCCCACCTTCAGGCGGACCATCAGTTCAAAGTATTCCTTCGGAGAACCCAGCCCGTAAATGCAGCTCACGCTCGCCACGATAATCGTATCGCGCCGCGTCAGGAGATTCGAAGTCGCCCGCAAGCGCAGCTTGTCGATTTCGTCGTTGATCGAAGCGTCCTTTTCGATATACGTATCCGTGTGGACAATGTAGGCTTCGGGCTGGTAGTAGTCGTAATAGCTGACGAAATATTCGACGGCGTTGTTGGGAAAGAACGCCTTGAATTCCTGGTAGAGCTGGGCTGCGAGCGTCTTGTTGTGCGTGAGAACGAGCGTCGGCTTTCCCACGTTCCGAATGACATTCGCCATGGTGAACGTCTTTCCGGAGCCCGTCACGCCGAGAAGGCACTGGAAGCGTTCTCCCCGTTCGAACCCTTTCGAAAGTTCCCGGATGGCTTCGGGCTGGTCGCCTGCCGCCGCGTAGTCGCTGTGCAGTTCGAACTGGGCGCGTGTCGTTTCCAGGAATTGCGGAAGCGTCCCCGGCTTGCTCTGTTCGGGAGAAAGCCTTGCGAGAAGCGGTTTCTGATACGGATCCGGACGGATTGACTTACGAGCGCGCGCCATGTCGGCAATGTAGAAAACTCGAAGTCGCGCCGATGGCGATTTGCTATATTGTGCACAGTCGCGCTACATGGATTTCCCGTGTAGCGCCTTTTTTATCGAGGTATGGCATGAAGAAAGAAAATTTCGACGGTCGCTGCGCAGTGGGCAACGCCACGCTTTGGCGCGAAACGAAAATCGCGTTTTTCGCGTCCCGCGAATCCAGCGAGTCCACCAGGGAAAAGATCCGCTGCTGGAGTCGCAACCAGGCGAAGAACGGGGTCTGCTTTATCGGAGCGTTCCATTCCGAAGCGGAAAGCGCCCTGTTTCACGCGGCGCTAAGAAACGGCGGCAAGGCCATCTGGATCCTGGGCAAGTCCATTCCCGAAGAACTGTCCCGCGACGAGCGAAAAGCCCTCGCCGAAAACCGCCTGCTGATCGTCTCCTGCTTTCGGCGCGAACACCACAAGGCTTCGACTTCCCGCTACGCCAATCACGTCGCCGCGATGCATTCGGACGCGATCGTCTTTGCGCACATTTCGGAAAAGAGCCGACTCTTTCCGTTCTACCGCCGAATGAACGACGTGCGCAAGGGTTCCGTCACCCGGATCCGATAGGAGCTTCGACGGCGACTTTCCGCTTTTATCGTCCGTCACGCATTTGCGCGCATTTTCACGCAAAAGTACGCATATGGCAAAAAAAAATCGGCAAGCCCGAAGCCTTGAATGGAGAACTCGGCGCTGACTACATTTCGATTTTCGCGTTTGCCGTAAACGGCAAGTCCTCGGCCCGCGGCGTTGCGACAAAAACCTGGCATTTCTTTTCGCGGATGATGTCCGCCACGGCTCCGCGCCTGTTCTTGTCGAGTTCCGCAAAGATGTCGTCAAGAAGAAGGACGGGGCTTGCCAGGTGCGCGCTCGCCAAGTCCGAAGCGGCCAGGCGAAGGGCGATCGTCGCGCTGCGGCACTGTCCTTGGGAACCGGCAGTCCGCATTTCGTGCCCGTGGAGCGAAAGCTTCAGGTCGTCCTTGTGCGGACCGGCAAGCGAGATTCCCTGCATTCTTTCCGCAAAGTCGAGAGATTCCAGCTTTTCGGCGAAGGTCTGCCGAATTGCGGTTTCCGACATTCCATGTTCCGCCACCGAGCTTTTGTAGCCGACAGCGACGGCATCGTCCTTTCCGTCGAGCATCTCGTAATACGAACAAATTAACGGGGAAATTTCCTCGACCAGTTCCAGGCGCTCTTTCCAGACCGATGTCGCCAAATCGATCAGTTGCCCGGTGATGACGGAAAAGAGAGGCTCGCCACCGACAGCCTCGCCCGTTCTGTTCTGGCGCAGCCACTGGTTTCTCTCCGCGAGAACCCGACGATAGCGGCGGAGCAGGTCCGCGTTTCGCACGTTTCGAAAGCAGAGAAGCTCGTCTAGGTAGCGCCGGCGAATTTCCGGCGCGCCTCGAACCATTTCCATGTCGGCGGGCTGCATGATGACCGCGGGCATCGTCCCAAAGAAAGAGGCCGCGCTCTTGCAGGGCAATCCGTCCTTTTTTACCGTGACGCCCTTGTTCCTGTTCACGGAAAGCGCCCTTTCGAAAATCCTTTCGGACTCGGAACTTTCCGAGAGCGTCCCCCGCAAGATCATCTCGGGAGCATCCCAGCCGACCAGGTCTAAAAGGCTGTGCGCGCGAAACGAAAATCCTTCGCAAAGAAGATGGATCGCTTCGAGAAGCGTTGTCTTTCCCGTCCCGTTCTTTCCGCAGACGACCGTGAATCCGTCTTCGAACTCGAAATGCCCTTTTTGCAGATTGCGCAAGGAAACAAGGGACAGCGATCGAATCATGAAAGGCTATCGCCCTGTATTTAGAATTCCGCCCAGAATCAGGTTGCGCAGTTCTTCCTCGAACGATTCCATCGGCAAGCCGTGCTTCTTCGCGATATGCAGCGAATGGGGATCGAGAACCGCTCCGTGCAACGTCGAGAGAATCATGTAGGCGGTCATTTCCACGTTGTCGATTCGGAATGTTCCCTTGGAAATGCCGTATTCGAGCACGCGGCAAATATACCTGTAGGCGGGGTCGAGAACGCGCTTGACAAAGAAGTCCGCCAGTTCGGGGAAGTTCGAGGATTCCGCGACCACGAGTTTCGGGATTCCCGAAATCTTGCTTTCTCCGCCGACAGCTTCGAACCACTTCTGGATGAGAATCGAAAGCAGCCCCTCCGCGGAACCGTCATACTTTTCCAGAATGGCGTCGCTCGCGTCGAAGATGGAGCTGACCGTGTTCATCACGACTTCCTGAAGGATCGCTTCCTTGTTCCTGTAATAGACGTAGAGCGTTCCCGCGGTGACGCCGGCCTTTCGAGCGATCTGGCTCACTTTTGTCGCGGAATATCCCTGTTCGACGAAAAGCTCCGCGGCGGCATCCAGGATTTCCTGGGGACGGACATCCTTCTTGCGCTGCCAGCGTGGACCTTTCGAGATTCCATTTTCGCTATATTCGGGCATCATGGGACAATAATAGATTTTTCAAATCGTTCCGCGGAATCCAAAGCTGAGCGGGTTCCACAAGTCCGCCTGGGATTCGTAAACCAGGGCGTAGTCGATTTCGAAGTCGTAGCGTCGCTTTCCGAAGCGGATGCTGAAGCGGTAGCCCAAGCCGAACGTATAGTTCCTGTCGTCAAAGCCAAACCGGACAAGTCCATTTTCTATAGCTTCCCATTCCATGCCGAAACGCCCTGTCCAGACGTGATAATCCGGGTCAAAGACAAGAAGCGTGTCCGCCACCTGGTAATCCAGGGCTTCCATCCAGACGGAAATCGGACGCGTCAGAAGCTTTGTGCGGTAACCCAGACCGATCTGCAGAACTTTCGGACGGACCCCTTCGCTCTCTTCCACCGAATTGTCGTTCGAAGCGTTGCGCGTCCACGTCGCCGAAAGATTTCCGCTAAAGCTCAGATTCCGAATCATCACGGCAGAAGACCAGTGCTCGTTCCACTCCCGAAGCCATCCGACGTTCAGCACGACAGGACTCTGGTAGGAATCCACGAGGCTCGCCTCTTCGTAATGCCCGGAAATATCCAGATTGTCATAGCTTATCGCGAAAGAGAGTCCTATTGCGTCCTTTCGCGTCAGCCGATAGCCCACGCCGACGAACGCCGTCATAAAGTAGGGTTGAGCGCTTCCGACCGTCTCGTCGTCGCTGTCGATGACTTCGAAATCCAGATCGGTCCGGTAGAGAACCGCCGCACCGATTCCCATGCGGTTTCCCACTTTCGTTTCGATGCCGAGAGAGCCGCCGGCACGGTCCAGGTCGCGCTTTTCCGCGGCAAGCGAGTAGGCGATCGTGTTGCGAAATCCGAGAATCGCCGGATTGAAGTAGGCAGCGGGAAGAGCCGACGTATCCGCGACGCCGACGTTTCCGCGCCCGAGTTCCCGCCCGCCGGTTCCCATGCGCTCGACAAAGCCGTCAAAGCCGCCAAGGTTCGCCTTTTTGTCCGCGAAAAGCGTTCCGCAGAACAGCAGCACGGCAAAGAAGAAAAGACGCTTCATGTTACTTGCCTCCCAGAGTCATCGCCTTTCCCCAGCCGACATGTCCGTGGTTGTCCTTGACCCGGACATAATAGACCCCCATCGTCACGGCGTTTCCTCCGTCGTCGCGACCGTCCCAGAAATCTTCCGAAGGCAAGGTGCTGCGCGTAGAGCTTGCCATGCGCTCGGCGCCCTTGACAATCGTACGGACTTTGCGCATATCGTAGCTAAAGACTTCGATCGTTATCCTGGAATTCTTGCTTACCTTGTAAGAAACCATGGACTGGTTCCCTGCCCCGATTACCGAAGGAACCATCCGAATGGTCCCCAGGTCGTTCTTCAGGGACGCCTGGTTCATGATGTGCGTCCAGGTCTTTCCCGTATCGGCGGAAACGGAAATGCCCGCGCCATTCGTACAGGCGACAAGTCCCATGACCCTTGCCGTCAGCGGAAACGCGGCGACCGCGGTCACTTCGACGTTCCGATCGACCACGCCCGCGTTCAATCCGTAAAGCCACTGTTCTTCGTCGTCGAAAGGAACCGCTCCCACGCTGTCGAGCTTCAGGAGTCCGCTATTGCTGCCTTCCACGGCCATGACGGAAAGAAACGCCCGATTTCCGACAAAGGCGACATCGCTTGTCGTAAAGTCGTTCTTGTCATAGACGTTTTTCTGGCTCTTTCCCGACGTATCGCGAAAAACGACTTCGGCAAAGGGCTTGCCGCCGTAAGAGCGCCAGAGCTTGTCTTCGGTGCTCGTCTTGTAGCGCTTGCTCGTCTCGACGACGACCTGGAAGGGAGAGCCGCCACTCCAGACGCCCGTTACGCGAGCCGTGTCCAAAAACGGGATGCCTGTCTTCGAAAGCTTTCGCGTCGCCATGTCGAGCGCAAAGAGTCCACCGCCCGTCGCAATCCAGAACCCTCCTTCCGCAGCGCGCGCGATCCCATAGACCGCCGGATTTGTCGTCGAATCCACCTTCGATGAACCTTTTAGGGAATCCAGGGAAAGCGTCTTCGTGTTCACCACGAAATGCGAACGCTTGGGCGAGTTGACGCCCGCGCTGACGTCTTCCTTGAGCAGCCCGTAAATGCCGCGCGCCATCCACAGCGCGTTCGAGGACGAGTCGAAGGCAAGCCCCGAAACCGCATGCGCCATTTCCGGATGATCGGGAAATTCTCCCGGAGGCGTCGGAAGCGCCCTGGAAGTCACGGCATTCGCAGCGCGCCCGCTAAAATACCCCCACGGAACGAGATAGCCCGAATCGCTTTCCAAGACAAGCGGCACGACAAATCCCAGTTTTCCGGCACTGGCAAAGGGAGTCCGCCGATGCTCCGCGGTCACGTCCGAAAAGACTCCGTCCTGGACCGGCGTGATGGAATCCGGCAAGAGTTCCGTCGCCATCTTCGACACGTTGACGTTTTCCGCGCCGAGCGCAAGATTTACCAGCGTGATGCCGCTCCCGGAGGTTCCCCGGCTGACCACCCAGAGAGAACCCGTCGAGGGGCCGGGCCCCGCGGAATAGGTGAAATTGCTGGCAAAGCCGTCATCCGACGCCAAGAGCGCCGAGACGAGCAGCAAGAAAGAAAGACAGGACTTCGCGATTCGAGAATTCATTTTTCTACCGCATATCGATGACATCGACACCTTTTTCCGGAACCAGTACAAAATCCGACACCTTGACGCTATCCACGCGCTTCAGGTTCGAAATATCGTACGTCGAGACGTTTCGAAGCGGATCCACGGTCACAAGCCGCATCGGCGAAGCGTCCGCCGTCGAAAGCCACACTTCCATTTCGGCAAAGTCCTTGCCGTAGCGCGAAGCGTCGAGCCGAATCACGTTCGCCGGCTTTCCGCCTATCTTTTCGCGCTTCATCTCGATAGGCTTGCACGCGAGATACTTGAACAGGAGCTCCGACGGATGCATGTTGCTTTCCATGTCTTCCAGAAGCTTCAGCAGCACCTGGTTCGTTTCCCTGTTCCACTGCCAGAAATTCTTGCCGTCGCAATAGATTTCCATTCCCGAGATCTTCAGCCGGAACATGTCCTTTCCGGTAACAAGCAGATTGCCGCCCTGAATGCCCGTTTCCGGGGAACCCGCGTAATCCACCCGAACCCGAAAGTCAAAGCTCCAGGCCTTGCCCGAATCGAACCATTTCCTGGAAAGCGCCATGACGGAATCCGCGGGAGCGGCGAACGCGCCCGCAACGGAGAAAAGGCAGAGAGACAGAAGAAATCGATTGAAAAATCCCATAATACGGGCTAATTTACAAAAAGGAACGCGGAACCGATGGATTCTTTTCGAGCATATTTCTATTTTGCTCTGCAAATTGTCTTTTGCAAAGGAAACTATGTTCAAGCATTTCAGCTTTTTGATTCTTCTTTCCGCAATCGCCGCTTTCGCTGTCGATGTAGAACTGCACGGCGATATCGATGCGGACTACGCGACTTACTGGGACAAGGATTTCAGCCCGACCAATGCGGCAAACCAGGATATCAAGCTCGAAGGAAAGGTCTTCCTGGACGAAAATGTTTCCGTCAGCGTCAAGGGACGCACTCACAGCAACTACGTGACGAAAAACGATTCGGGAATTTCCGCGGTCCGCCACGAAAACCGCGCAACCGCGATGGGCGACGCGGAAAACCGCTGGACAGCGTTCGACTTTGACGGCATCCAGTTCGCGTGGCAGTTCACGCCGCTCGTTCGCGTGGTCTTTGGCGATCTCACCTACAGCGCAGGCGGATTCTCCTACTTCTACTGGCGCGATACCGAAGACTATGCGGTCATTCTCCAGGACAAGCGCATCCGCGGTATCGGATTCGAAGTCGAAAACGGCAAAGCCTACATCGGGGCGACCGAAAACAATTCGCATTCTCTCGCCACGTTCATCACCTACGGTTTCGACCTGATTTCCAAGACGGAAGAACGCTTCACGATTACCCCGAGCCTTGACTGGGTCTTCGGCAAGGAAATCAGCCGTTCCTACACCTACGCGCTCGGAACGGAAGTCCAGTACACAAAGAGCACGGACCGCTTCAACTACGGAATCACGGCGACCTGGGGCATGCACCCTTACAAGGGCCACGGCGTACACTCCTTCCTCGTCGAACCCTCCTTCAACTATCGCTTCTTCAACCTGGCCGCGAGCTATTTCCAGGCGCTCCTCGCCGACGACGAAGCTCCCGCCGAAGAACAGATCTTCACGGAAGACCAGCGGATGTTCTATATCGAGCCGTCGCTCGACCTGCACAAGAAGTTTTCGATGGGTCTCGCCTACGAGTTCCACGATCCGAGCCAGGAAGTCGGAAAGGACAGCCGGCACTTTATTGGACCGTCCTTCTATCTCTACCCGACCGTCGAAGCGGAAATCGTTTTCTGGGGCGGCTACAACATCTGCTCCTCGGGACCTAACCACGTGTCGATGGGAATCAGCGGACACGTTGAATTCTAGCGCCTCCAGGCCCGGTCGCATTCTCGCCCTCGATTCCATTCGGGGGCTTCTTTTGTTGCAGATGACGCTGGATCATTTTTCCGGCCCGATCTCCCACTGCCTCTACCAGTGCTTCGGATTCTTTTCCGCCGCGGAGGGATTCTTCTTTCTTTCCGGTTTTGTCGGGATGCTCGCCGCAAGAAGCAAGGCGGATCGCGGAGAAAACGCCGGCTGGATGCGAAAGCGCGCCTTCCGAATCTGGAAATTTCACATCGCGACGCTTTTTTCCATAGCCCTTCTCGCAAGCCTTCTCTTGCCGTCTCTCCGAAAGTTTTTCGCCGGTCTCTACGAGCATCCGCTAAGCGGAACGTTCCTTGCCGGAATTCTCGCCTACACGCCGGAATGGATCGACGTTTTGCCGCTCTACGTGTTTCTTCTCCTTGCCGGATCGTTCGTGCTTCCCGCCATGAACCGCGGTCACCTGAAGCTCGCCTGGGGAATCTCGCTTGCCGTCTGGCTCTGCGCCCAGCTTTCCCTGAGGCGTCATGTCCTGGGAATCTTTCCCGACTGGATCTATCCGGGCTTCTTCGATCTGTTCGCCTGGCAGTTCGTCTATTTTTCGGGCGCGGCGGCGATCCTTCTCTGGAAAGAACGGAAAATTTCGTCCCCATTCCTGGACCGCTCGTTTCTAGCGTCCCTCCTGTTCTGCGCGTTCTGCCTTGTCTGGTCACATCGATTGCTGCCGTTCCCGTTTCCCGGCGATTTCTGGATTTCCAAGGAGCATGTCGGCGCGCTGCGCTTCGTGAACTTTCTCGCCTTCACCGGCGTCGTTTCGTTCATCGTTCGCCACAGGCCGAGCCTCCTCGACTTTGCGCCTTGCAGGACAATCGGACGGCACAGTCTCGAAGTCTTCACCGGGCAGACGATCTGCGTCTATCTGTGGCTCGCGACCCCGGCAAGATTCCAGTATCATGCGCCATACAACATTCTCGCGCCCATTCTCTGCTGCACGATTCTCTTCGCTATCGCTAGAAGGCTAGAACGAAACCGGTGACAAAGAGCCCGACACCGAGAACGCCGAATCCCAGTCCGACCAGTCCCTTCGTATCTCCGGAATCGTTCAGGTCCCTGTTTTCCTTGACGAGCCTCTGGGTGTCCGCGCTTTCGAAGGCGCTCTTGTTGTAGGCGGTCTTCTTGTCCGCCGCGTCGCTCCAGTCCCGTTCCGCCAGGTACCAGAATACGCCGCCGGCAATGATCGGCGCGATGGAGCTCCACAGGAGTCCGCGTCCGACGTAACGGCGTGAACGTTCCCGGTCGTATTCGCGCTGCATCTCCACGACGCTCGAATTATCGACCGCTTCCAGCTCCACGAACATCGGGTTCGGCATAAAGGCCCGGACTTCGACCGCGACCGCGGTATCCAGGTAGCCGACCTTTCGCAGATAGACGATTTTCTTCACCGAGGGATCCGTTTCGAACGAAACGTCCGTGATGTATTCGGGCATGATGCTTTCGTTCGGCTGCTTGTCCAGATAGACTTCGACTCCGTCGGGAATCGTCGCCACGGTCAGCTTTGTCCGCGGGCGTTCCACTTCGATGCGTACCCTGTTCAGCGAATCCGCGTCGATTTTCACCGTCCGCGTTCCCCACCAGTCCACATCCTTCAGCTTTTTCTTGACCGAAACCGTGTACTTTCCCGGCTTGATCTTCTTGATGGTGTCGGGGGCGATCATGTCGAGAGGCTCGCCATTGATGAAGAGCTCGCAGCTGTCCGGAAAGGACGTCACCAGAAGATTCGCGCCGCCTTCGGGATAGAGCGGTTCCTCTTCCTCGACTTCGTCCGCAAAGATAAAGTCCGACAGGGAAAGATTGACCGGTTCGCCGTTTTCGAGATTCGTCATCCGCTTCAGGTCGAACTTGAAGATTCGAATGTATTTCGCCTCGATGGGAATCGCCGCCTCGCGGGCGAGAGAGTCCGCCAGTTCCTTTGCGCGGACCGAATCGGCAATCGCCTGAAGCCTTGCCAGGGAATCCGCTTCGGCCTGTTTTTCCTGGGCGAGAATCGCCGCTTCGAAATCGTCCGCTTCGGCTGCGGGCTTCGAAACGGAATCCGCCACGGCGACAGAATCGGGCTGCGCGTCGGAACCGTTCGCATACTCGGGGAGCGCTTCCGCTTCCGGAGAATCCTCTTCGGTCGAATCGGGAGAAATCCTGTCGAGGAGCGCCTCGTCCGCCTTTTGAATGTCGGCCTTTTCCGCAGAATCCAGCGGCAAGAGATAGACGGTGTCCCGAGCGAGCTTGACGAACCGCGCGTCCTGCTCCACGGAATCGTTCGAAAGGACATAGCGCACCGGGACTTCACGCGCAAACACGAACGCGCTCGACAGAAAGAGCGCCATCAGGAAAATTCTAGAACGAGCATTCATATCGGTAAAATAATTTAAATCCTTCTAGGGAGAACAGCCGATTTCGCCATTTAGGCATTTTGGCTCCTTTCCAGTTTCGCGCAATAGATGGGACCGCGTCCACCGCAACGGTCGGGCAGCATCTGCAGTCCAAATTCCGTCACGTCCGTTCCCGGAATTTCCGGGGAAAGTTCCACGACCCGAACAAGCCCTTTCCGCTTTTTCAGGATCTTGCGAACCACGTCGTCGTTTTCCATCCGGGTCAACGCACAGGTGCTGTAGATCATCTGGCCACCAGGCTTCAGGGCATCGACCGCGCTCGCGAGGAGCGCCCCCTGCGTCACCGCGATATGGGAAATGCGCTTCGGAGACCATTCCGCGAGATACTTTTCGCTTTCCATCACGTGCCGTTCCGAGGAACAGGGAGCGTCGAGGAGGATTCGGTCGAACGATTCCCTGCGATACATGCCAAAACGCACGCCGTCGTATCCCGAGACCCTGACCACCCGGGCGAGATCTTCGGGAAGCGTGTTTTCGACATTGTGCGAAAGCCGCAAGCGGCGATCCGGGGAGCGGTCGTTCGACTGCAGCGAACCCTTCCCCGCCAGGCATCCGGCAAGGACAAGCGTCTTTCCGCCCGGAGCCGCGCACATGTCCAGCACGTCCATGCCCGGTTCCACGCCTAGGGCCCTGGCCGCGAAACAGGACGCCTCGTCCAGAAAATAGGGTTCCCTTCCCGGATACTGGACGGTCCCGTAAACCGTTTCGCCCTGGAGCGCCGGGAGAAGCGCGTTCCAGCGCTCTCCGAAATATTCCGAAAAGAAAGTGTAGAAATCCGCCTTGGCCATGCAGCGAAATGTAGAATATTCGGTCGTTTTTCCGGAAAATCTCGCGCCAAACAAGAAAGGCCGATTCCAGAAGAACCAGCCTATTCTTATTGAGCTACCAGGATTCGAACCTAGACAAACAGATTCAGAATCTGTTGTGCTACCATTACACCATAGCTCAATGGTCGAGGCAAATGTAAAAAATTTTAGCGAATCGGCAAGGGGGGCATCGCAAAAAGAGCCCAAACCTGTGTTTTTTCTACGGATTCAAGCCAGGAGAACAGACGAACCTGGTCCGAAACGCCGCGCGAAAGATAGGAATCGTCCGCGAGAAGGGATTCTAGCACAACGGTACGACTTTCCGAAAGCCCCGCCTGGCGCTTCGCTTCGCCAATCGCCCGGTCCAGCCCGCCAATTTGATGAACCAGCCCGTTTTGAACCCCTTGGCTCCCGGTAAAGACGCGCCCGCCGGCAAGGCTCCGGTCCAGGGAATCGACAGAAAGTCCCGTCGCGCCGCTGACGATATCCAGGAACCTTCCGTAAAAAGCGTCCAGATAGTCCTGGAGAGCCTTCTTCTCGCTTTCCGAAAATGCCTTTCCGATTCCTTCCGCATCGGCAAATTCATGCGTCTTGACCGTTTCCGCGCGGAGCTTCAGCTTGTCGAAAAGTCCCTGGAAGCTGACCTTTCCGCCAAAGATTCCGATGCTTCCGACGATGCTCGCCTTTTCCGCGATGATTTCGTTTGCGCCGCAAGCGATCAGGTAGCCGCCGCTCGCTCCCATGTCGCCAATGCTCGCGATGACGGGCAGCCCCGAACGGGAAACCGTCCGCAGGCGATGCCAGATTTCGTCCGACGCCAACGCCGAACCTCCCGGACTGTTGATGCGGACGATCAGCGCGGAATATTCCGGGGAGCGCAAGAGCCTGTCGAGCGCGTCGAGGACTTCCCTTGAGCCGGTACTGCGGGAACCCGTCAGAGGATTGTATCCGCCCGAACCCTCCACGATGGTTCCTTCGATGTTCAGCAAGGCGATCCTGGAACGCGGCCGCCAGCTCTCGTCAAAGACGCGCATTCCCGCTTTCGGGGTAAAGTTCGAAACCGCGACAAACGGAGTTTCCACGCCATAGACCGTCTTGAGCGCATAGGGCGCGACTTCGTCGAGGTAGAGCGCCGTATCGACAAGTCCGGCCTTTTGGGCGTCGGACGCAAGCAAGCTGGGCCGCGCAAGCAGGGAATCCAGAAGCCTCGGATCCGAGACCCGCATCCGGACATCTTCGGTCAAGACGTTCCACCATTCCCCGTAAAGCTTCTCGTAGTTTTCGCGCGCTTCCGCACTCATCGAGTCCGCCGTGTAAGGCTCCACCGCCGACTTGTAGCTTCCATGCCGCAGCAGTTCCACCTTCACGCCCAGCAGGTCAAGAAGTCCCTTGCAATACAGGACTTCCCCGCCGACACCGCGGAAGTTCACCCGAGCCGACGGCTCCAGGACGACTTTCGTCGCCGCGCTCGAAGCGAGAAGCGTCGCAGGCCGCAAGTCGTCCAGATAGGCGACCGTCGTGCGCCCGCGCAGGTTGAGCTTCGCGATTCCCCGTTCAATTTCCTTCGAAATCGCCGTTCCCGCCCTGTAGCCCGAAAAGTCGAAAATGATCAGCTGAGCGCTCTCGTCGGCAAGCAGCAGGTCAAAATGCTCGCGCAGGGATTCCACGCTAAGCGAACTCGCCCCGAGACCGAAAAGCGAAAGGCCGGATTCCGTCTCCGTCAGCGGCATGGAAAGCGGCACGCGCACGACACGCGAAAGCAGATAGGGATTCGCGCGCCTTGCCAGATGGTAACCGAGCGAAACATGCCGCGGCTTCCAGTCGTCGTCCACCGTGACGGTTCCCTTGAAGGAACGTCCGAAATCATGCGACACATAGACGCGGTATTCGTCATCGCCATGAAGAGGGATCTGCACGCCCAGGTTCAAAAGCCCGAAATCCGCATCGACGAGCAGCCGATGGGTCTTTGCGTTTTCACCGGCATAGCTCACGGAAATCCCGTCAAGCGGCCGGACTGTCGCACCGTATTCCTGGACGCGCCGCTGCTTCTCCGGACCAAGCTGCAAGGCGTTCCGGCTGTCAAGGCCAAGAGAGAGAAATGGGAACGGTCGAACGAGGATGCCCGGGGTAAACGCCCAGTCGGTTCCCGCAAAATCCGAACTGCGAAAAGCGCTCCACGACGCGCCCAGAAACGCAAAGCGGGATAGCAGCGGAAACGAACCGACAAGGTTCCAGCGCGATTCGTCGATCGAACCGTAATCCGACCGGTATTCGAAGGAGGCGCCCAGATTCCTGCCGTGAAAGCCTGTCGAAAATTCATGGACGCCGCTCATTGTCCGCCCAAGATTCAAGAGGGCTCCCGGAGAATCGAACGCCGAAAGCCCCGCCGGGTTTCCCAGGATTCCGTTCGAGTTCGAAAGCGAGGGAAAGGAGCGATCGCCGGGCAAATAGGCAAAGATCGCCGTGCAAGCCACCAAGACCGAAAGAGAGAAGCTGAACTTTCCCATGCAAGACCTGTCCGTTTTTGGAAAAATTTAGCTCAGTTTTCGAAGCCGCTCAATCGATCCGGTAGATTTTGACTTCCTTCAAGTCAAAACGGTCGCCAGACTTTCCCAGGTTGAATTCGAGTCGCGCAAAGAGATCGGTCACCAGCGCCGTGTATTCGAACTCGTAGGATTTCCAGAGCGTGTCCATGACAAACGTCTTCTGGAACGCTTCGGTCGCATATGTGCTATAGGATCCCAGGCGCACCATGAACGACGACGGCGAAGACGCTACACCCGTAAAGACAAGCTTGTAGCTGCGGTTTTCGAGAATCGGGATATCCTCGTGAATCAGCTGCACGCTGTAGTTTTGCGTCCCGCCGTTCGCGATGCGAACCGTCATCGTGTTTCCGGCGATGCTCGTATCGGCAATTCCGCCGAGCTGCTCCACGAGAAACCAGCCGTTCCCCGATTCGAAGTTCCCGTTTGACACCCAGTTGGAATCGACGATGTCAAAGTTTTCCAGGAACGCCGAATCGTAGGAATCGTCCAGCGTCCCGTCCGAATAGCGGACAATGCGATGCTTCGCCGAGAACGCCGAACCAAACCGAGCCGTGAGCGAATCCCACAGAGCGGCGTTGTGCATGGCGTCAAACCGAACCGTGTCGCCGTCCATTTCCGCATTCGACAGCGGAAGGTCTCCCGTCCACGCCGGAACGCAGAAGCTTACCGTCAGAGAAATCGCCCCGTTCAGGGACGAATCCAGCTGGCTCTTCAGGTAGCGCACATCCAGGGTATCCAGCCCGGAAAGCGAAAACGCGAACGGCGTCCGGGATCCGTTCCAAAGCAAGGAACCGGTCAGTCGGGAATCCCTATCGACCGGAGAGAAGATCGCGCCGACTTCCTTCAGGAGACCCGCATCGTCGATTTCGATATTGCCAAAGGCCGCGTCCCAGGAACTTTCCTCGCTCGAAGAATCTTCCGCAAAGACGATTTTCATCGGGGAATCTTCCGAGCGTTCGGGCCAGAGCGTGAGACCGTCCGCCAGGTTGAAGCTCACGTAGGTATAGTAGCTCGAATAGGCGACCAGCCGGGAAAGCGAAAGCTCCAGTCCATCGACCAGGATGCTCGGCGTGTCGGAAGAATCCGCCCGGGTTTCGCCCGGAAGCCCGTAATCGACGACAAAGCGCGCCTTGAACGCATGGGCATAGACCTGCGGATTGCCGATTTCGATCCCCGCCCGCTCCGAGCTTTCGCACGCAAGCAGGGCCAGAGCGAGCACAGCGCCTACAATGAAAGATTTCAAGACCCGCATCACATTCCTCGCGTTAAAGGAAACAGCTGGATGTTTACCTGGACAACATCCTCGCCCGTTCCCGCTTCACAGGAGAAATCTAGTAGTTCTTTTCGCATTAGTTGCAAATGTTTTTTCAAGGAAGGGAAATCTTTCCGTCGAATGGCGAATGTCACCGCCGAAATGTCGCGATTTTCCGCCGGAACGTCTTCCAGGGATTCGCGCGCCTTCGCAAGCATCTGCCGGTGGTATTCCTTGACCAGCAGATCGTTCACCTCGTCATCCGTCGTGATCAGGTTCTGCGCCTGGCGGTAGCCGTTGGCGGTTTTCGCTATCAATCCCAAGGACATCAGGAGCTTGAGCGATTCCGCGGCCTCTTCCGGGGAAATCCTGTTTCCCAGGCGTCTCGAAATCCATTCCGGCGCGGGATTGAACCCGACGAGCTCCACCATTTCCCGGACAACCGAGTGATACCATTCCGTAAAGATGCGGAACTGGGCGCGGTCCATCCTGTGCAGCCTCGACCCCGGAGTCGAACGGACGAGCTTTCCATAGTAGAAAGCCTTTTCCCTGTCCGTCTTCGCCTGGTTGAAGAATACCAGGTTTTCGAAATACTGGGCGCGCTCGTCGGTAAAGCCCAGCCCCTGGACAATCTTCACGACCGTATTCTTCGTGATGTTGCGCTTCCCGTCCATGACGAGCTTCAAGTGCGCATGGCTCGAAAGTCCCGCCTTTGCAGCAAAGAAGCGCAGACTGAACGCCGGCGACGTCGCTTTCCGATACGTATAGTAGTCGTGCAGGAACACGCGGTAGTTCGTATATTGCAAAATGTCCGGAGCGGACGGATTCTTTTCTTCTGCGCGATCATCCATGCCTACAAGATAACCATTTCTCTAACATTTTCGGACGCTTTCCGTGTTTTAATGTTTACACCCGTAACCGGCCGGGGAACTTTCGCCAAGGACAAGCGCCCAGCGGTTGTGATTCCAGAACTTTCCATGCAAGAACTCCGCATCCCGCGCAAGGCCTTCCAGGCTAAAGCCGAGACTTTCGGCAAGGGCGTTGCTTTTCGCGTTTTCCGTCGCCGCGGAAATCTCGACGCGATGGATCCCCGCCGTTCTCAGGGATTCCAGCACGAGCCTTCCCGCTTCCCGCGCAAGGCCATTCCCTTCGAACTCGCTGCCCAGAAAATACCCGAGAGACGCACAGCGGTTTCGCGGATCGATCCACTGCACGATGAATTCCCCCGCCAAGGCGCCATCTTCCAGCCGACGGATTCCGAACGCTCCGCCATTTCCCGTCTTGCGCTGCACTTCGTAGGCGCTTATCGAGGAACAGGCGTCCTGCAGCGTGCGAAAGCCTTCCACCCAGGGGAGCCACCTTTCCAGGGAGCTTCGCGACGCGTTCACCAGGTACAGAAGCTCTTCCGCATCCGACATTTCGAGAAAGGCGAGCGCAACGCGATCGCCCACGAGAACGGATTCGGCAGGCACCGAGAAATCCCTATTCGACGTCGCGCACATAGAAAGCCCGCTGGCATTCCGGGTCGGCAAGCGACGGACAGTCGTCAAGGCTTTTTTTCGGATAGTAGTCGCCCGTCACGCGCGCCAGGCGCACCTTGGACGAATCCCGCCACTTTTCGGGAAACGCGGACGCGTCCGACAGGTAGATGCTGTCTCCGAGAACCCGGTTTCCGCTCTCGTCCACGTCGTAGAGGAAAAAGCACCCCACCCGCGCGCAGCGACCCGTGAACTGGAAAGAAACCTCGCCGTCAATCGTCCGGCAAAAGGAAGACCCGGAAAGCTCCGACGAAAGCGCCCGAAGGTCCGCCACGGAACCCCTTTCGCAGGTTTCGAACGAATCGTCCGAGCCGCAGGCAAGCAGGAGCGAAAAAGAAAGCAGAGTCAAAATCCACCGCAGAATCATGATTCAAATATGGTAAATTCCCGCCGGAAAATCCCGCCCGGATGCGTTTACGGAAAGATTCGCCACAAAAAAAAGTCCCGTTCCGACGAAAGAACGAGACTTATGCGGGTGAAAGGACTTGAACCTTCATGTCCTTGCGAACACTAGAACCTGAATCTAGCGCGTATACCAATTCCGCCACACCCGCGAGTGTGTGACCCAAATTTTAAAACTTTTGCCGTTTTTGTCAAGGGTTTCTCGAAAAATTTGCCCGGCAATCTCAGCGGAGGAACTCCCGAATCCAGGATTCCCGGCGAAGCGTCCACCAGGACCAGTCGTGTTCGCCGCGTTCGTCAAAGCGAATCCGGCAGACCTTGCCGCCCAGCGCCGAGCAGAAGCGTTCCATCCACGGAACGGTTCGGTCCGACGGGTAGAGCCTGTCCGAGCCACCCTGGAGAAACATCCACGTTCCCGTGCGGACCCTTGGATCTTCCGCCAGATTCTTCGCATCCGCGACCGACGCGAGATTCGTGCTGACAAGAAGCCGCCCGCGCACCGAGCGCTTCCCGTAAAGCGTATAGCCGACAACGCCCAGGCCGCCATCCGAAACGCCGACAAGCGAGACCGTGTCTATCTTCAGCTTCCAGCGGGCTTCCAGGGAATCGAGCATCCGATCGACCGCGGCGAGAGGAGCGCCCGAGAGCCAGTGATTCTCCCTGCAGGCGGAAACGCTCAGGACGGCGCTTTCCCGCGAAAGCCTTTCCAGAAAAGGAACGAGCGCCGCTCCCGCTTCAAGGCCCTTGTCGCACTTTTTGCCCTGCATCCCTCCATGAAACCAGACGAGCAGTCGCGGATGGACGACTTTTTGGGGATGCCACACCGCGGCGGGACTTTCGAAGGAACCCAGAACGATGCGCATGGAATCCGCGACAAAGGGAACGGACTCCGCCGAACGGGCAAGGACCGCGGCAAGGAGAAGGCAGGCGAGAACCTTCATCGCCTGCGCCTCAGGGCCCTGCGCAAGGCAAGGAACGCCGCACCGAGCAAGACGATATCCAGCACGGCCGACCACATCATCGCCCGCATGTGAAAGCTCCGGATCGCCAAGGCGTCCAGCTCCTCGTCGTTTCCCGCGATAGACGTCACGATCCATTCCCTGGGAGAAATCCGGATGCCGCGGACCTCGATCGGCGCAGGCATCCCCGTGTCCGACCAGAACGAAATCCATTCCCCGAGAATCTCCTCCTGGTCAGAGGGCAGGGCAAGCGTGAAAACCGCCTCCCGGTCTTCGTTCAGGTAAAAGAAAGTCCTGTCGAAAAGAGGAATTCCCGAACCGTGAAATCCCCGCGGAAAGGCGACCGAGGAGATCTTGCCGTAGAACAGGTCCTCTTCGCCCGCGACGCTCTTGTAAAAGGGGAGCGTCTGCAAGAAGAGATACGAAGCCAGAAAGCACAGGAACGCCGCAACCGACAAAAAGAGAAACCTTACGGAACGGGACATCTTACTTCCTCGAACGGATGACAAAAAAGAGGGTAAACAGGAGCAGGACGATGGAAACCAGGTAGAAGATCTGCTGGATCCAAAGCTTCGCTTCCCGGTTTTCCAGAGTGCGCATCTTGAACATCTGCAAGAGGTTCTCGCAGCGAACAAGCGATTCGTCGTTGCCTATCCGATTCCAGAGAGACGAGTGGTTCGCGTTTTCCCGCAAGGCGCCCAGGTAGCGCTCTCCGAGAGGCTTCGGCAAGCGCGCGACGACCGCCGAATCCGCCTCGACGGCAAAGCCCATCCACGCGGAATCCAGAGTCCGCACCAGCGGTTCCGCTAGCGAAGCGTCCAGACGATACAGATCCCGCGTCAGCAGGCGCGCGCTGTCCAGCCAGGCGGAACGGGCGGGAACATAACGCCGGATCGAAGCGACCCAGCCGAGCACCGACACTTCGAAATCGGAAAAGTCGCGCTCCGGAGGCATCCAGCCAATCGCCCGGGTCTTTTCCGACGCGGCATAGACGGCGACCGCGGTTTCGCGCAAGCTGCGCAGGGAACTCATCAGGACGGCAGTGTCTTCCGAAAAGACGCGGACCCTTTCCATCCGCTGCATCACGCGCGACGCGAAGAACTTGTATTCGGAAAGCGTTTCCTCGTAGCGCCCATAGACTTCCTCCTGCTTTTTCTGCGAAAAGTAGAACAGGACGGTCAGGGAGAACGTCAGCAGAAGAACGCCCCAGGCGAGAGGCGCGTTGATCCGGCTTTTCAGGATTTCTCGAACCGACTGGAATTTTTTGGAATCCATGCTAGGAAATTACCTTTTTTCTAAGTTGTGAACATGGCCAAGCTCCAAAAACTCGCATTTTTTACGTTTTGCCTCGCCGCGCTCGTCGCCTGCAGCGAACGGGAATTTCGCGAAACGGCGCACTACAACGGCATCCGCAAGACGCGCGTCGCCTACCGGGACGGCAAGCCCGACGGCGAATTCAAGCGCTGGACGTCGCACGGAGACCTCGCGGAATCGGGCTCATACCGAAACGGCCTCCGCGAAGGGGAATGGACGGAGTGGTATTCCAACGGCAAGGTCCAGGCCCGCGGACTTTACCGGAACGGAAAGAAGGACGGCGTCTGGAAAGGATTCTACCGCGACGGAAAGCCTTTGTCGGAACAAGCATTCCAGAACGGCGAACCGGTCGGCACCTGGGTAGAGTTTCACCCAGGGGGAAGCGTCCGGGAAAGAAATTCCTGCTTTCCAGGGAATGCCGACGGAATGCGCGAAACGCTTGCGGCAAGCGGCAAGAAGGTTCGCACGGAACATTGCCGGAACGGAATCCCGGAAGGCACCGCGGAGACTTTTTACCCGGGAGGCTCGCTCGAATCCCGCTCCGAATACCATGCGGGAAAGCTCCACGGCAAGTCGGAACTCTTTCGCGCGACGGGAGAACTCTGGAAACGCGCCTTCTACCGGGAAGGCGTCCGCGACTCGGTCTGGACCTACTTCGCCAAGGACGGAAGCGTCGAACGGCAAAGCGTCTTTGCGAACGGAAGCGGCATCGCCTACGGGGAAATCGGCGAGAACGGCATCGACGCCGAAACGACCTTTGTCGAAAACAAGGTGCAGGACACGCTCCGCTACACGCTCCCCGGACGCACGCTCCATTACGCGGAAGTCTGGAAAGACGGCGAAAAGAAGAAGCTCCTTTCCTTTTACGATTCGGCAAGCGGGATCGCCAGCGAAGGGAACTTTGCAGGCGGAAAGCCCGACGGCTCCTGGCGGAACTGGTACCCGGACGGCACGCTCAAGGACAGCCTTTTTTACAAGGATGGCGAACCTTTTGGCGAGCAGCTGCACTACGACGCCACGGGAAGGCTCTACATGCGCAAGATACAGCATGGGAAGCGCGGACCGATGCAGGTCAAGTTCGAGTAGGAGCGGGTTTTCTATCTTTTCGAGGAATCAGAAAAGCTCTATGACCAAGAACGAACTCTTCGACAAGCTCAAGGACATCGAATGGGATGACTTTGAAGTCAAGGAAGCCGCAGCGGAACTCCCCAAGAACATCTGGGAAAGCGTCAGCGCGTTTTCCAACACGTCCGGCGGATGGATCGTTCTCGGCGTCAAGCAAAGCGGGAACAAGTTCGAAATTCGCGGAGTCCGGAACGGCGAAAAAATCGAATCGGACTTTTTCAACAGCATTCGAGGACGGCAAAAGCTAAACCAGCCAATCGTCGCAAAGGCAAAAAAGTATCGGATCGATGGAAAGCTCGTTTTGGCGTTTTTCATTCCGTCATCCCCTTTCAAGCCGATTTACTTTACATCCGAACGCAACACGTTCATTCGAACGGGCAGCGGAGACCGCAGAGCGACCGACATGGAAGTCATGGCGATGTTCCGCGACCAGGCATTCGGCACAAAGAGCGAGCAAATCGTTCCCGATTCGTCTTTCGCGATGCTCAATCGGAATTCTCTGGAATCCTATATCGAACAGATCAAGGCGTTCAACCCCGAGTTCCCTTACAGCAACCTGCCCATTGAAAAGTTTTGCGAAAAGACCGGAATCACAAGGAAAGGCAAGCTGAACTACGGCAGCCTTTTGATGTTCGGCCTTCGAGACGAGATCCAGTACCACGTCAACAACTTCTGGATCGACATGCTGGAAATTCCGGGGAAATCCCAAGGGACCGCCGAACCGCGCTATACGTTTCGAATGCCGGAGCAGGAAAATCTCTGGGAGTATTACAATGTTTTTATCCAGCGACTGCGGACACATATCGACGCTCCGTTCACGACAGGCCCAAACGGTTTTTCGCCAGACGACAATTCCCAGCTTTACGCCTTGCGCGAAGGCCTGGTAAACATGCTCGCCCATGCGGACTACTTTAGCCCGATGCATTCCACCATTCGCGTATTTACCGATCGAATCGAGTTTCAGAATCCCGGACGCTTTCCGTTTGACCTCAAGGAACTCCGGGCGCAAAACCATTCCATGCCTCGGAACCCGACGCTTATCAAGCTTTTCCGCTATGCAAAGCTTTCGGAAAACGCAGGCTATGGAATCGACAAGATGCTCTCCTGGGAAAAGCTGACCCACAGGAAGATAAAGTTCGAAAGCGACCTGGTGCTTTCTACCGTGATCTATCACAAGAATCTGGCGGCCCCCCAAAGCGTTCTAAATGAGCCTGTAAATGAGCCTGTAAATGAGCCTGTAAATGAGCCTGTAAAACTGCTGCTGGAAGTCATTCAATCGCGCCCCAAAGCCACCAAGACCGATATCGCGACAGAGATAGGGAAATCTCGCGCCACGGTAACGCGAATCCTCGCCAAGCTGACCGAACAAGGACTCGTCAGGCGAGTCGGTCCCGACAAAGGCGGGCATTGGGAAATTGTAGAGGAGGGCCAAAGGCAATGAATCTTTTTGGCTTTTTGTAGTGAAGATTTGCATATGAAAGATTCAGAAAAAAAAAAACACCTTACTTTCTAGCAAATCTTTCAAATATTTTTTCATATTCCTTAGACATTTTTTCCACCGTATATTGTTGAACCATCTCTAGAGATTTCTTGCCCATTTTTCTACAAAGCGATGGCTTTTCATAAAGAATCTCCATTGCCTCAATCATCGCTTTTTCGTCATTATCGCCAATTAAAAAAGGGTGTGCGGACAATTTTTTGAACAGTTTGACCTAGAGCAAATCTAGAGCCTATCCTTAAATAATCTTGAAATTCCAGGCGGTTGATTCTATATTTTGTCTGACAAAAGCGAGGTACATCATGACACACCC
>CAVJTH010000019.1:0-42801 GCA_963652365.1 Senegalimassilia sp.
GAACTCCACTCTTCACACTCAACTCTCAACAAAGTTCTCAGCTCTAAGTTCTGACTTCCCCTTCCTTGCATCCACCCCCACGGCCACGCTTTTTGAACGGTGGACATTTAGGTTTAGGGAACAGGCAATATTTGCGGACATCTAAACTTTTGGAAATAGGTTGGCGAGCGTGTCAAGCTAAACTCACAGCTCCAAGTTCCGCTTATGTTAGAATCTAGATGTTCGAGAAACTTCACTCTCCACTCTTCACACTTCACTCTCAACTGATTCCTGATCCCGCATCGGCAGAATTTTTTCTATATTAGGGTCGCTGTGCCGAAAAGCGCACGGCAAATGCCCCCATAGCTCAAATGGATAGAGCACGCCCCTCCTAAGGGTGAGATCTACGTTCGATTCGCAGTGGGGGTACTTTTTTACCCATGAAGCGACTGAATGTCCTGTTTACGGTTGTCTTTTTCGCGATGCTGCTCTTGCCTGCATCGTGGGACTTTGCACATTCCGTGCGGAAAGGGGAGACGTTCGTTCCGCTAGACATCTTTCGAAACGCTTTCTCTCCCGTGCAGCGGGAAATTCTTCTTTCCCGAGAAGCGGACTCCCTTGTGCGCGGGCTTCTTGTTCCGGATTCGTCGATCGATCTCGAAAATGTCGCGGCGAACCTGAAGCGGAACTTTGTGGAAGTCAATGCCTACATGACGGTGGATTCGACGGATTCTGCCGCGAGGCGAATCGCGCGCTTTCAGGATTTGCTCTCGGAGCTTGAATCGGACGAGTCTCTTCGCGACAGCGCAACGGTCGAAGGCAAGAAGATCCAGGCGATGTTTTCCGGAATTTCCTGGCGGCGAGTCGCGCAGGCGTGGACCGACTATGGATTTCTGAGCGGCGAATACTTGCGCGCTTTCGAAAGCCGGCTGGAAAAGGAGAACGCGTTTGTCAAGAAAACGCGACCCTTCTACCAGTCTTTTGCGTGGAATGTCTTGCGCGATCCGGGAGAAAAGGCCCTTTGCGCGGATTCCGGATTTCTCTTCTACCGGCAGGACGTGGAATTTCTGGTGCGACCTCATCCCTGGAACGCGGACAGCCTGGACAACCCCATCGAAGCGGTCCTTGCGTTCCGCGCGGAACTCGAAAAGCGCGGCGTGGAACTTCTGGTCGTGGTCGTCCCCGGAAAGCCTTCGGTCTATCCGGAATTTCTGAATCCGACGATGTATGGCGCATCTGGCGACGGGATCTCGCCCGGGCTCGCCTTTCTGGATTCCCTGGAAGCGCATGGCGTGCAGACGGTGAATCTCTATTCGGTGTTCCGCAAGGAAAAGTTTCGAGACGGCGAAAGCGACTTTCTCTACCTGAATACCGATACGCATTGGACGCCTCGCGGTGCCGAAGTCGCGGCGAAAGCGGTTGCGAACAAGATACGGAAATTCCCGTTCTATGCGGACCTTTCCCGTGTTCCCTTGACGGATTCGCTTGTCCTTGTGGAACGCAGCGGGGACATTGCGGCGATGGCGGATCTGGAAAAAGCGTTCCCGATGCAGACCGTCGAAGCGAGTGTCGTGAAGAACGCGAAAGGAGTTCCGCTTAAAAGCGACTTTCGGAACGCGCAAATCCTGATCTTGGGCGACAGCTTTTCGCGAATCTACGAGACGGACGCTCCGATGTCCGCGGGATGGATTTCCCGGCTGGCGAAAAACCTGCATGTTCCCGTGAGCGCGATCGTTTCGGACGGGGGAGCGAGTACGCTTGTGCGGGAAAAGCTCGCGCGTCGTTCCGGAGTCCTGAAGAACAAGAAGCTTCTCGTCTGGGAATTTGTGGAGCGCGACTTGCGCTTTGGCGCGGAAGGCTGGAAAAAAGTGAGGTTGGAATGACGAACGAAAATTCCTGGTGGTCTCGGGCTCTCAAGGTCTTGCCCGGCGGAGTGGATTCTCCGGTACGCGCCTTTGGCGGTGTCGGTGGGGAACCCGTCTTTGTCAAGCGGGCGAACGGTCCCTTTCTCTATTCGGACGATGGACGCGAACTGGTCGATTTTATCGGTTCCTGGGGTCCGATGATCCTGGGGCACAATCCGCCGGAAGTCATCGAGGCGCTTCGCGAGGAACTTGAGCGCGGGTTGAGCTTTGGAATGGGAACGGACATCGAGGTGGAACTCGCGGAATTCATCCTTTCGAAGATTCCCGGGATGGAAAAGATTCGCCTGGTGAATTCGGGAACGGAAGCGACGATGAGCGCGATACGCGTCGCGCGCGGAGCGATCGGTCGAAACAAGATAGTCAAGTTCCGCGGCTGCTACCACGGACACGGGGATTCCTTCCTGATCCTCGCGGGTTCCGGGGCGATGACTCACGGAACGCCTAGCTCGCTCGGCGTCACTCCGGGAGTCGCCGAAGACACGCTTGTCGCGGATTACAACCACGTTGAACAGGTCGAAGCCCTTTTCCTTGCGCATCCGGACGAAATCGCCGCGGTCATCGTGGAACCGGTTGCCGGCAACATGGGCTGCGTTCCTCCGAAAGAAGGATTCCTTTCGGGACTTCGAACGCTTTGCGACCGGTTCGGATCGGTTCTGATCTTTGACGAAGTGATGACGGGATTTCGCGTTTCCTGTGGCGGCGCGGCAAGGCGTTTCGGCGTCACTCCGGACATGATAACGCTCGGAAAGATCGTCGGCGGGGGAATGCCTCTTGCCGCCTACAGCGGAAAGGAATCCCTG
Source organism: Senegalimassilia sp. (assembly GCA_963652365.1). Classification (GTDB taxonomy): domain Bacteria; phylum Fibrobacterota; class Fibrobacteria; order Fibrobacterales; family Fibrobacteraceae; genus Hallerella. The sequence goes on from CAVJTH010000019.1 coordinate 2,705, forward strand.
ATGCGAAACGTCAGTCCGCTAGGAAAGGTCTATCAGGCGGGAACGCTTTCCGGAAACCCGATGGCGGTCACCGCGGGACTTGCGCAGCTCAGGCTTCTCTACGAGCGGAATCCCTGGGAATCTCTCGAACGGAAGGGCGAACTTCTCGTCGAAGGGATTCGGAACGCGGCGAAGGAGGCGGGCGTGTCGGTCCAGGTGAATCGGGTCGCTTCGATGTTCACCGTCTTCTTTTCCGAAAGGCCGGTCGTCGATTCGGAAACGGCTCTTTCCGCGGACACAAAACGCTTCGCTATCTTTTTCCATGCGATGCTCGAACAGAACATTCTCTTTCCGCCGTCCCAGTTCGAGACGACTTTTATCGGAAATTCCCATTCGGATGAAATTCTCGAAAGAACCATTGCGGCGGCGAAGGTCGCGTTTGAAAAGGTGAACCCATGAAGATCACGGAAGCGGTCCGGTTTCTTGCCGAAGAAGCGAAAAGGGAAGCGACAGCCTTTGACATTGTCGCGGGGCATTCGAAATCCGAAGGCGTTTCGGTCTTTCGGGGAAAGGTCCAGAATACGGAAGTTTCCGAATCGGTCGGAGTCGGCATCCGGGCTTTCAAGGGAGAAAATCCCGGCTACGCCTATACGGAACGCCTGACCGAATCCGCCTTGCGCCAGACCTTGAAGGATGCTCTCCTGCATACGTCCCTGACAAAACCTCTGCCGCTTACGCTTCCGTTTCCGGAAAACCGTCCGCTTCGAAAGTTGCCCTACAATCCGGGCATCGAGGAGGTGACGCTCTCGCAGATGGCGGAACTTTCCATGGAAATCGAGAACCGCTGTCTTGAACTTTCCAGGGAAGTGACGAACGTGCCGTATCTAGGAACCCAGAAGGACGAAAGCTTCACGGTCTTTGCCAATTCGAACGGCGTCTATTTCGAGCGGCGCGAGAACGGAATCGGAGCCGGGGCGGGAGTTGTCGCGGAACGCGGAAATTCGAAGAAGATGGGCGGATACGATCAGAACGCGCTTTCCTTTTCGGAACTGTCCGCGGAAAAGATCGCGCAAAAGTCCGTGGAACGCGCACGGGAACTTCTGGAACCTTCGAAAATCGAAGGCGGAAAGATGCCGGTCGTCCTTTCGGAGCGTGTCGCAGGGCAAGTCGTCGGAATGTATGCGTCGTCCTTCTTCGCGGAACAGGTCCAGAAAGGGCAGTCCCGCTTGCAGGGAAGGCTCGGAACGAAAATCGCCGGGGCGAATCTCTCCCTCTATTCCGACCCGACTCGCGAGGACCTTCCCGGCGTAAGGACTTTTGACAGCGAAGGAGTCTTTGCGGATCGCGTCGCTGTCGTGGAAGACGGCGTTCTCGGAGACTTTCTCTACAACCTGGAAACGGCGACTGTCGCTGGGCGAAAAAGCAACGGCTGCGCGGCGCGCTCCTATTCGGGAAAGGTCGGTACGTCCTTTTCCAATCTGGTCGTTCTTCCCGGAGAGCGTACGACGGCGGAGCTCTTGAAGCTCTTTCCCCGTTGCCTGCTTGTGCTTAGACTTGAAGGAAGTTCAGGTTGCAGCGCGGTCAGCGGCGAGATGAGTATTGGCGTGCAGGGAATGTATGCGGAAAACGGAAAAATTCTGCATCCGGTGGAAGGGGCGACGCTCAGCGCGAACTTCATCGATCTGCTCGAAACGCTGGTCGCTATCGGATCCGAATACCCGGACGCCTATACGACGCTCCAGGTTCCGGCGCTCGCGTTTCCCGAAATCTCCGTTTCGAACTGAAGCGCGTGCTTTTGAACGGTTTCCCGATTTTTCCTGAAACCGAAACGTGGGGGTGTGCATCTAAATGGCAAGGTTATTGCCTGGGAAGGTACTCATGAAGAAATTTTTCGCTTTGGCGTTGTCCGTCCTGTCTTTCTCGTTCGTCGCTTTCTCCTGTTCGTCTTCGGATTCCGCGGAGGGCAAGGCGAAGTCTCAAGGTTCCCCGTCGCAGGTTCAGCGCGCGCTCCGCGTCTCGGGATACATCGCAAGGCCGGATTCGACGACAGGAACGTATTCCGCAAGCGGTGAACTTGTCGCGAAAAATCGGGTGGAGCTCAAGACGGAGACATCGGGACGTCTTGTGAAGCTTCACGTTTCCGACGGGCAGCGCGTTTCCAAGGGAACCCTGGTGGCGAAGCTCGACGATTCCGAACTCCGCGCAAGCTTGAAAAGCGCCGAAGCGTCGCTCGAACTTGCCAGGAAGAAGGAAGCCCGCACCCGCGCGCTCTTCGAAAAGGACGGGGCGACCGCCGAAGAACTGGAATCGGCGGAAAATGCCGTCAAGCTGTCGGAAGCGTCGAAGGAACTTTTCGAAGCGCAGATTGCGAAGACGGAAATCCGTGCGCCGTTTTCGGGAAGGCTCGGCGTGATTCGGGTTTCGGAAGGCGCCTACATGTCGCTTGGAGCGGAAATCGCGACGCTTGTGGATTCCAGGGAACTCTGGACGGAATTCGAACTGCCGCAGCGCTATTCCCGGGCCCTTTCGGACGGCGACCGGGTGACTCTTGTCGATGACGAGCTCGGAACGAGCGTCGAGGCGAAGGTCCGCTTTCTGGATTCAGAAATTTCGAACACGAGCCGCACGCGAAAGATTCGCGCCATCGTGAAGAATCCAGACGGAAAGTTCATCGCGGGAGCCTTTGTCCGGGTAAATCTCGTCTTTGGAAAGGGGTCGGAAACCGGAACGCCCGTTCCGTCCGAAGCGGTGACGCTCGATGCGAAAGGCGCCTATGTCTTTGTCGCGAAAGCGGGCAAGGCCGAACAGGTCTATGTGGAAACCGGGCTTCGGACACCGATAACGGTCAATGTCACGCGGGGACTTTCGGCCGGGGATACGGTCATCGTGTCCGGTCTGATGCGCTTGCGTAGCGGCATGGCCGTCGAGGTGAAGGAAATCAACAACAACATGAGCTACGAGGCGCACGAATGAGGCTATCGACCCTTTCCATCAGTCGTCCCGTGCTGATGACGGTTCTTGCCCTGGGAATTCTCCTCATCGGGGCCTTTGGGGCGATGAACCTGGGAATCCGCGAATATCCGAACGTCGATTCGCCGATCATCACGGTGCGTACGAGCTATTCCGGGGCGAACGCCGCCGTCGTCGAAACCGAAGTCACCGAGATTCTCGAAGCGTCCATCAACAGCGCATCGGGCATCAAGTCCCTCACATCGACCAGTTCCGACGGAAGCTCCATGATCCGCGCCGAGTTCGAAGTGGGAACCGACCTGGAAGCGGCTGCAAACGATATCCGCGACAGGGTCTCCCGGGTGCAGCGGAAGCTTCCCGATGCCGCCGACGCGCCTGTCGTGTACAAGTCCGATTCGGATTCGGACCCGATTCTCATCGCGAGCCTTCTCTCGGACGTGCGAGATGCGATGGAGCTTTCGGAAATCGCCTCGAACCAGGTGAAGGAACGCCTGCAGACGATTCCCGGAGTGTCGGAAGTGAATCTCTGGGGCGAAAAGACTCCGGTCGTGAGGCTTTGGCTCGATCCTCTCCGCATGAAGGCCCTGGGCGTGACCGCTTCGGAAATCTCGGCCGCCCTTTCAAGGGAAAACGAGGAGCTTCCCGCGGGAAAGATCGAAGGGCAGACGATGGATCTTTCCGTCCGCACGCTCGGACGCCTGGGAAAGCCGTCGGACTTCAATTCGGTTCCGGTCAAGGTGGCGTCGGATGGTTCCGTCATCCGGATTTCGGACGTGGCGACCGTTTACTACGAACCGCAGGATACGCGCACCGGATTCAAGCGAAACGGAAAGAACGTCATCGCGATCGCCATCATTGCGCAGCCCGGTACGAACCATGTCGCGATTGCGGACGAGTTTTACAGGCGCATCGAGGACATTCGCAGGGACTTGCCGTCGGATATCCAGATTCTGAGCGGCATGGATTCGTCGATAAACATCCGCTCCTCCATCCGGGAAGTCATCGAGACGATTTTCGTTTCGTTTCTGCTCGTCATCGCCGTGATCTTCCTCTTCTTGCGGGAAGTCCGCTCGACGCTCATCCCGATGGTCGTCATTCCGGTTTCGATTGTCGGAAGCTTTTTCGTCCTCTACCTTTTCGGCTTTTCGATCAACGTGCTGACGCTGCTTGCGATGGTCCTCGCGATTGGGCTTGTCGTCGATGACGCGATTGTCATCGTGGAAAACATCTACCAGAAGATTGAACGCAAGATGTCGCCGCAGGCGGCAGCCGTCGCCGGGACGGACGAGATATTCTTCGCCGTCATCGCCACGTCTGTCGTGCTGATGGCCGTGTTCGTTCCGATGCTTGCGCTTGGCGGTACGACCGGGCTTCTCTTTCGGGAATTTGTGGCGGTCATGATAGGAACGGTCGTGATTTCGACGTTTTGCGCACTGACGCTTTCGCCGATGCTCTGCTCGAAAATCCTGCGGGCGCAGAAGAAGGGATGGCTCTACCGGAAGACGGAACCTTTCTTCGAATGGCTCAACCGGGTCTATGACAAGCTGCTGAACGCCTTTTTGCGGGTCCGCGGAATCGTCTTTGTCGTCATCGCCGTGCTGCTTCTTGTCGCCTACTACTGCTTTACGCATCTTTCGAGCGAAATGGCGCCTCTCGAAGACAGCAACATGTTCATGGTGAACATTTCCGCGCCGGAAGGGACGGGGCTCGGGCAGACAAAGAAAATGACCGAAGCGTTTGTGGAAGAGATGACCGATCTCATGGATTCGTCGGAATACGAGGAAATCCAAGCGGGCGCGCGTTCCGGCGGAAGCTCGATGATTCGGGTGACTCTCGTAAGCGACAAGTCGAAGCGCCGCTCCCAGAGCGAAATCGCGCGTTCCGTGCAGGTTCTCGGCGCGAGCTATCCCGATTTGCGCGTGATGGTCTTTGAACCGCAGAGCGTCAGCACGAGCCGCGGTGGGCTTCCGATACAGTTCGTGTTGCAGGCGGGCGACATCGAAACGCTCCGCGACTTGTTGCCGAAGTTCACCGCCGAAGCGGAGAACAGCCCGGTCTTCAGCGTCGTCAATTCGAACCTCAAGTTCACGAAGCCCGAACTCCACGTGGAAATCTTGCGGGAAAAGGCCCAGGACCAGGGGGTTTCCGTCGATGACATCGCGCAGGCGGTTGCGCTTTCGATGGGCGACCAGACTTACGGAGAGTATTACAAGGACGGTCGCCAGTACGACATTATCGGGGGAGTTCCCTACGAATATCGCTCCGAGCCATCGAAGCTCGAAGAAATCAGCGTGCGGAACGCTTCCGGGGAAATGCTCTCCATTTCGAACTTTATCGCCTACTCGGAAAAATCCGCTTCGCCTTCGCTTCCGAGGTATAACCGCTTTAGCGCGGCGACCGTTTCCGCGGGGCTCATGCCCGGGATGACGGTGGGCGACGGCGTCGCCGAAATGCGCCGGATCGCGCGCAAGGTCATTCCCGATTCGCTGAACGTCCAGACGGAACTTTCCGGATCTTCCAAGGAATACGAGGAAAGTTCGTCGGGGCTCTACATCGTGTTTCTGCTGGCGCTCGCCTGCATCTTCCTCGTTCTCGCGGGGCAGTTCGAAAGCTTCCGCTCGCCTTTTGTCACGTTCTTCACGGTTCCGCTTTCGATTGCCGGCGCCATCGTTTCCCTGTATTTCTTTGGGCAGACGCTGAACATCTTTAGCGAAATCGCGCTGATTCTCCTGATTGGCCTTGTGACAAAGAACGGAATCCTGATCGTGGAATTCGCGAACCAGGTCGCTGCGCGTACGGGATGCTCGCGTCTCGCCGCGGCAAAGAAGGCTGCCCGCTTGCGATTCCGTCCGATTCTCATGACGAGCTTCTCGACGGTTCTCGGAGCGCTGCCGCTGATTCTCACCGGGACCCCTAGCCGTGTCGCGATGGGCGTCACCATCGTGTGCGGCCTGTCGTTCGCTACGCTCTTTACGCTCTTTGTCGTTCCCGCGGCCTATTCCTTCTTTGCCGGAAAGCCGGCAAAGCGGATTTCCCTGGACGGTGACGAAAAATCCCTGCCTGGCTTGAAGCGTCCCGTTTCCGCGTGTCTTCTGCTTCTTTTCCTTGGCGCGACTCTCTTTCCGCAGACGGCAAGCGCGCTTTCTCCCGACGAGGCTGTCCGCATAGCGCTATCGAAAAATCCTTCGACGCGTCTTTCCGAGGAAAGCGTAAAGAGCGCCGAAGCGTCCGTGAAAAGCTCTCGCAAGGGACTTCTTCCCACGGTGGATCTTTCGCTTTCGCGCTATTACACGTATGGCGACGAGTATTCCCGTACGCAGTCCGGCGCAAAGACGGACATCGACAACGATCTGGGGCATAGCGACGCGTTCCAGCTGGCGGTCAACTATACGGTATTCAATGGCTTTGGCGACGTTTCGAATTTTCGGGCGAGCAAGGCTCTTGTCGAAAGCTACAGGGCGGAACATCGATCGGTGCGGGAGACGATCGCGGCAAGCGTGCTTGTAGCGTATCTGGATGCCGTCATGGCGAAGGCTTCGCTTGAACTCTCCGATTCGAATCTCTCCGTTTCCCATGCGCGTCGCGAGCTTTACAGGAACCGTCTTGCGGCGGGAAGCGCGACACGGCTCGACTACATTTCCGCGCAGATGGATTTCGCGTCCGACAGCGCGAGCAATCTCTTGCTGCGTTCGGGGCTTTCCGCATCCATTCGGACGCTCGACGAGCTTTTGGGCGGCGGCGCCATTCAAAACGGTTCCGATATCCAGGATTCCTTCGAAATCGACCGGGATCCGTATTGGAAAACGTCGGATGGCCTGGAAACGGCGAAACGGCGCGCACTGGAAAACAACGCGGAACTTTTTTCGGCAAAGGCTTCCTTGAACTATGCCCAGGTGAACCGGAAAGCGGCAAGTTCGTCTCTCTTCCCGAAACTCGACTTGCACGGTTCCCTGAACGCGACGGCGAACGCTTCGGAAAAAGGAAATCCCGAAAAATCGAACCAGGAGTATTTTCGGGTCGGGGCGGCGCTTTCGTGGAACATTTTCAACGGGCTTGCGGACGATGCGAAAATGGAGACGGCGAAAATCGCGGAACGAACCGCACAGATCCAGACGGAAAAGGTGCGTCTGAACGTGGAAACGCGCGTCGCAAACGCCGTGGATGCGCATCTTCGGGCTTTGGAATCCCTGGCCGTCGCCGAGGGAAACGATTCGCTCGCGTTCGAAATGCTCCAGCTCGGGCGGGAACGCCTCAAGGAAGGCCGCATCACGAACTTCGAATTTCGCGAAACGCAGAGCCAGTGGCGCAGCGCCCGCGAAGCGCTTCTTTCGGCAAAAGTCGAAGCCGCCAAGGCCGAAATCCAGGTGAAGCTTCTGACGGGAGATGTGCTGAGAACCTAGGGCGTGCAATATTGGGGAACAGGGATAGTAGAGCTTAGTTCAGAGTGCTGAGAGCTTAGAAATCGCAGAGCGGGCTGTTCAGTGCTTAGTGGATAGTGCTTAGTGCTTAGCTTTGCGGAACGAACCGCTTTTTTCTGTCGAAAGGCTTTTTCGCGAAGCGACCCGTTTCCGCCTGGCGGCGGAGGGTGGCGCCTTCCCGGCGAGGGGCTTGTTCAGAGCTTAGTAGAGAGTGCTTAGAACTTAGAAATCCCAGCGAACTTTTCACGCTAGAACCTAAACGTTCGCAGAACTCCACACTCAACTCTCAACTAAGTTCTCAGCTCTAAGATCTAAGTTCTAAGCTCTGCGTTAAAGCCTAGACGTCCGCAGAACTCCACACTCCACTCTTCACACTCAACTCTCAACTGATTCCTGGCTCCTGATTCCTCTCCACAAAGTTCTCGGCTAGACAGAAAATCTTGCTTTTTTTTCTGTCGCTTAGAACAATAAAGTAATGGAATGCTAAATTTGCCGTTATGATGAAAGTAATTCTTCCCGTTGCCGGGACCGGTTCCCGCTTGAGACCTTTCACGCTTTCCTTGCCGAAGTGTCTTCTTCCCGTTGCGGGAAAGGCGCTGATCGAACATATCGTCGAATCGTATTCATCATTGCCTGTCTCCGAACAGATTTTTATCACCGGCTACAAGGGTGAGCTTGTCGAGGACTTTATCCGCCATCGCGACTTTCGAAACGCGCATACCGTGCGGCAAAAGAATCCCCAGGGGCTCGGCGAGGCCATTTCTCTCTGCCTGCCGTTTCTTGTCGATGACGAACCCGTCCTGATTATTCTCGGTGACACGCTTTTTGACGCGGATCTTTCTTTCTTGAAATCGGAGAAGGAAAACGTCCTGATGACCCGCGAAGTCGCGGACCCGAGACGGTTCGGGGTCGCCGTGACCGATTCTTCGGGATACGTGAAGGAACTGGTGGAAAAGCCGGAAACCTTCGTGTCGAACGAAGCCTTGGTCGGAATCTACTACATCGCGGATGTCGCCGCTCTTCGAAAAGCCCTGGAGCGCCTGATTCGCGAGGACATCCGGACGCGCGGCGAATACCAGTTGACGGACGCCCTGCAGATGATGCTCGAATCGGGTTCGCGCTTTCGTACCGCGCCGATTCGCTCCTGGCTTGACTGCGGCACCGCGGAATCGTTTCTTCGGACAAACGCGAAGATCCTCGCGGAAAGGAATCTGGAAAGCGTCTCCATTCCTGGTTCTCGGATCATTCCGCCGTGCCATATCGACAGATCCGCGCGCATTCGAAATTCGGTTGTCGGACCGAACGTGTCGGTCGGACCGGAAGTCGTCATCGAAAATTCGAAAGTGGCGGATTCCGTCATTTCGGAAAGGACGATCCTTTGCGATTCGGAAATATCCCATTCCATTTTTGGCGGGGATTCCGAGGTCAAGAGCTTCAAGGGAACGCTGCTCCTGGGTGACCATTCCAAGGTCGTTTCGGGGGTCGAGTGAAAACCTTTGTCCTGGCGAGCGCATCGCCGCGTCGTTCCGCGATCCTTGCGCAGATCCGCGTTCCGTTTCGAACCGAGCCTTCGTCGTATGACGAAATCGATATGGCCATTTTGCCCGAGGATCGTCCGCTTCGCTTTGCCGAAGGGAAGGCTCTAGACGTTTCCCGCAAGTTTCCGCGCGAGCTTGTGCTGGGATTCGACACGCTGGTGTTTCTCGATGCACTTCCGCTCGGAAAGCCGAAGGACCGCGTCGAGGCGCTTTCCATGCTCAAGAGGCTGAACGGTCGCTCCCATCGGGTCGTTTCGGGAGTGGCGATAGCCTGCGGCGGAAAGATTCTCGCGTCGGATACGGAGACGACCGTGGTGACGTTTCGGAATGTTCCGGAGAGCGAACTGGAACGCTACGTCGATTCCGGCGAACCGATGGACAAGGCCGGAGCCTATGCCATCCAGGGCCTTGGCGCGCGACTTGTCGAATCCATCGACGGATGCTTTTACAATGTTGTCGGTCTTCCCGTTGCGAAGACCTTGAAGCTGATCGAAAATTCAGGAGAATGATCATGACCAATTCTGTCGAACCCAAGACCGCGGAAGAAACGCTTGGCGCCTATCTGAAGAAAATTCGGGAATCCAAGGGGCTTTCGCTCGAAGACCTTTCCCAGAGGACGCGGATATCCTTGAAGAACCTCCAGCAGATCGAAGCCGGAGAATGGGAGAAGTTTCCCGTCGAAGCCTACGTGCGCGGCTATCTGAATTCCATTTCCGAAACGCTGGGACTTGCGATGCCGGAAATCCTTTCCGCCTATTCCAAGGAAGCCGGATCGTCCTATTCCCGGGAATTTCTCGCCGCGGAAACGCTTTCGGCAAGCGAGGATTCCTTTGCCGGGAAAAAGCTCAAGCAGGGAAGGGGCGGGTCGAAAATGCCGATTCTCGTCGTCGCCTTGCTGGCTGTCGCGTTCCTTGCCGTCGTCTATTTTCTGAAGCCCTCCCTGAGCGCCGTGCCGCCGCCTTCGGAAAGCGCTCCGCTTCCCAGCGTGGAAGAGGATACGTCTTCGTTCGTCGCGGACGTCCCGGACGGTGCGGAAAACATTCCGCCCGAATCGCTCTCGGTCGTTTCGGATACTCTCGCTCCCGCCTTGCCCGATACCGCGAAAAAGGTTTCCGCCAAGGGAAACTCGGCGACGACGTTCATCGTTTCGTCGGATTCCCGGGAAAAAGTTTCCGAGGATTCCACGTCCGAAATCGTAGGCCGCCTCTCTGTGTCGATCACCGGAAACGATTCGGCGGCGACTTCCTGGGTCGGAATTTACCACAGCCTGAACGACAACAAGGCCTTGCGCGAAGGAAACATCGTGTCGTCGCGTTCCCGGATTACCTATTCCGACGGGGACACGCTCTGTCTCGTCATCGGCAATCCCGACGCGGTGGGCCAGATGCTCGTCAACGGCAAGCGTTCGGTCGTTCCGGTGCGCAAGGGATACGCGAGCCGTTTCTGCGTCGCCCCGAACGGCAAGTTCACGAGGAGATGACCGATGCGCGAATCGAAGATTGTCCGCAATACAAGCGAAACCCAGATAGAGCTTTCGCTGAATCTAGACGAAGCCTCCCGCGGAAAGATTTCTACCGGTTCGGGCTTTCTCGACCACATGCTGGATCTTTTCCAGGTGCACGGCGGCTTTTCGCTCGGGGTCAAGTGTCTCGGCGACACGCATGTCGATATGCATCATTCCGTCGAGGATATCGCGATTTGCCTGGGGAACGCCCTTGCCGAATGCCTCGGCGACAAGAAGGGCATCGAACGCTACGGCTTCTATCTTGTCCCGATGGACGAAGCCCTGGCGCGCGTCTGCGTGGATTTTTCGAACCGGATAGGAATCGTCTGGCGCGTCCACTTGCCGGATTCGACGGTCGGCGCGGAAAACATGCCGGCGAGCCTTTTCGAGCATTTCTTCAGGACGCTTGGCGAAAACGCCCGCATGAACCTGCACGTGGAGCTTTTTTACGGTGCGGACAACCACCACTGCATCGAAGCGATTTTCAAGGCGTTTGCGCGGGCGGTCGCCATGGCGGTCTCCCCGTCGCGGAGCGCAAAGGGCATTCCCAGCTCGAAAGGCGTTCTTTGATTCTAGCGGAGAGTCGGGACGCGGACGGCGTTCCCCTCTTCGAGATGTTCCAGCTTGACGTTCGGATTCACGGACTGCAGCGCGGATAGCGTGTAGAACTTGGGAAGCTTTGTCGCGTCGCTCCCGTAGGCGCGCGAGAGCAGGGCAAAGAGATCTTCGCCGGCCTTTGCGGAAACAGTCCGGTACCTTGACGCATTGGACGGGTCGGACTGCAGTTCCGACAGGGCGTTCATGAAGCGGTCGGCAAAGCGTTCCGCCGTTTGCGACGAAGACGCCTCCGCTTGACCGGTACTCGCGGTCTGCCTTGCGACAGGTTTCGAAGCTTGCGCCTTTTTTTCTCCCGGAAGAGCGACCGTGGGCATTTTTCCCGAATAGATGGTCAGGGCGGTCTTCTCCTTGTCCGCGTCCGGCTTGAGCGGCTCCGCTTTCAAGATGGAATCCAGTTCGGCGATGTAGTTTTCGTCGGGCCATGATTCGAGCGTGTATTTCTTGCCCACTTCCAGCAGGGGCTTGTCTGGATTCTCGGAACAGGCGACGCAAAGGCTCGCGGTGGCCACGGTGAAGAATAAAAGGGCGCTCTCGGGTTTCATGCCTAAAAAATACTATTTGCGAATTGCCAAAATGGAAAAAATCATCTAAATTTGGCGTTAACCAACGCTTAATCAGCAGGATTCAAAAATGAAAAATGGTATTCATCCCGATTACAAACCGGTCGTGTTCGTTGATGCGAATACGGGTAAAGAATTCATCACCCGCTCCACGAAGTCCTCTGCCGAAAAGAAAGTGATCGATGGTGTCGAACATAGTGTAGTTTCTCTCGAAATTACGAGCGACACGCATCCTTTCTGGACAGGCAAGCAGCACCGCGTGGATACCGCTGGCCGTATCGACCAGTTCAACAAGCGCTTCGCGGGCAACGGCACGCTGAACATCGCAGCGGCAAAGCGCAAGACCCGTCGCGCGGTCAAGAAGGAAGAATCCGAGGAGTAGCGTTTTCGGAAATATCCCTGTCGGCTTCCTTGGAAGAGGGAGCCTTTTTTGTATCCTTGAATCGATGCGCACCTTTCGTCTCCTGACCGCTTTCTGGATTTTCGCCCTGGCCGCGAAAGCGTCTTTCCCTGCGTCCGCCGCGACGAATTGCGCGGAGGGAAAGCGCATCGCGAGCGTCCGCCTGTCGGGACTCGAAGATACCGATCCGCGGGTCGTGGAACGGGAACTTTCGCATGCTCCGGGGACCGTGTTCTCCGAGCGCGAGTTTTTCGACGAGAAGTCTCGCCTCGAAAGCCTCGATATCTTTTCGGACGTCTCGCTCGCCTGTTCGGAGACCGCCGACGGCCTGGACCTGGAGTACCGCTTTACGGAACTCTTGCACTGGATTCCTTCGCCCGCGGGAAAGAAGACCGACCAGGACGGCTGGATGCTTGGCGTGGCGCTTGCCCACCTGAATGTCCTGGGGGAGGATATCCGCGTCGAAGCGCAGTACCGCACGTCGATCGACCCGCTTTTCGATTCGAAGGAGTTTGCAATTTACGCGAGTTCGCCGTGGCTTCTGGATTTGCCGCTTTCGTGGAATCTGGAATTCTTGCGGACGGACTCGTGGGACGACTTGCGCGGATTCGACGACAAGTCCTGGTTTGTCCATCTGGAACTCGACGCGAAGCTCTTTCGAAATCTCTACCTTGTCTGGGCGCCGTCCTATCGGTATGTCGAAGGGTTCGGGTCCGTGCCGGACCTGGGCTTGGGTGCGCTCTGGGAAAACCGTGATTCCAGGACGGATCCGCGGCGCGGCGCTTTCGAGGAATTTCGCGTGACGCGTTACGGGGTGTTCGATTCGCGGGTCGAAAACTTCGTGGAGTATCTTTGGGACAACAGGCTCTACATTTCCCGAGGGCGCTGGATCACGGGAGCGTCGTCGCTTGTGAGGGTTCGACCGGGAAGCCAGATGTTCTTCGACCGTCTGCACCAGGGAGGCGCGAATACGCTGCGGGGATTTTCGCCCGATTCGAGCGTCCACGGTCGGCACGAGGCTATCTGGAATGTCGAAGAGCGCTTTGTGCTCTTGGAACGGCGGCCTTTCTCGGTTCTGGGGGCGAACCTTTTCTGGGGATTGCAGCTGGTGGCGGGCGTCGAAGGCTCGTTTCTGTGGGATGACCGGATGCCGGGATGGGAAGATTACCGCGAAAGCGTCTATGGGGGAATCCACGTCCTGATCCCCGCGCTGGACCGTCTGCGAATCGAGGCCGGCTACAGCCCGGACGGGGGAGGCGTAAAGATTTCCGTAGGGCTGTATGACAAAAACGTGTCCATGAGATGGCGCTCCCGCTAAGTTGAATTTATATTTGGACTTATGCCAATCAATTATCTCGAATTGCCGATAGGACCGAAATATCCATACGAAGTGGATTGCGTGGTCGAAATTCCCAAGGACACGAACGTCAAGTACGAATATGACGAACGTTACCATGTCTTTCGCCTGGATCGCTGCCTCTTGTCTTCCATGAGCTACCCGTGCAGCTACGGGCTCATTCCGAGCACTCGGGCCGACGATGGCGACGCACTGGACATGCTGGTCTATTGTTCCGCGCCTCTTGCCACGGGGACCGTCGTTTCGTGCCGCGCCGTGGGAGTTCTCGACATGACGGACGGCGGAAAGAAGGACTACAAGGTCCTGGGCGTCCCGCTCTACATTCCGCATCCGATTCGGGACTTGCAGGATGTCGATCCGATGTTCCTCAAGATTACGCGCAACTTCTTCCAGTATTACAAGGAGCTGGAAGGCAAGTCCGTGGAAATCGGGGAGTGGCTCTCCGCCGACTTTGCCCGCGAAAAGATTATCGAGGCGCACAGGAATTTCTTCGCCACCCAGGTCCAGACGCCGGAAGTCCGCTACCAGGAGCCGGAAGCCCAGTCGGAGTACAGCCCCAATTCCGACCTGATGATGATCTAGGATTCGTTTCGCCAAACAAGAAAGCCTCGCCACGGCGAGGCCTTTTCTGTCTTGTCACGGAGAGGATTAGCCTTCGGCGGCTTCCATGTCTTCGTCGCTGATTTCCGCATTGTGATAGACGTCCTGGACATCGTCGTCGTCTTCGAACTTGTCGAGGAGCTTCAGGAGCTTCTGGGCGTCGGCGTGGTCGAGCTTCACCGGGTCGTTCGGGACGTAGGAGATTTCCGCGCTGAGCATTTCGATGCCCGCGGCTTCGAGCGCCTTGGTCACGGCGTCGAAGGATTCCGGCGACGTGGAAATTTCATGGACGTCGTCTTCGGTCGCCATGTCGTCCGCGCCGGCTTCGAGCGCTACGTCCATCACCTGGTCTTCGGTATACTTGGACGCATCGACGTCGATCACGCCCTTGTGGGTGAACGCCCAGGCGACGGATCCCGCTTCGCCGAGGCTTCCGCCGTTCTTGTTGAAGATGTTGCGGATGTTGGAAACCGTGCGCGTCTTGTTGTCCGTCATGCACTTCACGAAAATCGCGACTCCTCCCGGACCGCGTCCTTCGTAGATCGGTTCTTCCATGATGACGTCCTTGCCTTCGCCGGTTCCCTTGGCGATTGCGGACTCGATGTTCTTGGCCGGAAGGCTCTGGCTCTTCGCCTTGAGAATGGCCGCGCGGAGACGCGGGTTCGCGTCCGGGTTGCCTCCGCCGAGCTTCGCGGCGATAGAGATTTCCTTAATGAATTTGTTCCAGGCCTTTGCGCGCGCGACGTCGGTTTTCGCCTTCTTGCGCTTGGTGGTTGCCCATTTGGAATGTCCGGACATATATACCTCGGTGGTTCAAAATTTTCTATGTCCCAAAGATAGAATTCTACCGCGCCGTCGAGTTGAAGATCTTGCAAAAAAAACTTCGAAACGCGCCAGGCAAGCGACAATTCCGTATGGGACGAAATCAGTGCGAAAGAGTCTTCAGGTATTCGTCGATCGCCTTTCGGTATTCCTCGACGCCGATGGCGATTCGCCTTGCCATGTCCTTTTGGCCCTTTTCGGAATTCATGTAGCGTTCCTCTTCCGGGTTGCTGATAAAGCCCAGCTCGACAAGCGTTGCCGGCATGAAAGCCCCGACGAGGACCATGAAGCCTGCGCCGCCCGCTCCGGAACCCTGGCGGGGAATCTTTCCGCCCTCGTATGCCTGGATGAGCTTTTCGGTGAACGTGTAGCTCGCTTGCTTGTACTGTTCGAGGCGCGCCTGGATCTTGAGCCAGTCGAGCGGAGAAAGCTCGTCCTTGGAATTCTTGTCTCCGTAGAGCGAGGCGACCTTGTTTTCGCGCCGGGCGATTGCGCGGTCCTCTTCGCTTTCCGGATCCCGCAAGACGTAGATGCGGAATCCCTTGGCCTTGGCTCTTCGCGCCCCGTCGATGGAATTGCAGTGCAGGCTGATGAAGAGGTCGCCGTTCCAGCGGTTCGCTATCTGGGGACGCTCGGAAAGCTGGATGAACTTGTCCGTGTTGCGGGTGAGCTTGACGCGGAAACCGCGGCTTTCGAGTTCCTTTTCGAGCAGCTTCGCCACCGAGAGCACGATATCCTTTTCGTTGGAAAACTTTCCGATTGCGCCCGGATCCTTTCCGCCGTGGCCTGGATCGATGACGATGTTCTTCACTTCGCGGGAGCCGGCAGGCGCTTTCTTGCTTTGCGGAACAGCCGATTTCCCGGATGCCTTCGCTTGCCTGGAGACGTTCGCCTGTACGGAATCTCGCTTCGCCTGTACGGAATTCGAAACGGGTGCGACTTTTTTTTCGGGAATCTTTTCCGCTATCAGAGTGCCGGAGAGGGAATCGATCGAATACTTTCTGGAAAAGGCCTTCGCGAAAATTTCCATGGTCTCGTGCGCGGGAACCCAGATGGCATCGTCTTCGAAGATCGTGGGGACGGAAAGCCTGACCGCCTTGCCGTTCGCGAGGAGATAGGGAAATCCGACGACGAACGAACAGGAAAAATCCCTTCCCTTGGCGGTGAAATGCCTTTCGATGGGCTTGAACTCGGTAACGAGACCCTCCGACCGGGCGAGCGAATCTATCTCGATCATCCACGTTCCGTCTTTCATATGCACACGGGCGCTTGCGGACGCTTCGACGAAAAGGCCCGAAAGAAGAAGGAGAAACGCGAAAATCAGTGCCTTGCCGCCTTGACGATGCGGGCGATGGCTAGTTTCGTGTCCCGCGCGATGATGTCCGCGCGTTTGTCCCTGTTGTCCTTGCCTCGGCATATACCTACTTCGATCTTGACGTATCGATTCTTGAAATACAGTTTGAGCGGAATGAGCGTAAGCCCCTTGAGTTCCGTCGCCTTGCGCATCTTCTGGATTTCGGAAACGTGGGCGAGCAGCTTCCGCTTGCGCTGAGGGTCGTGTCCAAAACGCTTGGCGAAGGAGTAGTCGTCGATGTGCGCCCCGATGAGCCAAAGTTCGTTCTTGTCCTTGGACACGTCGATCCATGCGTCGTTGATGTTGCATCTTCCGTCGCGGATGGACTTTATCTCCGAACCGACCAGCATGATTCCCGTTTCGAAGCGTTCATCGACAAAGTACTGGTGCTGCGCCTTGCGGTTTACGATTGTCGGCGTCTTGGGCGAATCTTTTCGGGTCATGGCTCTTTGTCCCGGGTTTCGAGAATTCTGTTGAGTTCGCGGCTCGCTTCGAAGACGGGGCGAACCTGGGTCTTGACGGTTACCGATTCTCCGGTGCGCGGGTTTCTTGCCGTATGGGCGTCGCGCGTCTTGAGCTTGAACCTGCCGAATCCGCGAATTTCGATGTTCTTGCCGTCGGCGAGCGCCTTGGACACCGCATCCAGAAAGCTTTCCACGATGACTTTCGTATCGACCTGCGTGAAGCCTATCCGCGAAGCGATTTCTTCGACCAGGTCCTTTTTCGTGATGTTCTTTCTGGAGCCTGTCATGCCTACTTGCCCCAGCCCTTGTACTTCTTGTGCCTGTCGGGAACCATGTCGGAAAGCGACTGGGTGAGTTCCCGGATACCTTCGCCGGAAAGCGCGGACGTGACGATGAACCTTTCCTTCTTGGCCTTGAACTTTCTGACCGCGCTGTCGATGCCCAGGTCGGACTTGTTGAGGGCGATGACGTAGGGCTTTTCGACAAGCTTCGGGTGAAAGTTCTTGAGCTCCTTGCGAAGCGTCTGGAACTTTTTCCAGGCGTCATCCTCGTAGGCGTCGATGACGAACAGTAGCGCGTAGGTGCGCTCGATGTGCTTGAGAAATTCGTGTCCGAGCCCCTTGCCGGAACTCGCCCCGTCGATGAGGCCCGGAATGTCCGCGACGACAAAGGAATGCGACGCGTGGGAGACGATGCCGAGGACGGGTTCGAGGGTCGTAAACGGGTAGTCGCCGACCTTTGGCCTTGCCGAGGAGATCTTGTTGACGAGCGACGACTTGCCCGCGTTCGGGAATCCGACAAGTCCGATATCGGCGACGAGCTTCAGTTCGAGAAAGAGTTCCCGACGTTCGCCGCTCTGTCCGCGGGTCGCCTTTTCGGGCCCCTGTACCGTGGGCGTCGCGAAATGGACGTTTCCCAGTCCGCCGCGTCCGCCCTTGGCGGCGATCCAGCGCTGGCCCGGTTCGGTGAGGTCCGCGAGAATGTGCCCTGCGGAATCCTTGACTATCGTGCCGCAGGGAACGTCGATGACCAGATCCTTGGCCGATTTCCCCGTGCAGCGGGCCGCTCCGCCGTCTTCGCCGTTGTCCGCCTTGTAGATGCGGTGGTTTCCCATGTCGAGCAGGGTCGTGTACTGTTCGTTCGCGCGCAGGATGACGCTGCCGCCCTTGCCGCCGTCTCCGCCGTCCGGACCGCCCAGGGGAACAAACTTTTCCCGGCGGAAGCTGCAGAGTCCGTTGCCGCCCTTGCCCGAGCGCACGTCGATTGTCTTTTCGTCTAGGAACATGTGAGTCCGATTCCTTCGTCGAGTCCGAGCGCGATGTTCATGTTCTGGATGGCTGCCCCGGATGCGCCCTTGCCCAGATTGTCCAGGGTGACCGTAATCTGCAGCGCCTTGCCCCTTCCGAAGACATGGATGCGCGCTTCGTTTGTACCGTTGCATTCCGTCGGGTCGAGAGATCCCGCGTCGAGCGTCGGTTCTTCTTCATAGGGGAGCACCTTGACAAAGCGGGAACCTGCGTAATGCTCCGCGAGAATCTCTTGCAGGTCGCTTGCCGAAACGCTTCGTTTGAAAGAGCTCGGGACGATTGCCGTGGAAACCGCCATGCCCTTGTAGTAGGGCCCGACGATCGGGTTGAAGATCGGGGGATTTTCGAGCCCGCAGATTTTCTGCATTTCGGGAAGGTGCTTGTGGTGATGCCCGAGCGCATACGGCCGCGGGGCGAAAAGCCTTGGCGACATTCCCGGGTGGGAGACCTGTGCGCCTTCCGCTTCGTAGCTCGCGATCATCTTCTTTCCGCCGCCCGAGTATCCGGTGAGGCTGTAAGTCGAAAGCTCCGCGTCCTTTCCGAGAATCCCTTTCGAAACGAGCGGGTAGATGCCGAGGATGAATCCCGAAGCGTGACAGCCCGGGTTCGCTATCCGCGGATTGCGCTTTACCGCTTCGCGGAAGTCGCGGGAAAGTTCCGGAATGCCGTAAGCCCAGCCGGGGTCTGTCCGGTGCGCGGTCGATGCGTCGATGAGTCGCGTCTTCGGGTTCGTGCAGAGAGAGGCGCTTTCGATTGCGGCTGCGTCGGGAAGGCAGAGAAACGTCACGTCGGAATCGTTGATCAGACGCTTTCGCTCTTCGGCATCCTTTCTGAGTTCCGGGGCGATGCGCAAGATTTCCACATCGTCCCTTCTCGACAGGCGCTCATAGATTTGAAGGCCGGTCGTTCCCGCCTCGCCATCGACGAATACGCGAAATTTCATGCTTTGCACCTCGCTTGCCCTCGCGGACGAATACTACCTGTCCTTGCCGCAGCACTTCTTGTACTTGAGTCCCGAACCGCACGGACACGGATCGTTGCGACCGACGTCCGGGGTCGTCTTGTGGATGGTCGAGGGCTTTATGGTGCGTCCGTCGTAGAAGAGCCATGCGCCCTTGACCTTGTGGAATTCGGAAAGCTCGTGATGCTCGCGCGCTACGGGACCCTGCTTGTACTTGCAGACGAATTCGACCCAGCCGATGTTCCTTTCTTCTTCCGTCTTCGTCTGGAGAATCTGGATGCCGAGCCACTGGGAACGCTTGCTCCATTCCTCGACGCTCTTTTCGTCGTAGTCCGTCTGCTGGGAAGGGTCGAGCGATTCCTTGAGCCACTTGACCTCGTGCTTTGCGTAGGCGGTATAGCGGGAGCGCATCAGGGCTTCCGGCGTGGGGGCGAGAGCGAGTCCCTTGATGAACGGTTCGCAGCATTCGGAATAGGACTTTCCGGATCCGCACGGGCAAAGATTTTCTTCTGCCATGGTAATTCCTCGGTGGTTCGTGACCAGAAACGTGTTTCTTCAAAGATAGCTATGTTAATCCTCGGCCTTTTTCAGGAGCCAGAATTCTTCCTTGCCTTTTCGGTCGGGAACGCTTTCCTTGGCGGGGATTCTTTCGATGACGTCGAAAATTCCGCCGAGACGCGCCATCAGCTCGCCTTCGGAAGTCGGATGCGGAGGTCCTTGCAGGGTGTTGCCGTTCAGGAACGGATAGAAGAACGCGATGACCATGCCGTCGTCCTTGAGCATCTTCTGCCACACTTCGAAGCATTCGTCGCGGCGTCCCGGGTGGATTCCCGTGAACGTGCAGTAGTCGTAGATGATGTCGAACTGCTGGCCGCCCTTTTTCGGATCCTTGGGGCTGAGCTCGAACAGGTCGAGATTCAGCGACTTGAAGTTGTCGAGCTTTCGGGAAAGCCGGTCGAGTTCATCGACTGCGGTCGGCGCGAAATCCACGGCGAGAACGTCGTGTCCGCGCTTTGCCCAGGCTTCCGCGTCGTAGCCGTAGCCCGCGCCCGGGACGAGCACGCTTCCTTCCTTGGGACAGCGCGGGTCCTTGAAAAATTCGATCAGGGCCGGCGTGGCCTTTTTTAAATTCCAGTAATCCTTGTGTTCCGTGTAGAGATTTTCCCAGAACTCAGGCAGATTCTGTGTCAGCATGGGCTACCTTCTGTTGTTTTTTGTAAGCGAGCTGTCCGCAGGCGGCAAGGATGTCGCGACCGCGCGGATTTCGGATGGTGATCTGGATTTCCGCAGCCCGGACCTTTTCGAGGAATCTTTCCACTTCCTCGGCCGTGGGGGCTTCGATGTTCGGATCGTCCATCTCGTTCAAGACGATGGCGTTTACCTTGCAGCGGCGCGGCGCGCAGATCCTTATCAGTTCTTTCGCTGCCGTGTCCGTGCACGTGACGCCTTTCATCAGGACAAATTCGAATGTCACGTAGTTGTCGGTTCGCCGCGTGTATTCGTCGGTCGCTTCGAGCAGCCTTTCGATGGGCCAGACCCGGTTGACGGGCATGACGGAGCTTCTCGCCGCGTTGTTCGTGCTGTTGAGGCTTACCGCGAGGCAGCAGGGCGTGTTCCTATCGACCAGTTCCTTGATCTTCGGGACGACGCCGCTCGTGCTCACGGTCATCTTCTTTCGTCCCAGGTTGAAGAGCTTCTGGTTGTGGAGCGTGCAGCACGTACGGTGGACGTTTTCGAGGTTGTTCAGCGGTTCGCCCATGCCCATGAAGATGATGTTCGTCACCTGGGCGGGCTTTCCGTCGGCGTCGATTTCGCCGGTCGCCTTCAGGTAGTCGTTGACGCGGATGATTTCTTCGAGGATTTCGCCGGCTTCGAGGTTCCGGATGAATCCCATCTTGGCCGTTCGGCAAAAGGCGCAGTTCTGGGCGCAGCCGATTTGCGTGGAAACGCACACGGAAAAGCGTCCGTTGGTCGGGATGAGGACCGTTTCGATGTACTGGTCGTCCGCGGTCCTGAAAAGCCACTTGACGGCGCCGTCAACGGAGACGAGATGCTCGACTTCGGCAAGGGAACGGATGGCGAAAGCCCGGGCGAGCTTTTCGCGCGTCTGTTGCGGAATGTTCGTCATCTGGTCGTAGCTCGAAACCTGGCGGCAGAAAAGCCAGTTCTCGATTTGGTCCGCGCGGTAGGACTTTTCGCAATTGGCGGAAAGCCACTCCTTGAGTTCATCCACCGTGAGGGATTTGATATCTTTGTATTTGTTCGTCACCGAAAAGCAAAGATAGCAATTTTCG
The DNA here is from genome assembly GCA_963652365.1 of Senegalimassilia sp. Lineage (GTDB taxonomy): Bacteria > Fibrobacterota > Fibrobacteria > Fibrobacterales > Fibrobacteraceae > Hallerella. Next base: position 23,851 of record CAVJTH010000019.1, read on the forward strand.
CCTGAAATGTAAGGAATAAAGAGAATGGAAAATTCTCGCTAGCGGGAAAAATCGGGAAAAGAAAAACTCCCACAGGAATGGGAGCTTTGGTTATTTTTAGCGTTTTGGCGGATTGTTGCCTCTTCCGCCGCCACTTGGATTTCCGGTTTTAGACGGCCAATTTGGGTTGTTTGGCATGATGCCTCCTTTTTTAGTGATGGGTTAAATGGAATCCGTTGCCGGCAGGGCAAGGGTAAATGTTTAAATAAATGCCTCTGTCTTTAAAACAAAGATTTTTGGCTGTTTCGGCATTCTCAATTGTTTCATACAGATGCTTTGGTTGTCCGAGACTATCTGTGCAACTGCAGGATTGTGATGCCGCATGGATTGGCGAAAGATGCCAAAGGTTGCATTTTGGACAGAGATAGGGATAAAGCGATATTTGGCGAACGGCTTTCTGATATTCCGCAGAGTTTTGAGCCTCTAACTCGGAAGCGTATTCCGCAAGAGGTTCGCCCGATTTTGAAAAACAGGTTAAACTTTTTGCCATCATTTAATCTTTTTTCGTTGGATTTTTTGCGTCGCCGTATCGTGAATTATTTGGATTTAGCTGGTTTGCGCGATTGTCTTTGGCTGCTTTGTATGCGGCATTGTTTGGGTTGCATTGGTTTGCGTGGTGATTTCTTTCTTGTTGGTTCATTGGGTCTCTTTTTGAAAAAATGGATGTACGCTTTCAAAAGTAAAATGGGAAAAGGAGAATGAAAAGAGAAATTAATGGGCGCTAAAATTTTTATGAGTCAAAAGTGGATGGTTGTGATGGGATTGCCGATTCAAGAAAATTCTTGAAACACTCTTCGATTTTTTGCTGGTTTGGATTTTTGTTCAAAATCTCTGCCGCAGTAAAGAATGGAAGTTCAGGATAGTTTCCTGTCATTAATTCTAGTCCGGAATTTTGATCGGAAAATTGTAAGGAATCATGCATTACTTTTGAAACGGTGTTATTAAATTTTCCATCGGTTAAATCAACGTCTAATTTCTTGAATGTATGGTTAACTGCTTCCCCTATCTTTTGGTAAATCTCAGGAAAAACTAGACCTTTTTCTGCGCCATCAAAAATAAGTCCAGTTAAGCCTTTTTTTAAGAGTTGTAGATTGCCTTCTATATTGTGCTTTGGAGAAATGTCGTTTATCGCTTGAGAATTGGGTTGTGCCTCTTTTACCGCTTCTTTTTCTATTTTCATTTTTTCTTTTAAGATGCTCTTGTGCTTTCCCGTTGATGCTTTTTCGAAATCTTTTGATGAAAACAAAGAAACTGGAGTCTGAATCTCATTAAAGTTATTGGAATGTTTGCCCGCTTTTATTAAAAACAGAAGTTTCTTTTGGGCGAAGATTTTTAATTCGCGGGGAATGCGTGAGTATTTCCCGTTGGTTTTAAAATTCTTGATTAGTTTCATGGGCATCAGATGAATGCCGTATAATCGTCCTTGAAGGAAAAGTTTTTTTAGATGTCTCCAGTCTCCGTGTGAATTTCCGCTTTTATTTCTTGCCAATGCAAGGACCAAAAATGCTTCAACAAAAAAATCAGAGGCATCTTGAATGTTGAATTTATCAAATTGAATTCTGTTTGAAAGTTCTTGATACCACTTAAGAATTTCAGGTTGGTTGAGACTTTCACAAAAGAGATTGAAATTTTTTGTATGCGATTTTTTCCATTCTCGATTTACTGGGGTGTCTTCAGTGTCATTATTGTCATAAACTCCGAAATAGCGCAAAATATGTTTGGAATTGAGATTGCTCTCTTGGATCAGTTGTAGTAGATCCACTGAAAAACGAAATTGTAATAGATGAATGTTGCATACTTCATTTATACGAACAATTTGTTTTTCAGAAATAGTGGCGTAAGGCTTTATGTGAAACAGAATATTTTTTAGATCAGTTTGATCCCATTTGATTTCTTGGAGCTTTTTAGATAAAGCTGATAAATTTATTTGTTGAATTTGTTGATACTTAGATTGTAATTGTATTTGGATTTTTTTTGTGATGATTTGTAAAAATATTTCGAAAATATCTTTAGGGGACAAGTTTGGAGGTCTATATAGGTAAAAATCTTCTGGAATATAGATGTGCCAATCGATCAGGATATCTTGGTTTAATAGTGTGTTTTTTAAGTTAGATCCTGCTTCGTGTTTTGAGATGTTTTTTAAAACTTTAATCCAGTGCTTTTGCACAGTGTTAAAGGCATGATGCTCTAAAAGTTCATCGAATGTACGAAAGAAAATATCTTTTTCCATACATTCGAATATAAACAAAAATAGAATTGTGATGACGTTTTTACGTGAATTTGTATAACAAGCTCGATTTTGGGCTTGTTCCTATTTCTAAGCCTCTTCTACCCTAGAACATCTGCCGGGTCTTCTTCTTTGGCGGGGGAGCGTTCTTTTCCTTTTTCGTCTTCGCCTTCATCGAGCCTTCGGAAGACGTCTTGCTGGAAAACAGGGTCGCGTTGTCCGCCGACTTCTTCGTCGAGAAGTGGTTGCCGTCGCAGGTTTCGTCGGGAACGTGTCCCGCGGAATAGAGACAGTAGGTCGTCGCGCCGCAGAACTCTCCGGCGAGCTTTCCCGTGTTGTTGCAGGTCTTTTTCCCGATGACGCCGGCGGGCATGGAAAATCCGCGAACAGGAAGGTCCCTGTGCAGCTCCTTCATGACTTCGATCCAGGCGGGAAGCGGGTCTTCGGAGCCCGTGTGTCCCGGTCCCATCGGCGCGGGCGAATCCGTTCCGACCCAGATGCCGAGCGTGTAGTAGCGCGTAAACCCGATGTACCAGGCGTCCGCGTAGTTGTTCGTCGTTCCGGTCTTTCCGCCGCTCGGGTGCCTGAAACCGCTCGCTCCGACGCGTGCGGCTGTCCCGTGGACGTTCACGTCCTTCAGCATATCGACCATGATGTAGGCGCTTGCCGGCTTGAGAACCGTGTGCTCCACGCTTCGGTGCCGTTCGATGATGTTTCCGTCCTTGTCCGCGATGGAATCGATCATGTAGGGTTCAACGCGAATGCCTCCGTTCGGGAATACGGTGTAGGCGGAAGTCATTTCCCAGAGCGTGCTGCCGATGGATCCCAGGGCGAGGCTCGGCACGGGCTGCAGGGGCGCCTTCCGGATGCCGAACTTTCGCGCGTAGCTGACAACGTTCGGAAGCCCGTACTTGATGCCGGTGAGAACCGCCGGGAGGTTCATCGAACGGTAGAGTGCGCGCCGCACGGTCATCATCCCTTCGAATTCCTTGTCGAAGTTTGCCGGACGCCACGTCTTCGACGGATCCGCTTCGTCTTCGATGGTGACGGGCTGGTCGTTGATCGAGTCGCACGGAGAGGCTCCCGCTTCGACTGCTGTCGCATAGACGATGGGCTTGAAGGAAGAGCCCGGCTGTCGCAGGGACTGGACCGCCCGGTTCCAGCGGGACTCGTTGAAGTCGTTTCCGCCGACCATGGCGCGGATGGCGCCCGTTCCGTTCTCGATGAGAATCATCGCCATCTGGGGAGCGTGGTAGCGCGAACTGTCCGGGTAGCGCCACTTGGACGGATCCTGGGCGGTATCTTTGGCGAGGTAGTCCTTCTTGAAGAGCGCGTAAACGCTGTCGAAATGGGCGACGACCGAATCCGCGGGGAGCTTGTACTTGGCGGAAAGCCCGAGCTTCCAGACCGCGCGCTGCTGGATGCGCTTGCGAATGCGCTCGATGTGCCGTCTTTCCACGTCTTCGGCAAAGGCCTGGATTTGCGGATCGATGGTGCTGTAGATGTTCACCCCGTCCGCATACAGCGACTTTTGCCCATACTTGTTCTCCATGAACTTCCGGATTTCCTCGTAGTAGTAGAGCCCGGAACCGTTTCCCACCTGGTGCTTCACCGTTTCAAGCGGATATTCCAGATACTTTTTATAGTCTTCACTGGAAATGTAACCCGCGTCCCGCATCGCGAAGAGGACCGTGTTGCGCCGTTCGAGCGCGGCTTTCGGGTGCCTGTCCGGGCGGTATCCTTCCGGGCGCTGGAGCATTCCGGCGAGAACCGCGTATTCCGGAACGTCGAGCGAATCGAGCGGCTTTCCGAAGTAAAATTCGCTGGCCGCTTCGAATCCGTAGTTGCCTCCGCCGAGATAGACTTCGTTCATGTAGAATTCGAGAATTTCGCGCTTGGTGTAGGTCTGTTCGATGCGGACAGCCGTCATCGCCTCCTTGATCTTTCGCGAGATCTTGCGCTCCGGGGTGAGAAAGAGAAGCTTGGAGAGCTGCTGCGTGAGAGTCGAGGCTCCGCGGATCTTGTCTCCGCGCGTCACGGACTGGAGGACCGCCTTGGGAATCGCGAGGATGTTCAGCCCCCAGTGGCGGTAGAAGTCCCGGTCTTCGGTCGCCATGACGGCGTTCATCGCCATTTCCGGAATGGAATCGATCGGAGTCCACACGCGCCGTTCCACGAAGAACTCGTGCACGGGGACGCTGTCCTTGTCATAGACGGTCGTCACCAGCTTCGGGTCGATGTTCTCGAGCTGCGAAAGGGAGGGGAGGCTCGGGACCAGGCTCGAAAAGTAGAAGGCTATCGCGAGGACGATGGCGATGCAGGGAACGAGAAAGATTCCAAACCAGAAGAAGACCCTTTTTTCGGGTTTCGGAAAGAATCGGGCGACGAACCGGATAATTCTATGCATGAAAGCGTTCATTTGGTCACACTCGCAAGGATGGTGCTGGCTAAAGAGGTCAATAAAATGTAACTTTATCGAGGACTAAAATCTAGACGGAGTTTTCGAAATGGGCATTTTCAAGGCATTGTTTCCATCGGCGGCGATTTTATCGGTTCTCGGCCTTTCCGCTTGCGGATCGGTCGATCACGACCCGCCAAGGCTCAAGAGCGTTTTCGGGACGGTCTCCCCGATGGATACGCTCGTCGCCGCGTTCGACAAGGACATCGACGACTTTGACGATTCCCTGGTCACGTCGAACGTACCGGTCACGGTCGTCAAGCAGAAAGGTTCCAAGATCTTCATCGTCGGCGCGACCGACACCGTGGCGGGAATCCCGCGATTCGAACCGTCGAGCGATTACGACACGCTCGTCTTCAGCGGATTGAAGGATTCGGACGGCAACGTCTCCAAGGTCGAGAAGGTCACGTTCTCCACGTATCCGTTCCTCGACAGCGACGAATACGAACTCGACAAGGACGGAAACTGCTTCTCGAACAAGACGCCCAAGAATGCGGAGGAACTCGCGGACGCGACCAAGTTCTTCAACGGCGCGAAGCTTTCGAAGGGCGTCACCGTCACGGGAATTCTCGCGGGCCAATACAGCCGGGACTGCGCGGACGACGCGGACACCTATCGGATTACGCTTCAAAAGTACGATACGGTTTCCGTTGCCCTCGAAGGCTTCGAAAACGGTGCGCCTCTTCTTCTTGCCGTGCAGGGTCCTGCCAAGCGGTCGGACGCGCCTTCTTTCTGCAAGTACAACAACCAGGAATTTGTCTCGGTCGATGCCGGCGAAGGGAAAAAGGTCGCGTCGATCGACACGACATTCGGCGTCGGCGATATCCATGAATGCGGGACGGCGACCATCACCGACGACCAGTCCTACTACATCCAGGTCCGCTTTTCGGAAAACCTGAAAACGTCGGAACAGGTCCCGCAGGCCTACAGGCTCACCGTCTCCATCAAGAAGCACTGATCCCGGGTGGATTTTTCCCAAGATTTTGAAAAATTTCGTCAAAAGACCCTTGACAGAACTTTTTGAAATTCTATATTTGGGACACACCAATGCGAATGTGGCGTAACTGGATAGCGCAACTGGCTACGAACCAGTAGGTTGCAGGTTCGAGTCCTGCCACTCGCACGAAAGCTTCGAGATAGCCTCTCGGAGCTTTTTTTCAGTCTTCGTTTTTCGGATGTTGCGTTTACGCTCTTCGACGGGCGTCCCGGAGGCTTCGGGCCCTGTCGTTCCAGGCTTCTTCGGGCGTTTTCCCCTTTTGAACCCAAAAGTCGATATACTTGAGAGCGTCGATGAGGATTTCGAACAGGGGAGAAATCTTGAAATAATCGGAAAGGGTGGGAGAATCCTCCGCGGCGGTTTCGCAGATTTGAATCTTGGAATTTTTTTCGGCTTTGGCTGCCAGGAAGTTGAGCTCGATGAGGTTTGTCTCTTTTTTCAAGGTATGGTTGCAGGCGCGAAAATTCGAAATACGGAAGGTCTTTTGGCAGTGCGGGCAGATGGCAGTTGCGGAGAAAAGACCGGAAAATGGGCTTCCGCCGAAACTGGTGACGACAGCCGTGTTTCCGCAATCGCAAAGGGTTTGAAATGACGGGTTGTCCCATAGGAGAAATAAATGGCGAAGATCTAGCATCGGCTTTCTAAATATCCCGAGCGAAAGAAAATTGATGGAGGCGCTGTTAAGGAAAAATTTCGAGTTCTCGGTCCAACCGTGATGAGGGGATGAATCGATGTCGACGGGGTTGCCGCAAACGTCCCGGACATCCGGTTCGCTCAGCGCTCTTGGCGCGAGGGTGTTTTCAATCCAGCTGCGATATTTGAATAGAAGTGGTAAATTTTCACGAAAAAGCGCATAGCGGCGTTTTTGTCTTTGCGGTAGAGATTTTTGGATTTGTTCGGTTTCCTGCTTGAAGAATTCCTCGTTTTCGTTAAGGCTATGCCCCGTGGTGAAAAAATAGGTGCCGCGGTCCAGCTTCGTCCAGTCGTTCCAGGCTTCTTCGGGCGTTTTCCCTTTTTTCACGTAGAAGTCAATTGCCCTAAGTCTATCTATCAGAATTTCGAAGTCGGGATGCGTTTCGGCATATCCGGAGAGGGGCTGCGGATTATCCGATGCGTTTTTCTTTTCGGCTGGAGCGGGGGAGTTTTTTTCAAAGCTTGTCGCCAGCTTGGTAAGCTTACGAAAGGACGCTTCGCTTTTCAAATCACGGTCGGTAATGCGGAAGGTCTTTTGGCAGTGCGGGCATACGGCGGTTGCGAAAATGTTTCCGGAAAGCGGGCTTCCGCAGAAACCGGTGACGACCGCGGTATTTCCGCAATCGCAGAGGGCTTGGAACGACGGATTGTCCCACAGAAGAAACAGATGGCGGAGGTCCAGTTGCCTGTAAGCGAAGCCTAGCGAAAGGAATTCAATCGGCGTGTTTGCGTATTTTGGAAAATTCTCGATTTGTCGGCGATATTTGAAAAGTAACGACAAGTTCTCGAGAAGCAGCGCATAGCGGCGCTTTCGTCTGAGCGGCAAGCGTTTTTTGGCTCGTAAGGTTTCCCGGTTGAAAATTCCTTCGTTTTCATGGGGGCTGAGACCCAGGTTAAAAAAATAGCTCGCTTTGGTCATTAACACTCCTTGATTTATTATGCATTTATTGATATTTATGCATATAATATAAACAAGAAAGTTTCGATGGGCAATCTTGCGGAGTCCTTTTCTTGTAAATAAAATTTTACATCAAAGGCGGAGATTCGTCGGGTAGTTTAAAAAGAACCGGTGTAAACTTGGGCAAATGCGCTATAGGCGCGGAGATGACAAAATGAAAACGGATTTGAATTTGCCCGGTTACCCCGAAGCTTCGCAGGATGCGACCGCCGTGATTCCGGGAACGGGAATGGCTACCCGGTTCTTTAAAGCGCTAGGCGAAGAGCTGCGGCGGAGAGAATGGGAGGCGGAGCATCCCGAGGAAGTTCGCCGACGCGAGGGGGAATTTCCCGAAGTCGCCGTGAAAGAGCCGGAGGACTGGCGTTATCTCTTCGGCATGCCGAGCGTACGTTCCAAGACGAAGCGGTTTCTCGAAATGGCGGCGCGATTCAACGCGAAGGATGCCGGCTTCGGCAGGGAGAACGATACGCTGCTCGTGCTTCCCCCGGAAGAAACGGACGGGATATGTCGGGAAATTTTAAAGAAGGATGGAAAAGAATTCAAGTCCAAACTGCTTTCCGGTTGTACGCAAATGCCTCGGGTCAAGCTCGGCGGGAATTATGTCCGCCCGGGGACGATGACGATTCTTTCCGACCGTTGGGAGGGCGCCGAGCGGGAAAACGTGATGCGCCACGAACTCGCTCACCAGTTCGCCATAACGCTCCGTCAAATGATCGAGAACGAAAACGAGCGTCGCCGCGTGCAGGGCTTGCCGCATCTTTCGGATGAAGATCTTGATATCTATAAGTGTTGGCTTACTGATATTGACGATGCTTTGGATTTGGAAGAAAAAACAATAAATGACGGAAATTTGATGGTACAAGGTTATCTGGACATTATCGAGGAACTTCAACGAGTGGAACGGGATTTTTGGAAGGAAATCAAAAACCAGGAGGAATGCAGATGAAGTCTTTTATCGTTTGGCTGCTTGCCGCTTGTTCTGTAGCGTTCGCCTTGATGTCTGACCGTCCGCCTCGTGAAGTCTGGGTGGATTCCCGTACGGGGCAGATGTATGTCTTGATGGTGAAACCTTCGACAAATTGCTGGAATATCAAGCCGGAGTTCTATCCCGACAGTTCGCTTCCGGGATTGGGCTTTCAGGCGTCCATCAAGTATTCCTTGAGAAAATATTCAAAAGGCAATTTTCTTTGGTTTGGTTTGAGCAGAGAGGAGGCTAGGGTTCAGTCCGTAGATAGCTGCCCCGAAGGATGGTCAAGGGATGAAGGCTTCAAACGGGGAAATTCCGGAAAAATATCGGAGTGCAGCAAGGTGTTGCCTATTCCAAACCTTACGTTCTACCTGGATACCGGCGTGAACCGGATTATCAAGTATTCGCCGTTTGAAAAAAGGATGCTTTTGCAGAATTGCTACAATTCGATAAGCGAACAGATGAGAGCCGGTGGCGTTGGTTGTTCATGGTTTCGTTCCGACTATTTCGATGTCTTTGGCGTTCGGGACGATTTCGGCGCCTATCACAAGGTGATGCATAGGCGAATCTTTGACGATAAAAAAGGATTCTATCGTTCGTTTCTCTACTACAAATCGGATTCGTGGCTTTGCGCAACGGGCTGGTATGCCGATGTGGATGACTGGAAATTTAGCTACAACCATGTGACATGCTATTACGACTTGCCCGACCCGGAGCCTTTTGGCGAGAAGCTTTCCCCGCTGAAGTGGACGGAATGATTTGCGCACAAGCGAAAAAGCCCGGAGCGGTTCCGGGCTTTGAATCGGTGAAACCGTGAAAGCTATTTGGTGAGCATCTTCACGAGCTTCGTGAACACGCGGTCGGCGAGCGGGTTCGTTTCGAGCCCTTCGAAGAGGTTCAGCTGGTTGAAGACGATTTTTCCCTTGCCGAACGGGATGATCTGCAGATCGACACCCGTCTTGATTTCTCCGCCGGAGATGGTCACGGAACGCGCGAGGACGGTCGCATCGGGAAGCTCGTTCAGCGAAATGCTCGGGAGGATGGAAGAGGAAAGGTCGTCGAGAATCTGGTGTCCGGCAAATTCCGAAAGAAGGTCGGAACCGTTCACGAGATAGTGCACGGACAGCCCGTTAGCGCCTGTCGAAAAATGCGCGTCGATCGTCTGCGTAAAGTAGTGGCTCGAATTGAAGGATTCGATGTCTTCGCGGTTCAGGTCCGAAAGGAAGAGCATCTTGCCGCCGTCGCGCGTCAGTTCGACGATCTTTGACAGAACGTCGTTGTTCCAGGAACTGAGGTTCGCCGTGAAGATAATCCGTTCCTTGCCGGCGAGGGCCGCCATCGCGTCGGCGGTGGTTTCCGCGTTGTTGTCGAGAAAGCAGACCTCGGACATGGCGGACTTGACGTCCGCGTCTTCGAGAACAAGCAGGTTCTCGGACGTCGTGCTGACGAGGGAACCGAGTGCGGAGAGCGAAAGAACGAGCCTGTAGTCGCCGGGCTTTTTGGGCGTGACGACCGTATAGGTCCCGAGCGGCGTGAGACTTGTCTGTCCCTTGGCCTTGTGGGTCTCGCTCGAAACGGTCTTGTCGTCCTGATCGACAATGGAAATCCCGATTTCGATGTCTTCGAGGCGCGCCTGGTTCAGGAGCGCGAGCTGAAAGGAAATTTCGGTTTGCGGCGCGCAGGCCGGTTCGAATCCCGTCACGAGCAGTCGGGTCGGAGCGGTCGCGCTTTTCAGGAACGCTTCGATTCCCTTGGTCTTTCGGTTTTCATCGACGAATCCGCAGAAGTCCGTGCCGAAATCCGCCCACTGGTCGAGCATGAAACCGGAAACGAGCGGATTGCTCAGAACTGCGTCAATCTGGGTCAGCTTGCTCTGGAGGGCTATCTTCCGGGCGTCCGCGCGGAACGCGTCGAGGTTCTTCCAGATCGAGAGCGACTTGTTCCCCGCAAAGGCTTCGGCCTGCTTGAATAGCTGCTTGACTGCCTTGTTGTTCTTTTGGCTGCGCGGTCCCTTGATGTCTGTCGCGGAGTTCGGGAACAGCGTGTGGTTTTTCAGCGTGACGAGGATTTTCCCGTCGGTGTCGTTGACGAAGCTCTCGTATTCGTCCTGGAACTTCGAATCGCCGAGAGTCGTATCGGGAACGACCACCTCGTCGGACATGGACTTGTCGCAGTAGTGGGCGAGAAAGTCCGTGAGCGCGGCGTTCGGGCTCGTGCGGAGATGCATCCGGTGCGAGGAATAGAGGAGAATCTTCTCGTTCGTGACGCCCATGAGCTTGCCGGTGTCCTTGTGAAACTCTTCCTCGTTCGAAAGATAGACGCAGTTCAGGTTGCTGATGATCGGGCGGCACTTGTCGTAATTATCGACCGCGTTCAGGAGCTTGTTTCCGTTTTCGAGGACGAGCGGACCGTTTTCCGAACCGAGAATCCAGGCGACGATGCTCGGATGGTGCTTCTGCTCCAGGACTATCTCCTCGATGAGCCGATAGACTTCGTCGAGTCCGCGAGGTGTGGAACGCATCGTGTGGATGGGGAATTCCTGGAAGACGAGAAGTCCCAGTTCGTCGCAGATATCGAGGGCGGCAGTTGAAAGCGGCGCTCCGTTCGAGCGGATCGTGTTGAATCCCGCCTTCTTGACGGCTTCGAGGTCCTTCCGGAGCTTGGCCGTGTCGGAAGTCCAGAGACCGCCTTCGCTCGAATGCTGGCAGTAGGTCACGCCCTGGATCTTGATGATGGAATCATTCAGGTAGAAGTCGCCCTTGATGCAGTCGAACTTGCGGAAGCCGAACGTCTTGACCACGGAGAAGGAACGCTCGACGGCGTTCTTTCCCTTCGCCTTGCCTTCGAGCTGGATTTCGATCGCGTAGAGGCTTGGCGCGCTTGGCGACCAGATTTCCCGGTTTCTCTTGCCGTCCTTGAGCTTGAGGATGAAGCGGCTCGAAGCGTTTTCCTTTTCGAGCTTGATCTCCTTGATCATTTCGCTCACGAAGCCTTGGGGATTCTTCATCAGGATGCGGAGCCTTGTCGAGAATCCGCGCGGGTTGTTGAACGAGACATCGACCGCGACGCGCTCTTCGTCCATGTCCGGTTCGAGCTGGACGCCCGTGATAAACGCCGCCCCGCCGAGGATCAGATCGACGTTCCCGTAGATTCCGCCGAACGGATATTCCGACCAGGGGAGCCCGACCGGCATTTCGGATGGACGGACAAAGCGATCGTCCGCGCCTTCCTTGCTTTCGCGCCCGAGGTCGATGCGGCTGTTCACCGAGCCCATGTTCGCGACGCGTACGCAGAGAACGTTGTCTTCGCCCGGCTTGATGGCCTTCGAAAGGTCGAGAAGGCATGGCGTGTAGGCGCCGAAGTGCGTGCCGAGATACTTGCCGTTCAGCCAGAAGATGGCGTGCATGGAGATGCGCTCGAAACGGAGAAAGACGCGCTTCGTAATCTGCTTTTCGTCGATGGTGAAGTGCTTGAAATAGTAGGCGGCGTCCTGCGAAAGCGACATCTTGTCGAAAAATTTTTCCCAGACGCTTGGCACCTGGATTTTTTGAGTGCCGCTCGGATAGGTCGCATACCAGCGGTTGATGATGCCCGTGTCTTCTGTGTCGAACAGAATATCCCAGTCGCCGTTCAGGCTCACGATAGAGTTCATTCGCGTTCCTTTGATTCCAAACATGAAAATTTTTTTCAAAGATAGAAATTTTCGGGGAAGATTTCCGGAAAGCGCATCGTGCAAAAGGGTTTTGGAAAAATCTTGCGGGAAATCGAAAAGTCTTGACAAAGCTTTTTTTTTCTTATTGTTTTGGGCAAGAGAAATGCGAGATGTCGAGATGGATTCCGTTCACGGAAAGATTCCGTATCGGTCAAAGACGGATAGGTTTTGGCTTTTTCGCAGTTCAATGAAACAATAAAAAAGGACGGTATCGAATGGCATTTTGCGCATTTGTCTCTCGCGACGGCAACACGGGGACGTTCACGGACCCCCGCGACGGCAAGACCTACAAAACGGTCAGGATCGGCTCGCAGATCTGGATGGCGGAGAACTTGAACTACGAGTTTCTCGGAAGTTACAGCGTCAATGGCGACACGGAAGGAAAGCTCGGTCGGCTCTACACGAGGAAGGTGGCGATGGCAATTTGTCCCGAGGGCTGGCACGTGCCTTGCGACGCGGAGTGGGAGGAGCTGAGAAGGTTCGTGTCGGAAACCCTTTTCCGCGGAGACAAGGATTTCGCGGGCTACGCGCTGAAAGCGAAAAGCGGATGGGAAAAGGGAGTCACCGGTACGGACGCCTTCGGCTTCGGCGCTCTCCCGGCGGGCTTTTGCGACAAACAAGGCGGAAACTTCAAAGGCGTTCGCGACCACGCGTACTTCTGGAGCGCTTCGATGGATGATGATGATTTTGTTTACTTTCGGAGCCTGAGCGCTAGCGGCACTGGACTGGACAGGGGACGCGAAGATTTCTGCCATGGAAGCGCGATGTCTGTCCGTTGCGTCAAGGACTAGTCAGAGCCTAGTTGAGTGTGGAGTGTTGAGTTTCGCGGACGTCTAGGCGCTAACGTGAGTCAGAACTTAGAACTGAGAACTTAGTTGAGAGTTGAGTGTGGAGAGTTGAGAGTGGAGTTCTGCGAACATTTAGGTTCTAGCGTGAAAAGTTCGCTGGGATTTCTAAGTTCTAAGCACTCTCTACTAAGCTCTGAACAAGCCCCTCGCCGGGAAGGCGCTTACCTCCGCCGACAGGCGGAAAATAGTTCGCTTGGCGACAAAAAAGCCTTTCGGCAGAAAGCAAAAGCTCGCTCCGCGATTTCTCCTGCCTAAGCTCTGGACAAGCGTGGCCTTCGTGGAGGAGAAGCGACAAGCTAGAAACCTGGCCTTCCCCGGGATTCATTTTCCGGGGATTTTTTCTTGAGAGGCTTTCCTTTTATCGCCCGACAAAAAAAGCCCGGTTCCTTGCCGGGCTTTCCTTGCGAGCGTCAAAAGCCTTACGACTTTTTCGTATCGACCATGTTGATGGAAACGTGCAGGTCGTTCAGCTGGGCGACATCGACTTCGCTCGGGCTCTGGTCCATCGGGCTGGACGCGCTTGTGTTCTTCGGGAACGCGATGAAGTCGCGGATCGAGTCCTGGCCTTCCATTGTCGCGACGACGCGGTCGAGACCGAAGGCGAGACCGCCATGGGGAGGCGCGCCGAACTTGAACGCATCGACAAAGAATCCGAACTTTTCCTTGACCTGCTCCTCGGAAAGGCCGAGCAGGCGGAAGACCTTTTCCTGGACTTCCGGGTTGTGAATTCGGATGGAGCCGCCGCCGATCTCGACTCCGTTCAGCACGAGGTCGTAGGCTTCGGCGTTGCAGTCCTTGAGGTTCCCGTCGAGCATCATCTGCAAGTGTTCCGGCAGGGGATTCGTGAACGGATGGTGCATCGCCATGTAGCGGCCTTCCGTTTCGCTGTATTCGAACATCGGGAATTCGGTAATCCACACGAACTCGCGCTTTTTCGGATCGCGGAGTCCCTTGATGCGGGCGACTTCGAGCCGGAGCTGTCCCATGGCTGTCGCCGCGACCTTTTCGGGACCGGCGATGAAGAACATCATGTCTCCGTCCTTTGCTTCCACGGCATCGCGCAAGGCGTTCAGCTGCTCCGTGGTGAAGAACTTTCCGACCTGGGTTTCGACCGTGTCGTTTTCCTTCACGCGCATCCAGACGAGACCCTTGGCGCCGTACTTTCCGACATAGGCGGTGAGATCGTCGATTTGCTTGCGGGTAAAGTCCAGGCATCCCTTGGCGGCGAGTCCGCGGACCTTTCCGCCGGCGGCGACCGCGTTCTTGAAGACGCCGAAGTTCGATGTCGCGGCGATTTCCGAAACGTCGTGGATTTCGAGGTCGAAGCGGAGGTCGGGCTTGTCGGAGCCGTACTTGAGCATCGCTTCGTGCCAGTTCATGCGGCGGATGTGGCGCGGCGGTTCAAAGTTCCAGACCTTTCCGAGAACCTCGGTCACGAACCGGTCGAAAGTTTCCATGACTTCGTCCTGGTTGACGAAGGACATTTCGACGTCGATCTGCGTGAATTCCGGCTGGCGGTCGGCGCGGAGATCCTCGTCGCGGAAGCACTTTGCGACTTGGAAGTAGCGGTCGAATCCGGCGATCATCAGGAGCTGCTTGTATTGCTGCGGGCTTTGCGGGAGCGCATAGAACTTGCCCGGATTGACGCGGGACGGCACCAGGTAGTCGCGGGCGCCTTCCGGAGTCGATTTGCAGAGAACGGGCGTTTCGATGTTCTCGAATCCGTTCGCGTAGAAAAATTCATAGACCGCCTTGAGAAAGCGGCTCTTGAGCATCAGGTTCTTCTGGATCCACGGACGGCGGAGGTCCAGGTAGCGGTAGGTGAGGCGGAAGTCGTCGTTTTCCTTGCACTCTTCCTTCGGGTCGTTGATGGCGATGGGCGGCGTGAGCGATTCGTTCAGGATTTCGAGCTTGTCGATCTTCACGTCGATCATGCCTGTCCCGATTTTTTCGTTTTCCATTCCGGCGGGGCGGGCCTGGACTTCACCTGTCACGTAGATGACGTATTCGTTGCGGAGCCTGTCGGCGAGCTTGTGGACTTCCGGATTGCGTTCCGGGTTGAAGACCACCTGGGTTTTCCCATACTTGTCACGAAGATCTACGAAAATGACGCCGCCCAGATCGCGACGACGATCGACCCATCCGGCGAGCGAGACGGTCTTTCCGATGTCTTCCGCGCGGAGTTCGCCACAGTTGTGTGTACGTTTCATAAAGTGAATCCTTTTTGGAATTTCAACGAGCGAAATATAGAAAACTTGGAATTTGATTTTGCAAAAAGTTATTTTTTTTCGAGATGGAACGCTTTTGACGAATCGGTCCCTTTCCGAAGAGTGTGGTTGCGTCTTGAAAGGAAAAAACATCCAATACAGGTTTTGCCTGCTCGCGCTTCTCGGGTGCGGCGTGTTTCTTGTCGCCTGGGACCTGCGTGCCTTTCCGGATTTTCGCCACGCGAAGTCCGAAATTCCCTTTAGCCATGCGCTGCACGGGGAAAATCTGGGCTTGGACTGCTCGAAGTGCCACCCGGGAGCGTATCTCGGAATCCGGGCAACGATGCCTTCGCGGGCCGACTGCATGGATTGTCACAACCTGCCGCTTTCGGAATCTTCGGAAATCGAACGACTGGCGCAGATGCTTCCGAACGCGTCGGAACGGCCTTTCGCATTCGAAAGCCAGCTGCCGTCGAACGTCTTCTTTCCGCACGGGCTCCATGCGAGGATAAGCGTCTCTTGCGAAACGTGCCACGGGACGCCGGCAGAAATCGACGCGGGCCGGAGGCCGAAAGTCCGGATGCAGGAATGCCTTGCCTGCCATCGGGGAGAGCGGGGCGTGCGGAATGTCTCGAATGCGTCGTCAGACTGCGCGAGGTGTCACCGGTGAAGATTTCGCGCGCATCGTTCCTGAAGCTTTTGGGCGGCGCTGTCGCTTCGGTTTTCCTCTTTGGCTGCCGCCGGGAAAAGTCCACGACAAAAAATGTCAGGGAGCCTCTTTCGAATCCCGACATTTCGCTTTGGGAAAAGGAAGTGGAAGATTCGCGAGCGCAAAACCGGAGAATGGAAAACCTGGTCCGAATCCAGATGCCGGGAAGGCATCCCAGGTTTCCGGATTCGACGGTGCGGCTTGGAATGGCGATCGATCTGGACCTTTGCAACGGCTGCGGCAAGTGCGCTCTTGCCTGCATGCTGGAAAACAACGTCGCGCGCGTGAGCGAGGACGAGGCGCGGAAGGGACGGTTCATGCACTGGCTCGAAATGCGAGGAAACGTTCCTGTCATGTGCGCGCATTGCGGAAACGCGCCGTGCGAAAGGGTCTGCCCGACGGGGGCTGCCGTCTCTAGCCCGGACGGCTTTTCGGCGATGGTCTATCCGCGATGCATCGGTACGCGCTTTTGCGGAGCGAACTGCCCGCTTCATGCCCGAAAGTTCAACTACGCGGATGCGATTGGCGAAGGGCGCGCGGCGAAGTTCAACCCGGAAGTTCCCTTGCGCCCGCGAGGCGTGATGGAAAAATGCTCGCTATGCATCCAGCGGCTCCAGAATGCGCGGGCGCAGGCGCTGACCCTTGGCGCAAAATGGAACGGGGAAAACGTGACGACCGCCTGCGCGGAAGCGTGTCCACGGCGCGCGATTCTCCTTGGAAACTGGCTGGATCCGAATTCGGCTCTTGTGCGGGCAGCGCGCACCCGGGCGGTCTATGCGCCGGAATCCGTCGCGAAGTTCTTGCCGTCTGTCGTCTATCTGCGGGGAAGCGCATGAACCGGAAAATCCTTTTTCTGGGAATCCTGCTCCTTCTCGGCGGAATCTTTTCCATAGACATCTCGCTTTTGGAAGGTCCAAGGTCCTGGGCTGTTTCGCAGGAGCTTCTTTGGGGAACGCCGATCGCGAATTTCGTCTTCTGGATAGGCCTAGCCCATGCGGGGACCTTCTTTTCGGCGATTCTGCTTGTTCTCGGCGTGAATTGGCAGCGTCGGGTCGCCTTGACCGCCGAGCTTTCGACCTTGGCGTCTCTTTGCGTTGCCGGGATCTTTCCGCTTCTTCACCTGGGCATTCCCTGGCGATTTCCCGACATGATTCCCATCGGAAATCTTCGCCAGTTTCTTGTCAATGTCGAGTCTCCGCTGCTCTGGGACTTTGTCGCGATTCTTGCCTATGCGACGCTTTCTTCGCTCTACCTGTCGCTTCACCTGCTTGCCGAAAGGCATTCTTCCCTGGAAAAATTTCGGAAACCGTTTGCCTGGATGCTGTTCCCGCTTGTGCTCTGGGTGCACACGATCGTTTCGATGGACTTTGCCGTCACCTTTGTACCGGAATGGCTTGGCGGCTATCTTCCGCTTTACTTTGTCTTTGGCGCGCTGTATTCGGGAGTTGCGCTGGTGCTTCTCTTGCTCGCTCTCTTTGGAAAGAGGGTTCGGCGGGTCGAGGAAGTCCTGCTTGCGTTTTCCTGGGCGATGCTCGGGTTCTGGGTCTGGGAAGCCATCGTCAAGAACGTCTGGCATCCCGAAGTCGTCGTCCTGGGATTTCTCTTGCCCCAGCTGCTCTGGATTTCGGCTGTGCGCGAACGTCTGCTTGCCCGCGTTGCCGTTTCGCTTTCGATCCTTGGCGCGCTGTGGTGGGAAAGGCTTTCCCTTGTCCAGCCGCGAATGCTCGACTGGACCGCTGTGGATTGGGGATTCTTTCCGTTTGGAATCGGGGCCTTTTGCGTGGTGTTTTCCGTGTCGAATCTTGTCGCGCAGAGGTTGCTTCGCAAGTGGCGCTGTGCGGAAAGTTCCGAAACGGCGAACGTCGTGGAATTTGCCGCAAAGCCTTTTGTCGTTTCCCTGTCGGCGGGATTCCTTGCGGCCTTGAGTCTTGCTGTTTATTTTGTACGCAATGCGCCGGCGTTCCCCTTTGCGCGAATCGTTCCGCTTCTTCTTCCCGTGACCGTTCTTGTCGCGGGAATCTCGCTTGCCTTCCTTGCCGCTTGCGAAATCTGGGGAAGGCGCAACGTCGTCCCTCTTGCCTTTGGCTTTCTGGTCGTCGCGCTTGGCGCTTTCGGGTGGGTCTATCGCGGGCGGGAAACGTCCTTTGTGGAACCGAAGACCGTCGTGCGGGACGAGAATCCTTTTGACGCCTTGTCGCTTGGCGGTACGGCTGGGCTTTGGGATGCCCGGTGTGCGGCTTGCCACGGCAAGGACGGTTCGCTCAATCGCAAGTTTGTACATGAATTCTATCCGTTGCCGCAAGGACTTTCGTCGGCGCGCCTGGATTCCGTCGGCGAGGATTCCCTTGTCCGCGTGATCCTTTTTGGCCGAAGATACATGCGGCCGTTTGCCGGGCGCGTCTCGGAAGACGAAGCGAAATCCCTGGTGAACTATCTGAAAGGTCTTGCCGCGGAAAAGGAGTCGCGAGAAAAATGACGGACTTGTTTTCCTACACGCTTTCGGCTCTGTTCGCCATTGCGCTGTCTCCGTTTCTTTTTCGCGGAAAAATGTCCATTCCGCTTCGGGGCGCCCTTTTGGCGATGGTTCTTCTTCTCGACGAACTGTTTGTGTGGTTCTCGTTTTCGCTTGAATATGCGTATCGCGAAACGATGCCGTTTCGGATGCTCGCGCTGAGCCTCTGCTTCTCGACGCTTTTTCTTGAAAGCCGTCGTCGCTTCTTTGGCGTGCTTTCTACCGCGCTCTGGCTGTGGATCGATTTTTTCGGGATGCTTTCCCTGTCCTATCGCGGAGAAAATTTTCGCCTGCTGTCTCTTGTTGTCGTCGTTCTCTCGCTCGCGCCGTTTGCGCTGGAATCTCGGAAGCGCGAAGCGCGATTTGTCCAGGCGGTTTTCTGGGCTGTTGCCTGGATGTTTTCCTTTGCGCGGTGAGTTCAGGGCTTGTTCAGAGCTTAGTTGAGAGTGCTTAGAATCGCAAAGCGATCCGTTACTTTCTGCCGAAAGGCTCTTGGCGTTGCACGTCTAGGCTTTTTCGTGAAGCGAACCTTTTTCCGCCTGTCGGCGGAGGGAGCGCCTTCCTGGCGTGGGGCTTGTTCAGAGCTTAGTGGGGAGAACTTAGAGCTTAGAGATCTCAGCGAAC
>CAVJTH010000020.1:0-42795 GCA_963652365.1 Senegalimassilia sp.
AAGAACGGAAATGTAGCCTAGATCTGATGTTGGGACAAACTATTTTTGCGAAAAACCCTTGACACTACCCCCTTGACACTACCTCTACAAGTTCTGGCAAATCAATTTTCAAAAAAACTAATCGATAAATTTAATCCAATTTTTCACCAATCGACACAACATTCGTGGTGACGTCTTAAACATAAACGCCATAGAGATCATTTTATTACGTATTTTTTTATCTGTTGTCATAAAAGCATTTTTCAGTACATCGCAAGCAATACGATCTCGCGAATTCGCATAGACTTTTAGGAAATCAGGATGTTTTTTTAACATCAGATTCCAGGAATACAAATACTTTTCAGGATTCATCGAAATAGAATCATCCTGCAAAATATAATCAACAAGAAATTTATCAATGCAATAGATTGAATATTTTTTTTGAATCCGGACAAGCAGTTCAAATTCTTGAAATCGCGGCATTTCAGGATCAAACTTCTGTTCCTTGAAAACAATCGCCTTTCCAAGCAAAGTCTGAGTGCCAATAGACATTGGCAATAAATTATGCGCCAAGAAACCACCCTTAAAATAATCAGAAACAGCCCCAACAACCTTTCCGTTGTAAATCTTATTCATTCGACAAAAAACAACATCTGCCTTATTTGATTCAAGGATTTTCAATTGGCATTCAAGTTTATCCACATGCCAAATATCATCGCTATCATGAAATGCTATATATTCGCCTCTTGCATGTTCAACTCCATTATTACGAGCAATGCAAGCTCCGCTTTTTTTCTGATACACATACCGTACTCGCGGATCATTGAATGATTTTATGACACTAGCGGTATCATCTATCGAGCCATCGTCCACAATGATTAATTCTAAATCTTTGTACGATTGAGCCAAAACACTCTCAGCGGCCCTTTTTATAAGCACCGCTCTGTTATATGACGGGATAACAACAGAAATCAAAGTTTTCTTTCCCCTTTCATACTACCAATAGTTCGTTCGAACATCTGCTTCAAACCAAAATGCGCCTTCCAGCCCAAATCATTAAGTTTTGTGGTGTTGAGACAAATTTTCATAACTGGATTATATCCAAGCTTACTTGCTTCGTCAGTAATATCAAAAACAACCTGGCTTTCCCCGTCAGAAAAATTTTCACAAACAAACTTAGCCATATCCGCAATGCGAATCGCAGTTTTTTCATTTGCCACATTATAGGCTTCGCCAACAGCTCCTTTTACAAGTATAAGCAAAATCGCCGTTGCTGCATCGGCAATGTAACAATAGTTGCGCAAAGTTTCACCTTTCGTTTTCAAAATAATATCCTTGCGTTCTATTACGGCTCGGGCAAACTGGGCAAAAACACGTCCATCACCATAAGCAACACCCGTTCCAAAAGTCTGCGTCAAGCGAGCCACTTTCACAGGCACCTGGTATTCCGAAGCGTAAGACTTACAAAGGCATTCTACCATACGCTTGCCTTCAGAATAACTGCTACGAACTTGCAAAGGATCAATATACCCGCTATAGGATTCAGAAATATTGACATCGCCATCGCAAGGCGTTCCATAAACCTCTAGTGACGACAAATACAAAAAGCCATCTAAAGCCATTGCAGTAGCTTTCTTCAGTAATTCATTCGTTCCAAAAACAGCAGTCTGAATTGTTTCTACAGGCTTTATTACAAAATCCTTGGAACTAGTCATACTGGCCGCATGAACAATGTAATTCAAATTATTCGGAAGTTCACATTCGTCCGTAATATCGCAGCAAACGAATCTGAAATTTTTCCGAGATTCCAATTCCATAAAAATTTTTCGAGCTTTTTCAAGATTGCGGCCCATCGCATAAATCTTGATATTTTCATCGTAAAGGCGATTTCGGCAAGCCAAAGCCTTTACGATAAGCGACCCAATCAATCCTGTCGCTCCCGTAATTAAAATTGATTTTCCATGCAAAGCATTCCAGGGAATCATTTCAGAATTTGCAACAAACTCAATATCTTCTTGCTGTAAACAATCTCTAGATTCAATCATCATTTGTCCTAAATACCAAATACTTGAGAATTTTGACGAGTTTCATAAATAGCCTTAAACAAGAAAAAATCCATCGGAGTTGTAATTTTAATATTCTCAATAGGGCCATTTACCATTCGAAGAGAGTAGCCGTAATGCTTCATCAGACAGGCGGAATCAATCATATTGTTGATTCCGTCAGCACGGGCCCTTTGATGAGCTTTCCAAATATCCGAAAGGAAAAAGCTTTGCGGGGCTCGCGCAAAATGGCAGCAGTCACGATTAAAGATGTTTTGCACCTCAAACTTTTCATTAGAAGTAAACAAAGTTTCAATCGCAGGAGCCACGGTTATTGCCGAACCAAACCTATCTACACACGCCACATTATCCGAAATGACTGTTTCATTTATAAGCGGACGCACCCCATCATGAATCAAAACAGCACAATCGTCAGCATTCGCAACCCCATCATGAATTGCCTTAAGGCCATTGTAAATTGACTCCTGGCCTGTTGTTCCACCAGGAACAATCCAGCAGACCTTAGTCATGGAAAAGCAAGTAAGCAAACCTTTCAAATAAGGAATCCAAGATTCTAGGCATACCACACAAATAGACTCTATCGCTGGATGACGTTCAAAATGTTCCAATGTATGAATAATGATAGCGCGACCGTCCAATTCCAAGAACTGCTTAGGCCGAGCCAAATTATTCATTCTTGTTCCTGTCCCTCCAGCAAAAATTAAAGCGATATTTTTCATTAGATGTCCACCTTGCATTTTTCACAAATTCCTTTATAAGTATTTTCACAATAGCACGTTCCTGAAATGGAATCGTCTTCGAAAATACTATTCAACAGATTTGCCTGTTCTATCTTGCCTGCGGTCAGTAAATTGACCAATTCATCGACATTTTTCGCCTTTTCCTGTACCACTTCCGCATAGGCATCATTTACGGCAGAATAAGAAAGATAATCCGTTTCATCGGGAACAAAAAAAACAATCGGACGATGAAGCAAGGCATAATCGACACAACAACTGGAATAATCGGTCACCAAGCAATCCGAGACCTTTAATAAATGCTGAACGGAAGTCACTTTGTTGTCGTCTAAAATTTTGAAATTTTTTACCGATACATCTATGCTGAATTTTGTCAACGGATGAAGTTTTGTCAAGAACAAAATATTATTTTGTTTTAAATAATCCAAAAACTTTAGATTAGACACAAGCGTTTCTAAAATTTCCTTGACCACATCTTTTTGTGTTTTAGGATTTATGCGATACGTCGGCATATAAAGGACTATCTTCGCATAACCCGCATCCAGCAAATCTCCAAGAACGGCTTTGCGGTTGATATTTTCATTGCGGAACAGGTCGTTGCGCGGTTGTCCTGTAATGATGATAGAATTACGTGGGCCCCCGAATTGTTCCATAACTCGTTCGGCAGTATACTCGGATGTACCAAGTGATATGTCGCGATGAGTCCAGCTAAAGAAAAAATCTGTCATTTTCTTCAATTTGAGCTTTAGCCCCGAATAATTTTCATTATAAATTTTCTTGAAACCACCCACACCATGCCAAAGGGCTACAATTTTTGCACCACCGATAAATGGAATTTGCGAAAAATCATCGAGACCATTCGTCATAATAGCCACTCCGCCTTGAAGCATATAAAGAACTCCTTTAAGCGAGGACGAGAGATAACATTCATAACCTAAAGAGCGCACCTGTTCACAAACAGGCATTCTTCGAGTAATCCAGATACAGCGAATTTCAGGGTGATTTTTGCAAACATATTCAAATAGGAATTTGGAGTTGTCATCGAACTTTTCACCCTTCCAACAACCAAAAAGCCAAATCTGCTTACTGCGAAACGGATTTAATTTGAGCAGATGAAAAACTACACCAGCAAAAGGCAATGAAAACTTGCGCCACTCAAACAACTTGGAATGAATCATCTGCACCGCCTCTAAGATGCTAATGTTTTAGCTGAATTTTTTTTACACGTTTATTGTTGCGAACAAGAGAGGCCCTCTTCGAAAATAGCACCAAAGCCCAAACAGGAATTAAAAGATAAATCAACCTTTTCACAAAGCCAAAATTCATAATATCCTTTCGGCAGAATTTTTTCCAAAAATAGGAGCCGACCACATTTTCTAGAACCGGGTTTACATTTCCTTCTTCTCGCCAACTACCAAGCCCATTATGCATGCAAACATTATTGCCATCAAAGGTATTTATCGTAAAATAGGAATCCGGATAAATTGTCATATCATTAAACTTCAGAGGAATTCCATCAAAGTTCACCAAAGCACCATCATACTTGTACATATCCATAAAAATCTTGGTGATAATGCAAGGCATGGCATTTATGTCACACCTTCCATCTGGCAATATGAAATGCCTATTCTTATAATATTCCAGACAACGCTTTATAAATGGATGCCCCTTTTCCGAACCAATAACATGTGCAGCTATTTGGTCTGTGAATTCAGTTCCTATAAAAAGTTTATGTTTAAGAAAAGCATCAAAATTATTGTTAAGTGTCACATCCGCATCCATATAAATTCCCCCAAACTTTTCCAGCACCCACAGTCGAAAATAATCCGTTACAAAAGCCCATTTTTTTTTCAGAAAAGCTTCCCGCGCAAAAAGAAAATCATTAAACGGGAAATTAGATCCATTCCATTCTATGATCTCATAACCAGATAAATGCTCACGCCAGGAAGCCAAGCAACGTTCAACAATGGGATTTTTTTCCTCTGAAAGCCAAAGATAATGGATTTTTTTGGGGATAGACATCAAACGCTCCACAATGTTTTAAAAAAAATACGCGTATTCTTATATATATAAGGCGAAACCCATTGGAAGCCAATCATTAACTTCAACAAAAAAGCAGTCACTCGCGATAAATTCTTTTTAGCATAACGAACCCGCGATATTTCCGACTGAATAATAGAAAAGGATCCATATCGAATGACATCATCAGCATACGCTCCTCCTCCCCGAATTAAATGTTGAATTTTAGGACCTTCTACAATATTGCCGACTAATCCTTTTTGGCGAAGACGCCATTGTAAATCCGTCTCTTCAAAATAAAGGAAAAAACTTTCATCATAACGAGCGTCTTCATTATTCGCCATAAAAAGATCCGCCCCTACCACATACTCGACATCGCCTATTTTTTCTTCATAGACAGGAATCGGGCGAAGCTTACTGATATCCAAGCCCAAAAGCTTCATTATATTTTTTACATAAAAAGCAATTAGGTGATGCAACATCGATTTCAGCAGTTTTGTAGAGCGGGGAAACGAACCGTAGGATTCGGTTAGATTACCGTTAGAATCAACAAGAACACAACCAAGAGCGCCTATATTTTTTTCCCGACTGCACCAATGACTATAAAAAATTTTAACAGCATTGTTTAAAAGCACTGTATCGCTATTCAAGTAAAAGACACACTCACCTCTCGCTTTATCAAGCCCCCGATTATTAGCTGTTCCAAAGCCGAGGTTCGCATTATTTTCAACAAGGATAACCTCGGGGAACTCCCTTTTCAACATATCAATCGAACCATCTTTTGAACCATTATCTGAAACAATCACTTCAAAATCAATATCAACCGTTTTCTCAAAAATGGATATTAAACAGTTGCGTAACAAGCCACATGTATTATAATTTACAATAATAATGGAAACTTTAGGATTCTGCACAATCTACCTCTATTTTTTCATCGTCACTTTCACCTCGTTCCTGTGCGATGTATGCAGAGTACTCCGCGGATAATTCATTTCGACGTTCAAATTTGCTTTGGATATGACCAATACAAAACCAATACAAAAATGGGTGCAATGTCCCCAATTCCCATGTTGCCGCCCCAAGCATCGAAACTAAAGCAAAAGACAAACAGACAACTTCAAAAAAGCAATATTTTAAAATCTGAATACCCCTTACTAGGGCAACAAAACAAATTAACATCAACATAGAAAATCCAACAAAACCTAACTCAGCCGGAACACGAATGTAATCACAATCAGGGATAGTCGAAAAACCTTCCGCATGCGCCCCATGCCCATAACGACCAAGACCGTCACCGAATAAAGACAAATTATTTATAAAATGTTCAAAAAGCGCAAATCTATCACCCACCATATTGCCATCATAATTAATCGAACGATTCATAACGTACTCAACAAAATCAGGTCCTAACACCATTACCGCAATGGTAGCAATCAAAACACCTAAAACTGCCGCACCAATCCACATTGCGTATAAAATATAACGTTTTTCCAATCTATGCCATTTTGCGTATAAAGTTAAAAGGACCAAATACAATAACGCAAATGCGATAGAAACCCGCTGCTGGGCAAAGAAAAGGCAAAAAAAACTCACAACCATGCAGATGGAATCTAATTTTTTATAAGCATTATCAATTATAATCCGTTTAGTAGTTAAAACTAAAACAAATAAGGCTGCATACCCGATAAAATATGAATGAGGCCAAAAGGAAGACAGACGCGATATTTCATAAAGCAAATGCCCCGTCGCACTTGATGCATCAATATTCATTGAACTCCAAAGAACACTTGCTTTATAAGACAAGTAAAACGATGGCATTGTAAAATAAAACGCGATTCCACAAAACATCGCAAATAGTAAAGGCATCCTCATATTCAACAAGAATTCATCATTTTTAAACTTTTCCGTTCGCGCAAAAAAGTAAAAACAAATAGGGATTAATTCAGAACGAATACCTAGATAGAATAACCTAAAAGAATAGGAATTGAACAATCCTATAAATAAACAGTAAATGACATAAGCCACAACACAAACATCAAAAAATCTAAATCGATAGTTACCTAGGCAAATGAATGTAGCCAATACAGAAATCACAATAAGAATAGACGACGTATCGCGAAATCCAAACATTAAGCTCGCCGCAATAGCAACAAGAAACCAATAGTAATGTTTTATAACATCAATAATGATTTTTTCAAACAGCAACTTCTAAATCCCACTTACTTCTTATACTTCCATAGCAACTTTAAAAATTTCCAATCTCTCAAAATATATCTTTTAAACATTCTACGAGGTTCTTGGCTCATACGATAAAGCCATTCTAGTCCACTATTCGACATCCAACGAGGAGCTCTCTTAATTTTACCCGCCGCAAAATCAAGAGCAGCACCAACTCCAAGACTTAAAGGAATATTCCACCGAAATCTATTGGCATTAATAAGAATCTCTTGTTTTGGACATCCCAATGCTACAACAAGAATGTCTGGCTTTGAAGAATCAACAATTTTATCAATCTTTTCCAATTCACGGGGATTTTTTTCAAAACCGAAAGGCGGAGCATAGCACCCCACAACACACAGCCCTTTATAAAGCGCCATTAAATTACGAGCTGCTAGTTCTGCAACACCGGCATCCGCACCTAAAAAAAACATTTTATAGCCATTCTCTGCAGCAAGTTCACAGAGCTTTAACAAAAAATCAGAGCCAGAAATTTTTTCTTTAATCGGTGTTCCAAATAGCCTAGAAAACCATATAATAGGCATTCCATCAGCAAAAACCAAATTCGCGTTATCATAAGCATCTTTTAATTCTGGATATGTTTCCAAAAGCACCAAATGATCTACATTAGGAGTAACAATAAAAGATGCGCTTTTTTTTCGAATCAAATGGTCTGCAACACGAACGGCTTCATCCATCGTTAAATTATCAATAGATACATTTAAAAAATGTACTTTTTCCATTGATAAATTCTATTCCACTTCGCCCTTGCCCACATTCGCCACGTCGAATCCGATTTTACGGAGCGCGGATGCGTCAAGGATGTTTCTACCGTCAAAGACAAACGCCGGCTTTTCCATGCCCTTGTAGATGCGCTTCCAGTCGAGTTCCGCAAAGCACTTCCACTCCGTGCAGACGACTACCGCATGGGCGCCTTCGGCGGCCTTGTAGGGGTCTTCTTCGAACACGACGCGGTCAAGGACGTCTTTCAGGTCGCGCTTCGCGTCGGGAATCGCCTTGGGGTCGGTGACGACCGGGCGGGCGTGCTCGGCGAGCAAGTCGCGCACGACCAGGTTTGCCGGGCTTTCGCGAGTGTCGCCCGTATTCGCCTTGAAGGCAAACCCGAAGACCGCAATCTTCTTGTCGGCGATCGTGTTGAACATGCGTTCGAGCATCCGGCTGGTGACGCGATGCGTCTGCCATTCGTTGATTTTCACGACGCTTTCCCAGTAGGCGGCGACTTCGGGGAGTCCGTAGTATCCGCACAGGTAAACGAGGTTCAGGATGTCTTTCTTGAAGCAGCTGCCGCCAAAGCCGATCGAAGCCTTGAGGAACTTGGAGCCAATCCGATGGTCCTTTCCCATGACAAAGGCGACTTCATCGACATCGGCGCCGGTCTTTTCGCAGAGAGCGCTGATCGAGTTGATCGAGCTGATGCGCTGCGCAAGGAACGCGTTCGCCGTGAGCTTCGTAAGTTCGGAACTCCAGAGGTTCGTCGTGAGGATTCTCTCGCGCGGAACCCAGTGCGCGTAGATTTCGACCACCTTGGCGAGAGCCGCAAGTCCCGACTTCGTCTGGTGGCTGCCGATGAGCACGCGGTCCGGTTCGAAAAGGTCCTGGATGGCGGTGCCTTCGGCGAGAAATTCCGGGTTGGAAAGGACCTCGAAATGCAGGCCCTTGTCGTTGGAATTCAAGATGCGTTCCATCGCCGCGGCGGTGCGGACGGGAAGCGTCGATTTTTCGACGATAATCTTGTCCGAGGAGGCGACTTCGAGAATTTCCCGGGCGGTCTTTTCCCAATATTGCAGGTCGCTCGCCTTGCCCGCGCCCTGTCCAAAGGTCTTGGTCGGCGTATTGACCGAGACGAAGATGATGTCCGCTTCGCGGACCGCGTTCGGGATGTCCGTGCTGAAGAAGAGGTTCCGCCCGCGAGCGCGCTTGACGACTTCGTCGAGGCCGGGTTCAAAGATCGGGAGGCTTTCGCTGTTCCAGGCGTCGATGCGCGCCTGGTTGATATCGACGACGGTCACTTTCACGTCCGGACACTTGTCCGCGATGACCGTCATCGTCGGTCCGCCGACATAGCCGGCGCCGATGCAAAGAATTTTCGTCGAAAAATCCATCATGGTCTAAAATTTAAAACTTTTTTGGTAGGATATATCCCAGTCGATCCCGGCGACCCCCCAAAAGTCCACCCCGTTTTCGCCTTCGACGTGATCCAGATTGCGGTATTTGCGGATTCCCGCGCCGAGACGCGCCCGAAGGCCGTAGGGGAAGGCAATCCGGTAGGCAAAATCGGCGACGTATTGCCGCTCCACGATTCCCGAGAGTGGCCGCTTCGCGGAAAGCGCTTCGTCGTAATCCGCATAGAGCTCCTTGTCGCCCTGCCTGAGCCAGGCGAGTTCCACGTTCCACCGGTGCCGCCCGAGCGTCCATTCCACCGTAAGCCACAGATCCTTTGCGTCCGGACCGCGCCGATATCCCAGCGGATAATCGACAAAGAACATGTCCGCGAAATCCGGATCGGACTGCGAGCGATAGTTGGAGCGATACATGCGGCGGCTCGAATACTTGAGCAGCGGGAGCCTTTCGTTCCCCGCGGCCGGGTCCGTGAGAACCGCGTCCAGGCGAAAGCCGAACGTACCGAACCTGTCCGTCTCGATCGTCTGGCGATAGCCGACCAGATGGCTCAAGATGTTCCGCGTCGAATTCTTTCCGGTTTCTCCGACCGGGCTCTTGATGTCGTCGATTCCCAGCTGGTAGTAGAAGCTCGATCCGTGAATCGGGCGAAGTCCCAGTTCGAGCGTGGCGTTCGCCTTCGTGTATCCCGTCGCATAGTTGTCGTGCCAGAACATGAACGGGTTGATGGTCCGGAATTCGATCTGCTTGCCGCCGACGACGGACTGCTCGATCACGTAGAACCAGACGCGCTGCAAATCCACGCCCAGACGGTGATAGACGAGCGTCTTGTAGGGTTCCGCATAGACGCGGTTCCGCTGGTTGTCTATCTGCAGATTCGACTGTTTCCAGACTTCGGTCGAGGAATCGACTTCGCCGCCAGGCGTGGAAGGCGTGCCGTGCAAGTGCGCATTCAACGAGCTGACGAAAAAGTCGTAGCGGAAAATTCCCGGCGAAAAGTTCCAGAGAATCGCGTCGTGATAGGGCGCGCCGCCGAGAGCGAGCGTGTTGGGCGAAGGCCCCATGTCCGGCTTGAAGCGCCCTGCCTGGACAAATCCCGCACCGTATTCCCACTTGGCAAATCCCTTGACGGGAACGTTGATGTCGAGGTTGTCGGGCAGGTAGGTCGTGTTCGTCGAAAGGTCGTCCTCGTACCACGCTTCGATATCCTTCCTGAGCGGCAAGTCGAAATAGACGGAGAAACCGCGATAGCGTCCGCCGAAGTACAGTTCGAACATCGGATCGATGGTTTCGTATTGGCGTCCCGTTTCCAGCGGAATCTGCAGCCCGCGCCAGTTTGCACCGTAGCGATCGACCGTGTCCGCGGCGAAGGTTCCCGCCTTGGGCGCACCGTAAAATCCGAGAGCGACCCTGGAACCGACAAAGACGGCCGTTTCCGAAAAGGCCGAAACGGACAGAATGGCAAACGAGAGAGCTATCGATCTTGCAAGCCGCACGGTTTCAAAATATAGACAGTTTTCGAAAAAGGAAAATTCCAACCGCCAAGCTCTCGCCTAAGCTCTGGTACCCCAGGTCATCTCCGCATACGGAAGCTCTTCGAAGCCGGCTTTTCGATAGACGCGAACGGCCGGGGCGTTCTCCCTTTCCACTTCCAGGCGGAGCAGGCAGCCGGAGAATTCTTCCTTGACGAATTCCAGGAAGGCGCTCCCGATTCCCGTGCCGCGAAACGAGTCCTTCACGTAGATGTCCTCAATCCAGACGGTTCTCCTCCCGAATTCCGTCGAATAGCCGAACGCGAGCATCGCATAGCCCGCGACGACTCCGTCCGATAAAAGGACATAGCCCGTCGCGAACGGAGAATCGCCCACGCACTCTTCCACGTCCCGGCGAAAGATTTTCTCGGAGCCGTTTGTGAAGACAGCGGGAGAAGCGTAAAAAGTCCGCATCATCGAAACGACCTGTTCCTCGTCCCCGCGGACCATTTTTCGAATCCGAACCGTCATCCGAAACCTCCAGGAAGCGCGTTACACATAGACAAAGTTCTTCTCGTCGAGCTGCGGATTGCCATCGTATCGGTAAGCGGCAAGGACCCCGGTGCCGCGGCAAGAAGCGACGCTGTAATCCAGACAGCAGATGTTCGAGCGAAAAAGCTTCGGCAAGCCTTCGAGCCAGTAATGCCCAAAGAAATCGGGACGTTCCCGTTCGCCGTAAAAGGCGCGCGACAGGATCCTTGGCGAAAGGTTCTGCGCCGGGATCCTGATGCCGGGCTGGAAAGCCAGATCGCGAAGCGTCTTCCCGGCGGGATCTTCCCACCACTTGATGCGCGCGCGAACGCGACGTACGCCTTCGCTGTCAAAGTAGAAAGCGCCATTTTCCAGGGAGACTTCCGGCCCCTGGACCGTATCCGAAACGGCCTTTCGAAGCCTTCCTTTCCGAAAGATCCGGAAAAGGTTTTCCGACGAGCCGATCGTCTCGCAATGTTCACGGCGAAGAACCTGGATGTTTTCTTCGCAAAAGCAGGCGTGCTGCGCCCGGAACGTCGGCGTTTCCAGAAACAGGGGAAGCGTCAGGAACCATTTCAGCACGTCGAAGAATTCGCTTTGGGAATGCTGGTAGGATTCGAGCGTCTTCGCGTGAATCAGAATCTTGTGGATGCTGTGCTCCCGAAGATAGCCGCCCTCCCGCTTCCGCTGCCAAAAGCACAAGGCGTTGAATTCGTGATTTCCGAGAAGCGCCTGCGCCGAGCCACAATCCACCATGCGACGGACAATGCTCACCGTTCCGCGAACATCCGGACCGCGGTCGATGTAATCGCCCAGAAAGACTGCCGTATTTTCCGGATGGCGATACGCACCGTTACTTTGTACGTATCCCAGCTTTTCGAGAAGGGCTTCCAGCCGTTCCCGATGCCCGTGGATGTCGCCGATGAAGTCTATCAAAGCGTTCCTTCCTTGAAGCGTCGAATCATCGTACCGGAAACGCTGAGACGCCCCGTATATTCTCCGATTTCTTCGCGGGGAACCCACTTGGCAAAGGAAAGTTCCGACTCCTGCACGGTGATTTCCGGAGAACCGCAAAGCCTTGCCGTAAAGCCCGCGATGAGCGAATTGGAAAACGGCCACGGTTCGCTTGCCACATACCGAATGTCCTGGATGGAAATTCCCGTTTCTTCCCGAACTTCCCGCGCGGCGGCCTGTTCGAGCGATTCTCCGATATCCACGAAACCCGAAATCAGGTAGGGCTTCGGATCGGGATTGTTCAGGTTGCGCGCCATCAGAAGCTTGTCTTCCCACGTGACGGAAACGATGACGACCGGGCAGATCTTCGGATAGACGGTCGCTCCGCAATGTGCGCAGACAAAGGCCCGTTCGTCGGATTTTCGAGACATCGGGCTTCCGCAATGTCCGCAAAAACGGTTCGACTGTTCCCAGCGCGAAACGTGCGCAGCGACCGCTCCGCCAAACGCGAGCGGCAGTTCGGGCATCGTGCGAAAGAACCGATTTCCCGTGAATTCAAGTTCGCAGGATCCAAGCGCGAAGTTCCTGTCCGCCGAAAAGAAGGCCCGGTCGTCAATGGAAAAGAGATAGTGCAAGGATTCGGAGATTTTCGGGCATATGCGTTCCGAATCCGCGACGGTCGGAATGCAGAAGGACGTTCCCGACTTTTTCAGCAGGACTTTCGTCCCCTCCGTATAGACGACAAAATCCGAAGGCTTCGGCTTCTGGACACGAAACTCGTTATGCATGACATGCGGCGCGATTTCATACATCATACGCGAGCGTTCTCCCGCCTGTGTTCCTTGAGAAAGGCCAGCGCACGACTCTTGCGACGAGCGTGTTCCTGCAGATCGACCGCGACATCGAACTCATCGACGATTTCCCTTCCGAGAATCTCTTCGAGAACGTCTTCTAGCGAGGCGAGGCCGGCAATGCAGCCATATTCATCGACGACGGCGACGATATGTCCGCGCTGTTTCAGAAATCGGAGAAGCAGCTTGTCGAGCGACAGGCTGTCCGGGACAAACTGGATCGGACGCATCAGCTTTTTCAGAGGCACGTCTCGCTTTCCTTCCGCGACCAGGTTATAGACGTCGCGCCGAAGCACGAGCCCGACCCACTTTTCCCTGTCCGTGGGGTCGTAAAGCGGAATCCGGGAAAAAGGCCAATTGGGATTCTTGTCCAGTTCCGCGCCAATCGTACTGTCGAGAGGGAGCGTAAAGGCCACCTGGCGCGGCGTCATGATCTTTCGGACAAGAACCGATTTCAGGGAAAGGATGTTCTTGATGACCGCCGCCTGCTGCCTGTCGAGAACTTCGTCGCGAAGCCCCAGGTTGACCAGGCTGTTGATGTCCTCGACGCTCACTTCCGGGTCTTCGTTGCCG
Source organism: Senegalimassilia sp. (assembly GCA_963652365.1). Classification (GTDB taxonomy): domain Bacteria; phylum Fibrobacterota; class Fibrobacteria; order Fibrobacterales; family Fibrobacteraceae; genus Hallerella. The sequence continues at coordinate 13,536 of CAVJTH010000020.1, forward strand.
CTCCTTGTCCAGCGCTTCGTGATAAACAGGCAAAGCTGGATAAGGCCGGTGTAGGACAGGAGAATCGTGATGTAGTACATCGGAACGGCGCAGATCGGGCCGACGCGCTTTGCCTGCTTGACGCCAATCGTCTTTGGCGAAATTTCCCCGAAAAGAAGAATCAAGATGGACATGACAATCGGAAGGATCACCTGGACGGTCGTGCTGAAATGCGCGACGGCAAAGGATGTCGCCAGATAGACGCCAAGCGTGTTGGCGACCGTGTTGAAAATCAGGACCGACGCGATGTATCGATCGATATTGTTCTTGACATGCGCGATGTAGCGCGCCGTAAAGGCGCCCTTCTTGACGAGGGTTTCCACTCCGGACGCCGGAAAGCTGTAAAAGGCAGCCTCGGTAAAGGAGCAGAACGCGGAACAGGCAAGGCAAAAGAGCGTGGCGAAAATCGTAAGCAGCATAGCGTAAAAATAGGAATTGGATTTCAGGGAAAACAGGAGCGCAGGCGAAAAATCAGACGCCGGAGCGAGACGAACCTTGCGAATCGAACGCGCGGAGAACCGCCGCCGCATGCCTTTCGCAACTGGAAAGCGAGCACTTCACCAGTTCGCAAAGCACAGGAGGATTTCCGCAGCGTTCCCGTTCGATATTCGGAATCGTCAGGAATTTCGTGCGGAGAAAGAGCCTTCCAAGGAGATATGTCAACGGATCGATTCGAGACGCCGCGACGCAAAAGGCCTTGGCCTTGAACGCTTCCACGATCGCCGTCCCGGGGCCCGCGACGACAAGCCTTGCGCGACCCAGCAGGGAAAAACGCTCTCTGGAACTAGCCGGCGAAAGAACGACGGGAAAATCCGCGGGCAAGCTTTTTTTCAGGAACTTTTCGGTGCCGATTCGCGACGCGACAAATCTTGCAGTCAAATTTTCATCTTTTAATTTGTACGCAATTCTCGTGTAAAGATTCAAGTTGCGGCGAATCTGGGAAACGCGGCTTCCCGGATAGAGCAGGGCGACGTTTTCCCGAGGCTGTGGCAAGGCGTCCCCTTCGAACGAGTCAAACGGATGCGAAATCTTCCGGACTGTCAGCCCGCGCTTTCGGTAAGCGTCGCATTCCACATCGAACATCGCCCGGATTTCCACGTTCGAACGCGCCTTCGGCGTCAAGAAATGCCGAATCCGTCCGGGCTTCCACGCCCAGATCTGCGGAGGCTCCACGTAGATGACGCGCCTATCGAGCCCGAGCGCCTGTTTCATCAGCTTGACGTTGAATCCCGGATAATCGATCGCGACGAGTCCACGACAGTTCCTGTCACGCAGCAGTTCGCTCAGCGTCAAGAAATGCCTCTTCAGCTTTCCGATGCGAGACAAGGCGTCCAAGAATCCGTTGACAGGCAATTCGTCGAACGGGACAACCGCTTTCAGACCGGCGTTCTGCATCCGGTAGCCACCGGAGCCAATCGCATCCAGACTCTTTTCGGAAATTTCCCGAACAAGGGGTTCGCCCAGAATGTCTCCGGAATCCTCTCCTGCGCAAAACAGCCAAAAGGGGCGCACCAAGATCAGCCCTTGACTTTTGACGACACCCAGACGTTCGCCGCTCCGAATTCCTTCTGCAGCCATTCGAAGATGTCTGGCGTGTAGGCGATCTTGATGACCTGAGCCCGCAGCGTGTGCGCATGTCCCGAAAGGGTTTCCACGTGAAAGACGACTTCCGCGGCATGTTCTCCGGGGAGAGCCTGCGCCATTTCGAGCCTTTCGAGAATCGCGTCCATGCGTTCCTCGACAAGCTCCATCGAAGAGACGGTCACATGGATAAAGTTCACGAGGCGTGCCCGAACCTCGTCCATGGAAAATGCCTTATCGACGATGATTTGCAGCTTCGACGGGTCCTGGTTTTGCGGCGTGAGCTTTCCGCGGACGATGACCCGGTCGTCTTCGCCAAAGTGGTCGCGGCAACGCTCCCAGGAATCCGGCGGAAAGAAAATCGATATTTCGCCCTGGAAATCCTGCAACATGCCGGAGCCCATCGTTTTCGTCTCGTCCTTCTTGCTCTGGAACGACCGCAGGCCCGTGATGATTCCGCCGACGCAGACGGTCGCCTTGGGATTTTTCGAAACGATTTCGTCGAGTTCGCTTTCCGCCAGGCTGTTCGTGGTGAAGCCGCGAAGTTCCGGGCGACATTCGTCGAGAGGATGCGCGGAAAGATACAGTCCAAGAACGTCGCGTTCCTTGTTCAGAAGTTCCATTAGTCCCCACGGCTGCGCTTCTTCGTAGGTTTCATCCATTCGCGCTTCGGATTTTTCTCCGCCGCCCATCAAGTCGAACAGGGAAGTCTGTCCGGCATCCTGCTCCCTGCGATGACGGTTCGCGACTTCTATCGCCTTTTCGACGCTCGCCATGAGCGTTGGCCGGTTGGGGGTCGTCGGAGACATCTTGTCGAAGGCTCCCGCCATGACGAGACTTTCGAGAGCCTTTCGGTTTAGCGGAGGGCGCTTTTCCTGTTGGGCTGTCTGGTAATCGCCGACCCGCTTGCAGAGATCGAAGAGCGTTTTGTAGGGACCGTGGGCTTCGCGTTCCGCGACGACATCCTCGATGACGGGAAGTCCGACGTTCCGGACTCCCGCGAGGCCGTAAAGAATCTGGCCGTTCCTGTTCGCCGAAAAGACGCCGAGCGACGTGTTGATATCCGGAGGCAGCACCTCGATTCCCATCCGCTTGCATTCCTGGACGATCGTCACGATGTCTTCCGTCTTTCCCATCTTGGACGTCATCGAAGCGGCCATGTATTCCGGGCCGAAATGAGTCTTCAGGTAGGCGGTCTGGTAGGCGACATAGGCGTAAGCCGCCGCGTGGCTCTTGTTGAACGCGTATCCGCAAAACGGAAGCACCGCGTCCCAGACCTTCTGGATCATCGCCTTGTCGTAGCCGTGCGAAATGCACTTTTCCTTGAATTCCGGTTCGAGCTTCGCCATCTTTTCCGGCATTTTCTTCGCCATGATTCGGCGGATGTTGTCTGCGCCGCCGAGCGTATAGCCGCCGAGAATCTGCGCAAGCTGCATCACCTGTTCCTGATAGACGATGACCCCGTAGGTTTCCCCGAGGACAGGCTCCAGGTCCTTGTGGTAGCAGTCGATCTGCTCCGTGCCGAGCTTCCGCGCGATAAAGTGCGGAATCTGTTCGATAGGTCCCGGACGGTAGAGCGCGTTCATCGCGATGAGGTCGCTGATTCGCGACGGCTTCAGTTCGCGCAGGTACTTCTGCATTCCCGGAGATTCGAACTGGAAGACCGCCGTCGTCATTCCCTTGCCGAGAAGCGCGAACGTTTCCTTGTCGTCCGTCGGAACCTTGTCCATGTCCAGCTCGATGCCATGCGTTTTCTTTACCATGTTCACCGTGTCCTGGATGATGGACAAGTTGACGAGACCGAGAAAGTCCATCTTGAGGAGCCCGATCGTTTCGGAATAATGCTTGTCGTACATCACGACAGGCGTGTCCGCGGGAGCCGCCCGATAAAGAGGCGCCAAGTTGTAGATAGGGGTCGGCGTGATGACGACACCGCAGGCATGTACGCCGGTCTGGCGCGGAAGATCTTCCAGGCGAAGCGCGATATCCCAGAGTTCCCGGTAGGATTCGCGACTGTTGATGAACGCTTGCAGCGGAGCCGGATCGTAGTCCGGAGCGACAGGCGCGCCTTTTTCCGTCTTTCCCGTCCACGCTTCGGCAAGGCTGAAGTTCAGGACCCGTTGCGGAAAGAGCTTGATGATGGCGCCCGCTTCGCGATAGTCGATGCCGAGAACGCGCGCAACGTCCTTGATGACGGCCTTGGACTTGAGCATTCCGTAGGTGATGATCTGGCCGACGCAATCCGCTCCGTATTTTTGCGTCACGTAGTCGATGACGCGACCGCGATCCCTGTCCGCGATGTCCGTGTCGATATCCGGCATGGAAACGCGCTCCGGGTTGAGGAAGCGTTCAAAGAGAAGCCCGAACTTGAGCGGGTCGATGTTCGTGATGCCGATGATGTAGGTGACGATGGAACCCGCGGCGGATCCGCGCCCCGGTCCCACGGGGATTCCGTGCTCTCTCGACCAGTTGATGAAATCCCACACGATGAGCAGGTAGCCGGCAACGTTCATGTTGCGGATGCAGTTCAGCTCCTTATAGACGCGATCGCTCACCTCCGTCCCGCGCTGCGGATACGGAAGCTTCTCGTCGGGATAGCGCCTTTCGAGACGCTCCCGGCAAAGATGAATCAGGTAGGCGTCCGCATCGCCGCCTTTGCGGCAAAGCTTGTCGCGTTCCATGATCTTCTCGACCGCTTCCCTGTCTTCGGCGGTAAAGGCTTCGACAGTCTTGTCCTCGTGCCTTTTCAAGTACTCCTTCGAGGCCTTTTCGAACGCGCCCGGATATTCCTTCGCGAATTCCTCGTCCATCACCCGATAGATTTCTCGATATTCCTCGGATTCCAGAAACTCCTTCGGAATCTGGTAGCGCGGCCAGAAATCGTCGCCGATTCCCGTCTTCACCTCGAAACGGCAACGCAAGGCGATTTTTTCCGTATTGTCGATCGCTTCCGGAAAATCCGCAAAAAGGGAGCGCATTTCGGATTCGGAACGGAAATAGAACTGGTCCGTCGGAAACCGCTTGTCGATAAATTCCTTGAACTTCTCGACCAGGGCGATGCAGCGCAAGGCCTTGTGCGCCCCGGCATCTTCGCGCTTGATGTAGTGAACGTCGCCAACCGCGACCAGCTCGCGCGAAAGCTCCTTCGCGAGCGATACGGTAAACAGGTTCAGCGTCTTCTGGAGAGCGATTCCGTTATCGCAGATCGAAAGATACAGATGGTCATGGTCGAAAATCCTGTCGAGAGACTCGATATACGCCCGGGCCTGGGCTTCGCGACCCGCTACGGCATTTGAACCATAACGGCTGAAATAGTCTCCGGCAATCGCGATAAGGCCTTCCCGATGCTCCTCCACGACCGAAAGGGGCACCGACGGGATTTCCGACCAGCGAGCCGACTCCTCGTAGCGATAGCTCACGATGCGGAGAAGGTTGTAGTAGCCGGTCTCGTTTTCGACAAGAAGCGTCAGGCGTTCATAGCTCTGCGTATCCCGCGAGTTGCACCCGGGCGTATCGATATAGACGTGACAGCCGAGGACCGTCCTTATCGGTTCGAGTCCCTTCTCCTTGCGCTTCTTGTTCAGCGCCTTTCCGCGTTCCTGAAATTCCAGGATGCCGAACATCGTCCCATGATCGGTCAGGGCAACGGCGGGCGCATTGTCCGCGGCCGCGGCGGCAAAGATATCGTCAAGCCGGGCAGACGCCTGGAGAACCGAGAATTCCGAATGCAGCTGGAGATGTACAAAACTCATCGAAGGCCTCCGTCAAGTGCGCACCATCCGAAGTTCCGCAATCGATTCGAGCGGCAGTTCCAGAACCTTTTCGCCCGGGTCAAGAATGATTTTCGCGACAAACGGCACCTTGGAAAAGTGCAGCGATTCGACCTTGAATCGAATTTCATCGGGCAATTTCGGCACCTTGGCGTTCTTGACATCCTTCTTCGAAAGCTTCGCTTCCAGGAGACCCCCCGTAGAACGCGCATAGCGCAAGACCTTGAAGAGATCGACCATGGCGAATTTCTGGAAGTTTCCGCCATACTTGGTCGTTTCCAGGGCGACAGAAACGGACGTTCCGTCGATTTCGGGCTTGAACAGGGAATCGGGTTCGCCATTTTGCGTCCAGCGCAACCAGAAAGCCTTGCTCCAGTCCGTATTGTGAAACGGCTCCACCGGGACCACGCTTGCCGAGACCGCGGGCTCCAGGCCGTAATGCTTCAGGAGGTCGCGAATCTTCGCTTCGAATTCCGGCTTGACGATAAAGCCGTAGCCGGGAATCGCCTCTTCGACCATTTCCATGAACTGCGCAAACCTTTCCAGCGCTTCGCGAGTTTCCGCCCGGTCGATTTTCAGGATGCGGACCGTGCTGAACGCGGAATCATAGTAGCACGCTTCCCATTCGTGCATCGCTTCGAGCACGTTTGCGGGTGCGCTGATCCAGCCTTCGAAACTTTCGACGGAATCCTTCGAAAATCCCGTCTTCAATCCGTTCAGGAAGGAATCCCGGGAAATGGCAAAGCGAAGATACGGTTCGTCGTTCTGGACGTCCGCAAGGCAAGCCGACATGAACAGGACGCGCGGAGCGCTCTTCACCGAAATGACCATTTCAAAGTTCGGAAGCGTCGAAATCTGGGCACCGAGCATCGGCGTCGCACCGGCCGAAAGCCATTCCTGCGCCCAGGCGGAAAGCCGGACCGCAACGATTTTCCCCGAATGAACGGAAAATTCGAGCATTCCCAGAAGCCAAAGTTCGGCAAGCGGCTTGGGAAGCACAGACCAGCAGACATCGTCCGCGAAAGGCAGCCGGAAGGTCGGATCCAGGGTCCAGAGAATGCGTTCCGCATGAACCGCGGAAACGTTGCGCCGAAGGGCAAACAGGACGTGCTTGAAAAAATCGTTCGAACCGTGAAAGCGCCGCTTGATCCACCATTCGAGAATTTCGTTCTTGAGCCGAAAACCGTTGTGCTTCAAGAAATCCAGCGCGACATCCGTTACGATCAGGTCCATGCCGCGCTGTTCGATCCATCCGCTAGACGACAGGAATTCCATCAGGAGGACGATTTCCTCGCGAGACGCTTCGGCGGAAAGCGTCTTGGAATAACGGAAAGCCTCTTCGCAAAACTGGATGGATCGGCGATGCAGGTTTCCGGTCCCGTTCATCTTCATCTTGCCCAGGCGCACAAAGGAAAGCACTAGGCAGAGATGCCAGACGAGCATGTCCTCGTAGCTGAAGAAGCGCATCTTTTCGTCCGGAGCGCATTCTTCCGTCGCGAGCAGCACGTTTTTCAGAAAGTCGTCAAAGCCCAGATAGACATAGGAACCCTTTTCCGTCTTGGAGCGCCACAGGTAAAGTCCCTTGGCGGATTCGAGGAGAAACGGTTCGACTTCGTCGCGCTTGTTCGCCGGGGCAGCAAGGCGCAACTCGTTGATTTCGAGTCCGCGGCTTTCGCTGTGGTAGATTAGGAAAAGGCAAAGACGTTTCCACGGTTCGAGCGAAGCGTAGAACTTTTCAAAGCGCGCGGCATCGGTAAAGAATTCCAGCGTTTCCGAAAGAATCTTCGCATTGTTCAGCAGCCCCTTGGAACCGAACGCCTTGGCGTGCAATTCCTTGAGCTGGGGTTTGGCCATGTTATCCAAGAAATCCTTGACAGCGAGCATAAAATCTCCAACAAACAGAGGCCAAAGATAGAAATTTTAACGTCCTAGAGACCGAGCAGGGACTTTAATTCTTCAAGGCTGTGCGCTACCTCATGCTTGCCGTTCCAGAGTTTCGTAAAGCTCTTTCCGTAAGCCTCGCCGACAAGCCGATTGTCGAGGAAGAGCGCGACGCCGGAATCGGATTCGCTCCGAATCAGGCGACCGAGACCCTGGCGGAGTTCCAGCACGGCTTCGGGAATGTAGAGATTCCGGAACGCGTTTTCGCCCTTCGCCTTCATCCTTTCCGAAAGGCTCGCGATCAGGGGATTCGACGGATTGGGGAACGGGAGCTTCGGAATGACGAGCAGTTCCAGCGCGTCTTCGGGAAGGTCGATACCCTCCCAGAAGATCTGGCATCCGAGAAGGCACGCTTCGCGCTTTTTCCGGAACATTTCCACCAGGCTGTCCATGCCGCCGTCGAGCTGCTGGCACAGAAGCAGCTTGTCCTTCGAGGCGAACCTCGGCGCAAGCGCATCGTGAACCTTTGTCATGCTCAGGAGGCTCGTAAAAAGGACGAGAGCGTTTTTCCTGTTTTCGGGGAGAATTTCCGAAAGGACGCTTTCGAGAGCCTTCTGGTATTCGGGGACATTCGGCTTGGGCAGAAAATCCGCAATGACGATTCGACGATTCCGGTTCACGTCGAAATCGGAAGGATAGACGCGGACAAACGGTTGCTTGGTCTTTGCAAGCGCCGGATCGAGCATTCCCATGCGATGTTCGAAGTATTCGAACGAACCTTGCACGGAAAGCGTCGCCGAGGTAAATGTCGCGCTCTTGATCCACGGATAGAACTTTTCGGTCCACGGCTTTCCCGGGTAGAGCGGAATGGCGCGGAGAATCAACGTATGCGGATTCCCGGGCTCTTCCATGTAGAACACCCAATCATCCTTCCCCGCCATGACGATGAATCCGAAGTCCTCGGCAAAGCGACCGATTTCCATCGCGGCGCCTTCCAGGTTTCGCGCGAGAAGCACGAGAGCCGGAATGTTCCGCAAGCTTTCGCAGAGGCTTTCCGAAATGGCCTTTGCCGAATGGCACGCCTCCAGGACAGGCTTCGGATCCGTATCGTACTCGGCAAAGATTCCCGAAGAAAAGCGGAAACCGTCCGTCTTGCGCTTGAACACTTTCTTGCCGAGCTTGAGAAAGAACCGGTGGAGCGACTTTTCGCATTCCGCCGTAGCGACCCGCAAGCGTTCGCAGGATTCGAGCAGAGAAACGTCCGCATCCAGCGCTCTCAGCTGCGATTCGATTTCCGCGACAAGACCCTTGTCCTGTTCCTTCGGGTGTACCAGGATTTTCGTGATGTTTCGCAGACGGAAAAAGCGCACCGTCTTTCCGAAACTGGAATGGCTCATCGAAGGCAAGCGATGCGCTTCGTCAAAGACAATGTGGTCGTAGGCGGGAAGCAGCGCAAAGTCCAGGGCAAGATCCGACAGGAACAGCGAATGGTTGATAAAGAGAAGGTTCGCCTTCGCCGCCTGCCGGCGCACGTTCAATCCAAAGCACTTGCCGTAATGGGGGCACTTCTCGCCGAGGCATGTCGAGGCATCGCTCGAAAACTTGCTCCACAGCAAGCGGTTCCGCGAAAGATTGAATCCCGTATTTTCGCTGCCGTCGCCCGTGCGCGTCTTTTCTATCCAGGGAACGAGCGTCATGAACGATTCGCGTTCGTCGGGAGCGAGCAGCACATCGGGCGATTCGAGATGTTCCTCGAACTTTCGAAGACAGATGTAGTTGCCGCGCCCCTTCATCACAAGGGGAGAAATCCTTTTCCCGAACAGCTGCGCGATCATCGGAAAGTCATGCCGAACGAGCTGTTCTTCGAGCGTGCGCGTCGCCGTGCTGATGACGACCCGTTCCCCGGAAGCCGCCTTGAGCGCTGCGGGAACCAGGTAGGCGAGAGTCTTTCCCATACCCGTTCCCGCTTCGAGAACCGAGATGCCGCCCTTGTACATGTTGCGTTCCACGACTTCCGCGTAGTTCGCCTGGGATTCGCGCGACCTGTAATTCGCGATCACCTTCGAAAGCTTCCCGTTTTCCGCAAAGAATTCCTTCACCCGCGGCAAGCGTTCGTCCGAGTTCCGCGCAGGCGATGCGACTTCTTCCGGATCGAGCGGAGAAATTCTTTCGTGCGACGGAACGGCGTCCTCGAAAATCCTTTCCCAGACGGTTCCCTGCGCAAGCCGATAGAGATGGTGTTTCGCAAACGAATCGAAAGTGTCGATTTCCCGGAGCGCTTTCCAGAAAAGCTTTCCGCAGGCATCCGCATCGGGAAGGGCACGGTGCGCGCGTTCCCGCGGAATGTCCAGATACGAGACAAGCGTTTCCAGCTTATGGTTCGGAACCGTCCGAAACGCGATTCGCGAAAGGACAAGCGTATCGAACACGGGATTCGCATCGATGGAAATTCCCACCTTGGCAAAGGAACCTTTCAGAAACTTCGTGTCGAACAGGGCGTTGTGCGCGACGAGCGGGTAATCGCCCAGAAACTGCCGAATCTCCCCGGCGACACTTGCAAAGTCCGGCATGTCCGCCAAGTCCGAATCGGAAATCCCGGTGAGCGAAGCGATGAATGGGCGAAGCTTCTGCGCAGGCCGAATCAAAAAGTCCCTATTTTCTACCGGTTCACCGTTTTCAAAGCGCTCCAGGGCGACTTCGATGATTTCATCGTGTTCAAAGTCAAGCCCCGTCGTTTCCAGGTCTAGTGCGATATACACGTTCGGTTTCATCTGGTTCCTCTATTTCTTGCCCGCCGAAAGACTCGGCAAGCGGGATTCGATAGCTTGCAATGTATTTGCGCCGCGTTCGATAACGAGCGTATCCGCCAGGGCGCGCCACGGCATGCCGTAATCAAGTTCAAAAAGATTTCCGGCGTATGGAGTGTCCAGGGAATCCTTCGTCTGAAAATACTCCATCAGGTATTTTCCCTCGATCAGGTCGTCCATCCGGAAATTTCCGTCAATCGTACAGTTCGCCGTCACCAGGACATCGGAATCGACCTTGCGAACGCGCACCCGGGTTCCCGTCGAAGCGCCGGGAATCTTGCCCGAAAGGCTCGAAAGCTGCAACTTCGGGACTGTTTCGAACTTCACCCATGTCCGCGTCTTCTGCGTCACGACCGTATCGCGCTTTCCCGTCGCGGAATCCGGAGAAGAAAGCGTCGAATCCGCATAGCGTTCCAGAAGCTCCACCTTCGCATCCGTCTGGAACCTTTCGTCGCCAAACACCAAAAAGCGGACCGGATCCTTCCGCGCGATCCTCGCCGGGAGCGTATCCTTGTTCTGCACAAGGATCAAGCGCCCACGAAGCGAATCCAGCAGGGAATCCGCGATGGGCTTGCCATAGACGACTTCGATGGAATCCTTCGGGAAGACGTTCTTCGCGCCGCTTGCGGGAACGGTCGAGACCCTTTCCGGAGCGAGCGTGTCGCCCTTCATCTCCTTCCAGTCGATGGAAAGCGTCGAAAGCCTTGCGGAAAGCGGGCGTCCCAGGGAATCCCGACCGACCTTGCACGCGAAGGTGTAGGAAGAATCCCGGTCCGCCAGGGAATCGAAGTAGAATTCCACGTCGCTTCCCTTTGGCGCGCGATAAATCCAGTCCGGAGAAATCCGTTCGGAATCGGGAGAAAGCAGTGCGCAGTTTTCCCTGGAAAGAAACGCGCTGTCGAGGAACAGATTTCTGGAGAACCGGGCCGAGAGCGAAGCCTTTCCCGTCTGCGTCACCGCATCGAGCGAAACGGGCATCGTGTCCTGATCGGCAAGGGCTATCCAGAGCGTGTCCGCGCTTTGCGGCGAAAGCTCCAGGTCGAACTCCCCCACGCCGGCCAGTTCCGCGGTCGGCTCTATCTTCTGGTTGCCGTTCTCGTCGAGAAAGGCGACAACGCGGTAACGCCCCGCCTTGAGCCCCGCCAGGCGAAAACGTCCCAGGCTATCCGTCTGCGTCGAGAACAGGGGAATTTCCCGGGTGAGCTTCGGAATCGAATCCGCCTCGACACTCAGGGAATCGCGGAACTTTTCCAGGTAATGGTGCGCGGAACGCTCGGCAGCCCCCATCAGGAAAAGCCCCACCGTCGGGTAGTGCTTTTTCTTCACCATCGCGGGCGTCACCATGACGCGCCCCGACACGGAAAGCGAATCGATGACCGGTCCCGTCGAGAACGTCAGCCGAAAAGGCTCCGCAATCGCGTTGCCGCGCAAGTCCTTGAGACCGCTCGCAATCGTCAGCGTGTATGTCGTGTTCTCGTCAAGCCTCGCCTTCGAACGGATAAAGAGCTCGTCGCCATCGACTTCGAACTTCAGCCTCTTCTCGAGCGGGGGCGAAATCGTCACGGCACTCCGCGGAACCGAAGACGCAATCCACTCGTCAAACTGCAAATGGACATTCAGTTCCGGAGTCACGTTGACCGCGCCTGGAGCCGGAAACACGCCCGCGACACGCGGCGGATACTTGTCTTCCGGACCTCCCTGCGGAGCGATGGACGTGGCGCAGTCGGCGACAAGCAAGCTCAGAAAGAAAAGTGCCCACCAGCGAAATTTCATCTTGGCGCGATCAGTTTCCAATCAGGTGTATGACCTTCCCAATCCGAGAATAACGGATCTTGAAGGGAATCTGGAGCCACGAAACCGGATTCCCGAACGAGAAATTCCCGTCGGAATTGTTAAACGAGAAATAGACGATAAAGGCCTTCGCCTTGATGTTGTTCTGGGAAACGAATCCCCAGTAGCGGCTGTCCGCGGAATTGTCCCGATTGTCGCCCATCATGAAATAGACGGGAGACTTCACTTCGTAGCGATCCACCGGAACCCCATCGACAAGTATTTGCGCCTTGAGGGAAAGCGACGAATCCCGCGAAACGTTATAGGCAAGGTCGCCCAGCTGCGCTCCTTCGAAATAGTCGTAGCTCACCGGTCGGAGCAGCCCCGGATAGTGACCGTTCGGGTCTATCCTCGGAATGAATCCCGTACGGGCGAGATCCGCAAGCAAGGCGAAATCCATCCGTCCCGAGATCGTGTCGCCTTGCCGAATTCCCTGTCCCATGACCTGCCCGCGCGAAAGCGCCACGTTCAGCAAGAGGCTTCGATCGCCTTCCACGGGAATCCGGAAATCTTCGAACACGTAGTTTGGCACTTTCACGGAATCCTTGAAAAGGGAAAGCTCGAGCTCCACCTTCCTGTCGATGTTTTCCTGCGTCATCAGGGATTTCACCCACCAGAGCCTCGGAAGCGAAAGCCCGGAGAGATCGATGACGTCTCCCGGAGCGGGAATGCGCACCGGTTCCAGGGAATCCCGCGCATTTGCGGAGCGGAAGTACGCCGAATACTTTCCCTTTCCGGGAAGCCTGTCCTGGGGAACCCCGTTCTGGAACAGCACGCCGTTCCGCACCGACAGCGTATCGCCCGATGTCGCGACGCACCGCTTGATAAAATCCTTCGGACCGTCCGCGTAATGGACCAGATGCGGGTTTCCGGGTAGCGGTTTCGAATCCCAGTAAAAGTTTCCGAACATCAGCCCATCCGCGATGTGCGCGTAGCGCTCGTAGTCGTAGTCGGGATAGGCCGGTTCGCCCGGATAGCGAAAGATGACGATATCGCCCTTTTTCGGGCTTGTCAACCCCGGAAACTTCGAATGCGTAAACGGAATCGGCGAGCCGTAGGTAAACTTGAGTCCCAAAATGAAGTCGCCCGTGAGCAACGTGTCCTCCATGGAACCGCTCGGAATCTGGAACGCCTGGACCACATACTGGATGACGATCAGCGCGCAGGCAATCGGGATGACGAATTCCCGCATCACGGCCTTTACACAGCGAGAGATTGACTTTCTTGAAAGCATACCCCCACAAGATAGAAATATTCCCGGGACACCGCCCAAGCCGCAAGACGCCCAGGCCCATTATTTTCTATCTTCCGAACATGAACGATCTTTTCGAAACCTATCGAGGGCTAGTCTGCCTCTTTTCCATCGCGATTCTTTTTCTGATCGTCTCTCGCCATCTGATTCTTCCGTTTTTCAAGAAATTCGCGACAAGAAGCAAGAACAAGTTTGACGACAGGCTCGTCGAGCACAGGACCGTTGACCGCGCGATCTTCATCATCCCCGGATTCATTCTCTATCTGGGCCTTCCCTATGCCTACCCGCATTCCACCGTTCTCTACCGCGTTCTCCTTTCGCTGAACAACATCTACATCATTACCGTCGCCTTCTGGGTCTATGATTCTGTCCTGCACGCGCTGACGGATCATATTCTCGTCAATTCTACCAAGGGAATTCCCCTCCAGGGCGTGAGACAGGCGGCGCTTCTCATCGGATTTCTCGTCTGCACCATTCTGGTCGGTTCCCAGATCACCGGGGAAAGCCCCATCATGCTGCTCTCCGGCCTCGGCGCCCTCACGGCAGTGTTCATCCTCATCTTCAAGGACTCCATCCTCGGATTTACCGCCGGGATCCAGATTGCGACATTCGACCTGGTCCGCACCGGAGACTGGATTGAAATTCCCAAGGAAAACGTCAACGGAATCGTCCACTCCGTCTCGCTCACAAGCATCCGGATTACCAACTGGGACAACACGACCAGCATTCTCCCGGCATACAGCATCGTTTCCATGCCGTTCAAGAACTGGCGGCTGATGCAGGAGTCCGAAAGAAGGCGCATTACGCGGACACTCCCCATCGACGCGCGTTCCGTCGCGCCGCTCTCCGACGCGCAAAGGGAGGATCTCCAGAAGAATCCGCTCTACGCGAAAGCCCTGGAAAGCATCGACGCGCAACTCTCTTCCGGCGAAAAGACGCTGAACCTCACCGCGTTTCGACTGTGCATCGACGCCTTTCTGCGCTCCCTGCCCGAAATAGACTCCTCCCGCTGGCTCATCGTCCGGGAAAAGGATGCGACAGGATACGGGATTCCCCTGGAAATCTACGCGTTCACGACCAATTCGAAATGGATGGATTACCAGGAATTTTCCGCGACGCTCAACGACCGGATCATCGCGAAGCTCCCCGAATTCGGCCTAAGGCTTTACCAGAAAATCTAGGGATATCCGCAGGCCAGCTTGTCGAAAGTACTCCAATCCGTCAAATGGAGACCGACGTTTCCTTCTGCAACAGACTCATCCGGGTACAGCATGCAGGTATCAATATACAAACAAAAAAAGGCATCCTTCGGGTCTATACGCTCGAAGCTACTCTTTTGAAAAAGATAGCCCACCTCGCCTGTCTGTTTTTCAGGGTCAAGAGACCGGGCATAAACATCGGGGCAAGAGTTCGGAGCTGATTGAATCTTGTTAGATCGGGCATAACTACCGAAGGATGCCTCTTTCAATATAAACAGGAAAATTCCGCGAAGCAAGCACTTTTTTGTCTTTTATTTTCGCTCTTCTGTCATCGATGTGTCAAAATGTGATGTAGCTTGCAGCTTGTCGAGTTCGTCGGACAGCATTTCGGCGAGAACTTTCGACACTTTCTGGCTTTCCAGGTAAAATTCCTTGTAGCGGGCATGACGACGGCGCATGTCGAACAGTTCCGACGTGATGTCCATCGCCATCAGCAGCATCTGCTTGCGCATGTCCATCCGCGCATCCGCCTTGACATAGATATCGACCTTTCTTGTCACGTAGGCGACAATCGCGGAAATCTCCGCTTCGGTCAAATCCGTCTGGATTTGAAACCTGTCGTTTCCGATTTCAACCCGAGTTGTGTGCAAGGAAGAATCCCGAGCGTCCATGGGTCACCTCATTCCTTCATTCCGACGCCAAACGAATCGGTGGCTGCGAACCACCTCAACCGAAAAAATCCGCTTGCGCAGACTCCCCTGCCGAACCGTTCGGCTGTTCCTCGGAGGCTTGCGATTCTTCGCCGGGCGACTGCACCGGGATTTCCGTCCCGAGCTCGCTTTCGATCGTCGAAAGCAGGTCCTGGAACTTTTCCTGCGCATTCTGGATTTCGGTTCCCTGTTCGCTCACCACCTTGTCCATGTCGGCAAGCTTCGCCTCTTTCTCGGAGAGCGTCGCCTTTGCGGATTCGAGTTCCGCGTCGCGCTCGGCAATCGTCTGCCGGAGCGATTCCGCTTCGGATTCCTTGCTCGCCAATTCTCCCTGGAGCGCTTCGATCTGTCGGGACTTTTCGGACATTTCCGCACGCAGGGACTCCAGTTCGGCGGTTTTCGCGTCAGCCGACTTTTCCGCTTCCGCCTTTTCGTTTTTCAGACGGCGGAGCGCTTCGAGCATCGATTCGATCTTTTGAGAAAGCAAATCCAGGTTTTCGAGATTCATCGTTCAAAACTCCTTCTTGATACACATAAAATATACAAAGTTGCCGCCATTCGACGGAACGGAATTCGGTTTTCCGCAAGAAAAATCGAGCACGATGATTTTCCCCACGACGCCCATTTTTTCGATTTGACAATATCTGACAAATCAAGCAACCGGTCAAAAGGCTCGGTAGATCCCGACGAGCGCGATGATCTTTCCGATGATGGCGGGAAATCCGGGCAACAGAAAGCAGAGAAATACCCGTGTCAAGCGGTTTTTCCACCAGCGGGAAACCTTCCAGATGTCTTCCGAGACCGTTTCGAACTCCTCTACCCGCGGAGGCCGCATGTACACCTGCACCAGCGCGACAAGGAATCCCACGCCGATAAGCGGCGTAAGCCCGGTAAACGGGGCTGCCACCAGAGCCGTCAGAATCGCCAGCGGATGCGCTCCGGCAAGAATCGCGCCAAGCATCGCGCCGCCACCCGTGAGCAGGAACCAGTTCAGCGTCAGCTCTCCCGCCTTTTCAATACCCGAATGGTATCCGACAAAAAGGATCGAAAGGATGATCGCCGCGGTCACCGTCCACCCCAGAATCTTGAACACAGGCGACGAGGGTCGAATCACGCAAAGTTCCTCTTCGCTCGGAAGCGGAGCGTCCTTCTCGATGATGTTTCGAATGCCCGCGACATGGCCCGCCCCGACAACCGCCAGGACCCTTTTGCCCGGAGCGTTGCGGATCCGGCTCGCGAGATAGGCATCCCGCTCGTCGATCAGAACCTCCTTGACTTCCGGGAACGCGTTTCCGAACTCCTGCATCATCGTCGAAAGGGTATCCTTTTCGCGAATGCGCTTCAGCTCGTCCTCGCTCACTTCCGTCTTGTCGAAAAGGCTCGAAAAGAGCGTCGCGACAAGGGAAAGCTTGCGATACCACGGAGTCATGCTCCATGTCCGCCGAAGCGTCACCTTCACGTCCCTGTCGGCAAGGACTAACGGGATGTCTGCCTTTCTCGCTTCCAGCACCGCCTCGTACAGCTCCGCGCCAGGACGCATTCCCGTCTGCATTCCCATCCGTTTCTGGTAAGATCCCAGCACGAGATTCGCCACGAGCGTCCCCAACTGGCGTTCCCGGATGATTTTTCGCAAGTCGGTCTTCTTCCACCGCTCGGGATCCTCCAGGGACTTGAGCCTTCCCTCGTCAAGTTCCACGCATACCGTATCGGGCCGCAAATCGGCAATCGACCTTGCCACCACTTCCTTGGACTCCCGGGAAATATGCGCGGTTCCCACCAAAAAAAATTCCTTGCCGTCTTTTTGGGCAATCCGGCAGATGTCTTCGTTTTCGCTCATGGGGCAAACGATAGAAAATCCGCGCCAGACTTCCGGAACTTTTACGAAAATGGGACCAACGGTTCCGCATTTTGATTATATTTTTATCAATAAAGCATTTCGGAGGATCTTGAAAATGAAAAAGATGGTCTTGGGTTGCATATTCTCCCTTCTCCTCGTCGGATGCGCCAGTACGCCTCCGAACGACCCGACAGCGATCAACGACGCGCTGATCGGTTTCACGGTCAATTCCCAAGGTGAACATTGGCACGAAGCGATCCTGTTCGTGACGCCGGACGAAGCGGACGAGATCTCGGACGAAAACGGTCTGATGAAGGAGGAATACCGCGTAGCGTCCAGCCGCCTTCGCATTTCCGCACTGCGCCAGATGCCGTGGAAAGTCGATAGCAAAGGTCGCCTCATCGGCATCAAGGCCGTTCTCGACGACTTCAACCGGAAATACGCCGTGTCCGAAGACGAAAAGAAGGTCGGCACGAACCTCGAACAGATGCGCCAGGACCGCATCAACCGCACGCTCGAAAAGGGCAAGCGCATCATGGCGGGCGAAGAGGAAGAAGCCCAAAAGGAACCGGAAGTCGAGGTCTTCACGAACAAGCTCACCGAAGAGGAAAAGCGCAAGTACGGCAGCACGGGCGAACTCCGCAGGCCGGACGAGGTCGTCGAGGAATCCACCTCCGACTTCGCGACGGACGAATCCTCCCCCGCGACCGATTCCTACGATCCGGAGCCTTCGGACGAGCCTGTGCAAGTCTTTGAACCCGAAAACCTGGGCATCGAGGAAGACGGCTACTACGGACCGGACGAAAGCGGCGCGACGTCCGACTTCTAGCGGACGGATTTTCTTCGGATTGCTATCTTTTCGGAACCTTGAATACCAAGTCCCATATCATCATCGCCATCGACGGTCCTAGCGGCACCGGCAAGAGTACCACGGCAAAGCTTGTCGCGAAGGATCTCGGACTGACATACCTGGATACCGGAGCGATGTACCGGGCCATCACGTATGCCGCGCTGGAAAAGGGCATCGAACCGACCGATACGCAGGCTCTCTCCGAACTTCTCCGCAAGACGGACATCCAGTTCGACACGGCCAATCAAATCGTCATCGACGGAATCAACCGCGAAAAGGAAATTCGCAGCAAGCGCGTGACCGAAGCGGTCAGCCCATACAGCGCAAACCCCGAAGTGCGAAAAATTCTCACCGAGCGGCAGCGAAAGATCGCAAGCAAGACGAGCTGCATCCTCGACGGCCGAGATATCGGGACCGCGGTATTTCCCCATGCGGACTTCAAGTTCTTCCTCGTCACGGATCTCAAGGTTCGCGCCAAGCGCCGCTACCTCGAATGCCAGGAAAAAGGCATTCCGATGACGCTCGAAGAAATCGAAAGAAACTTGGCAGAACGCGACCGGATAGATTCCAGCCGCGACACGGCGCCGCTCAGGAAAGCCGCGGACGCCATCGAAATTGACACTACACAGCTCTCAATACAACAACAGGTAAGGAAAATCGAAGACTACGTAGTGTAGTGGCGTAACTTCGATTTCTCTTCCGCAACCAAACAAAACACAAATGTCCCAACTCAAATACGGAACAGACGCGGATCTCCAGGAGATTCTCGAAGCAGAAAAGGAACTCGGCTCCATCGGCACAAACCAGGCAGCCGAAGCCTACGCCGGCATGGAAGGCCTCGAAGCCGGCAAGGTTGTCACCGGCAAGATCAGCCAGGTGAACGATCAGGAAGTGCTGGTCGATGTGAACTTCAAGTCCGAAGGCGTCATCTCCCGCAACGAATTCAAGGACGACGAAGTCCCCGAAGTCGGTTCCGAAATCGAAGTCTTTATCGAAAAGCTCGAAGACGACGACGGACGTCTCGTACTTTCCAAGCAGAAGGCGGACTTTGTCCGCGTGTGGGAACGTATCCGCCAGGCTTACGAAAACAACGAAATCGTCCGCGGAACGCTCACGAAGCGCATCAAGGGCGGCGTGGTCGTCGATCTCTTTGGCATCGACGCGTTCCTCCCGGGTTCCCAGATCGATCTTCGCCAGATTCCCGACATCAACGCACTCATCGGCCAGGAATTCGACCTCAAGGTCATCAAGGTCAACAAGGCTCGCCGCAACATCGTCGTGTCCCGCCGCGTCGTTCTCGAAGAACAGCGCAACAGCCAGCGCGACAAGGTCCTCGAAAATCTCGAAAAGGGCCAGGTTCGCAAGGGCATCGTCAAGAACATCACCGACTTTGGCGCGTTCATCGACCTTGGCGGCGTAGATGGACTTCTCCACATCACCGACATGAGCTACAAGCGCATCAACCACCCGTCCGAAGTGGTCAAGCTCGGCGACGAAGTGGAAGTGATGGTCCTCGACTTCAACGACAAGAAGGAACGCATCTCGCTCGGCATGAAGCAGCTGAAACCGCATCCCTGGAAGGATGTCGCCGCCCGCTATCCGGAAGGCATGGTCGTCAAGGGCAAGGTCGTCTCCATTACGGATTACGGCGCGTTCGTCGAACTGGAAGATGGCATCGAAGGCCTCATCCACGTTTCCGAAATGTCCTGGACGCAGCACGTCAAGCATCCGTCCAAGATCCTCGCCGTCGGGCAGGAAGTGGAAGCAGTCGTGCTCAAGGTCGAAGAAGAACAGGAACGCATCTCGCTCGGCCTCAAGCAGCTTGAAGAAGATCCGTGGGAGCACATCGACGAAGAACTGCCTCCGGGCGCACGTGTCGTCGGCGAAATCCGCAACCTCGCCTCTTTCGGCGCGTTCGTCGAAATCAAGGACGGCGTTGACGGACTCATCCACGTTTCCGACATGTCCTGGACGAAGAAGATCAACCACCCGTCCGAAATGGTCAAGAAGGGCGACAAGGTCGAATGCGTCGTGCTCGCTGTCGATAAGGAAAAGCGTCGCATCTCGCTTTCCATGAAGCACCTCACCGAAGATCCGTGGGATACAGTCGAAACGACCTATCCGATCGACTCCGAAGTCAAGGGCAAGATCATCCGTCTTCTCGACCGCGGCGTAGTCGCCGAACTCCCGAACGGCATCGAAGGATTCATCCCGGTTTCGAAGCTCACCGCCGAATACATCAAGGTTCCGGCGGACGCGTTCAAGGTCGGCGACGAAGTTCCGGCTGTCGTGACGGAAATCGACCAGAACAACCGCAAGATCACGCTCTCGGTCGTCGATTACTTCAAGAGCCGCGAATCCGCGGAACTCAAGGCCTGGATGGACTCCCACAAGCCGGGTGAAAACGGAACCACCATCGGCGAAGCGGTCGCACCGGCCAAGAAGAAAGCCGCGAAGAAGACCAAGAAGGCCGACGAAGCGGAAGCCGAAGAATCCAAGGAAGAAGCGAAGTAATTCTCTTTTCGCCTAGAATTCAAAATCCCGAATCCGTTGGATTCGGGATTTTTTTACGTTCGAAGAATGATGTCTAGCCGCGCGCAATGCGGAACATAGGCTGAAATCCGTTCAAGACGGAATTCGGATTGCGAAATGGGTAAACCGACGAGCCGAACCCCACATAGGTCCGAAGCATCCAGGACATATCGTCGGAATATTCTTCCGAAAAAAAACAGGTAGAAAGGACTGGACTTAAACTATTTTACAAAACGAGATGTCCCACTATGTCTATATGCTGGAATGCCTTGGCGACCGAATCTATACAGGCTACGCAACCGATGTCGAGAAACGCTTCGAAGCCCACCGGCAAGGCAAGGGGGCGCGCTTCACCAAGGCATTTCCGCCACAAAGGATCTTGAAAGTCTTTGCGCTAGAATCCAAGCACGATGCGCTGCGGCTCGAAGCCCTGATCAAGCGGCAGAGCGTCCAGGTCAAGCGCGACTGCATCCAGCTTCCCGAAGGCACGCTCCCGGAATTTTTCTACGAAAGACCAAAAGGTTCCGGCAAAAATCCTCCCGAGTAACCGCTCCGACAATTCGAATCTATTTTTAGGGAACAAGAAGAAGGCTTTATGGATTTTTCAAAGATTCCCCATCCCGTCAATTTCCGTTTTCGGGATTCCATCCAAGGCAAAGAGTTTTCCCATCTCGGCAACGGCATTTTCCGCCTGCAAGTTTTTTTCGAAAGCGAAAACCCGAGACCGTTCGAATGGAACGAGGAAGCGTTCCGCACAAATGAAGATTCCAGGATATTTCGAAATCGCGTCAAGTTTGCCAAAGGGAAGTTTCAAGTCTTTTCCCCATCGGGCGAAGTCCTTCTCGAAAGCGCCCGCGAAGGATTTTTCGGAACCTGCAAGGACCGCTGGCTGATGCGTTTCGAACCGGATAAGGATTTTCACTTTTACGGACTGGGCGAACGCGCCGGAAAGCTCGACCGCAAGGGAACCCGTGCACAGATGTGGAACGTCGATGCCTGGGGCGCGCACGGGACAATCAAGTGCCGCGACGACGATCCCGATCCTCTCTACGCGAACATTCCCTTTCTGCTGATTCGAAAAGGCGAAAACGCCGTCGGGATTCTCGTCAACGATGCAGGACGCGTCTTCTTTTCGCTCTCGCCCGATATGCGGCTTCACCCAAGCCAGGAACCGGTCCAGGGCTCGTCACTCTATTTTGGCAGCACAAGCGGTCCCGCCGACATTCTCTTTATCGTCGGAAGCGATGCCGCAGATGTCATTTCCAAGCTGGGAAAGCTCGCCGGACCGCTCCACGTTCCGCCGGAATGGGCGCTTGGCTATCACCAGAGCCGCTGGGGATATGCGGGGACAAAGGATTTGATCTATCTGGACAAGGAAATGTCCGAGCGTAAAATTCCTTGCGACGGACTGTTTCTCGACATCGACTACATGGACCGCTACAAGGTATTCACGACAAACGAAAAGACATTCCGAAATCCCGAACGGATTACGAAAAAGCTTTTGAAAAAAGGACGGCATGTCATCCCGATTCTTGACCCGGGAGTCCGCGACGAAAATTACTTTATACGGAATGACGGAATCAGGAAAAAGATTTTCTGCAAAAATCCGAACGGGGATTTTTACCGAGGATTCGTATGGCCCGGTGCGACGCTCTTCCCGGACTTTTCCACCGAAGAAGGCAGGTCCTGGTGGGCAAGGCGCGTCGAAAAATTTTCCAGAAAGGGATTTTACGGTTACTGGATTGACATGAACGATCCGAGCACGGGATCCGTATCCGACGATGAAATGCTTTTCTTTCACGGAAAAAAGGACCACGAGAGCTTTCACAATCTCTACGCAAGCGGCATGGCGAAAGCGACCTTCGAAGGCCTCAAGAAAGCGCACCCGAAAGAGAGCCCGTTCATCCTTTCCCGCAGCGCGAGCTTCGGAACGGGACGCTACGCGGGCATCTGGCTCGGCGACAATTTCAGCACATGGAAAGCCCTGAAGGAATCCATCCCGATGGCATTGAACGTTTCCCTTTCGGGGATTCCCCTCGTCGGCGCGGATATCGGAGGATTCGGTGAAGATTCCTCGGCGGAACTTCTCGCCCGCTGGGCGGAAGCCGCAGTGCTCTTTCCGTTTTTCCGCATCCATTCTTCCAAAAACTGCAAGCGGCAGGAACCGTGGGAGTTCGGGAAGTCCTGCGAAGAACGCGTCAGGAATGCAGTTCTCTTTCGGGAGAGAATGCGACCGATTCTGTACAAATTATTTAAAGAGGCGAGGGAGACAGGCGCGCCCGTGATGCGCCCGCTCTTCTACCTGGGAAAGGACGCCGCGAAGATTTCCGACGCCCGGATGGAAGACGAATATCTCGTCGGAAACTCCCTGCTGGTCGCTCCGATTCTCGAAGAAGGCGCAACGAGCCGCCCGGTCGAACTTCCCCGGGGAAAGTGGCAAAACCTTTCGACCGGAAAAGTCTTCTCGGAAAAATTCACCTACACGCCGTCAAGGCTCGAACTCGCCGTGTTCGGGAAGGTGTAAATTCCGATGGAGAATAGGCTTTTCTAAAATTTTCTATCCACGTAGATTTTTGCAGAAGGTATACTTTTACTCAAATAATTCAATACCTGTAAAATTCTTTTTTTGGCAAATCGTTGCAGTATGAAACTTCGAACTTTAGGAAGCCAATCTATGATTACTAATATTTTACTGCATTGTTTCAACTTATTTATCATTTCGAAGACATCTTTTTCTTTATTGGCATTCAGCAATTCGCTGATAGCAATTTTTCTTATATACTCATTTTCATCAAAGAGTTCATAATCATAGCGAAAATCAAGAATTGATGTTTCAAGCTTATGAGTTTTAAATTTTGTTTGAACAATTTCTTGTTTATCCCAAACCAAACCGAACAATTTATATGTAGTTTTCACTTTACGCAC
The DNA here is from genome assembly GCA_963652365.1 of Senegalimassilia sp. Lineage (GTDB taxonomy): Bacteria > Fibrobacterota > Fibrobacteria > Fibrobacterales > Fibrobacteraceae > Hallerella. The sequence goes on from CAVJTH010000020.1 coordinate 36,749, forward strand.
TCCGCTTGTACTTTTTGCTCAAATAATGATAATCACCGTATATGCGGAAATTAATACCGACGACATCCAATTTATCTAGCGCAATTTGATCTTGCGCTCCGTAGATAGCTAATTTTGAAGGCATTACATGTAAAACTTCCGACACAAAGCGAAAATCCTGCGGAACCTCTTTTGTGCAACCAAGAAAACCTGTAGCCCACATTACTCCTTTTGGAATTCCGTCTAAATTCCTGACAGAATGAGCATCGCCAGTTCGAAGATTTGCAACAACCTTTATCCCATTCACCGCAAGAACTGCCATAAACAATTGATGAAGCAACATAATCATGTCTTGCCATTCTTCATCCATATCGCTTGTAACAGTAATATCTATGGTAACCACTCCCAAGAATTTTCGATATTCTACAATTTCTCTCAAAATATTTTCAAGCCTTGGATAAATTCTCTTGTCTCCACAGTAAAAACAAATCAATGTTTTTTTAGGGTTCAAATTCAAGAGACTTTTGCGAAAATCATAGGGCAAGATCAAACCAGGCCATTCATCCAGAAACATTTCTCGTTTTAACAACGGAAACCCATACTTATTAAATTTGACACCATGTTTTTTCAGATAGAAAATGTACTCTTCGGCAATTTTCACAAGATCGGTGAAATTTTTAACCATTTTCAACCCTCTGGAATTGAATTTCATGCAAATGAAATCCTGATTTGTTTTTGCCTGCAAAAATTGCTATCTTAAAGACTCCTCAGCCTTGTTTGGATAACCAATATTCAGCAAGCGATTTGTCGGGAAGTGGCTGCTACCATTTTCCCGACATTTTTATCCACTTTTCCATTTCATTAGAGCATATTCACATTCCTTCTTTGGCAAACAGTTGTTTGTTTTTAATATTTCTTCCAAGCATTCCGCAGCCTGTGAAAAATTTAGCACTCCATTTCGAATCATTCCTTCAATAACCAGCAATAGATTATATACCTTGGACGTATACTGCTTTGCAATTTTCAAAAAATTCCAATCGCTAGACAAAATCGCAAACTTATTTTTCTTGGCATAAAAGATTATCAACGCCTCCGAATATGTCAACTTGCCTGATAGGGAAGTATAAAAATCAAAAATTTCGTCCGCCAAGGATTCTTCAAAATCAATAATACTTAGCTTGTTAAAATTTTTAATCCGGCAAAATACTTCCGGAGCAACAAAGTTTTTTAACTCCAGCAAAATGTCACTTATTACATAGAATTCACATTCCATAGACAATAAAGCCTTTAGCAAAGTAACAGAAAGCATATCTCGAATCAGATTTGCATCTATAAGAAAGCGGGATTTCATTAGAGCGCAAATTCCTTTACAACAAAATCGATATTCTTCCTAAGCAAGGTGGCAGCCTTGGAAACCGTAATAAGACCCTTATTTAAAGCGAAAAAGACAAGACGAAAAAGACGGTCGGAATGCTCTTCATGCCAAAAATTTCTTTCAACAAGTTCTTTATAATCCGGATTTTTGTTTTTATGTATTCGATAACCGGCATAACGCTTTTCAGCGATAAGCCCGCATTCTTTCATTTTATGCATGATTGCATCAAATGATATTCCAAATTCCATTTGAATTGGCCGAATATCATAAAAGGAATAATCATTCTTGCCTAAACCTAGATGTTTTCTCAGTGCTGTCTCGGGAAGAAGCATTTCGCTTGCAAAACAATTGCATATATTTTCCACTTCACGTTGCAACAAGGCAGAATCGATATTCAGCACAAGATGCCCCAATTCATGAAGCGTTGTCAAACGTTTTCTTTCAGGATAATCATTTTTTGCAAGTACAACGATGGGGTAAAGATCATTAACCCAAGCACTCAATCCGTCAAATCCAGGTATTTCCTCTAACTCTATGACAATAACCCCATGTCTTTCCAGCAGTTCTACAACATTGCCAATGCATCCATCTTCCAAATTCCATTCCTTCCTAAGACTTTGCGCTGCATATTTCGCATCAACCAAATTCTTTACATGGTATTTTGGCATTTTTTCTTTAGAACGCATTCCGCATGTTTCCTCCAATTCAACATAACGCTCTATCAAATCAGCCGAAACATGTTCTATCATTTTTTTTACCTTTTCAGAAACGCGGTCTTTCTTTCTAAAACGAACGGCTTCCATCTGAAATTTCAAAGGGCGAAGAAAATAATCAGAAGGCAACTCCAAAGCATTCGACAAAGCTTTTAAATGAGTCGGATTAGGTTTAAGTTCACCCTTTTCAAAGCGAGAAATAGTCATCTTGGAAACCGCCGGTTCCATGTGCAAACAAAGTTCATCCATAGACCAGCCTTTCATCAGACGGGCATTTTTTAACCTTTTTGAAAAGTCATTCAAATTGAGCATAGGATTTTCTCCAAAGGAAAAGTATCAAAGCTGAATAACAATACCTGTGTTATATTCAATCGCTTTCGATGCAAATTCAAACATTTTTTCATAAATGGGTTTCAGAAATTCAGGCATATCCCTTACCAAACGCCCTTCAAGCCATTCTCTCAATTTTGCGCACTTTCCTGCGCCAAGATAATCCGCTTCCGAAAAATCCATCAAGGCATCACACAGTTTATCAACAGGTTCAATAAAATCTTTCTCGAAAAATTCACCGTATTTTTCATCTATATTAAAATTATACATTTCTACTCTTGGATCCGGCAAAATTTCCGGGACATCCGGTTCATCACCATAACAAGAAACACCTTCCAATGTTTTAAATAACACAAGCCACATTACATTTCCTCCTTGCGTTTGATTTTGAAATGTGTACCTTCCCTTGAATTTGTCAAAGTTCCATCCAACTAAAAAAACAAGTTGGTCGTCTTGTTTTTTATCCGTAAATATCCAGCAATCATATCACAGATTACAATATTTTCCTTGCCTTCAAAACAATACTTGTATCCCTTTTTGTAGGCATCTGCATTGGATGCAAATTTATTTACGATGTCAATAATATTGACCTTTTCCTTTTTCCAATTTTCGTTAAACTTAGCTTCCCTTGCCTTTGTTCGATTATATCGTTCTTGATCAAAAGGATTATTTGGAACAACTTGTTCACAATAACACTTTGACGTTTTTGAATACACCTCTTTTGCGTTAGACATACATATCCTTCAAAACGACCATTTTAGGTCGAATCGGTTAAGGTTGGACTTCAACCGAAACAGGAGTTTTAAAGGTCCTCAGCCTTGATTGAACAACATATTTCGGCGTTTGTATTTATTAGAACTATAGCTGCTACCACAATCCTAATGTTACAAACCTAGAATATTTACGAAGAAATGTATCGTAAATTTTGTAAAATATGGAATACATTTCCGCATCCATTCTTCCAAAAACTGCAAGCGGCAGGAACCGTGGGAGTTCGGGAAGTCCTGCGAAGAACGCGTCAGGAATGCAGTTCTCTTTCGGGAGAGAATGCGACCGATTCTGTACAAATTATTTAAAGAGGCGAGGGAGACAGGCGCGCCCGTGATGCGCCCGCTCTTCTACCTGGGAAAGGACGCCGCGAAGATTTCCGACGCCCGGATGGAAGACGAATATCTCGTCGGAAACTCCCTGCTGGTCGCTCCGATACTCGAAGAAGGCGCAACGAGCCGCCCGGTCGAACTTCCCCGGGGAAAATGGCAAAACCTTTCGACCGGAAAAGTCTTCTCGGGAAAATTCACCTACACGCCGTCAAGGCTCGAACTTGCCGTATTCGGGAAGGTGTGAGTTCCGATTCCTCACAGAGAGTTCCAAATTTCCAGTCCCTCGTTAATCGTTATGCCCAACAGGTAAGCTATATAATGAAGCATCCAGCCTTCTTCAAAGCCCTGGTATCCCGATTCTCTGGAACTTTCCAGTGTGGGGACATAATGATGAAGGATATTACTCTCCTGCAATTTCCAAATGAGATTACTGCATACGTATTTAGGACATAGATTGTCTTTAAGCTTTTTTCCACCGCCATGAATACGCTTGAATTTGCCATTGTTCCATTCTATTTTAAAATTACCCGTGGATGCCGTATAGATTTCCGATACGCCATGCTTTTCACCCTTTACATTTAGGGGAACATTCAATTTTCCCATTACTTTCCCTTGTTCGTTATAGTCCGTAATGCGAATGTTTTTTATCTGGCCAGATTTCGTCCAATCAAATTCAAAATTATCCACATCGTAAAGATACGACAAATCAATAGATCCTTGAGACAGGATCGTCATTATTTTATGAAATCCAAGTTCCTTTAGTTTAAACTTTTTGGATGTAATGGAATATTCGCCATTCACGCCGCTAACAAACGTGATTCGATCCGGAAAATAATAAGTCGTTTTAAATTTCCCATTATTCAAAAACACTCTCCTGACAAGCGTATCGGAATGGGCGTTCAGGCAAAATCCTTTGCCGCCCGTCATTTTTCCTCCCTTGACGACGATTTTTTCTGTTTCGAGACATTTGTAATTCAATGTATCCAGAGTGTCCAGCGAAAGATCCATTTTCCAAACACATTCGATGGTTCCGTTTTTTTCGGGAAACGACTGTTCGCCCCATTCGAAATCATAGCGATCTTTTTTAGCGACAAAGGAACAGCCCGTACTTGTGTTTTCATATTCGTCAAACCATGCGACGGCTCGTTTTTCCCGTTCTTTTTCAAGCTCTCTTTTTTCACTGTTATTCCTAGCATTTTCGAGAATTTTCTTTGCCTCCTTGGCATGTTTTCCCTGGGAAATCATCTTGACATATCGCTCCACTTCGGAACAGCCGACATCTTCAGGGAAGCGACAGTTTTCCGCAAATTTGCCTTCATTTATCGAAGCCCACAGCGGTTCATCGATTAAAATTCCAACGCTGTCAAGACGATTGCTGTTTGGAAACTTCGCAGAAAACGTAAAGAGAGGTTCGCAACCGGAAAGCGTTTGGTCATTGGCGCATTTCTCCGAGTAAACTTCCCAATACGCGTTTTCAAGGGCAACGTTCAAACTGTCCCTGTATTTTCCTTCGGGATATTTCACCAAATACTGATCGGGATATGAATTGGGAAGGATCGCCTCTTTGGGGTCCTTTCTTAATTCAGACATCGAATAATCGAAAAACAGCTTTTCCAAATAATCCGAAACGCGTTCCACAGATTTTCCCTGGGGGCATTTTTTCAAGTATCTTCTTAGGAGCGACCTGTTAGACAGTCCCAGCAACGTGTCTTTTTTTACTTCGTTCAATCCTTCCCGGATCAAGGTCTTCTCGTATAATTCATTCGCCTGTTTTGCAAAAGTTCCTTTGGGATATTTATCTAAATAATCTTCGAGCAAAGAAATACCGGCATAGATGTCTTGGGAACTATCGCTAACTTGTTCAACGATTTTTTGCCAAGCCAGATAGCCTCGTTGGTTTTTCGCCTTTTCCTCATAGGAATTTGCATCCGCCTCGCTTAAATTCATGTCCGTACATTTTGCATCCATATCATCCAGGTCTTGGATCGTGGAACGTTGCGTAACGACACAATATTTTTTCGCCTTTTCCTTGCCTTCGTTTAACAACTTTAATTCTTCGGCAATCACGTCGGAAAAAATCGGGAAGAGATTTTTGGTGATTTTATTTTTCAAGGATTTCAAAAATTCGACATATCCTTCAAGCGATTCTTCCTTGAGAAAATCCAGGGAACCGACATCCCCGATATTTCGCATGTTAAAATGCCACCCGCGGCTCTGCTGGCTAGCGATTCTTTGATTCACGCCTTCCAGTTCTTCGTAGATTGTTTCCGAAAAACTTTGGGTATAGCTGGCAAACAAAGACTTGAACGACTGATACTTTTCATTATATCTCGGTCTATACGCTTCCATTTTTGCCTCTTTGAGGCATTCTTTTTCAAACTGCGCCACTTGCAGGACAAGGGCGACGGCGGAATCATTAACGCCAAATGTTTGCGGCAAGGATTCCAATTGCTGCGAAAGGCGCCTTTCCGTCACTTCACAGCTTTCCAGGTGATTAAAGTGGTTCACTTTTTCCAACAGAAAAATTTGAATTCCTAGTTGATTTTTATG
>CAVJTH010000021.1:0-42105 GCA_963652365.1 Senegalimassilia sp.
GTTCGCTGAGATCTCTAAGCTCTAAGTTCTCCCCACTAAGCTCTGAACAAGCCCCTCGCCGGGCAGGCGCCTACCCTCCGACGCCAGGCGGAAACAGTTCGCTTCGCGAAAAAGCCTAGACGTGCAACGCCAAAATCCTTTCGGCAGAAAGTAATGGCTCGTTCCGCGATTCTAAGCACTAATCACTATCCACTAAGCACCGAACAAGCTCTGTCCAAACTCCTTATCCGATAAATTTTGTAATTTGTCTTAGGCTTGAAAAAGCATAAACGCTCGAAACTTCGGGCGGAGGAACCGATGAAAAAAAGAATACTCTTGTCCGCTCTGTTTCTGCCGCTGTTCTTTACGGCTTGCTCTTCGGAACCGATGCAAATTGTCTGCGGAAAGGACTTTTTGCAAAAACGCGCGACCGTTGTCGATACGTCGAGCGTGTTTCGCAGCTCGGAACCGTTCATCATGCAGTTCCGCTATGGAAAGAACTTCGACTTTTCAAGGCTCAGGTGGGAAGTCACCAACGCGTCGGGAAAGACTATCGCGTCCAAGACAAGTCCTGTCAACGCAAAGGAAGGCTCCTATACGGTCTTGATTTCTTCCATCCGCGGAGGCTTTTCGAGCGCGACGGAATTCTTCCGGGCGAAGGAAGGCGAATTTTCCATTCGCTTCCTCGATGCGGACGCGGATACGCTTCTGTTGCAAAAGCAGATTCGCGTGGTTCGAAACAGCGAAAAAATCGACGGAGCAAAATGAAGCATTTAACTCTCATCTTGGCGGCAATCTCTCTAGTGGCCTGTTCTTCGGAGGTCGAAGTGAATTACAGGCTTTCCGAACCCGTTTCCGTAGATCTCTACACGGAAAGCACCTACGCGACAATCGACCTGGAGGACGTAGAACGCATCGGGACCATCAATGCGGATTATGTTCGCCTGGAGTATTCCCAAAAAGGCGACACTCTGCTGATTCTCCGAAATTTCGAAATCGACAAGTCGCGCGGATATCTCAAGAACTCCCACCCGGCGGAACTCCAGTGGCGGCTTCCCGAAGTCCTGACCAAGGGCGTTGCGGAACGAGCCGTCGAAACTTCGGGCTTTGCCGAAGGCTACGACACGCTTCTCTACAGCATTCCGATGCCTGGGCGCTGGCGCGAACAGCTGCTCAATCCCGATTACATCAAGCATCTTGAACGCCAGGAAAAGCACCGCTACGAGATGGATCATCTGCTCGTGGGCAAGGTTCCTGAAAAGGGAAACATCACGCAGCTCCTGAAGGAGCGCAGCCGCCTCCAGTTTGCCCTCATCCAGGTGGATTCCGTCGTCACGGAAGGATTCCGCAATCTCGACAAGCGCAAGTGCTTCGCCTATACGGTCTATCTCAAGGAAAAGGAGAGCTTCCCCTATTACATCTGGGAGCAGCACGTGAACAGCAAGATCGGGACGGAAAAATTCCAGGCCTATCGCACGGGGCTCAAGGCGGAGTACGAAACCGCCTACTGGGTAACGCTCGATCCCGAAACGGGCATTCCTTGCCAGGAGCGCGAAGTCAAGGTCGGGACTCACACCATGGTGAACGCCAAGACCGGCGACACGGCGACATTCAAGAGCAATACGACGCTTGAACGCCTTTACACGGTCATTCGGGATTCGTCGGGCGCGAAATGATTCGTCGTGGCTGGATTGCGTTCGTACTTGTCGGTGCGCTGCTTGCGGCATGCGGCGGAACAAAGTCCGCCCAGCAGACCATGGCGGAAGATCGCGACTATATGTATCGGGAGGCCTACAGCGCATACATCAAGGCCGAGGAACGCTATTTGAACCTGCTCTTCAACATCGAACGGATGCCCGAAGAGGAGGAACTCTGGATCATGAAGCGCGACCAGATGAAGGAACTCGAACAGCTTCGCACCCTGATGCTCCAGGCTCGATCGGAACTCGACGAATCGCTCCAGGACTGGGAGCGCTACCTTTCCGAGCTCCAGAAGGAAATGGTGGCTGCCAAGGCGGTTTCCCGCGCGAAATTTCGCACGGCAAACGATGAGCGGACATCTCCGGGGCAGCTTCTTCCGGGGGAATTCGCGAAGGATTCCGTCCGCAAGGCGATGCAGAGGCAGCCGTGATCGGCGTCTTCGATTCCGGGTTTGGCGGGCTTTCCATTTTGCGCGAACTGCGACGCGCACTTCCCGATTACGATTTTCTCTATCTCGGGGACAACGCTCGCGCGCCCTACGGTTCTCGCACGTTCGACACGATTTACCGCTATACGCTCGAAGCGGTCCGCGCCCTTTTTGACCGAGGCTGCCCGCTTGTCATTCTCGCCTGCAACACGGCGAGCGCCCGGGCTCTCCGCACGATCCAGCAGCGCGACCTGCCGGCCATTGCCCCGCAAAACCGTGTCCTGGGCATTATCCGTCCCACGGCGGAGGAAGCGGGAAATTTTTCGAAGAACGGTCATCTGGGTATCTTGGGAACCGCCGGAACGGTGGAGTCGAACAGCTACCCGATCGAAATCGGGCATTTCTTCCCGAAGCTCAGGGTTACGCAGCAGGCCTGCCCGCTCTGGGCGACTCTTGTCGAAAATGGCGAAATCGACAGCGAAGGGACACGTTTCTTCGTGAAGCGGGATATCGACCGGCTGCTTGCCAAGGATCCGCAGATCGATGCGATTCTCCTGGCGTGTACGCACTATCCGCTGCTTTTGCCGGTGATCGAACGGGTCGTTCCGCCGCGAATTCGGGTCGTTTCGCAGGGTGCGATCGTCGCCTTGAAGACGCTTGACTATCTGAAACGGCATCCCGACATGGAAAAAAGGCTGACCCGAGGGGGGAGGCTGTCCTTTTTGACGACCGACACCCCCGAATTTTTCCGCAAAGGGGCGACTTTCTTCGGTGTGGATAAGGTTTCTGCAAAAACTTTGACTTTTTAAGGTATAATTTTATATCTTGCAGGAAGAAAACGAACCATCACTGGTCCGCTTTTGATACTTTTACTCTGAGGAAAAGGACGTACTATGCCGCAAATACAGATTAATTTAACCGGTTGGCAAGGCTTCCGTGGCAAGAACACGGGCAGTCTTCTCTATGTCGAGACCAGCCGAATGTCCGTTGTTCCGGTCCGTGACCAGCTAAACGAAAACGAAAAAGGTTCCTTTTCGGAACCGAACTACGAAACTTCCACCTATGGATTTGTTTCGTGCTGCAATGTCAAGGCCATCAATAAGATTGTCAAGACGAACAAGAGCCGCTACATCTTGTTTGGAACGCGCTATGAAGGCGGGGATGCGGATTACAAGGACAAGTATCTGATTATGGGATACATGCGAATCGAGCATACGAAGGATGTCCGCTCGCGTCATATCCAGTCCTACATGGCGACACAGGGCGCCGTGGAACCGGAATGCATGCTTCTCGAAGAGGACATCGCCGTCCACGGACCGATGCATTTTGTATCGCTTCAGGATTCCTACGTGCTCACGGACGACCGCCTAAAGGAATGGGGCTACAAGGGTCACGCGGGGCGTCAGCTCAAGACGGTTTTTGGCGAAGAGCATACGAAGGAAATCCTCGCTCACCTGGATTCCCGGGACGACAAGATCGACGAGTATATCGCGACGGTGGAAGAGTTCAAGAAGGCGCTTGCCGCCCAGCAGGCCGCTGCGGAAACCGACGAGGAATCCGTTTCGGAAGAACCTGAAAACTGAAAAAGTTGGATTGTCTAACGTTCGGATGGAACTTGGATGGATAGGCCCGGTGCGATACCGGGCTTATTTTTTACGAACAAATGGCCGCAGCCCTTGAACTGGATGGGGAAGAAAGGGCGCTGTTTTTTGACTTGGTGGCGGATCCGAGCAAGGGGGAAGCTCCGAAGGACATCGCCGACTACATCAACGAAGTGCCGGAGGTCAAGGCAGCCTTGCGCATGGCGAAGGAAAAGGCCTCTGCTGCCGACTGGGAACATTTTCGGCGGCTGCTGGAAGGGAAACAGGGATGAGAAAAACGGCGCAGCTCAAGTTCTTGCCGAATATCCAGGTTCCTATCAAGGATGACGGGACGTTGGTTCTGTCTTGCGAAGATATTGAATTTCATACGGTCGAATTTTTGAAGAATAGTGTTTCGGAATATGGATATGACTTTGGGATTCCGCAGGCGACTCCCATTGACAGGATAATTGAAGGTCTGGGCTTGACAATCCAGTTTGCGAACTTTGCGGACAGACGGATTCTGGGAATGAATCTATTTGGAAGAGGGCGTGTTAAAATTGTAGTCGATGGAAAATATATCGATGAAGTTTACGAGGCAGGGACGATCCTTGTTTCTGGAGAACTCGAAGAAACGTCTCCCGTAGGAAGGCTGAATTTTACCTTGGCCCACGAGTTTGGACATTCTTTCTACCACGAAGACTACTTTAATCCGCATTCTTCTTCCCTCGGGAATGGACGCCTCAACAAGTGATAAATTCAATTAATCAAGCTTATGAAACTAGAAGATATTTATCAGGCAATAGATATTATGGTTTTGCCAATGGAATCAAAATCGAAATGTTTATCAATCGTGAAGGAAAAATCATTTCTGCTTTTCCGAAGGAGTAAATCAACATGAATTACAAGATAAAATATATCGAACATCAAGGAAAAATTGAGGATATGATTTTTTCTTTCGATGGGGATTATTGCATTCTGAGTGAGTTTTTGGATGATGTTGATTCTTTTTCCAAGGAGTACCTAAAAATTTTTGATAATGTCCTTTCTGGCAAAGAGGAAAAAGATGTTGCATATGGGAATTGTTGTTCATTTAAGATAGACAAGAATAAAACTGTTGTTGAAAGTCTCTATCCGGAAGATGAAGGGGAGCCGACGACTTGTACGGTCAATACTTGGGAACTTCGTTCCTTGAGGGATGAGAGACAATAGCTATATTTTTTTGCATGAGCAACGGTTTTGACCATCTGAACGTGCAAAATATCGAAGTCGCGGGATTCATTCGCGAGGTCTTCGGTTACATCACCCGGTTCAAGGGGCAGCTCTTTGTGCTGAAAATCGAAGACAGCCTGATGGAACATCCGCTGTTTCCCGTGCTGATTCGGGACATTACGCTCTTGCACAAGATAGGCGTCAAGATTCTGATTGTCCCCGGGACGCGCAAGAGCATCGACCGGCAGCTTGCCGCGTGGGAAATCGTCTCCGAGTTCAAGAACGGCGTGCGTCTCACGAGCGAAGAGGCGCTGCCCTTGATCGAACAGGCGTCTCTCGGAGCGGCCCAGCGCATCATGAGCCACTTGACGGCGGGAGGATGCCACGGGATGCAGGGAAACTGGGTGTCTGCCCGGAGCATGGGAATTATCGACGGCGTCGATTTCATGCGTACCGGTCGAATCGAACGGATCGAGAAGAACATCGTCGAACATCTGCTTTCGGAAGACTACATTCCCATCATTCCTCCGATCGGCTGGAACAAGATCGGTCACGCCTACAATATTTCGAGCACGGAACTTGCGATGGAACTCTGCAAGTATCTGACGGTGGGAAAGCTCTTCTTTATCGGGAGCGAAAACGGCATTCGGGCAGAAGGCCTCGTCACGGGACCGAATACGCGGTATCTGGACGTGACGGACAACGGCGAAATTTCTGCCCTCGATATCGAACAGGCCCAGGAAATCCTGGACATGAATTCGGACAAGCTGAACTTCGCGCAGGTCGATTATCTGAAAAACGCCATTGCCGCTTGCAAGGCCGGCGCGAAGCGCGTCCACCTCATTAGCGGCGAAACGCAGGGAAGCGTCTTGCAGGAAGTGTTTTCGAGCCGCGGCGACGGGACGATGGTCTATGCGAACCAGTATTCGAGCATTCGCCCGGCGACGACCGACGATATTCCGGACATTCTCCGGATCATGCAGGACTACATCGCGAAGGGATATCTCATTTCGCGGACGCAGGAATCCATTTCGGAAAAGCTTTCGGACTATGTCGTGTATGCGATCGACAACGTGATTCACGGTTGCGGAGCGCTCCATGCGTTCGAGGACAACTCGGCGGAAGTCGCCGCGATTGCCGTTGCGGCGAACTATCGCAAGTCGGGAGTCGGCGCGGCGATTGTGCGGCACTTGGTGGCGACGGCTCGGATGCGCGGATTTTACAGGGTCTTCCTGCTCACGACGCAGGCGCTCGACTGGTTCTACCAGCTGGGATTCAAGGATGGTACGCTCGAAGACTTGCCGAAGTCCAAGCGCGACCATTACAACTATAAAAGGCATTCGAGAATCCTGGTGATGCCGCTTGGAAAGTAATGCGGAAAACGGGACCAGACAGACTTGCCTTTCGACTTGAAGCCGCCTTGTCGAAAAGATTGCCGGGTCGAAAGAGCGTTCTAGGCCAGATGTGGCGATACCTCTTTACGGGCGGTCTTGCCTTTGTGGTGGATTTTGGACTTTTCGCGCTTTGCCTTTATGCGCTTAGGTGGCATTACCTCGTGGCGAATCTTGCGGGTCTCGTCGCCGGTCTTGTCGTGAATTACTGGATAAGCGTCCGATGGGTCTTTTCGGCCTGTAGGCGGAGCGTTTCGAGTCGGCCTCTGGAGTTTTCCCTGTTTGCGCTGATCGGGCTCTTGGGCGTTCTCCTGAACCAGCTTCTCATGTGGTTCCAGGTGGATTTCCTGGACCTTGTCCCGATGCCCGCAAAGCTTGTTTCCGCGGCGATTGTCCTGCTGTGGAATTTTGGCATCCGGAAAATGTTCCTTTTTAAATCGCTGAAGGATTGATATGAAAACTGCCGTGATCATCGGGGCTGGTCCCGCCGGGCTTACCGCCGCCTATGAACTCCTGAAGACGACGGACGTGAAGCCCATTGTTCTCGAAGAAAACGATTTTGTCGGGGGAATTTCCCGGACGGCCGTTTTCAAGGGAAACCGCATGGACATCGGCGGTCACCGTTTTTTCAGCAAGAGCGATACGGTGATGGACTGGTGGACGGACATCTTGCCGTTGCAAGGCGCTCCGAGCCGTGACGATCTTTCCATCGAGCGACCCGTAAGCCTTTCTGCCGGAGGTCCCGACCCGGAAAGAGAAGACCGGGTAATGCTTGTCCGTTCCCGTCTTTCCCGGATTCTCTACACGCGCAAGCTTTTCGATTATCCGGTCAGCCTGAACGCCGCGACGATCAGGAACCTGGGACTGTGGCGAATGTTCAAGATAGGGATGAGCTATCTCAAGGTCTGCCTGCTCCCGAAGCGCAAGGAAGTTTCCCTGGAAGACTTCATGATCAACCGGTTTGGCGTGGAGCTTTATCGCACGTTCTTCCGGGACTACACGGAAAAGGTCTGGGGCATTCCCTGCGACAGGATCAGCGCGGATTGGGGCGCGCAGCGGATCAAGGGACTTTCGATCGGAAAGACGCTTCTTCATGCGGTGAAATCCATCTTGCCCAAAAAATCCGAATCGATTCGGCAGAAAGGAACGGAGACAAGCCTTATCGGGGAATTTCTCTATCCGAAGCTCGGACCGGGAGAACTCTGGGAAACCGTTGCCGAAAGAATCCAGAAGCTCGGCGGCGAAATCCGCTTCCGTGCCAAGGCGACGTCTCTGGACGTTTCGGGAAAAAGTGTCTCCGCGGTGCATTATACGGAAAACGGCGAAGAAAAAAGGCTGGAAGCCGATTACGTGCTCAGTACCATGCCCGTGAAGAATCTGGTCGAGGCTCTTCCGAATGTTCCGGGAGAGGTTTCCCGCGTTGCGAAGGGTCTTGTGTATCGGGATTTCATGACGGTGGGACTTCTGCTCGATTCGCTGGACATCGAAAATCCGGCGAAGGCGGGAACGCCCGAGAGCCGATTGAAGTTTGTCGCGGACAACTGGATTTACGTGCAGGAATCCGATGTCAAGCTCGGACGCATCCAGGTTTTCAACAACTGGAGTCCCTACCTGGTTTCGGATCCTTCGAAAGTCTGGATTGGGCTTGAATATTTCGTGAACGAAGGCGACGAAATGTGGAACATGGCCGACAGGGAATTTATCGATTTCGCCATCGCGGAACTTGAAAGAATTCACGTGGCGAAGCGTTCCGCGGTTCGGGATTCGGTCCTTTTCCGCGTTCCGAAAACATATCCGGCGTATTTCGGGACATACGGGGAATTCGGCAAGGTCCGCGAATATGTCGATTCCCTGGAAAACCTGTTCCTGATGGGTCGCAACGGGATGCACAAGTACAACAACATGGACCACAGCATGCTCACCGCGATGGAAGCCGTCAAGTGCATCCGTGAAAATTCGAGCGACAAGTCCGCCATCTGGAACGTGAACGCCGAAGCGGAATACCACGAAGGAAAGCGGTAAGGCACGTGATTGCATATCAATTAATTTTCAAGAATTCGGGTTGATGTCGATGAGGAAAAAAATCGGGAAAGCGTTCCGCGCACCGGAACCGTACTGCCTCCTGCTCTTCTTCTTGGGAATTCTTCTGTTCCTCTCTTCGCGGTTTGCGGTGGAAAACGTCGGGTATCGTTCGCTGCTCGACGAAAGAAATGCGACATTCCCGATTGCGGAAAAGTTTCAGGACGGCGAAAAATTCGAAGTCTTTTTCGATGTCCGTTCAAGATTCGTCGGCGCCTTTGCGCTAAAGGTCATCCCGGACGACTGCGCGGAATCGGTCAAGATAAACGGCAACAGGATTTCGCTTTCCCATTTTCCGGGTCGATGCGATTTCGGCAACGGCTTTGTGCTCCCGGCGGATTCGATTGCGAAGTATGCGGACGGGGAAAATTTCCATTTCGAATTTCTCGTTCGAAACAACGGGGGAGTCGGCGGGTTGAACGTCAAGCCGACGATGTCTTCGTCGTCGGTCGGAGTCTTCTCGTACATTTTGATTCTCGTTTCCTTTACCGCCTTCTTCGCCTGCCTGCTTCGAAGGTTCCATGTGGGAGTCTTGCCGGGAATCCTCTTGACGGCGGGCATCCTGTTGCGCGCCTTGATGTTTTCTTCGCTTTCCCATTCGCAATACGCCTACGATGTCGATGGACACTTGGACTACATTGAAATCGTTGCGGAAGAGCATCGAATTCCCGGAACGGATGACTGCTGGACATGCTACCATCCGCCTGTCTATTACGCGGTTTCTTCTGTTCCGTGGCTGCTTGGCTCTGTCCTGCATCTTGACGGCATTTCGGCTGTGCAGGCGGAAAGCCTCGCGCTTTCGATTTGCGTCCTGATTTTGGGATTCAAGATCTTGCAAATGGTTCTTCCGAAAGGCGCGCTCCCCTTGGGAACCCTTCTGTGGACGTTCTGGCCGCTGCTCCTGCTGGTCGCTCCGCGCATCGGCAATGACCAGCTGTTCTATTTTTTTCACCTTCTTTGCCTTTGGGGAGTCTTGAAATATATCCTTTCCAGGTCGTCGAAAGCGCTTCTGTGCGCGGCGCTAGCGGCGGGTCTGAGCTACTGGACAAAGAGTACGGGCGCGATCACGCTTGCGACTTTCGCGCTGGGGCTCGCTTTCGGCTATTTTCCGCGCGAGACGGTCTTTCCTAAAAAATCGGAGGTGGTTTCTCTCGGCATTCTTGTCGTCGTCTGCCTGGGAATCCTGGGTGCTCGCCTATGGGGCGACGCTTCGCTTGTCGGAAATTCCAGCGGGCTTCATTCCGGGCTCGCCGTCCCGAACAGCTTTGGAAACTACGCCTATTTCGATTTGAAGAATTACATGCTGAATCCTTTCACAAGTCCCTGGGACGAATCGCTGGGTAGAGAATTCTTCTGGAACTATGCGCTCAAGACCTCCCTGTTTGGCGAATTTCGAATCTTTAGGTTCCCGCTTGGAGAAACGCTCGGCGCTGCCATCGGGACGAGCCTTCTGGTTCTTGTCGTATGCGCTTTCCGCGGATTCTGGAAATCGAAAATGGATCGCGTTCAAGTTCTTCTGCTCCTGCAAATCGCGATGTTCCTTGCCGCGTTGATGTATTTGCGGATAACGGTGCCGTTTGCCTGCAGCAATGATTTCCGCTACATCTTGCCGGTTCTCGCGAGCTTTATCCCGTTTGTCTGTCTTGGGACTTTCGTGAAACCTTCCGGTCGAAAGTGGAAAGCGCTCATGATGGGAAACGGAATCGTCTTTGCCGGGCTTTCCGTTTGGTTTGCCCTGCTGATTCTCGTTAAGAATTCAGGGTTCTAACTTTGCTAGATTAGGCGCATGTTTCGACAGAAGATTTTGAAAACCGAACTGGAAAACGGGATCACGGTTGTCACGGATTACATGCCCGGAGCCTATTCCGCAAATGTGGGCGCGTGGATTCCGCGGGGTTCGCGCAATGAAAGTTCGGAGACGAACGGTCTCGCCCATTTTTACGAACATCTCGTCTTCAAGGGAACGGAAAGGCGCTCGGCGTTTGAAATCGCCCATCTGATCGAGGATCGCGGGGGAAACCTCGAAGCCTATACGACCCGTCAGGAAACCGGATTTTACGCACAGGTCGTTCGCGAGGATGTGCCTCTTGCGCTCGACGTGATTTCCGACATGCTGATGCATCCGCGGTTTGATTGCCGCGAAGTGGAAAAGGAACGAAAGGTCGTCATCGAGGAAGTCCACAGCTACGAGGATATCGCCGAGGAATGCGTCGGGGATCTTTTTAACGAAATTCATTACCAGGGATGCGGGCTCGCGTTGCCGATCGCGGGAACCGTCAAGACGGTCAAGGGGCTGACGCGCGAAAATCTCGTCGAATGCGAGCGGGAAGTTCTTGAAGACTTGCCGCTGACCGTTTGCGCGGTCGGCAAAATCGACCATGAAAGAATCGTCGATCTGGTGCGAAAAGGTTTCGAAGAGAAGAAGTCCGCAAGGCGTATCGGTGAAAATCCTTACTGTGCCCATGCGACGCGAAAGACAAGGAGCAAAAAGGACTTGAACCAGTCGAATCTCTTTTGGGGAACGAGCTTCGACTTTCGGGATGGAAACATCGATTTCTTGCGGGCGCTTGGACTCTTCAATGTCGCCTTTGGCGCCGACATGGGTTCGAGACTTTTCCAGAAAGTTCGCGAAGAACGCGGGCTTGCCTATTCCGTGTATTCGATGACGGACGTGTATCGGGACGTTCTCGGGTGGGGTATATCGCTTGCGACCGCACCGCACAAGATGGAAGAAGCGCTGGAAATCGCCCTGCGCGAATTTCGGAATTTTCTGGCGAACGGTTTCGACAGGGGCGAACTGGAACGCACGAAGCGGAACATCATCGGAGGACTGCGCATCGGTTCGGACAGCGCGGAAAAGCGTCTGATGCGCCTTGCCGACCAGATGCTTCATCTGGGACGCGTCTATACGATGGCGGAAACGGAATCGCAGGTGCGAAAGTTTTCGGAAGACCGCCTGATGGAACTCTTGCGCGAAGCGTTCGCCAGGGCTCCGTTCGCGACGGCGGTGGTAAAGCCCGCGAAAGGATGAAGTCCACTCTCCTTTTCGTCGCGATAATTCTATAATAGGCAAAGCAAGAACGAGGACTTTCTATGCAGAATATCGTAAGCCCGGTGGGCATTCTGGGATTTGGTGTCGAAGGCAAGAGCACGCTGAATTACCTTGTGCGAAATGGTGTCAAGGACATTGTCGTGATGGACAGAAATCCGGTAGAACTTCCCGAACTGCCAGGCGACGTGAATGTCAAGCTCTTTAGCGGCGAAAGCTACATGGACGGTCTCAAGGATTCCGTCACCGTCGTTCGCTCGGCGGGAATCTATCCGCTTCAAAACGAGCTTTTCCGTTTCCAGACAAACGGTGGCGTTCTCACCAGCCAAATCGAGATTTTTCTGAACGAAACGAAGTCCCGCTCGGTCATCGGCGTGACGGGAACGCTCGGCAAGGGAAGCACGGTCAGCATGATTCATCATGCGCTCGAAGCCTGCAATGTTCCCTGCGCGATTGGTGGAAATTTTGGCGTGCCTGCGCTCGACCTTTTAAAGGACGATTCGCCGGACCGCGTCTCGATTCTCGAACTTTCGTCGTTCCAGCTGATGACGCTTTCCGTTTCGCCGCGCATCGGCGTCGTATTGCGCGTTTCGACGGAACATCTGGACTGGCACCGTTCTGTGGAGGAATATCGCGATGCCAAGGCGAACCTTGTCCGCTGGCAAAAGCGCAACGACTACTGCGTTTACATTCGCGATGCGGCTCCGTCGGCGGCGATTGCGAGAGAAAGCGGAGCGCAAAAGCTTTCTTACGGAAGCAAGGATGCCGATGCGGTCTTTACGGCGGATTCCGTTTCGATAGACGGCTATACGCTGCGGCTTTCGGAATGCAAGATTCGCGGAGCATACCAGCTCGAAAACATGGCGGCTGCGCTGCTCGCGGTAAAGGCTCTGGGCGCGGACGTTCCGACGGCCCTGCAATCGCTCAAGTCTTACGAACCTCTCAAGTATCGCATGGAATTCAAGGGCGAAAGGAACGGCATCGAATTTTACAATGATTCCTATGCGACGCGTCCCGACGCGACGATCGCCGCGGTGAAAAGCATGAAGCGTCCCTTTGCGCTAATACTCGGGGGCTCCGAAAAGAATGCGGATTTCACCGAACTTTCGAATGTCCTTGCCGGGATTTCGAACCTGAAAAGAGTTTCGCTCATCGGCGCGACAGCGGAAAGAATGCTCGCTTCGCTCCGGGAAAACGGAGTCTCCGTTCCGATGAAGATTTTTCCGGATCTCGACGAGGCCTTTGCGGATGCGTGCTCGCTCGGATCGGGAAGCTCGGTGCTGCTTTCTCCCGCCTGCGCGAGCTTTGGACTGTTCAAGAACTACAAGGTGCGCGGCGAATGCTTTGACCGGCTGGTGGATGGGGTGAAGGGATAGAGTAAAAACAAATCTTTTCGCTATATCGAAAGAATTTAAATAAAGTTCTTGAATATTTCGCCATAAAGAAATATGTTTGTCTGCTTGGATGTTGTTCGAAGCGTCTATTTGGAAAATTTGGGCATTTGTCGATGAACGAATTCGATTTTTCGAAAGAGTGATTAGTATTGGATGCTTAAGAATTTTCCGTTCCGCGGGCCACTAGAACAGCTCGGTCTGCGGCGAGGCGGGCAGCGCGCGTCCGCATACGAAGGACCTTGTCGCGTTCCGCTCCGTAGTTCACGATGTTCGTACGGTTTTGGTAGGTGACGTCGCGCTCGCCATAATCCGTGCGGGGGGGCATCGCGCAACCGGAAAAGAGACGTGCGGCTATCAAGAAGACTGAAACTTGAATTTTTTTTTATGGGATTATTCCTGAGATGTTTTGGGCTTCGCTTCGACATTTTCGTTGTAGAGGGGAAGTGCCACGTTGGCAAGATTTGTGCGAATGTAGAGATCTGAACCGTCCGTTTGGCGGTTGGCATAGAAGAAGTGCAGATGATGCCAGGAACCGTCCGTCCACTGCCCGTCCGCTCCGCAGGCCTGTTCGCTTGCGAGCGTGGCGGCAAGCGGTTCGCCTTCATGGCAACCATGGTTGTTTTCCGCGAGTGTGCGGATGTTCACGATGCCCGGTGTCGCAAAGTGCGTTCCGCCTAGATCGACGGCAAGCACGCCATCGACAAAAATCCATGTATCATCGGTTCCGACAACTTCGAAAGTTTCCTGGTTTGTCGAATCGGTATTGTTCGCCTTGTGATACTTGAAGTTTGCGTAGCCCATCATCGTAAAGTTGTAGTTGCGGAGATGTTGCGCGCCGAGCGTGCCATGCGCGCTTGCGATGTTTACCGCGGCATCCACGCTAAGTCCGCGCGCTCCGCCATATTGGTTCCAGTCCGCGCAAAGAGTGGAGGTTTTGTTGCCTTCGAAGTCGGCCTGTACACTTGCATACTGGTAATTATATGGGGGGCAGAAGATCGAGAAGCTCTGCGGTCCCCATTGGTCCGTGCCTGGCGCCATGCCGCTCCGCATCTGCGTCCCGGGATCCACCGCGTCGAGCGGGAAATAGCCGCCGTTGTTGTAGTTGGCGTTCAGTTCGCTGTATTGTGAATTGTCGGAGGCAAGGGGAACGTGGATGGTTGTCTTGGACGTCTTGTTTACCCCGGAAACGTCCTCGAACCACTGTTCGAAATGCGAGTTGTCGCACGCTTCGTTCAGCTTGTGGACATGAGCTCCTTGCAAATAAAGGGATTCCCCTGTTTCGTTGTCGAGATCGAAAGTCAGATAGGGTTGCACCATGCCCGGCGTGTAATAGATCGTATTGGCCCAGGCGGTTCCCCCGGAGTTCCTGGATTCTTCGCCTAGGCAGGTGTTCTTGAGAACGCCCGTGAAAGTTGTTCCCTGGGATTGCTTGAAGCCGCGCTGGACCTGGTTTATGTAACCGGGAACCTTTGTCGAGCATTGTCCATACATGAGAGTGCCGCCTGTCGGAGATTTTGAGCTTTGCTGCAAATAGGTGGGGAGTACCGGATTCGCGACCAGGGGAAGCCCGTCTGTGCCAAGCGCGACTCCCGCTTTGGACGCGACGTTTCCGCATGTGCTGTGGTAGGCGGAAAGATTTTTCCAGGAAATATCGTATCCTGGGAGACCATATTTGTAAATGGCATCCAGATTCTTGACGGATTCCTCGGCGAAGTTCTCGAAGTCCGGATGGCTCGGCATAAAGTCGCGGATGATCAGATCCAGGACGATTCCGTTTTGGCTGCTGTTCTGCAGCTTTTTTTCTTCAAGGGGTTGTATTTCTCTTTCCACTTTCGAAAACGGAGATTCGTCCGAGCAGCCCGAAAGAGCGAAGCACACGCTCGAGAAAAGAATTCCTGAAAAGGTTCGCATCTTCATGGATAATTTCCTTTAATACAGATACCACTTCCACTTGACTGTACAGTTTGTATTCCTGTCGTCGCTTTGATATTGCACGTCGTAGTCTTCGAGATAGCCGACATGGGAAACGCTGTGGAACTGCTAGAGACGAGCACCGGGCAAACTTTTGCAAGAATCATTGCGTGCCTCTCTAGAATGCAAAGTCCAGCTTGACTTGCCAAGTGTCGAGACCGTCTTGGTAAGGAGAACCTTTGTCGTCGGCGAATGAACTTTGCGAGGCAGCGAGCCATTGCCATTCGATAGAAATCCGGCGATAGATTTCGACACCTATTCCGATGTATTCCAGAAATTCAAGATCCGAAGCGGCGTGGAAACCGGATGACCGATCGTCATAATCGGAATCGTGGATGCTTTCGCCTCCGAGATACCAGACAATCCGGCTGTAGAAAGGCTTTCGGACGTTGACGTTCAGGCTGACGAATGGGCAGAAAATCCCACCGATGGGGAATCCTGCGCGGAGTTCCAGCGGAATTTCCAGCAAAAAGTTGTAGTAGTAGGCGCCGCCTTTGAATTCGTCGGCAGCGTACAAGTCGTACTTGTTATACTGATAGACTGCGCCAATTCCGCCCTGGAAGGAACCGTATCTGTAAAAGTAAAGGCGCGCAAAGAAATCGAGACCTGTCACGATGCTTGTCTTTTGGGATGTCTCGAAACCGAAGAGATTGCGGTCGTCAACTTGTCCGATGTGGAATGACGCGCCTAGATAGAAGCGATTCTCGTTTTCGTTCGGTTTTTGCGCGATTGAATCGGATGTCTTTGTGGAATCCATCGAGACGCTTGTGGAAACCTGGACGGAATCGGTTTTCGGTTGAACCGTGCCGGCAGAATCCATTGCGGGCTCCATTGCGGGCTGTGTCGTGGGAGCCGTATCGCTGGGCGTTTCCTTGAATGTTTGCATGTCGGCAATCGTCATGTCGGACTTTTTGAGCGTGACGAGCACGGTGGAATCCGGAACTGTCTGCTGGAAAGCGTAGATGGAATCTGCCGCGAGAGACAGGTTGTTGGCTTTCCGCAAAAAGGCCTGGAGCTTTTGAAGACTGTCCACTGTGGCCTTTTCGGCAAGACGCGCTTCCTGTTCTACAAACGCCTGGCATTTGCAGACGCTTTCGATTTGGATGCATGTGCTGTCCTGTGCCTTTTCGGCGGGGCAGAATCCGCAAAAGTTCTGGCATTCGGGGCTTAGCGCGATAAGCGCTTTGGGCTTTGTCGCGGAATCCGTTGCGGATCCCGCGAAAAGATTTTTTACGGCATCGGGAATCTTTGCGCTGTGGAAATATTTGAGTTCGTCGTTTCTTAACTTGACCTTGAACGTGCAGAGTTCCTTTTGACAGTTTTCCGAAAGGTTTGTCTTGAGCGTTTCCTTCAAGGCGTTGAGCTTTTCGGCCTTGGCGGTTTCTGCCGCCTGGATGCTGTCGAGAAGGACTGCGCAATTGCACAGGGAGTTGATCTGGGCGCATGTCGAATCGGCTGCCTTTTCCTTGCACGGCACGCAAAGCTGCGCGCACATCTCGTTAGCGAAAAGCGGACCCGAAAATAGGAGCAAGAACGCCAAAAGAAAGGTTGCCGTTGGCTTTTGACTGCGAAAAAGCGTGGCAAGTTCTGCCGCCGCTCTGTATTTTTCTCTTTGCGTTTGTTTTCCTTGAAAATTTCCCATATCCCAAAGATAGAATCTATTTCGTATAATAGAAGTTTTTTTTTCTTACGGCATTTCGTAAGCGGGGAATATCGGACAGCGGAGCTCCACGGTTCCCCTTTGAGCTGGGCAAGAAGGGGAACCGTGGAAAATTCCAGAAACGAGTCCGGGTTATTCGTTGTCGATGAAGTCTTTTGCCAATTCTTCGTCGATCCACTCTACTTGATAGGGTTTCAAGCCTTTTACGTTAGGCGTCCCGGAAATGCTAATCGTTCCGTTTGAGTAAACATTTGCCTCGAATTCGGTTTTCTGGATTGTTTTAATCCAGGATGGTTCAAATTCCTTTACCCTGATATCCGAAGAGCAAAGCTTTGGTTCGTCGTCCGATTCGTTGTAAAGGGAAGAATAATCTTCGGGAGAATTTCGTGCATTGTCATACCAATGTTCGGGGACGGGCTGAATGTCGAGAATAAAGAATTCCGAGGTAGGGGCATCCCAGATGGTGAAAAGAAATACTCCTTTCTTTCCCTGCCAAAGCTTGGCGCTGTCAAGCGATTCAAGCCCTTCTTCCGTCAGTTCGTAGCCTTTTCCCTTTCTAACGATTAAATCATTTTTTTCAAAGAAAAGGAGAATGGCTTTTGTTGCGGAAATCCTTGCTGCCCCATTGTCAACGAACAGATTGCGGCAAATATCGAATTCGTTGGCGTTCGGATGTTCGTGAACATATTTCAAAAACGGACGAATCCAAGGATTTGGGGAATGTTGCAAGATTTCGGCTTTGACGAGATAGAAGGAAATGTTTTTTTTTATATCGATTTTCATGGGATGTACTCCTTGTTCTTGTTGTTAGAGGTTATGGGTGAAAGGTTTCATGGCCTGTACAATGCGTCCGAGAGCGCCATCGCTTTTGCTCATCGCCTTCCAGTTTCCAACGTGAACCATCATGGAGCGGGCGCGCGTAATGGCGACATTCAAACGATTGGGTGCGCTAATAAAGCAAGTCGGGACCTGGTTGCTGTAGCTCAAAAAGACGATATCCGCTTCGTGTCCCTGGAAAGAATCGACGGAACCGGCGCTGTATTCGACAAACTGCTTGGCGTCCTTGAAGACTCGGTTGCAGATTTTTTTCAGTTCTTCTGCCTGTTCCTTGTAGAAAGACAGCACGGCAACGGAAAGCTTTCCTTTTCTCTGACGGGTTGCAAATCGGCAGAATTTCTTCAGTTCCTTTTCGATCCATTCCTGCTCCTTTTTATTGCGGTTCCTGGAATCGCATTTTCCCTTGATATGTTCCCAGTGAATGTGATGCTTGAAGAACTGGTCGTAATGCCATTCCTGTTTTCCGTCCATGTGTTCGGAACGCATCGCCTTTCCTTCGTAAAATTCCCTTGCCGCAAACTGTGCGATTTCCGGATGTGAACGATGCTGGTAGGACAGCTTGATGCAACGTTCGTCGAGAGCCTTTTCCGGGATCCCGCGAAAAATGGCGAGTCCCTTGTCGTTTCCGAATCCGCAAAGAAGGAGTTCCATGCAGGAGGGAAGGTAGATCTGTTCAAAGATGTGGAGATTTTTTTTGCATTCTTCTTCATCGGATTCGGGAATCAGTTCCTGGACTTCTTTTTTCAACCGTTCAATGGGACTATTTTCCGTGTTGACGATGTTGTTTCGTTGCTCGAACATCCGAACCAGTCTCCAGGAAATTTCGTCGGACCATTCCCGCGGATGGTTTTCGTTAAAGCGCTTGAAGACGCTTTCGCGGTTGTAACGGGCAATGCTCAGCCAAGGCTGCATCGCTTCCTCGTGGAGAACGCGTCCGCTGAGTTTAGCGCAAGCCGTTCGAACGGTCGTAATACGTGGAGAAATCCATTCCTGATTTCTTTTGAACGAATCGATTGTGCCGAGGATGATAGTCGCATAGGGGAGAAGATTCTTGTCTTCTTCCTTGTCCGCATCGGCAAAGAGGACATCATTTTTTTGAGCGTATTTGCGATACAGGTAGGCATCGTATTCGGATTCCTTTTCGACGAGAATGACGGTCTGCCGGGCTCCGTTCCCTTTTTTGGCGAGAAGCGTGTCAGATGCTACGCGATATTCCAGGTTTTTCGCCGGATTGTCCGAGTAACAGATTCTTGCGTTTTCTGCCAAGTCTTCGTCACTGACGTAGGGCGAAAGCTGCTTGGTGTCGCCTACGATAATCCAATGCTTGCAAAGAACGGCAGGTACAAGGAATTCCTGAATGGTCGTCTTGGACGCTTCGTCAAGAATCATGTAGTCGAAAGGCGCTTCGTCTATTTCGCGATTGTGAAATTTTTTCATTTCGGCGAGGGATGCTCCAAAAGTTGTTCCTGCGACAATCGGAGCGTTTTCCTGAAGAATCTCGTAAAGCTGTTCATTGCTTTTGACATCGGAATGTTCGAGCAGTTCTTTTTGTCCTTCGGTGCGTTCTTCTTCGGGAATTTGCATGAGACGGTCTTGCAGGGCCTTGGCTTCGGTCTTCTTGAATTCGGCTCCTTGGAGAAATCGCTTGGCGATAGGGCTGATGCGATCGTTTTCTCCATTTCCATAGCGCTTGATGCAGGCAAGATCCAGATGGTCTTTCAAGCGTTCAATGATGTTGTCAACGGCGACATTTGTAGATGCGACCAGGAGAATTCTCTTTTTCCGCTTGATCAGCTGAATGATCAGTTCCACAATGGATGTCGTTTTTCCGGAGCCGGGAGGACCGATCTTGATCGTGAAGTCTGGCGTGGAAAGAGCGTTGCATACGAATTCACGCTGTTCGCTGTTTCCTGGACGGTTGTTGTCTTTCAAGATGACGTATTCATCTTCGGGGATTTCTTTCGGCTGAAAGGACGGAAGTGTCAACTCTTCGCTTGAAAACAGCTTTGAAAGCGCGTTGGGAATTTCTTTTGGCGTGTTGTATTGTTCGTTGAACTTTTCGATGCCGTCGCGGACGATTGGGCTAAGATTTTCCTTGTGATTGCAAATGTGTTCCAATGCGGAAATCTCGGCGACAATTTGTATGATGGACGGCGGAATGCAGAGTAAATATCCGTCCTTGACCTTTTCCCGTAAGAGGATTGTTGCCGTGTCGTTTCCTTTTTCCTTCTTGAAATCGAGAATCGTGCAAAGGTTTTCTGGCTTTAACTGAGCCTTGGGTACTTCGACTTCGGGAACTTGATAACAGCCCCGTCCTTTGTCGAAACTCTGCTTGAAGGCGTTCAATATATCTGCAAATCTGGAGTTTGTACGACTTGATTCGTGCAGACTGTAGGCGTAGCCATCGTTAAGCTCTTTCTCGGATTTTACTTCGAGAAGCGATGTCTGGTACCCGTTCAAGCGAAGCTGTGTTTCTTTGTCGAGAGCGTGGATGTAATTTTTGATGGTGCACATTTTGAACTCCTTTGTCGTTAAAGAACTACACCCGCGGAAACGAGGATTTCTCTAAGAATTTTTTTGTATTGATTCTCGAAATTCGCAAAGGCCTTGCTATCGCTGGGAGTGGTAGGGGCGATAAGCGTTTTTCCTTGGAAGTGACGAAGGATGACGTGCCTTGCGTGGCGAATCACTTG
This sequence comes from Senegalimassilia sp., assembly GCA_963652365.1. GTDB lineage: Bacteria > Fibrobacterota > Fibrobacteria > Fibrobacterales > Fibrobacteraceae > Hallerella. The sequence goes on from CAVJTH010000021.1 coordinate 19,974, forward strand.
CCAACGGCGTGTTCCAAGAATCTTATCGCACAGCTTGTTGATGTCCTTGTTTGCCGAAAGTTTTTTCATGTTGTTCCTTTTGTTTCGTGTTGTATTTCGCTACTGCGAAGAGGTTTATTGTCGGGAAGATTTCTCTTCCTGACATTCTTAAATCTAGAGACTGTTCAGGGGACAGAAGGGGACAAAATAGAGGGGGATTTTTTGTTATGATGAGTGAGTCGTAATCCCCAATAATTTTTTTAAAAGTGAATTTATTGCAAAGAAGTTAATCTTTTAATTGTTGGTTAGTTTTTTATGGAGTTGCCAAAAGACATTCCAGCGGTTGTAAATTATCGCTTTGTCGCTTTCGCGATAAATGAAACGATGGATGCGATGAATCCCAGGACGATTGCTAGAAGGGAATAATAGTCTCTCGTCTCCTTGTCGAAAAAATGGATCGAGATGCAATTGCATAGCCAGCAGATAATCAAAGCGACGAAGATTCCGCAAGCGGAACCGAACAGGTATTGTAAACGCTTGAAATTCTCTGGCTGTAAAATGGGGCCGATCGAGAAAACGTCAGTGAGAATATCGATGATCAAGGAACCGAATTGAAGTAGGATTTTCCCAATGACAAAGAGGATGACGAGATCGTAAAAAATAATCTCCGTTGCAAATTCTGCGTGAATCAGTTTGCTGGATAAATAGGCGAAAATAGCTCCGGGAACAAAAGCCCTGAGCCAAGTCTTGAAGTAGGGAACGAGCTGTTCAAAAACAGGGAGCATCGTTAATTCTGGTTGTTTGAATTCTGTATTTGCTTGTCGAGGCTCTTGGATATTTTGTCCATTAAATCTCTTAAGGACTTTGATAGAAGTTGTGAATTTGACGGCAATGCGGAACATTGATAGAACGAATCGGGGTTCTTGTATCTTTTTTGCATCTCGGCATAGAGCTGTTCCATCTTTTTGTAATCTTCTTTGGACGCTTTCTTTTTAGGATCTGTAATTCGTTTTCTACAAGCCTTGTACTTTTCAGAACTGCCTATGCCAAAACAATCTTCTACGCAAGAGTTGAAGCCAAATCGTTTGCCGAAAACGTATTTGATTAGAAATTCGCTCTTTTGATCCGTTTTATACTGTTGTTCTTTTCGATTCTTTTCATCGATGGTTTTCCGTTTTTCTTTTCTGATTTCTTCTCGGCAAGCCTCGATGAAAGAATCGATTTTTTCGACGATGTCATTCTCCATGTCAGTTTTTTTCTTCTAGATAGACTTTGACTCCAGCTTTTAAAGCTTCGACAAGCATCTTTGTCATTTTGCCGTTGCCTTTTGTTTCCTTGTTTTCCAGACAGGATTGATACTTCTTTTCGTCGTTCTTTAGGCTTTTTGATTCGGCAGCCTTGTTTAGCTTTTCATCTTCGCCGTCATACTCACAGGCTAGGCTTCCAATGTAGCAGGAACAGCCATCTAGTTTTTGCTTGTATTGCTCTTCGCTCATCCAATCGTAGCTTCCCATGCATTGTTTCATCAACAGGAATTCCATTTCTCTGCTGAAGCGCTTGTTTTGGCAATTGAAGCCCAACGCATACGAGAGGTTTGCAAAAATGAATGCGGCGAGAATGATTTTCTGTATTTTCATGTTTTTTTCCTTTTTGGACAGTTTGTGCTTTATAAAATTTTCATTAACTCTTCACGAACAGTATCGTCATCACCGTAGCCGCAATCGTTGCGAATATGGCCACGATGACAGGCGTCTTCGACGGTTCAATCGTCTGCTTTTTCTCCTTGTCCTTGTCGGCGATAAAGATCGCCGAATCTCCGATGTTGTGCCACTCGGCGGCTTCTTCGACGGACAGGGATTCATAACTCACGGCAAGTCCCGAGTATTTGCAATAGACAGAATTTGTCGTGTTGTTCTTGTATTCCTCGGTCACGATGTTTATCATGTCGTCGATATTCGGATTTTTGGAAACGGCGAATTGCAGAAACGAGATCTTGGAACATTTGTTTTGGTCCTGCCAGATGACCGGGCCGATGATTTTTGCGCGTTCCGCTCCGTAGTTCACGATGTTCGTACGGTTTTGGTAAGTGACGTCGCGTTCACCGTAATCCGTGCGGGTCATCGCGCAGCTGGAAAGGAAAATGGCTGTTGCGAAAAGAATGACGATTTTCATAATGGAGTTCTTTTTGGGGAAAAGCATTTGTTACAGTTTTTAGGAACGAAACGTTAATACCAGCGGAAACCTTGACGCTTCATGCAGCTGGAAACGAAATCGCCCCGTTGAACATGGTTTATGCCGGCTTCGTATTCGCATTGGGCTAGGGCGTTTTCTGTTTCGAAATCGCTGACTCCCTGCTTGTGCCAACCGACGACCGCGCAGCTGGAAAGGAAAAGCAAGAAGAAAAGGCTGAGAATTGCGATGAGTTTGTTCATATTTGTTCTCCGTTAATACAGATACCATTCCCATTCGAGGTAGTACTTGCTGCTCTCGTAATCGGATTGCTCCACGGTGGTGTAATCGCCTAGGTAACCGAGGTAACTTTTGATGTAACAGTATCCCGAACTGTAATTGTCGTCGAAAAACGCGTCTTCGTCGATAACGCTGGGACATACGTAGATTTTTTCCGTGTTGGCGGGAACGGCGAACGTTGTTGATTTCGCCCCCGACCAGGAACCTTGATTGGACAGGTCTAGCATAAGTCCTGTATTTTTTGTCGTCGTGTCGCCCGTGATGTTTACGAATTTGAGCTTGAACGAAATTTCCGGGTCGCCGTCGGTAAGGCTGCTTTCGTCAAATGTCACCCGCTGCTTGTAATAGGTGAGTGTGAATTTCAGCGTCTTGGCCGTTTCCGTGTAATAGCTTGCGCTAGAGCTAGAGTAGTAATAACTATACGAGCTGGAGCTGGAATAGCTGCACCGATATCCATAGTTTGTGCAGCACCAATAGTCGGAGTGTGTAGAAGTCCCGTAATAGCAGGCGTTCGCTTCGCTTGTCGAAGAGCTGCTTTTATTGCACTGGTAGCCGTAATTCTTGCAGCACCAGGAATCCGTATGCGTGGATGTGCCATAAAAGCAAGCGGCTTCTTCGTTTGCAGATGAGGACATTTTCCATTCCTGACGGGCCACTTCATCGTCGATTTTATCTTCGGCGGCAGAAAAGGCGTTCTCGTCGCTGCAACCGATGGCGAAAATGGCGAGGACGGCGAAGAACGAAAATTTTGCAAATTTTTTGTACATAAAGAAATCTCCGCTAGAAAGCGATGTCGAGTTTTATTTGCCACGTATCGTCGGGCTCGTATGGGTGTAGATCGTCAGCGAATGTGCTGAGCGAGTGTATCAGCCATTGGAATTCCAGGGAAACGTGGCGGAAAATTTCCAGACCGAATCCGAAGTATCCCGTAAATTCAAAATCCTTTGCCTCGTAGGGGCTGGAATCCCAGCTGTCCCAGCCGTCGCCGTAGCTTTTATAATAATATTCGCTATCATAGCCGTACCCTTCGACATACCAGTTGTACCAGGCGTAAATCGGCTTACGGATGTTGAAGTTGTAGCTGAAGAACGGGCAAAATCCCTTCCATGTCGGGAATCCGAAGCGGAGCTCCAGGGGAAATTCCGCAACCAGGTTGTGGTACTGGATTCCTGCATCAAAGTGATAGTCGCTGTAATAACCGATGTGCAGCAAATCGTAATCCGCATACTGATAGACCGCATTCGCTCCCATCTGGAAAGAACCGTACTTGTAAAAATAGGTTCGGATGAAGACGCCAAGTCCTGCCGCGATGCTCCCGTTGCGCGAAACGTCTTTTCCGGCGAGACCGTTGTCGTAAATCTGCCCGACATGCAGCGAAAGTCCGATGTAGAATCTTTTCCACGGATCTTGCGTATTGTTCGCTGTTACCGGAACAGGCTTTTCGCTTTTGTCGATTCCCTTTTTGGACAAAATGCCGAGCGAATCGCCCAGTTTTGCCGTTGTGTCTTGCGGAACGAAAATAATGGCGTTGCTCTTGGTTGTATCCGGATTTTTTTCTTCCTCCCGGCGAATGTCGATAAGGAAAAAGTCGTCCTTGCGGAGCGTGACGGCAAACGAATCCGATTGGCTTGTGGCGCGATAGGCGTAGATGGAGTCCGCGGTCGCTTTCAGCTGTTCGTTTCGCCGGATAAAGTCCTGGATTTTTCGGATGCTGTCCGCTTTGGCTTTTTCGGCGATGCGCAGTTCCTGTTCGGCAAACGCCGCGCAGCCGCACAGGTTCTCGATGCGGATGCAGTTGCTGTCGGCGGATTTTTCGGCAGGGCAGAAGGCGCAGAAGTTCTTGCAGTCCTCGCTCAACGCCAAGAGAGGTTCGGAAGTTGTCGAATCCTTTAGGCCGGCGGAGTCCGCTGGTTCCGTTCTGTAGGATTGCAGACGCTTCTTGGAAACGGGGACTTTCGCCTTTTGGAAATGCGCGAGCGTGTTGCCCGAAAACGCGATTCGAAAGGCGCAAAATTCCTTGTCGCAGCTGTCCTGGATGCTTTTGGCGAGGCTAGCCTTGATTTGCGATTGAAACTGCTCCCGGGTAGCTTCCGCCTGCCGGATGCTGTCGAGTAGAGCGTTGCAGTGGCAGAGCGAGTCGATTCGGCTGCAGGTGGAATCTGCAGCGTTTTCCGCACAAGGCTTGCAGAGAGAAGCGCACATCTCGTTTGCAAAGAGCGATGCGGTAAAAAGGAAAATTCCCAAAAAGACGGATTTCATAGAAACCTTTGGTTAGTTATTCAACAAGACAAGGACGGAAAGAGCTGTAGCAACACCGATGACAGCGACAAGTAGCCAGTTGGTCGTTTTCGTTTCGGCGGTGCGGTTGTCTTGCACCTTGTTGTATTTTTCCATTCTTTCGATGCCGATGAGCTTGTTGTCCTTGATGAGCATCGCGAGAAATTCGTTTCGCTCGCCCCAGGCTCCGTTCACCCGGTCATTGTTGTTCGGCTTGTATTCGACGCCGTTCTTTACGGTGGCAAACAGTGCCGGGTGGTAATTGTAGATAAAGTAAATCGTGTCGCCGCTGTATTCGGTGACGACGGGATTTCCCATGACGGGAAACCATTCGTTCAGGTTCGGATGCTGCAACGCGTATTGCAGGTCGCTGTCGTCAATCCAGTTTTCCTTGAGCTGGTATCTTGACGTGGCACAGCCCGCGATAAGGAAAAGCGTCAAAAGGCAAAGGGCAAGCTTTTTCATGAAAATTTCCTTAGGGAATGTCGTTCGGCATAATGCCGTACAGGCGAACTTTTTCAATGTCGATTAGTTCGGATTCGCCGGATTCAAAGGTTCCCGCATCGACTTCTTCGTTGTAGCTGTCGATTGCGCTGGAATTGGCGTATTTGAATGTTGAAGTCTTAGAACCAATCAAAGTGGTTTCCACAAAATCCAGCGTATCGGAATTTTGATCGACGCGCCACCCGACAAAGGCGTGGCCGGGAACGCTGACGATAAAGGCTTGCATCCCGAGAGCTTCCAGAATGGATGCGAAGAGAGCCGTGGTCTCGATACATAGCCCGCCCCTTGAACGCAAAACTTCTATCGGGTAGTTTATTTTTTGTCCGAGGCTTCCGGCGCCGTCATTTTGTACATAATTAATTTGTCTGCTTTGGAGAACTTCAAAAACGGCTTGGACAACCCGCTTGGAACTCGCCGCGATATTCTTGTCTTTTGCGTATTTCTGATAGACTTTTATCGTTCCGTCGGGGAGTTTTTCGGATAGATCGTCCAAAATGTTTTGCAGGGAATCCATCCCGGGCGTAACCCAGACTGCCCGCCACCAGTTCCTGTGTTCAACGCCTGTTAATTCCCATCCGTTAACTTGTACGGGATGGATTGTTGTCGGTTCGGATGATGCGTAGAATAAAATTTCGTGGTCATTTTCGAGAGCGTAGGCCCGAACCTGGAATTGCGCCTGAACGGGCGCCTTGAGATCTAGATACTTTTCCGGTTTGAAGCGGATCTGCGGGGCGAAAATTCCGGAAGAGTTTTGGCTTACGACATCCGTTACGCTTCCCGTATCGCTAAAGTCTTCCACCCAGGACTTGACGAGAATCTTTTTCTTGGAACAGGAAGCTGTCGAGAAATAGGAGCATGTGTTGCGAACCCGGATGGAGATGGGGTAAGGATTTGTAAAAAAATTCTTATACATCAAGGGATACTGGTTGGCGAATGCCGTGTAGATATCTTCTTTTACCGTATAGGAAGAGGCTTCCAGATTCTTGATGACGCTCTGGGAATAGATGTCGTAATAGACGCTGTCGTAGAGCTTGCTGTAGAGCGAATCGAAATCGTTGCGCTTTAGGCTGTCGATAAGAGCTTCGCGGGTTGAATCCATCCAGCTCGACGAAAAGGCGTTGTTGAAGAGTGCGCTATAGACCGTATCGATATACGGCTTGGCGTACAGGGAATCCCAGAGCGTTCCCGTGATTTCGCTTCGGATAACGTTTGCCAAGGAGTCGACGTTGATGGTTGCGTCCTTTCCGCTCGTCCCGTTTTCTCCGCTACAGGCGAGGCTCAAGACGGAAAAAGTTCCGATCAGCATCCATTTCTTCAGCATAAAGGCTCCTTTGGCGCAAGAACGGTCTGCAACGATTTGGGGAGCCTGGAACAGAGCCTTTTGGGTGCAAAAAAGGCGTGGGTTCCGTTTTTCGCATGCTTGCAGACTGAGGTTCGGCAAAACCTATACGCACAAACAGACGACAACGACCCACGCCCCGAATGGGACGTGAGCGTTTGCAAGCTTATTCTCTGCGTGTGAATTTTGCCGATTCCAGTCTTGAGAATAAGGTGCAAAAGCTCTTTGAAATCCAAGCGAGACTTCTCGCGATGTGTTATAAAAATAAGAGAAAAGGCGGTTGCTGTCAATACCGTGTCGTGAAACTTGTCACATATTTGACGATACATTGCGGATTCTCTGTATTTTTATGTATTCATTGATTCTTGGTGAATGGGTTATTCAACGAAAGATAGAATTTTAGTCTTATCTTGAACGTTTTTTTTTCTTATGATTTTTAAATTGCGGGAAAGAGACGCAGCCCGGACGACCAATGCGCAGGATTTGTTGCCGAAACAGTCTGTCGATCGTCGGACTGCGATTCCGGGGCGCGGGCGTCAGTCGTTTCCGCGCTTTCCGCCGGACGGTTTCCCTGGATTCTTGGACGGATATCCGGCACCGTGCGGATCGTGCTTGGGCTGTGGCATAAGAGCCTCCTATGAAAATCTTGAAAGGAATTTTTCAAGACATCTAGAAAGCTAGTTTTGTGTTTGGGGACAATCGGGGACAGATTTTAGGGATCGGAATTTTCTTCTTCGGCGATGATTTGCTCGCGGATTCTTGCCGAGAGCTTTTTCATCTCTTCGCCAATCGGGTCGTCTTGGACAAGATGCAGGATCGGCTGCGGTTGGACAAAAACTTCACCTTTTAAATATTGGAGAAACTCGGATAATTCCCGATAAGGCTTGGCTTTTGGATTGCCGATGCGTGAACGGTACTTCTTGAAATTTTCTTCCCATTTACCTGCTTCGCTCTCGCTGTCGTCATCGCATTTGTCGTTGTCGGCACACCAGCCGTGGTATTCCCGGATCACACGGTTAAAGGATACTTTTCTTTGGGCGAGAAGTCTGTCGATTTCTTCTAGCAGGGGATGTTTGGGAGTGGTCTTAGTGGGCATTGCAGTTTAGAGCGATGTTTTCAAATTCGTCCTTCGGGTATTTTTTCTGCAGTTTTTTTAGCGTCTTGATACAGCATTTGACCTGCCGTTCAAATTCGTAGGAACTCATGGAATGGCCTTGGGCGTTGATGCAGTTGTGAATCGCCTGGAATTCGTTTTCGACGGGAGAGCGGTACTTGTATTCGTCCTGGAGATCCAAAATCTCCTTTTGGAAACTTTTTGCCAGGTTTTCCAGACTGTCGATTTGGTTGTCCCGGATTTTGACTTCTTGTTGCTCGTTTAGATAAGCTTCGGCGATAATTTTGCTCTGCTTTTTAACGGTATCGGTGTTGGCTTCGCACAGTTTTAGTTCTTGGTTCTTGCTTTCCAGCGCATACTGGTAATTTTCGAGCTGGTCGGTGATGCGCTCTAAAGAATCGATCGTGATTTTATAGGAAGTGATGGACGATTGGAGCTGTTTTTGAATTTTGAGCCATTCGTCTTGCTTTTTTGTCGCTTCTGCTAGGAGGGAACTTGCGATTTCGTAAGGTTGTCTGGCTTGCTCCAACTTATCCATTTCGTCGACTTTATCGCCGCAGATGTAGCCGCCCATAGCGCATACAATGCCTGTTGTTGCGAAAAGTTTTGCCTTGCCGGCGGGCTTTGGTGAATTTTCTGTATTCATGTGGGAATCCTTATTTTAGCCTTTTGATTTTTGCGACGGAATAGCCTGTGCAGCGCGCGATGACGTCGAGGGGGAGACCTTCGGCAAGAAGATTTTTCGCCATTTCCGTCTTGGCCTTTGCTTCGCCTTCGGTTAGCCCTTTGCGCATTCCCAATGCAAGTCCTTGGGATTTCCCCTTGACGAGTCCTTTAGAGAGTCCTTTGGCAAGACCTTTTGCAAGACCTTTTGCAAGTCCTTTGGCTAGTCCCGCAGCCAGGCCCTTGGCATGTCCTTCTCTTGTCGCCTTTTCGCGGAGTTCCCGGTCGAGGCGCTCGCGGGTTTTCTTGACGGCATATTCATCCCATTCTAGACTCATGACTTCCTTCTCGTAAATTTGAAGTTCCTCTCGTTTCAATCTAGCAACTTTTGTAAGCGTCAGCAATCGGGTAAACTTTCCGTTTTGCATTTTGGCGGGTAGCTTTTGCAGCGTGTGAAGATAGCGGAACAGATACATCCAGTTGCGGAGCGCGTCGCGACCGCTTCCGATTCCCGGGAATTTTTGAAGTTCAAGAAACGTAAAACAGGCAAAGTCGCGCCGAGAGGCGTGTGTCTTTATGTCGCAGAGGGAAAGGTGATGCACGTAGCGCTTGTCCGCAAAAAGGTTTGGCCAGCTGATGGCGATGACGTAAACGGGATTGAAGTTGTAATCGTAAAGATCTCCGGGAACGCCTTGCCGTACGATCGCCTGCCCTGCGTAAAAGAAGGACCGCTTGATGAAATGTTCCATTTGCCGGATTTGGACTTCGACGATAAAGGTCCTGTCCTGGGAATCCTTGCAGTGCAAGTCGAATACGCTCGTTCTTGAAGCCTTGCTGCCGCTGGAATTCATTTCCTTGTCAAGCGAGAAGACGTTCCTGATGGGCGAGGCGAGCTGCGGTTTTAAGACATCGTTGAGGAGATTGACGAGGTTTACCCTTGTGAATGCGTTGTCCGGGTTGAAAACCTTCTTGAAGATGAGAACCGTCATCAGGTTGGCGTAGGGGCTTTTCTTCGATCTGTCCGATTTTGTTCTTGGCATTCTGTCTCCAGGTTGGATTGTGCGTTACAAGTCGTTCTATATGACGTCTGAAACGGGAAAACGAAGAAAAACATCCCGAAAAATTTCTTGAAAGCGTACCTGTCCGGGATTCGCGGCGTCCGTATGCAATTTGTAACGATGCGGTTCTTGGAAAATTTGGTAAAATGAAACTATGGATTCTTCAAAAACCGAAAGAAAAGAGGCTAGGATGCTGAATGTCAAGAACCGCTGGTGCCTGGTGACGGGAGCTTCTCGGGGCGTGGGTCGCGAAATCGCCAATCGGATGGCGGCTCTCGGGGCAAACCTCATCTTGCAGAGCCGTTCCCGGAAGCATTCGGAGGAAATCGCTTCGCTTGCGAGAATCCGCGGCGTCGAGGCTCTGCCAGTCGAGTGCGACCTGGAAAATCCCGAATCCATTCGCGCGATGCTCGTGGAAATCGACGCGACCGGTCAGAACGTCGATATCGTGTTCAACAACGCGGGACAGATGAGCCGTTACTTTTCGGACTATACGAAGAATACGCTGGAAGATTTTCGTCACTCGATGGCGGTAAACTTTTTTGCGCCGGTTCAGATCGTCTATCATTTTCTGCCGAAGATGATTCGAAACGGTTTTGGCAGGATGCTCCTTACGACCAGCGGAATCGAAAGCGAACCGGAACTTGCCGCCTACGCCTGCGCCAAGGCGGCTCTTTCCAAGTTTGTCCGGGACTTCGCGTGCAAGCTGAACGGCTCGGACGTGATGATGAATCTGATGGATCCGGGGTGGCTGCGCACGGATTTGGGAGGTCCCAATGCGCCGAACGATGTCTCTTCCGTTGTCCCCGGTGCGCTTGTCGGAAATTTGCTTGACGACGGAAAGAGCGGACGCCTGTTCGCGGCCCAGGACTATGCGGGGATGTCCCTCGAAGAAGCGCTTCGAAAGGCTTCGGAAAAAGACTGACTTATCCGTAGAAGGCCTTTTGCAGCCTTTTCAATGCGCATTCGAGCGTCGAGCGTGGACACGCCAGATTGATGCGCTCGAATCCTCTTCCCGGTTTTCCGAATCGTATGCCGCTATTGACCCAGAGCCTTGCCTTGCGCAAGAGGATTTCGTCGATTTCGTCCGCTGGCATTCTTAATCCGTTGAAGTTCAGCCAGGCGAGGTAGGTCGCTTCGATTGGCGTGAGCGTGATTCCGGGAAGATGGTCGCGTACAAATTCGCCTAGAAAATCGATGTTGCCCCGAATGTATTCGAGCAGGGCGTCTAGCCATTCTTCTCCGTGCCTGTAGGCAGCTTCGGAGGCGATTAATCCGGCTACATTGACCTGGCTGTAGGCTACCGCGTCGATTTCGCGTTGGATCGCTTCTCGGAGCTTCTTGCTTGAAATGAAGGCGTGGGCGATTTGCAGGCCGGCGAGGTTGAATGTCTTTGTCGGGGCTGTCACGGAAACGGTAATGTCCGAAATCTTTTCGGAAAGGGACGCCATCATTCGATGCTTTCCGCGAAAGATGAAGTCGTTGTGGATTTCGTCGCTCACGATGATGACGTGATGCCGGAGACAGATTTCTCCCAGTCTTTCCAGTTCTTCGCCGCTCCATACGCGGCTGACGGGATTGTGCGGATTGCAGAGAAAGAAGAGCCTGACGCGGGTCTCTCGGACCTTTTTTTCGAAATCGGAAAAGTCGATGTCGTAGCGACCGTTTTCCGTGCGGACCAGGTCGTTGCTGACGACTCTTCGACCGCTCGCTTCGACGAGTTCCCGAAAATGCATATAGACGGGTTCCTGGATCAAGATCGCGTCGTTCTTTTCGGTAAAGGCGTTTACGGCCATTGCCAGCAGAAACATCGTTCCTGGAGCCTTGATTACCCAGTCTCCGCTCGGAATTTCGAACCGATGCCTGCGAACGTAAAAATCCTGGAGCGCCCGAAAATAGTCTTCCTTCGTTTCGCTGTATCCAAAGATTCCGTGCGAAACTTGCCGGGCCAAGGCATCCTGGACATAGGACGATGTCCGAAAGTCCATGTCGGCGACCCAGAGCGGGATGATGTCGTCGCATTCTCCGGGCTTTGCGACTCCGCGCTCGACGGCGAAATCCCATTTGAGGGAGTGTGTATCGTGTCGGTTGACCTGTATGTCAAAATCCAGGTTGCGTTCTGTCATTTGGATTCCTTCCTTGCCTGTCGAAAGGCGTTATGCAAATCCTGCAAGAGGTCTTCGATGTTTTCGATTCCGACGGACAGGCGAAGCGTCTTTTCCGTAATTCCGTTTTGCTGGAGAATTTCCTTGGGAACGTCGGCGTGTGTCTGCGTGATCGGGTAGGTGATGAGCGTTTCGACCCCGCCGAGGCTTTCGGCAAACTGCACCAGTTGCACATTCCTTAGGATCGAAAGCGCCATCTGTTCGCTTTGAACCTGAAAGGTGATCATGCCGCCGAATCCGCGCGCCTGTTTCTGGAGAATGGAAAATCCCGGATGCGATTCCAGGCCGGGATAGATGACTTGGAAAACTTCCTTTTGGCGCAAGAGAAACTTGGCGACCCGGATCGCGTTTTCCTGGGAGCGTTCCATGCGGATGCCGAGAGTCTTGAGTCCGCGCAAGATAAGCCAGGAGTCAAACGGGGCAAGGCCTGCGCCCGTCGTCTTGGCGAGAAACCGGAGCCTTTCCTCGACGTCTTTTCGGTTCGTTACGAGAAATCCGGCGAGCGTGTCGTTGTGGCCGCCTAGATACTTTGTTCCGCTGTGGACGACAATGTCCGCGCCGAGTTCTAGCGGGTTTTGAAAATAGGGCGAAAGAAAGGTGTTATCGACGATCAGGAGAATCCCGTGCCTCTTGGCGATGCGGGCGTACTTGTCGATGTCATGGACGTGCATCATCGGATTGGTCGGCGTTTCGAGGTAGATTGCCTTGGTTTGCTCGGTAATGAATCTTTCGACGTCTTCTCGGGAGAAATCGACCAGCGTGACTTGCAATCCGTTCTTCGTTGAAACCTGTTCAAAGAGTCGAACGCTTCCGCCATAGAGGTCCGAGTCCGCGACGATCCGGTCTCCGGATCCAAAAAGTTCGAAGAGAAGCGATATCGCCGCCATTCCCGAGGACAGCGCGAATGCGGATGTGCCGTGTTCCAGCGTAGCGACGATCTTTTCCAGATGTTCGCGCGTGGGATTTTGAAGTCTCGAGTAATCGAATCCCGTGGATTTTCCGACTGCGGGATGGGCGAATGTCGCCGTCTGGTAGATGGGAAAGCTGATCGAACCGAAGTGGGACTTTGTCCGAGTGGAATTTTCTTCTTCGAGATGAATGCATTTTGTGTCGATACATCGTGGCATTTGAAGTTTCCTTTCCAAAAGAAAAATCACAGGTTCTCCGCTTATGGAAAGCCTGCGATTTTCAGAGGTACCTTACTTTTTCAAGAACAGATATTCGAGCGTATCCGTTTGAATCCGGATTCCCTTTTCGTGCGCATACAGGGCGAGAAGCGCGCTCCCGACGCCTGCCGCTCCATCGTAGAGACCTGTGTAGGTTTCGACGAAATTCGGAAGCTTGCGCGTCCAGGCGGCATACCAGCGGCGTCCCTTTTCGTCGAGAAACGAATCGCCGAGAAGCTTGTCGGCGGTGAGCTTGGCCTGCCGGATGTAAGACTCGTCGCCGAGGATTTCTGCAGTTCTTGCAAAGTGGGCGAGGAGGCCGGGAGCCCCGCAGCACAGGCAATAGCTGTTCCAGTAGCCGGGAGAATGGACAAGAGGCGCGCCGGTTTTCAGAATGCCGTCGGTGAGAAGTCTTACCCAGGCGAGGTTTTCCGGGTCGCCCGTGACATCGAAGAGCTTTCGAAAGAGGATGGTCGTGCCCACTGGACCATGGCAAGTCGATAGATAGTAGAAGTCGTGGAAACTTCCCTTTTCGGGATTGTAGAGATAGGGGATGAGCGCGCCTGTTTCGTCGCCTTCGACGATTGCGGAAAGAAACTCGACGACTTTCCTTGCCTTGTCGAGATACGCCTCTTCCCTGGTCTCTTCGTAGAGAAGGACGTTGAGATAGGCGCTTCCTGCCGCACCGTGCGAAAAGTTCGGGAATACGGTTTCCCTGGATTTCCAGCCGACAAGGGTCAGATCGACGTTCCTGTAGTAAATTCCGCCGACTTTGGCCGGAACGATTCGCGTGTCCGTGAACGCGACGACTTTCTTGGCCGCGTCCAGGTATTTCCTGTCGCCTGTCTTGCGATAGACATAGAGAAAGAAAAATCCATAGGAGCCGTCCGCCATCAGATCCGCTTCGGAACTCCAGTGGAGAGTCTTTCCGTCGTCCTTTCCGGCAGAAATCGCATCGTCAGCGGTCCTGGCCAGAAATTCATGATAGCGCTCTTCGCGCGTCACTTCGTAAAGCTGCTCCAGAAAGATTCCTTCTCCGGCGGGAGCCGCATAGACGCTTGTGCCCCAGCCTTTGACCGGCCAGACGCCGCCATCGGCGCCTTCGAGAACGTTCTTGAAGAAATCCGGTCCCTCGTAGGTGTTCAGGATATATTCGGCGGCATCCTTGGCTTCTTGCAGGTATTCCGGGTTCTTCGTGACCTCGTAAAGCTGGAGAAAGAACTGGCCGATTCCCGCGGAACCTGCGTAGATGCTTTTCTTGGTGATGATGAGGTCGCCCTTGTACTCGTTTCCGGGCTCCGGGCTGACTTTCCAGTATTTTCCCTGTGGCGTGACGACTTCGCTTGTCTTCAGGTACTTGACAATCTGGAGAACGGCCGAAAGATAGTCTTCGGATGTCTTGCTTCGGAAAGGAAGCTCTCTTGAAAACCTTAGCTTCATGTCGAAAAACTCCTTTGGCCTTGTCTAGAGCCTTTTGTAAAGATCCGTGGAAAGGTACTTGTAGCCGTTGTCGGGGTAGATGACCACGATGTTCTTGCCTTTGGCTTCCTGGCGCCTTGCGACCTGGATGGCTGCGGTGAGAGCCGCAGCCGCGGAGGTCCCGAGAAAAAGCCCGTCGGTCCGCGCGGTTTCCTGAGCGGTCCTGTAGGCTTCTTCCGCCTTGATGTCGATGATTTCGTCAAAGGAAAATCCGTTCTTCTCGTTGCTCTTGATGAGCGTCGGAACCAGCGGATCGGCGACGCGCCCTAGAGGAAGCGTCCCATCGACGATGTGACCGGTAAAGTCGGGGCTGTCCGGTCGGGAAGAAGGCGCGGCCTGGACTCCGATGATCTGGACGTCTGGATTCTTTTCGCGGAGAAACCTTCCGACTCCGACGATCGTGCCGGCGGTTCCTCCCATCGCGAGAAAGTAATCGACCTTTCCGTCGGTATCGCGCCAAATCTCGGGTCCCGTCGTTCTGTAGTGGTACTCCTGGTTCGCCTCGTTGACCGTTTGGCCTGTGTAGTACCAGCCGTTTTCCTTTGCGATGCGCTGGATTCCGTGGATCAGATCGTCAAGAACGAGACCCGTTTTCTCGAAATCCTTGACTTCGTCGATGTCGTAGAGCGTATGGACGTCTAGACCATAGCCCTTGAAAATCTTTGTCCGCTCCTCGGTGGTTCCCGGTTCGAGATAGGGGACGAACTCGAAGCCTTCGGCGTGACCGATTCCCGCAAGGCCGATTCCCGTGTTTCCGCTGGTGACATCGACAAGCGTGTCGCCTTTCCGGATGAGGCCTTTTCTCTTCCCGTCTTCGATGAGAGCGAGCGCTAGACGGTCCTTGACGCTACCGGTCGGATTCAGGTATTCCAGTTTTCCGATGATGTGCGCTTCGATTCCGTACTTTTCCTCGTAGTTGGACAGTTCGACGAGCGGCGTGTTGCCGACGAGTTCCGCGATGGACTTGTGAATCTTGGACATGACGTTCTCCTTTAGACGTTTTCGCCGTAAATGCTCTTGAGATTGTTGAACTTTGTGCTGGAATATCCGCCATCGACGGGAAGCTTGACCGCCGTGATGGCGCTCGCTTCGTCGCTCGCGAGGAAGAATGCCGCCTTGGCGATTTCTTCCGGCTCTATCCATCGATTGAGAACGGCGTTTTCCGCCTGGATCTTTCGAATTGTCGGGTCGGAATAGTCGTACTTGATCGCCATTTCCGTCTTGGTGCATCCCGGTGCGACCGAGTTGACGCGGATGCCGTACTTTCCGAGGTGGAAGGCGGCGACCCGGGTAAGGCCATCGACTGCGGACTTGGAAATCCCGTAGGCAAACGGGGACCATTCCGAAAGCGACGCGACAAAGGACGATACGTTCACGATGGAACCGGCGATTTTCCTTTCGACGAATACGCGGGCGACATGCTGGATAAGGTAGAGGCTACCCCAGAGATTCACGTTTTCCGCCTGCTTGATTTCTTCGGGGTCGAAATCGAGAATGCCTTTCCGGTGTCCCGTGATTCCCGCGTCGTTGAAGAGCGCGTCGATTCTGCCGTACTTCTTGACGATTTCCTGGACGACTTCCTTTCCTTGCTGGAAATCGGTCACGTCGAGTGCGTACGCGGTCACGTCGAATCCTTCCTTGACGAGCTTTTCGACTTCCCGGTCGAGTTCCGCTTTC
The DNA here is from genome assembly GCA_963652365.1 of Senegalimassilia sp. Classification (GTDB taxonomy): domain Bacteria; phylum Fibrobacterota; class Fibrobacteria; order Fibrobacterales; family Fibrobacteraceae; genus Hallerella. The sequence goes on from CAVJTH010000021.1 coordinate 35,864, forward strand.
CGGATGTCGGCCGCGGCGACCGCCCATCCTTCCTTGAGAAATTTCTTGACGCCGGCAAGGCCGATTCCCTGGGCGGCTCCCGTGATGACTGCTACTTTCTTTTCGCTCATTGTAAGACTCCAGTGCAGATCGCTCTGCGGCTTGAATGTGTAAGGTCCCTAACCGTCCGGGCGTTTGCCCGGAACGTTTTCAAGACCCTGACTTGAGAAGATTCTCCCGATTTCGGGGGTTCGGTCTCAATCGTTCCGACGCTTCATAAGGTAGAATTTCGGGACCGAAAAACAAGAGGTCCGGATTATACTATTTTCCGAGTTCTAGCTATAGTTTTAAGCTATAAATCGCTAGAAGTGCCGAAAATAAAGGGCTCTTGAATTTAAATGGTTAGTTTATATGTAATCCCAGATGTGAAGAATACCGCATTCGATGAAGTCGCGCCAAATCGTTGTCTCGCCTACAACGGAATTTTGTCGAATCCCTTTGAAAAATACGGCCAAATAAGATAGATTTAAGTCGGTATGCTTCAATTCACCCTAGAGGATACAGAATGAAACTTCTTTCCAAGGCTCTTGTCTTTGGACTTGCCGTTTGCGGGTCCGAAACGCTTTTTGCGGCAGATGCGGACAGTACGCTCCGCCAGCTAGCCGAAACCCGCGGACGCTTTATCGGCGGAATCCTGAATTCGGACTGGTTCAACAATGCGCTCGGGTCGGATGCTTCGATTTACGAGGAACTCCACAAGGCCAACTACAACATGGTCGTTGCCGAAAACGAGATGAAGTTCGACGCGACGGAACCCTCTCGCGGAAACTTCAGCTATGCGAAAGCCGAAAAGCTGATGAGCTATGCGGCGGAAAATGGAATGCAGGTACGCGGACACGCCCTTTCCTGGCACAGCCAGGTTCCCGCCTGGGTCGGTACGCTCGCGGAAAGCGTGGAAAGTTCGGGGGGCAGCGCACGCGATACGCTCCTCGCCGTTTTGAAAAATCACATCTACAACGTTGTCGGGCATTTCAAGGGACAGATTCGCGAATGGGACGTCGTGAACGAAGCCGTGGACGACAATTCTCCCCACGGTTGGCGCTCGGAGGGCTCCGTCTGGTACAGGTACATCGGTCGCGACTTTATCGATTCTTCGTTTGTCTGGGCGCACGAAGCGGATCCGGATGCAAGGCTCTACTATAACGACTACTCGCTCGAATGGGGAATGGGTTCGGGCAGCAAGGCGCAGTTCGTGTATGACTCCGTGGCTTCCCGCTTGAAGAAGGCGGGAATCTACATCACGGGAATCGGCACGCAGACGCACATCGCAAATACGCATACATCCACTCCGATAAATGTTCGCACCTTTGCCACCAAGCTCAAGAGCCTGGGCCTTACGCTGCAGATTACGGAACTCGACATCGGGTTCGCCGATTCCCAAACGTCCATTTCCGCCGATGACTATGCGGCGCAGGGACATCTTTACCGGCAATTCATGGATGTCTTCCTCGAATCCGACAACATGGAAGCCTTTGTGATTTGGGGTCTGAGCGACAAATACAGCTGGCTCAAGGACCAGAAAAAACACAACGGATTGATCTTCGATTCGAGCTTTGCCAAGAAGCCCGCCTACGACAGTCTTGTCGCTTCGCTCAAGGCGCATGACGCTTCGACGGTGACAAAGGCGGGCAGTGTGAATCCGGTCGAATGGGAAAACGGTTCCACGACGTTTGGCAAGGCCACCTACGTGATTGTGGACTATTCCGTGACGGGGTCGGAGAATGTCGGCAGCTGGTCGAGCGACGTGAAGGCGGGCGATCCCGAGTATGTCGCGGCATCGGGCTACATGAAGATTCCCCTTGCCGGTTGCGACCAGAGCGAATCTTCTTGCGGTTACCAGCATGCAATCTATACGCTTCCGGACGATGCCGTTTCGAAGAGCGTGATGAGCAAGTGCGAAAACCTGATCTTGACGATGCAGGGAATCGACGGGACGAACTACGTGAATGTCGGCGTGAATTCGCCCTGGTTCAGCCTGCAATATGGCGTTTCCGCTTCGGGAACCGCTGCGGCTGCGGCGACGGCGGATTTGCAGCATGTGCGCGATTCCTCGGCCGCTCCGACGCAGATTACGCTCAACGGCAACGGTTCGGGCATCTATCTTTCGAAAATCGAGGCCGCTGGATGTCCGGACGATCTGGCGTCTGTTTCCCGAAAGGCTTTCGCCGGAAACCTGGGCATGCAGGTGACGGGAAAGGCGCTGAACGTAAGCGGCGCGAGAAACGCGACGGTCGAACTTTTCGACATGCAAGGACGCCCGGTGTTTCTTGCGGAAAACGTAAGCGGAACCCTTTCGCTGAAGAATCTGCCGAACGGGCTGTATGTGGTGCGCGTCCGGGCGGATTCCGACAACATCGTTCGCCGGATCGTTCTCAGGTAGAGTTCCGTAAAACGCGTTTCGGTTCTTTCTTTTGCTTTCGGAAAGATTCAGGATTCAATTCCTGAATCTTTTTTCTTGGAATCGGAGGAAAAGTTCTGTCGAAGGACGGTCGTGTGATTTTTTTTTGACAATTTGGAAACGAGACGTACATTTTTGTCTATATTTGCACAAGTTTAACCCTCTTGAAACGGAAAGTAGATGACGGCATCCTTGAATACGCGCGGATATTCGCATGACGCTTGGCATGTCGCCTGTTTTCCTATTTCCCTTTTCAAGTCTTTCCTGTTTACTGTGTGTCGAATGTTTCCGTTCGGCATTTTTTTTGAAATCCGATTTCTTCGGGAGGTCTTATGAAGATTCAAGGCATCGACAAGGTTCTGATCATCGGCTCGGGTCCGATTGTTATCGGCCAGGCGTGCGAGTTCGACTATTCGGGAACGCAGGCGTGCAAGGCTTTGCGCGAACAGGGCTACAAGGTTGTGCTGGTCAATTCCAACCCGGCGACGATCATGACGGATCCCGTGATGGCGGATGCGACGTATATCGAGCCTCTGAATCTGCACCGTCTGGAACAGATTATCGAAAAGGAGCGTCCCGACGCGCTGCTCCCGAATCTGGGCGGGCAGACGGGATTGAACCTCGCGAGCGCCCTTTCGAAGGCGGGAATTCTCGACAAGTATGGCGTGAAGGTCATCGGGGTGAACCTGGATGCGATTGAACGTGGGGAAGACCGCGAAATCTTCAAGGAGACGATGCAGAAGCTCGGCATCGACACGCCGCGCTCGGGCATTTGCCATACGGTCGAGGAAGCGGAAAAAATCGCAGGCGAAATCGGGTTCCCGGTCGTCGTGCGTCCGGCCTATACGATGGGAGGCGCAGGAGGCGGGTTCTGCTACAACGTGGAAGAACTTCGAAACATCTGCGGCAACGGACTTGAACTTTCGATGACGCGCCAGTGCCTGATCGAAGAGTCGATTCTCGGCTGGGAAGAGCTCGAAGTCGAAGTGGTCCGCGACTCCAAGAACCAGATGATCGCGATTTGCTTCATCGAAAACATCGATCCGGTCGGTGTCCATACGGGCGATTCCTTTTGCGCGGCGCCTTTCCTCACCATCGACAAGGAACTCGAAGAGCGGCTGAAGCGTGACGCGTTCAAGATTGTCGAATCGATCGGCGTTATCGGCGGAACGAACGTGCAGTTCGCGCACGATCCGAAGACGGGCCGCGTGGTCATCATCGAAATCAATCCGCGGACCTCGCGCTCCTCGGCGCTGGCCTCGAAGGCGACGGGATTTCCGATCGCGCTGATTTCCGCAAAGCTCGCATCGGGCATGACGCTTGACCAGATTCCCTACTGGCGGGATGGAAGCCTCGAAAAGTACACGCCGTCGGGTGATTATGTCGTGTTGAAGTTTGCGCGCTGGGCATTCGAAAAGTTCCGCGGTGTCGATGACGAACTCGGCACGCAGATGAAGGCTGTCGGCGAAGTGATGGCCATCGGAAAGACTTACAAGGAAACGCTCCAGAAGGCGATTCGCGGACTTGAAAACGGTCGGGCCGGTCTCGGGTTTGCCAAGGATTTCAACCGGAAGTCGAAGGACGAGCTCTTGAACATGCTGCGGACGCCGTCGAGCGAGCGCCACTTCCAGATGTACGAGGCTCTCCGCAAGGGCGCGACCGTCGAAGAGATTCACGCGGCGACTTTCGAAAAGGCCTACTTTATCCTCCAGATGAAGGAGCTCGTCGAGCTCGAAGAAGAGATGCTCAAGACGCCGGGGACGATGCCGGCGGATTCCCTTCTTGTCCGAGCGAAGAAGGACGGTTTCAGCGACAAGTACATCGCGAAGATTCTTGGTCTGCGCGAAAAGGACGTTCGGAAAAAGCGGACGGAGCTGGGCGTTGTCGAAGGCTGGTGCGCGGTTCCGGTGAGCGGCAAGGAAAATACGTTCTACTATTACAGCACCTACAATGCGAAGGACGAATCCGTCGCTTCGGACAATTCAAAGAAAATCATGATTCTCGGCGGCGGCCCGAACCGTATCGGACAGGGCATCGAGTTCGACTATTGCTGCTGCCATGCGGCGATGGCGCTCAGGGAGCTGGGCTACGAGACGATCATGGTGAACTGCAATCCGGAAACGGTTTCCACCGACTACGATACTTCCGACAAGCTCTACTTCGAACCGGTCTCGCTCGAAGACGTGTTGCAGATTTACCACAAGGAAAAGCCGGCAGGAGTCATCGTGCAGTTCGGTGGGCAGACCCCGCTGAATATCGCCAGGGCGCTTTCCGACGAAGGCGTAAGAATTTTAGGCACGAGCATCGACTCCATCGACATCGCCGAAGACCGCGACCTGTTCCGCAAGATGATGGACAGGCTCGGAATCCCGATGCCGGAAAGCGGCATGGCGACGGATATCGACGAGGCTATCGCCTGCGTAAGGCAGATCGGTGGCTACCCGATCATGATTCGCCCGAGCTTCGTTCTCGGAGGCCGCGGCATGGAAGTGATTTACGACGAGCCGATGCTTCGCGAATACGTGGCGAAGGCAGTCGGCGTGACCCCGGACCGCCCGCTCCTTGTCGATAGGTTCCTCCACAATGCGCTCGAATGCGAAGCGGATGCGCTCAGCGACGGCGAACATGTCTATATCCCCGCAGTCATGGAACACGTGGAGCTCGCGGGTGTCCATTCGGGAGACTCCGCCTGCATCATCCCGCCTGTGACCATCTCGAAGGAAAACCTGGCAACCATCAAGGATTACACGCGGAAGATCGCCGAAGCCCTCCACGTGTGCGGCCTCATGAACATGCAGTACGCCATCGAGGACGGCAAGGTGTTCGTGCTCGAAGCGAATCCGCGCGCAAGCCGCACGGTGCCTCTGGTTTCCAAGGTCTGCAACACGCAGATGGCGCGTCTCGCGACCCGCCTGATGCTCGGCGAAAGACTCGAAGACTTGAAGCTGAAGGAAAAGAAGTTCAACCACCACGGCGTGAAGGAGGCTGTCTTCCCGTTCGACAAGTTCCCGCACGTGGACCCGGTTCTCGGGCCGGAGATGCGCTCGACGGGCGAGGTGCTCGGACTTTCCGACGACTACGCTCTCGCCTACTACAAGGCGGAAGAGGCTGCCGGTTCGGTTCTGCCTTCGGGAGGTTCTGTCCTGATCAGTCTTTCGGACAAGGTTAACTTGTGTGAACAGGCGATAGAAGTGGGTAGGGAATTCGAGAAGCTCGGGTTCAGGATTCTCGCGACGGAAGGGACCGCGAAGTTCTACGAAGCCGCGGGAGTCCGCTGCGAAACGGTGAACAAGATCGCCGAGGGGCGTCCGAACGTTCTCGACGTGATTCTGAACGGGCAGGTTTCCCTGGTCATCAATACGCCGTGGGCTCGCCGCGACGCCATCCAGGACGAGAGCGCGATTCGCAAGGCCGCCATCAAGTACAAGGTTCCCTACATCACGACGCTCGCTGCCGCGAACATGACGGTGAAGGGTATCGCCGCTGCAAGGAACGGTCGTGGCGAAGTTAAATCTTTGCAGGAATATCATTCCACCATTGAATACGTGTAGTTGGTAGAATGTCATTCCCGCCTCCGAGCGTGAATCTCCGTCATCCTGGAGCGAAGCGATAGGGGCCAAAGCATTAAAGACCGTAGTCATCAAATGCTGCGGTCTTTTTGTATATGGAGGGGAAGTATTCCCCTCGCTCCTGTTTCGCCAGGCTTAAAGCGGCATAAAGGTTGGTGAGCCAGCCGAACCATCCGCTACCTATAGTGGCTTAGAAATTTGAGACAGAAAAATTTGTTTCCTTAAGTGAAAGACAA
>CAVJTH010000022.1:0-41486 GCA_963652365.1 Senegalimassilia sp.
ATCGTACATCCGCTGGCGAAACAGTGGGCCGAGGAAAGCGCGGCCATGTAATCGCGAGCCGGGCTATTCCACGGTGAAATAGTGGATCTTCGCCTTGGAATCCTATCAGCAACCTTTCGCGTTTCCGATAAATTCATATTTCCCCTTTCCGTGTACCGCTTCGGCGGGAAAATGGCTATTTTAACGGAAACCGGTGGTAAAAAAAATGAAAAAAGCGAAAAAAAAATTTTACTGGCACTTCGAAACGGTCTTCGATCACGAAGTGACCCCGGAGGAATTCGAAGAGGTCACCGGTTTCAAATGGGAAAAACGCCTTGAATACCTGGACCGCCTAAATTCCGATTGCAGCGAATATGCCGGATGTTCTGACATAAGCTCCCTTTACCATAACCGCCGGGATTCCGAGAAGGCTTCCTACTACGGCAAGCTGTCGCTAAAGGTTCCTATGTGCGTGGACTATTGCTACTGACAAATTTGATAAAAAAAACGGGAGGTCCTGGACCGCCCGTTCATCAGTTAGTCTTCAAAAATAAACTTGTGCTTTCCTTTAATCGAAAAATAGGCTTCGTCAAAACGAATCCAGTCTTCCACCACTTCCTTAGGGAACTTGCTCTTTTTTACGACGTTCGAACCGTTAAGTTCGCTCATCGCGGCCATAGACTCAGGATGTTTGAATGCCGGGATCATTTAGTACCTTACTGAAGGATTCCGTTTATCACCTTCTCGATGTAATCTAGCATTTTTTTTTGGCAAAGAGGCCGGATCTCTTAGATACATGGCGAAACATTCCGCAAAAAGTTCCTCAGGTTCCGAATCTGTTTTTGCGTAATGGCTTATCAGGTCTATTTCCCCCGTCTTCACCATTTCTTTTTTTATCATGGCCAATTCGTCCGGGGTATTTCCGCGGCTTCGGTACTTCCCGAAGATGAAATGCCCGATCTCATGGTTCACCAAGTGCGAGTTGACCTGTCCAGGCGAATCGATCGCGAACTCCCGGAGTCCATACCTTTTCGCGAACCGCTTGACCGATTCCTTGAAAAACTCTTTCGGGTTCGCCGTGATGTTGTTGAACGCTACCGTATTGACAAACAGTATTTCATCGTCGTATCCCAAAATCGCCTCGCCGGCAGTCCCGGCAATCCTCTTGAAGCGCTCCAGCCCGACTTTTGAAAACGTGCTTGCCTCGATGCACTTCGCAAGAAAAGCGAAAAAGATGGTGCAATCGAGCGAATTTTTGTGTATCTTGAAAAAGAACATAGGAGGCGCCAAATGAGATTTCCGGCCATTTTCGCTGCCCTGGGACTCTTCGGGTCCATTGTCGATGCCGTGCTGATAGGCATCGCCGTCGGGATTTTCGTACTTCTTTTCCTGGGAGTCCTTTTCGGTCTGGGGATAGTTCCCGCAGTTCTCTTCGGCGCGTTCTTCTACGCCGTGTGCAGGGCAGTGCACTTCGTGTTTTCCAGGCTGGGGATCGGCCAGCCGCCGAAGGAAAGCCCCGTCCTTTCCGAGAGGGAGAGGCGCGAGCGCGCCATGCGCCCGCTGAACCGCGACTAGCCCTTGCCCGAGTCGAAAGACACGATAGATATTCGGCTTAGACTACCATTGGCAGAATTCCCCGAAATTCGCGCAAAAAATGGAAAACCCCGCAAAATCGTCTAGATTCGGCGGGGTTCGTGGGACCTCCCGGACTTGAACCGGGAACCAGCGGGTTATGAGTCCGCGGCTTTACATTGTCCCCCATTCTTCTAGGCGTCAAGCCGTCCGGTTGCACATATTGTTGCACGTTCCCCGTCCGGACATGGCACCGACCTGTCAGTACACCCCCATGATCTCGCGGCGCTTCCGTTCGAGGATTTCGAGCTTCCGTTCGAGCGATTCGAGCGCCTGGTCGAGGTGGCTCGGGTCGCGGTATTCGCGGAAGTCCGTCGCCAGGCGGCGGACGCGGTTCGCCGTTCCGGAATACTCGACCATGGCGTCGTTCATCGCCTTGAGGCGGTACGCCTGCTCCAGCGCGTATTCGGCGAAGATGCGCTCGCACTCCGTGAGCCTGTGCCCGTGGAGCGTCCCGTCCCTGAGCGCGCGGGAGAGTTCCTCCCGGGTCGTCATCCGGTTCGTCCCGTCGAAGTACTCGGCGAGCCACGCTCTGTCCGTCTTCCTGTTCTTCGGCTTTTGCGTCTGGGCGTTCGCGAAGGCCTCCGCCATCGCAGTATCGGTCGTCTCGTTCATGCGTTATCCTTTTCCTTCCTGCACCGCCTCGGGTCGCAGCCGTTATTGTTCAGCAGGTGGCAGTCCCAGCATTCCGCGATGTGTCTCTGCCGGGCCCTGTTGAAGGCGTAGCTGTCCTTGCGAATGCGTGACGCCTTCTTCGCCATGGCCGTCTCGTCGGATCTTCTGTCCGGAATCGCTCCGTAGATCGGCGAGAGGACTCTTGGCACCTTGTCGTTATCGGTCATCGTTCCCTCCGAAGATCAGGCACGCGCCGAAGACGACGACGCACAGGGGAATCACCAGCGATTCCAGCACGGAGAATCCGATGCCCTGGTTCAGCGCGAAGAGCCACGCCCCGATGGCGACGGCGAACAGGAGCTTGACAAGCTTGATGAACGTCATGCCTTTCCCTCCAGCTTCTTCCGGACACGGAACGGGATGGACTTCGAGAGTTCCTGGATGGCGACCCACGGGTTCATCCATCGGTTCACCAGCAGGGCGAGCTTCACGTCCGCCGGGCACTCGAACTCGAGAGCGTCCCGATACGGGTAGATCTTTCTGTAGAGCGCCTTGGCGCGCTCGACGAGTATCGCGTTCTTCGGCATGGGCTATTCCTCCTTGCCGAGCTTGCGTCCGCACATCGGGCAGTAGTGTATGTATTCGCTATCCACGTCGAAGTCCTCTCCGCCAAGCCCGTGCCATGCGTTGATGCAATAGCCGGACGAGAACCTGACGATTTGAAACGCGGTTCCCTCGTCGCCGAAGTCATCTCCGGCGCTGTCGAAATGGCAGAATGGGCAGTTCTTCTGTTCTTCGGTGAGCATCTTATCCCTCCTTTGAAAGCCTGCGTCCGCACACCGGGCAGTAGTTGAACTTTTCCAGTGCCGTCTGGTCGGTCATGCGCGGACTGCAATACTGGCAGCCCGACGTCGTCTCCCGGTCGAGCCTTTCGAGTCTCCTGGCAATCCTTTCGAGCAGGTCGAGTTGGCGTTCTTGTGATTCCATTTCGAACTTCGTGAGCATTATCTTATCCCTCCAGTCCCATGTAGTCCACTGTCGGCTCGTGCCATTCCTCGTCGTCCCACTTGCGGACGCGCCATTCGGAGTTGCACGGCTCGTCCTCGTTCCCCTTGACCACGTCCATCGAGGCAAAGGCATATACGCCTTCATTTGTAACCTGCCCGTTTCCCTGCGCCAGCCATTTTGCCAGCTCCTGGTTGGTCGCCCATCTCGGATTCGGCTCCTCGGGGATTTCGGCGCAGAAGTACGCTGAGCCAAATTCGGTGATGACGCGCCTTGGATTACGTTCAGGAAGATAGGCGAGGACGACGCGTCGGAGAGTCTGCGTATCTGTACTGTCCCACACCAGCATCTTTTTCGGCGGGTCAAAGACTACCGCCCTGTCGCTCGTGAACTCAGTGAGTTCGATTCCTTTGTATTTCATCGTGATTCTCCTTGTGGTTAGTTTCCGAAAAAGTGATCAAACAGAACGCAGGCGCATTCGGTAACGAAGAAAGCGGCGATGAGCCCTGCGCCGACGAGGGCTCCGTAAAGGAGCGCTTCTCCGCAGTTGAGCATCAGCTGCCTGAATGATTTCGCTGGTGATTGCATTGCCGGTCACTCCTTGTCGAAGTCGATAATGGTTCTTTTCAGCCTGGCGTCCCTTCCTGCCCGGTCGAGCAGGAGCTTCCTGTCGTCGTCCGAGAGGGACAGCGCCCAGTTGACGAAGTCCTCGCGGCGTTGCAGGAGCCTTTCCTTGCCGCTCTCGACCGCGCGGAGTCTTCTCTCGCGAGATTCGCGGTTCTGCTCGAGCCTCTTCTCGCGGTAGGACCGGTACCATTCGCGGTGGTAGGCCCTCAGCTTCTCGCGGTTCCTTTCGGCCCATTCGTTTTGCCTCTCGCGGACCCTCGGGTCGGTCCGGTATTTCTCGCGGCGCCGGGCGTTCGCTCGGTCGCGGTTCCTTTCGCGCCAGTTCCTCGCCACCTCCAGGGCCCTTTCCGGATTCGCCTCGCGCCACTTCCTCCTTCGCTCGGAGCAGGATTCCCTGTGCGCTCGCGCCCATTCCCGGGCGTACACGCGGTGGCGTTCCCTGCGCGCCTCCTCGTCTGCGTCCCGTCGCGGAGCGTCATTCCTGGATTCCTCGGCCGCCTCCTTCGCTTTCGGCGCCTCCTTCGGCTTTCCGGACGGCTTCCGGGCGACCATCCTCGCGGAGCGCTCCGCGGCTGTCGCGGCGCGAAGCTTCGCGAGCCTGTAGAACTCGTCGTCGCGTTTCGTCATCTTCCTGTCTCCTTGTCCTTTTTCTCGTTTTCTCCGGCGTCGTCCCTGGCGAGCGGGCACTCCCGCCAGTCGAGGCGTGGAAGCGTCCGGTTCGCCCTCCGGCAGCCCTTCCGGGACCAGGGGCACTTCGCGCAGTCGTACATCGGGCTATTCCTGCTTCCAGTTTGCCCAGTAGATGACCTCGCCGATCGGGAAGAAGATCTTCCCGCGCGGATGAGGCTGGAAGAACGGGAACGCCATCTTCCCCTCGCGGGTCTCGGCGACCCAGCGCAGGATGGTCTTCTTCGATACGCACATCGCCTCGGCGGTCGCCTCCGTGTCCCATGCCGGGACCTGCTCGGGTCCCACGCGGCGGAACGGGAACCTGGAAAGCACGCGCTCGTCCTTGCAGTCTCTCATGTCAGCTCCTTATTGGTGAAAGTCGCACCGTATCGACCCGGTGCCACGGCCTCGCCGGTTCCTTCGCGGGACCCCTTGAGGCCAGCAGGGCTTGCCCATGGGGGGATTGCGCGGGTCGCCCGTTCCCGGGTTCCGCGACCGCTACTTCCGGCATTTTCCCTTCCGGACGGCTCGGGGCAAGACAACTGGAGAACCCGTTCCCTCGCCGCCCTTCCGGGGATTCCCGCCGTCCGCGGATGGATTCGCTTGCGCGGACGGAAGGGATTTAGGGCGCGCCCCCGGAGTCGGACCGGGGCGGCGGCGGCAAGGAGTCCGCGCCGGATCCGCATCGCGCGCCGGGTCCGGGTCAGTACGCCCGGATCAGGCTGTCGGCCTTCTTCTTCACCTCCAGGAACTCGCCGAACTCGGCCATGAACCGCTCCTCGTCGATCCCCATGGCGGTCCGGGCGTCCCTGGCGCTCACCGTCATGCGGTTCCGGATGGCGCCCTCGTTGTATCCGAGTAGCACCGCCTCCGCGAGAAGCCCGGCCACGTCCTTCACGGTCGTCGTGCTCCCCGTGTTCTTGAGCTTGAACCCGTCGGTGACGGTTCCCGTCTCCTCGAAGAAGCGCCCCTCGGCGTTCTTCACCGCCTCGGAGATCGCCTTGCCGAGATCCGCGAGCCGGTCCGCGAACTCCTGGAGGTCGTGGACGTTCCTCGCGTCCGCCTCCAGCGCCCCGCACTCGCGCTCGCCGCGCGCCACCGCGCAGCAGGTCCGGAACGCGCCCTTCAGCGCCTCCCCGTCGATGCCTTCGAGAATCGCCTTCTCGTCGATTGTCGCAAGAGTCTTGGCCATGTCGTCTTCTCCTTTCCTAGAACGGGATTTCCATGTTTTCGGCGGGAAGGTCCGGCACCTGCCGGAGCTCCCTGGTGGCGGCGCGGAGCGCGGCGTCGTCCGCCGGCACCTGCTCGATCGACTCGTAGCCGAGCCGTCCCAGCGCGTCGATCACGGCCTGCGGGTCCTTGGTCCGGCAGGCGGACTTCGCCCAGGAGAGGAAGTTCGCGCGCATCTCGGCGGGGTCGCGCTTCGCCTTCGGTGGCTTCGCCTGCGCGGGCTCCGGGGAATTCGTGGCGTCCCGGGTCTCGGCAGGCTCGGCCGGGCTCGGCGGCTCGGGGACCACCTCCGCCTCCACCGCGCGCGCCGCCTTCCCCGGCGCCTTCGCCTTCGGGGGCTTCGGGGATTCCTGCGCCTTCGGGGATTCCGCCGGCTTCGGCGACGGAGACGGAGCCGGAACTTCCGGGGCGTCCGGGCCGAAGTCGCGGACCTCCTCCGGCGTGTAGCAGCCGCCGAGGCACGCCGGGAAGAGAGCCCGGATCCCCTCGCTGATGCACCGCGCGCCCATCATCTGCATCGGGTACGCCTTCCACTGGTTCTTTCCGGCGAGGCCGGCCGCCTTCGCGCGCTCCATGTCCCACGTCACCTCGAGCTCGCCCGCCTGCGGGTGCGAGAGCCAGAGCGACACGCGGGACGCCGTCCGCTCCGTCCACCGGATCTTCCCTCCCGCCGCCTGGAAGCGCGCGAGCATCGCCTCGCTCTTCAGCGCGGGCTTGTTGTCGATGATGTGGTACTGCTGCACCGCCTTGATCGGGGGGATGCCGTCCGCCTGCGCGACGCACATCAGCGTGAACGCCTGAGCCTCGTTCCTGATGCCGAACAGGCCGCTGTCCGCCACCGCCTTCGCCATCATTCCCACCTGGTCCAGTGGGACGTTGACCATCTCGTTAGACATGTGTCTTCTCCTTGTTGACTTTGACTGTTTCGCTTCTCGGGGAAAGCGGGGAGTAGCCGAAGGCGCGCGCGCCGTTCTCGATCTGCATCCTCACGCCATCCATGAACGTGCCGATGCCCCAGGGCACCCAGCCGCTTTCCGTCTTGAGAGTGATGAGGCCCACTCTCCCGGCCCGTGTGTTCGCTTCCATGTCTTTTCTCCTTGTGTGTGTGAAGCTGTAATCATGTCTCCGCGTAGCGGAATCCGAGCGCCATCGCCCGGCGCTGGAGGTCGCGCAGGCGCTCCGGCGCGGCCCACCTGCCGCCGTCTCCGCGGACCGTCGCGTCGAGGAAGTCCCCGGCGAGGCCGTTCAGGTAGCAGAACCGCTGCAGCTGCCCGAAGAGGCGCGCCTTGCGGAATATCCGGTCGGCCTGCTCGCGCGGGAGCGCCTCCGTGAGGCACGCCCGGGAACGGAGCCTGCCGAGCGCGTCGAGCAGCTGCCGCTGCGTCGGGATGTCCGCCGTCGCCTTCGCCTCCGCGAACACCGAGGGGACCTCGCCGTCCTTGCAGCGGACCGTCTCCGAGAGGCTGTGCGCCACCTGCACCAGCGTGTCGTCGGAAAGCGGCCTGCCGGCCTGGGCGTACGCGTTCCGCAGCTCGCGCGCGAAGAGCGCCACCCGGCGGTTCTCGGCGAGCTCGCGCGCCTCCGTCGGGCGCGGCGTCGCGACTTCATTCCTCTTCGTGTCCGTGCGCATCGATTATCTCCTTCTCGCGCTGTGCGAAGTGCCGGGCGAGCCGGTCGCCCTGCGTCATCCTCGTCCCGTCCGGGTTCCGGCCTTCCCGGATCCTGCGGCGGCACCAGTTGCGGAGCGCCGCGTAGTGGCTCCTGTACTTGTTCGGGTGGAGCTGGAGGTAGTCCGAGAGCTCCTCGACTATCGTCCGCACGTCGCCGAACTCGGCGGCGAGCTTCGCCATCTCGGTCGCCGTCATCAGCACGTTGCCCGCGCCGCCGTAGCGGAGCCTCGGCTCCGGATCCTTCGCCCCGGGGGAAGGGCGGACGGAAGGATCATGAGAACCTTCCGCCCCCCGCTCCGAACCGCCGGAGGCTACCAACACTCCTTGCGATGTGGCGGATTTACCGGGGCGCCTTGTTCGAAAGTCGGACGGAGACGTTGCGAAGCCCGAAGATGCGGCCTCCGAGCCCTCGCGGGTCCCGGCGTCTCCGTCGAATGGTTCCCGTCCCGGCCCATACCAGGGCGTAAGTAGGCCACCCTCCGCGGCGTTGCCGTGCGCGGAGACCGGGACGGGGTCTGATGGTTGCCCTGCCGGGGCTGTGCCGGCTTCGTTCTCGACCGCCGCGGCATTGCTGCCTGCGGTCCCCGGCAGGGGTCGGCTTGCCAGAGCCTCCGAATTCTTGCGCGGGCGGCCGCCCTTGCGACCGTTGGCTTGAGCTGTTTTGGCGGCAGAGCCTTGAAGACGCAGTTGTGCGAGCTTAACCATTGCGGCGCCGATGGAATTACCGCTATCATCAAGTTTGACCAATGCGACCAAACTTGCACGAATATCTCTGACTATCTCTTCATCCGTCATTTCGATGAAATGCGATGAGAATTCGCGGAAGACGACTCTTGCCCACCAGATATCTTTCACTGTTTGTCCAGTCCCATCTTCGTTGCAAGGTCGTTGAGAGCAATTCCGAGAATTGCTGGCGATTGCATCGGCGTTCCCTTTTTACCGTAAAGCGTTTTAAGCCTGTCAAGTAATTCCACAGCTGGCTGCGTAATGCACACTTGCTTGTATTCTGTCGTTGCCATTCATTACCCTTTGAATGTGATTCAAATCATTTGAATTACATTCGTAATTGTATTTAATGAGATTGGATTTGTCAAGACTTTTTTTGAATTTTCTTAAAAAATTTCTCGAACTTTTTATTTTGACTGAAAACAAGGAGTGACAATGACCCCAGAAATGTCAAATATTCTTAAAGAAGGATTTGCCAAATTTAAGGCTCGAACAGGTTTGAGCAATAACGAAATCGCCGATAGGTTGCATTGCTCGGCAAGTTCTGTTTCGCTTTATTGCCAAGGAAAAACTTCTATCACCTACGAAACGGCGACCATCCTATTGCAGATGGGAATGAAGATTAGCGAACTATTCGGCGATGAAATTGCTGAAAAAAATTTCCCAGAAACGGTTCAAACGGATGATTCTGCAAAGTTGGTTTATGAAGGACTTCAAAAATTATTGAAATTTGTAAACTTCAAAAACCAAAACGAAACCCAAACAAAACCCGATGGGTTTTAGAGCGAAACCCAAACAAAACCCAAGCTTTTAAAAAGTACAAGTAGAAGTACAAGAATTTAAAGAAGTACTCTCCCTATAGAGGAGAGTATTTCTTTTTTGGTCCTTTTTTCTTTGCAGTCCAGACAAACAAAACAACCCCGCCGCAAGACACGGCGGGGCTGCCGCTTATGTTCGCCCGCGCTTCATTTTGCGCGCCTGCGCATCCTTTGCCAGCTCGGTAAAAAAAACAGAGTTTTTTCGCCTCGTACAGCCGTTTTTTTTCAAAATTTTATACATTTTGTTTAGAAATCGTTCCCATACCAACAAAAAAATCTCTATGGCCCGAACAATACAGATCCAGTCGATAGCCCTTTCCGGCTTCAAGAATGTAGCGAACGGTTCCGTCTGTTTCAAGAACGGCATCGTCGGGATATACGGGCAAAACGGTTCGGGAAAGACCGCCGTCATTGATGCGCTGGACGTATTCAAGAACGTGGCTTCCGGCGACCCGCTTCCGAAAGCATCAGGCGATTTCGTGATGTGCGGGGAAAAACTCGCCGAATGCACCGTTACGTTTTGCGTCCTGCGCGAAGACGGGGAAAGCGACGGTTCCCTGATATACGAGTTCAAGTTCGGGAACAAGTCCCAGGGAGGCGTGGAAATCGTCTTCGAGCAGATTTCGGAAAGGAAAGGCGCGGAAGCGAAGAGGAACATTCTGCGCATCGACAGGGCCGAGGAAAAGAAATGGCTTGCCCCGGCCTCCGACTGGAACCCGCTCGTATCCGGCAAGGAAAACTCTATCAGGATCGGGGTGATCCGCGAAATAACGTCCATAGAAGGCCGATCCTTTGTTTTCTCCAAGGAACTTGGCAAGTTCATCGAGGCTTCGGGCGCCATGGCGGAAAAGCGGGACGCAATAAGGGAAATCGCCATGTTCGCCAGGGAAAACCTGTTCGTCGTAAAGAACTGCGGATTCGGACCGTTCAACATAGACTTTTCGTTCCCGTTCAACTTCAGGCACGTGGACAACCGGAACCTATCCTTCGGGACGCTCCCCATGACACTGCAGGGACCGAACGTCTTCGACAAGGACCTGTTCGAGCTGGTGGAAAAGTCGTTCGAAGAGATGAACGTCGTTCTCGGGGAAATCATCCCGAAGCTGGCAGTCGTAGTCAAGAACGAGGGCGTCCAGCAAACGGAACAGGGAAAGGAAGGCGTGCGTTTCGAGCTGCTCTCGAGAAAGGGGGACGCACAAGAAATCCCATTGCGCTACGAATCGGAAGGGGTGAAGAAGATAATATCGATTCTCAGCCTGCTCATTTCCGTGTACAACAACCCGTCTGCGTTCCTCGCTGTCGATGAGCTCGACGCCGGGATATTCGAGTACCTGCTCGGGGAAATCCTCCGCATCCTAGAGGAAAAGGCCAAGGGGCGTCTCCTGTTCACCTCCCATAACCTGCGCCCGCTCGAAATGATAAGCAAGGAATCCCTGGTGTTCACTACGGCCAACCCGTCCAACAGGTACATCAGGCTCTCCGGAATCCAGGCGAACAACAACCCGAGAAGCGTCTACCTGCGGAGCATCGCCCTTGGCGGGCAGAAGGAGGACGTCTACGTGGGGACAAACAGTTTCCGGATTGACAGGGCGTTTCGGAACGCCTGGAAGGCTTGCGATGGCCAAGACTAAGAAAGTAGTCCTCTTCATTGTCGAAGGTATTACCGACAAGACCGCGCTCGGTGCTATCCTCACGAATCTCCTGGAAAACGAAAGAGTCCGCTTTGCCATCACGGAAGGGGACATAACGACCAGGGCCGACGTCAGGGAATCCAATGTGCTTTCCTGCCTGAACGGGTTTATCAAGCGGGAGCTTGAAAGGAACGCGTTCCGCTATTCCGACCTGAAGGAAATAGTCCACCTGATCGACACGGACGGGGCTTTCGTCCCCGATTCCGCAGTCATGGAGAACCGGGAGGCGAAGCACGTCGAGTATTCGGAAAAGGAGGTACTCGCCCCGGACAGGGATCGGCTGCTCCGGAGAAACAGGCGAAAACTGCGCCTTGTCCGCCTGCTCCGGGGAAAGAGGGAAATACGGCAGAAACCCTACAGGATGTTCTACTTTTCAAGAAACCTGGAACACGCCCTGCACGGCGAAATCCGTACTTTGACCAGTGCCGAAAAGACGAAACTTGCCGAAAGTCTGGAAACCTTGTTTATCGACCGCCCTTCCGATTTTATCGGGTTCATGCATTCAAAGGAATTCCTTGCTCCCGGGGATTACGGGAAATCCTGGGAATTCATTGAAGAAGGAACACGGTCACTCGAACGCTGGTCCAATTTCGGCATCTATTTTGACGCAGAAGCATCCATGGATACCGATTCGTAGGAACTACATCCGCCGTCGGCGGAAAGGGCGGGGAGGCTGACGGACGCCCCCACAGGGGGTAAAAAGTCAAAAATAATGAAAATATTTCTTGACCATTAGGAAAAGACTATCTAGATTGTAAGCGTTAAAATTCGCAAACGGAGGAATGGACTATGGCCGACTATTCGATGTACAGGTTCTTCCGCGGCGAGAAGGAATGCCCGGAAGATGTTCGGCGCCACGTGTTCGTGGCGTTCCGGGACTGGCATTCCGCCACGTCCCTGGACAGCCTCTGGGAAGCCGAGGCTGAATTCGAGAGTCGTTTCCGCGGAAACGACTGCGGCGAATGGTGGTCGATGTTCAAGACCAGCGATGAAAAAGCCGCGGCGGAATTCATGGAAAAATCGGAAAGTTTCTATCCCGGGGTGGACGGTTCCCCGTCCGACGAAAAGGTGCCGGAACGGTTCAAGCCGTGGCTGTTCGGCCTATACCGAAAAATCTATGTCTATGGCCGGGAAGGTTTCCCCGGTGCAAAACCGATTTACGAAAGCGGCGGTCCGTGGGAAAAACTCGTAGGCAAGTGGATTTTCGGAAGCCTGGACGAAGTCCCCAGGGACAGGGTGTTCGCCAACACCGCCATCGTACATCCGCTGGCGAAACAGTGGGCCGAGGAAAGCGCGGCCATGTAATCGCAAGCCGGACTATTCCACGGTGAAATAGTGGATCTTCGCCCTCGAATCGTACCTGTAGCCCGTTATCGTGTAGCGGGCTTTTTCGCTGCAGAGGATTTCGTGCTCGTTGGAAAACCTGGAAAGGTGGCGTATCGACGTCCCCATGGGCTGTCCACCTTTCTTCACGAATATGGCCTTTTCCGTCATCGTCTCCCCGGACTTGTTTTTTTCGCCGGCGTGCATGCCGGCAAAGTTCTCCGAGACGCCCTTGTCGGTAGACCATGACGCCGAACCGCGCATGTCTATCGGGATCTTGTCCTTTTGTCTTTTCCTGAATTCTTCAAGGTCTGTCATTGAAAGGCTCAGCCCCCTGTACGTGTCCCCGCCTTCCCATTTCGGCGACATTGCGATGAATTTTTCAAGGTCTTCCGCCTTTTTCCTGATTTCCCCGATGGAATGCCCGTGCTTCGAACTGAACGCCGTGTTCCCGGACTGTACCTGCCTGATTTCCCAGTCCCACTGATAGGAGAACGCCTTGACCGCATCCCCGAAGGAACGGGCGGTCCTGGCGTCGGTTCCAGTCAGCGCCCTGATGCACTCGATCTTGCCGGATTCAGGCATCCCCGCGGGCATTTCCAGCTTCTGCTTTCCTGCGGAAACACCGAATTTTTCGTTCGTCACCGTGTTTGCGGACTGAACCGTCTTTGCAACCTTCTTTTTCGGGACGGCTTTCTTGGCTTCCTTCAGCGCAATTTCGAACTCGCTCTCGCCGTGGGCGTTGAACGCCTGTTCCAGCTTCGCCAGCGCGGCGGCCAGCTTGGCGCTTTTCGGATGCGCCTTGGCTTCGGTCGCCATTGCGTCCAGTTCCGCCTTAAAACCGGACCACTTTATCCTGTCGGCGGCCTCTGCGGCGACCTTTTCGTAGGCGGCCTTTGCAATGGGCCATGTCGGGTACTTTTTCTTGTCCTCGACCCACTGGGCCTCGAACTTGGCGCTGGACAGCAGCTTTTCGTCCGGCTTGCCGGACCATGCGCCTATCTTGGCATTGATAGACTTTTCGCATTCGGAAACGGCCTGGAAACCGTATTTCTTTGCGGCTTCCACCGGGTTTTCCACGTACTTCATGGATTTGAGTTCCTGTACGTGGACTGCTATTTCCGCGGTCAGGCTTTCCATCGTCCTGTAGCTCTTCGCGTTTCCTCCCCGTAGAGCGGCTTCCAGGGCTTCGCGTCCGATTCCGGCAATCCCTTCCGTCTCGGAAAGGACCGCTCTCGCGTTAGCCCTGATGGCGGTACGCTTCCTGAACTTGACCAGGATGGCGGTCTCTTTCTGTTTCGTACGCTTGGCGTGGCGTTCGACCGCTAGCGCGAGAATCTCCCTGTGGCGGACACGCCGTTCCCAACGTTCCCGTATTCCCGAAATTTCCGCCTGGGTCCTAGCCGCGTGCCTAGCGTTCGCGGCCCGGAGTATTTCCAGCTTCCTCTCCGCCTCCCTCTTCGCCGCCTCGGCCTCTTCCATCCCCCTTTTCGCGGACTCCGCCTCTTCCCTCGCGGTCTCGAGTTCCGAGGGCTTCCTTTCGGGTTCGGGGACCTCCCTCACCCCGTACCTGGAGTCTATCCTGGGGTCCCAGGGTATGCTGGTGCAGCGGCACTGGAAGTCGGTGCCGGGGTCGCCGTGGTACATGTCCTTGCCCCTCCCGTGCGCGACGGGGCGCAGCGGGTCGTCGGGATTGTCCTCGTACCAGCTGTCGGGATCGCCGACGGCGCATATCTTGCCGTTGAGGGCGGCGTGGGATGGACGCGTCCGCTCGTCGGGAGTGGCGAGCCACACGTAGTACTCCACGCCCGCGCTCCGGTAGGTCGCCATCGTGGCGGCGTTGTTGAGCTTTCCCGTCTCGGTGCGGGCTATCAGCTCGGCCCGCTTCGCGTACTTGGGGTCGAGGCGTTCCAGGACGGCGGATTCCGCCTGAGCGCGGTTCCAGCCCCTTTCCTTCGCCTCCGTCAGCGCACGCGCGATGTCGGCCTTGGCGTCCGCGTCGGCGGACCTGCAGCAGGCGAGGAACTCGGCCTTCCAGTCGTCCTTGACCCGCGCCTCCACGTCGGGAGGGTAGTAGGGCGTCCCCACGGTCATCTCGGAGAACCTCGAGAACGCCTCGCGGGCGTTCAGGACTATTTCCGAGGCGGCGCGTTCCGTCCCGGAAAGGAACCCTTCCGTCCAGCCGTCCTCCTCCCCGTCGTCGGAGAGCCTGCCGAGCGCGGAGGCGAGCGATTCCCGGACGGAGCGCGCCAGCTCCGCCTTCAGGAGCGAGGCCAGCCGCCTTTCCGCGGCGAAGGGGTAGAAGGCGTTCGCGGAGAGGACCGGCGGGCGGCCCCGCTTCCTCCCGAGCGAGACGGCGCGCATGGCGAAGCTTGCGTATTCTCCCGGCATGGTCCCCTCCCCTATTTCCCGACGCTCACGTCGAAGCTGTGGCCGTTCACGAAGACCGCCTCGCGGACCTCCTCCGGCATGATGACGCCCGCCTGCATGTATTTCACCAGGTAGTCGGCCTGTTTCGCCATGGCGTCGTTCCGCTCGGTCTCGGTCATCACGGAGACAGGCCCCCAGTCGAACTCGGAAAGCTCCCTGCCGAGGTTCCTGCGCGAGAAGTCCGCGAGGAGGCGGCACGCCGGGCGGTACATGTAGTTCTGTCGCCATGCGTCCACGGTGTCGGCGAAGGCGCGCATGTCGCCGTCGTTCGTCTGCGCGAGACCCGTCGCGCCCTGCCCGAAGAGGACGGAGATGGGAATCCGAGAGACGGCGCTCACCCGGTTCGCGAGCTTCTGGAGGATCTCCGGGATGCCGGCGAAGCTGTGGCTCTTCATCTCGAACTGGTCGCCCGCGCCGAGATAGACCGCCCTCATGGACCCCATGCCGAGCTTGACGGTGGACATGAGCCTCTGCAGGTCGGCAATCCCGCCGTCCGGCTTCGAGACCATCTGGTCGAGGCTGTCGAGCCTGAACACGGAGAGCCCGGTCTCCTGGACCATCTCGACGGCGGAGGCGTAGGCGGACGCGAGGTCCTTGACGGCCTGCTCGCAGGGACGCAGGAACCCGGTCCCGAAGTAGGCCTCGCCGAGGTCGCCGGAAAGGACGTCGGGGAGCGGCTTCCCCTTGACGGGGACGCACCGGGCGGCGGATACGGACGCCTCCGTCCCGTCGAGCCTGCGGACATGGAAGAGGCGCGGCTCGTCGCCTTCGAAGTCGCCCGGGTCGAGCCGGACGCACCCGGCAGAATAGACGCGCCATCCCGTCACCCTTTCTCCGTCGCGCGGAGGCTCCGCTAGGGAATCCGTCCCGTCCCCGTCGTATTCCGCGACGACCAGCGCGCCACCGGTCAGCCTCTGCGCCTCGCCCGCCGACCGGAGCGCCTGGGCAAGACCCGCGCGCGTCGCGTCCCTCAGCGCGGAACCGTCCGAGTCTCCGACCACCGCGATCTCGTGCCGGAACGCCGCGTCCGGGACGCACTCGACGATCGCCGCCGCTATCCCGTCCTGGACCTTCATCCGGGCGAGCTCGCGCAGGTCCGCCCTCGCGTACGGAGCCGCGCGCGTGTGCGCCGCCTTCTCCGCCGCGAGCGTACCCATGCCGGTCACCGCGTTCACGTACGCGCCGTCGTCCATCCGCGCGTCCCAGGTCGTTGCCTTCTTCGTTGCCATGTTCGTTTCTCCTCTGTCGTTGAAAGTTTCCTACATCATCCCGACGATTCCCCTCGACCCGGTCGAGAGCCTGTCGAGGGCCTGCGTCGTGGCGTCCACCCGGTCGTCGTGCTCCCCGTTCGGGAACGCGAGCAGCTCGTCCACGTAATCCCTCACCCACGGGTGCTCCGCGTCCATGGGAGGCAGGTACACGTTTCCCGCCTCGAAGAGCGGGCTGACCGCGTAGGCGCGAGCCGTCTTGCTCCCCCGCGGCGTGTAGGGGACGATGCCGGGAATCTCCGACCCGAGAGCCGACACGATCGCAGGGCCGTTCGCCTTGTCCTCGACTATCTTGCCGACCGCCTCGGGCCACTTCGAGCTCATGCGCCGCATCGCCCGTATCTGCGACACGAAGTCCATCCTCGCCGTGTCGCAGTCGAGCAGGTAGAAGTTCCCGCCCGCCTTCATCCACACCTGCCCGGACACGTTGTCCGACTTCGCCGCGTCCTTGAACGTGAAGTCCCAGCTCTGGACCATCCGGTCCCACACCCTCGGCAGGACGCTCCAGTGCCTTATCCACTTGGCCTTGAAGACGCCTCCGCCCCTCGGCGTCGGGTGCTGCTGGTAGAGAGCGCTCCACTCGTATTCCCCGACGTTCGCCCGGATGCGCTCCAGGGCGTCCAGCGGGTAGCGCGCCGGGTGCAGGGCCTCGCCCTTCTTCCGGCGAGTCTCGTCCCTCTCGGCTATCGCCGGGTAGTTCACGACGGTCCACCGGTCCGCGCCGTCCTGCCCCTGCGCGGCGAGAAGCCGCCCCACGAGGTCGTCCTCGTGCCAGCGCGTCACCGTCACCAGCACGCCGCCGCCGGGAGACAGGCGCGTGTAGGCCGTCGAGGCGTACCAGTCCCACACCCTCTGCCGCAGCGTGGGCGAGTCCGCGCTCGCACGGTCCTTGAACGGGTCGTCTATCACGAGGATGTCCGCGCCCATGCCGGTGATGCCGCCCCCGACGCCCGCGCTCCGGTAGCTCCCGGAACGCCCGGGAATCTCGAAGAGGTCCATCGTGCGCACCGGAGCGTCGCCTCCCCCTCCTGCCTTCCTGCGACTCGAAAGCGTCGAGCCGGGAAAGAGCTCCGCGTATTCCGGGGTGTCCATTATCCGCTGCACGTCCTTGTTCATGCGCTTCGCGAGGTCGTCGGAGTAGCTCGACGCAATCACGGACAGGTCCGGATCGACGCCGAACGCCCACGCCGGGAACCTCCGGCTCACCAGCTCGCTCTTGCC
This sequence comes from Senegalimassilia sp., assembly GCA_963652365.1. Lineage (GTDB taxonomy): Bacteria > Fibrobacterota > Fibrobacteria > Fibrobacterales > Fibrobacteraceae > Hallerella. The sequence goes on from CAVJTH010000022.1 coordinate 16,905, forward strand.
GTGGCGGGGAGGCATCGTGATGACCATGCGCGGGGATCTCCCGTCCAGCACGTCGGCAAGAAAGCGCATGAGGCGCGCGCAGATCTCCCGGTGCACCCAGCCGGCATCGTACGACGGCATCGTCGCCTTCACGAACGCGAGCAGGTTCCGCCTCGCGAGCGTCATCGCCGCCGCGTTCACTCGACCACCTCCGCGTCCTCGTAGATTCCCATCCGCTCGGATTCCGCGCGCATCGCGTCCGGCGTCGGGACGTCGAACAGGTCGGTCTGCCCGGGCGGCGCGACTGGTCGCTGCGCCTCCGCCGAGGCCTCCATGAACGCAATCCGAGCCCGCTTCTCCGCGGCCGCGTCCGTCACGCCGGAAAGGTCGAGCACGAACCGGGCCGCCTTCAGGTCGCCCTCGATGGCCTTCGCCACGAAGACGCCGACGATGGCCTCCCGGGCCGTCACGGGATTCCCCGTGTCGAGACCCGCCCGGCGGAGCAGCTCGCCCGTCCGTCCGGACATGGGAACGCACGCGGAAAGCAGCCCGTTCACAAGCTTCCCGAACTTCTGCCGTTCACGCCGCTCCTTCGATGTCACCATCCCGCCCTTCCGGGCGAGCGCCTTCATGTACTCGCGGCGCTCCGGCGTCCCTGCCTCCGGGACGCGTCCCAACTAGCGGTTCTCCTTCCACCAGGCGTCGAACTCGTCCCAGCGGACGGATATGCGCCCCCGGCGTCCGGCACGACGAACGGGCATCCCCTTCGTCGCGGCCCACTCGTAAACCGTCCCGGGATCGTAGCCGATCCGAGCGGCAAGCTCCTTGATCGTGTAGAAATCCTTGTCCATCTCTTTCTCTCCGGTTTCGTACAATATATATTTTTTGTCAGTGTAGCGACAGATTTTGTCCGACATTGATTGTCGGACATTGATTGTCGCAGGCGACAAACCCAGGAGGCGAGATGGATCTGGACAAGCTCGGGAGAATGACGCTTCGCGTCGGGTGGCCGGACGGCAACCTGACCGCGGAACAGGCGTACAGGAGCCTGCAAAGGAAGAAGGCGACGGGGAGGGACCAGCCCGCGCTGGGAAGGCCCGTGTCGCTCGCCCTGATAGCGAGGACGCTGAACTACGGCCGCGAGCCGGGAAGGACGCTAGGAGGCGTCGCCTACGGGAGGATACCGCCGCGACCCTTCATGGAGCTCGCGAAAGAGCTCTTCGGGAAAAAGGCGGGGGAAATCCTCGCCGCGTTCCTCCCCGACGTGCTTTCCGGAAGGATGACGGAAAGGATGTTCATGGAACGGCTCGGGACGGTGGCCGCGGGAGAGGTGAAGAGAGCGATGACCGACGGGAAGTGGGCTCCGCTGGCACCGTCAACGCTCGCGAAGAGAAGGCACGGCGGAAGCGCGCCCCTGGTCGATACCGGGACGCTGCGTTCGTCCGTCTCGTTCGAGATCGTGGACGGAACGACATAGACTGTCGGACAATTCCTGACGCTTTCGGCATCTTTTCATTTCGGATTTCCAGTCCGCCGGGCTGGTCTCGAACACGCGGATCTCGCACCTGGCCTCCTTCCCGACGGCGTGGGAGACCCTGGGCGTGCCGATGCGCGTCCAGCAGTCGTCCTCGATGACGCCAGCCTTCACGAGCAGGTCCTGAACGCTGGAGAGCTGGTTGTCCCCGTCGCGCCTCCGAAGGTCCGAGTGCACGAAGAGAATCTCGATTTCCGCGTACGGATACGGCCTCTCCGGGATTCCCTGCGCCAGGAGCTGCATCAATGCCGAGTCCCTCCAGCGGCGGAACCGCGGGCTCTTGACCATCGTCCGGGTGCGGGCGTTGAACGTCTGCGAGTTCTTCTGCGCGGGCGTCTCGCCCTCTAGCGCGTAGTCGCGGCGGCGTAGCCTTTCGGTCATTTTTCACCCTGCCTATTCCGTTTTGGAATCTTTCTTGACTTTTTCTTGATTTTGTCTATATTTTCTATCGGAAAGTGGAATATCGGAAAGGCGAAACGCAATGTGGAAAATTCTAAAGGCCGACGGATACCCGGCAAGGCGCGAGCTAAAACTCGGAAAGAAGCACGAAAGGCTTGTCGCGAACGTTCTCGCCAATCTGAAACAGTATGCCGACACGGTGAGCCTGTCAAATCCGGAACAGGCGAAACGCGCGCTTTCTTTCGTCCACGACGAAAGGAAGGGCCTCGTGGCCATCGACCAGCGCCCGCCAAAAGGCGGAGTGCAACTTCGGCTATATGTGTATCCACAGGCTTCCTCCAAGTCCCTGCACGTGATTGCGTTCGGGGACAAGTCGTCGCAGGGCGACGACATAAGATTCTGTCACCGCTACATTCAGGAGATCGAAAATGGCAAAAAGGGTTGAAAAGCTTTCCGAACTGGCCGAAGGCCTCGGATTCGACAAGGCCGGGATAGACCGGATCGAAAAAGCCGTCCAGTCCCGTTCCTTCTCCTGTTCGCTGGCGGCGCTGCGCGCAGGCTCCGGCATGACGCAGGGTGAAATGGCGAAGCGCCTCAAGCGCTCGCAGTCTTCCGTATCCAAGCTGGAATCCACTCCGGACGATCTGATGCGGATCGCCGACATCAGGCAGTATGTGGAAGCTCTCGGTTTCCGTCTTTCGATTTCCGTATCCCGTCCGGCAACCATCGCGCAGCAGATCCGTTCGACGACAATGCGCCTGGAAAGCCTTCTTGAACGCTTTCGGCAATACGAACGAAACGACGCCTCGATACAGGCGGCCATCGGAAAGTTCCAGTCCGAAATAAACGGGCAGCTTCTGGACATCCTTTTCAAAAGCCTCGAACATTCGGCAAAGCTCCAGGAAACTACCGATCCTCCTCTTGTCTCGTTTGAAGGGACAGAGACGATGATGCCAGTCTCCACAGCCCAGGCGCACGGATAGTCACATCCACATCGCCATCCGTCTCGGCTTGCCGTCGATGTTCACGCCCACGTGGAAGAAGCGGATTCCCGACGACAGGTCCTTGGGAGTCTTGCAATAGACGATCAGCTGGTCGAGCGCGACGGGCACGTTCCCGAAGAAGAACGTCTGGTCCTTGAGCCTTTCCAGCGCGCCGAGGAGGCTTCCGCGTTCCTTCTGCGAGCGGAACGCCGGCACGATGTCCGCGGCGAGCCCTTCCATGTGCGCGGAGTTCCTCGCCCCTCCGACCTTCTCGTTCACCGCCTTCGAGCGGAACCCCGAGTTCACGAGGATCGGATGGCCGTATTCCTCCCGGACCCGGTCGAGGTAGAGCCCGAGCAGCCGCAGGCGCATCGCCTGTTCCCAGCCCGGCACGTTCGGGAGCCACGTGTCCGTGTGCGCGAGCTCCGTCAGCTTGAAGTATTTGGGGAATTCCATTTTACAAACCTCTCGTGAATGAACAGCTTTTCCACGACCGCGTTGTTCGCGGTCGCGCTAAGGGTCGAACGCTTCGGGATTTCCAGGACGCTCGCGAAGTCGGACGGAGCCGAATACTCCGACACCCAGACGGGGAACTCTCTCGTCCGCACCCACTCCCAGAACTCGTCGTGGTCGAAATTCGTTCCGTATCCACTTGTTCCCCTGTATGGCGGATCGGCATAGACGACCGAGCGCTCCGGTATCGGCACCTGCCGATAGTCGGTTTCCAGTCTTTCCAGTCTTTCCAGTCTTTCCAGTCTTTCCAGTCTTTCCAGTCTTTCCAGGCTTTCCAGTCTTTCCAGGCTTTCCAGGCTTTGCAGTGGCGACCTTTTGCCTCGTTTTATCTGCGAGTATAGCGGATTGCCTGCAATCAGTTCCGGTGTCGCCACCTGTCTCAGCTTGCGGACGATTGCCGGGCCGAACGCAAGACGCCTTTCCTTGCGATTCCTTATGCCTTCAAGCGCCTGTCTCGCCTCGACGCACACTTCCGGGCACAGCCGTTCGAAGTCTTCCCATTCGTCAAGGACGACGGCATAGTGGCAGGCTCGCTTGTATGGCTCAATGTCTCTTCCGTATAGATACGTTCTGCTGTCGTTCCCGAACGACCAGCACATCCGGACGAACGGGTCGGAATCCTTCTCGGCAAGGAACTCTTCCCTGGACACCCACCGCGTGCAGTCCCGGTATTTCCCGTGGACCGCATCCACGAACAGCGTAACGTTTCCTTTCTGGATGTCGTTCATCACGAACCGTTCGTATTTTCTTGACAGCATCGCGCAGTGCGTCATTGCGCCACCGCCGAAGAACAGGTCCACGAACGTTTCCGCCCTGGGAAGCCTGGCGACGATCTTCGGAGCGATGATCGACTTGGAGCCCATGTATGGAAGTCCCAGGTTCATCTTCTCGCCTTCCTCACGAAATACCTTCCGTCCCCGTTCGCGTCGTCCTTCGGCCTGCGCAGGAGCTCCGCCACTCCGCTCGCTATCCCGTCGAGGTTCTCCGGGACGCAGAGGACGCGGAACATCTCCATGCCGTCCCGGGAGACTATCCTCAGCGCCCTGATGGATTCCAGGAACCCGAGCATGTCCGATCACGCCCTGCGATAGCCGTCGTCGAACGCGGTCGCCTCCCGGAAGCTCCGGTAGCCTTCGCCTATCATCCGAACGCCTCCCCGACCGTCAGCGCGTCCGGGTTGCGGACTATCTTCAGCTTCCCGTAGAAGCGAATGCCGTTCCGGTCGTGTCTCCTTCCGTAGTGTCCCCCGGCGAAACGCTCCACGAGCCATTCCGCGAATGACGCCTTGCGACGGGGAATCCCGGCGTCGCGCATCGTCCCCCGGAAGATGTCGTCCGCGATGTCCTTCGGGAGCTTCTCCGAGCCGTAGAGGTAGTCGTGCACGAGCCCCGCCAGCGTGTAGGGCAAATTCTTCTCGTCGATGTTCGGCAGATACCAGCGGAACGGCCTGGGCACGCTCGCCCCGTCCCAGGTCAGCCCGCGGAAGAATTTGAAGCGGTACTCGTTCCCGTCGTTGTCCGTCCAGATTGCGTCGAGGTCGTTTTCCAGGCGGAACAGGCCGCCCTTCAGCTTCGTCCACGAGAAAGTGTCCCACGATTTCAGCTTGAAGTTCATCCCTTCCCCCTGGCTTCCGGCATCCACTCGCCCGTCCGCGCGCGGTGCAGGTAGTTCTCCGCCTTGGCGATGTCGTCCATCCATGTCTCGCCTTTCTTTTCCCCGGCGCGCAGGAGGTATTTCAGCGCGTTCCCGATGCAGAACGCGGCCTTTCGCGAGAAGCTTTCTCGCGAGACGACCGTCTCTATCACTTCGATGCTTTCCTTGCAGGCGGGAAAGTCGTAGTGCCTTCCCGAAATCTTCCCGTTCATCTTCTTTCCTCCAGCCGTTGCTTTATCCATTCGAGGTCCGTCTGTATCCCGGCGAGCTGCGCGGAGATCTTCATCGCGTCGTATTCGCCGATGCGCTTCTTGAGCTCCGCTATCTCCTTTGCCTGCGCACGGACGGAGTAGACTAGCCCGACGATCGCGGCCGCGAGGACCGGGCTCGCGTTCTGGATGATGGATACCATTTCGCCCATTGTCCGCTAGCCTCCCGTCGAGAAGCTTACGCCGATCGGGACGACGAGCGCCTGCGACGACGACACGGAGTCCGTCACCAGCAAGTCGACCGCTCCGCCGTTCTGGAGCGTGAAGTATCCCCCGCCCGCGCCGTATGGGCTCGTGAACGTGTACGTCTTGCCGTTGCCGCTCGCGTTCACGACCGTCACCCGTCCGCCTGCCGGCGCCCCGGCGCAGAGGCGCGAGAGGTCGGTCACGTCGGACGTGTCGATGTAGAATGGCAGCGCGGGAGCGTAGGCCATGCCGTCGTCCTTCAGGGAGAGCTTCGAGCAGGCGAGCTTCGCGGCGGCGACGGACTGCGCCGAGAGGGCACCGGACACGGTCAGGCTTCCCGCGAGCGCGACGGGGCTTCCCGCCGTCTTGGGCGTGATGGAGTCCGTCGTCAGGGAGCCCTTCAAGCCCGCCGTGTCGAGAACGCCAGCCACCTGGACGGTCGCTCCGGAGGCGGGCGAGATCTTCGCCGTCCTGACCTCGCTCGCGGAGAGCGTCCCGGTCACCTCGGCGTCCGCGTCCATCTCTATCTTCTGGTCGTCGAGCGACACCTTCATCGTCGTCCCGCCCAGCCACACGTTCGACTTCAGGTCCGCGTCGCCGTTCACCGTCATCGCCGAGTTCACGAGCAGGTAGCTCGCCGTCGTCCCCTGCGTCGTCCCCTCGAGAATCGGCGCCTTGAGCGTCCCCTCGACGGTCGCGTCGCCCGCGACTTCCAGGCCCGCCTCGAAGAGGCACTTCTGCGCGAAACGGATCGCCGACAGGCTGCCCGAGAGCGAGATCCGGTAGGTCTTGTCGTGCAGCGTCAGGTAGGGCTTGACCTCCAGCGTGACCGTTCCCGCCTGGCTGTCCTGGACGGTCAGCGCGAGCGTCCCGCCCTCCTTCACCGTCAGGGCCGTGCAGGTCACGCCCTTGAATACGCTCTGCAGGAAGTCGCGCACGGACTCGAGCGTCGCCTTCCGGTCCCGGTCCGAGCCCTCGCCCTGGATCAGGTAGAGCAGGTCCGACGTCGAGATGTCCCCCGCCTCCGGCAGGTTCAGGACGGTCGTTACGTTTTCTGGCATTGAAGTTTCTCCTTTGCGTTAGCTGGCGATTTCGACGGTCGCCATTATGTAGATGCGGAAGATGTCGTACTGGTAGGCTCTCGAGGCGTCGCTGTACGAATTGTTGAAACGGACGATCGGGTGAGAAAAGTAAAGCGTTTGACTCGCTGTCCCGGCGAACGTGTATTTCCATCGATATACGGACAGCCCTCCTGGCAGCGTATGCAGAAGGCTTAGCGAATACCTTGCGTTGTTCGCGTTCAGATTCACGAACTTCATTTCCTTGACTCCGCCGGTCGCGGCATGCGTCACGATGAACGCATAGTAGGAGCAGGACGTCAGTTTCCCCTGCATGACGATGACCGGCACCTTGACCGTGTCTCTGGTCAGGGTCCCTGGCCAGAGATTGGCGCTTGTCGCCGAGTTCGAGCCGTTCCTGTAGTAAAAGTTGTAATTATAGACCTTGCTGTAGTCGTCTTTCGGGAATGCGTAGGCGTCCCCGCTGCTTAAATCGAAGCCGTACCTGTAAAGCGTGTCCGACACGCTGCCGGCGTTCCACGCCATGGCATAGCCGGCAATTGGATTGCCGATGTTGTAGGTCCCGGATGCGGTGTAGGCGCCCGGGACAGACCCGAAGGAGCTTCCTTCGGGAACGACCCTGTCTGGTCGATTCGTGAGGATGCAGCCGTTCGTCTCCGGAAAGTAGTACCTGCCTTTCTCGCGACCGACAATCCAGGCGGTGTATGGGTAGCCGTAGGGCTTTGTCGGGATGACGATGTTCGATCCGTTGTAAATCACTGTCGCCCCCTATGAGAAATACAGCGTGTTCGCATCCGTGCCCGTGGAACCCACGACAATCTTGTATTCCATCGTCCCGGAGCACGCCTGTATCCGCCCGTTGGCGTCCACGTACACCGGCTGGGTCGAGCTTCCCACCGCGGCGTTGCTCGTCGCCTTGTAGCACAGGAGGCGGTTCGACGACATCGACGCCGAAAGGAGTCGCTCCGAGACGACCGTGTAGCCCGAGAGCGGGGTGGAGACGTTCCACCAGGAAGCGTCGCGCGCGTTCCGCAGGTTCCACTGCACCGTCCGGCTGTCGGTCGAGTGCGTGTGCTGCACGCACAGGCAGCAGTAGATGTCCCCGGACGAATCCTTGACCGTCGCGAACTTGTACTTCGCGAGCTGCGCCGGCGTCACGTGCCCGTCCGCCTGGATTACGCTGTCGCTCTCGAAGTTGCCGGACGCGGAGATTCTCGGCGAGATGAACAGCCGCATCTGGGCGGCGGAGTTGTGGTTGGACGCTATCAGGAAGTCCCAGCACCGCTCGTACAGGCCGCCGCTCGGAAGGCTCGTCATGGCGAAGATGTACCAGACGCCCTTCTTCACGGTCGCCGCCTTGTCGTTCGAGAGCGGCAGGTTCGTCGATACGGTCTTCCCGGAGATGGAGATTCCCGTCCCGGCGGTGAGGGCGGAGGCTATCTGCTCGCCCGTGACCTTGTACTCGAGGTCCGCGCCGGCATTGGCCGTGAAGCCGTCGCCGACGGTCGCGTCGCCCACCTTGAGCGTCAGCCTGCAGTTGTTGATGCTGTCGCCCGCGACCGCCTCGCCGTCCTTGAAATGGACGGGCTGCGACGGCGACCCCGTGTCGGGTATCGCGTCCTGCTTCGTCGCGAGCTTCGCCTTCACCTTCGTCCAGAGCGTCGAGAGCCCGGAAAGGTCTAGATATTTCGATGCCATTGGCTAGCCCTCCCGTCAGGTGCAGGTCTGCTCGATTTCCGCGTCGGTGATGGCGGTCATCGTGTCCTGCTTCGCCGCGAGGGCCGCATAGACGCCTCCAGCCGTGATGGGCGTCGCGGAGCTCGCCGCCGGAGCCGTAGCGAGGGCCGTCGCCGTCGCCGAGATCTTGCCGTCCGTCTCCGAGATGGCAGAGATGTACTTGCCGCTGCCGCCGACCGAGGCCACGTCGAGCGCTCCGATCCGGTCGGTGACCGACGACACGGTCGCCACCTTGTTCGTCGAGGCGTTGTAGGTGCCGTCGAACGCGAGAGACCCCTGCTTCGCGTTCCAGGCCGTCCGTTCCGCCGCGGTGACGTGCATGGTGGCGTTGCCGACGTGCGATGTCAGGTCGCTCGCCGAAGCACGGGTGGTGTCCGTCGGGTGCACGTGGTCCGCGCGTGCCCAGGTCGTCCCGGTGCCAACCGCCGCCGTGCCGTCCATCTTCGGGGAGGTGGAGCTCGCAGCCGGGAGCGTCGAGCGGGACACCGTGAGCGTGTTCCCCGACTTCGTTATCGCCGTCACGTAGTTCCCGGACGCCGTCTGCGTCACCGTCTTCACGTAGTCCGAGAGGTCGATCGACGGCTCGCCCACCTTGACGAAGGAGGAGCTCGACGAGTCCCAGATGTATTCCTCGTACTTGTCCTCGCCGGTGCCGGTCGGGCCGACGTAGTAGATGGTGCCCTCCGTGCCCGTCTCCGGGAGCTCGGTCACCACCTGCACCTTGCCGCGGGCGAGAGCCTCGCTTTCCGCCTTGGAATAGACGTCGAGGTTCGTCCGCGCGGAGCTCGCGTCCGTGCCTCCCGTGCCGCCGCGCGAGAGCGGGACGGAGCCCGACGCTATCTGCGTCGCCGAGATGGCGATGTCCTCGAAGGTGGCGCTCACCTTGCCGTCCGACTGGGAGAGCGCCGTCAGGGTCTTCCCCTTGCCGGGGCTTCCCGTGTTCGTGTTCGTTATCGCCGAGATCCTCGACGACACGTGGGTCTTGATTTTCGCCCAGAAGGTCGAGAGACCGTTCAGGTCTAGATATTTCGATGCCATTGGCTAGTCCTCCAGCGCCTCTATCTCGGCGTCCGAGATCGAGACTATCTTGTTTTCGATGAAGCTCTTCTTCGACGGGTCGTTCTCGGCCCAGTCCGAGTTTACCTGCGGGACGATGGACGCGGCCGTCGCCTCGTCGGCCTCCCGTCTCGCCTGCGCCTCCGCGGCGACCGCGGAATCCACGGTCTCGCGGACCGACAGGTCGGCGTACTGCCTCTCCTCCACGGTCACGGACGCTATGTCCACCGTGCCGTCGGACGAAGTGACGCCGGCGGCCGTCCCCGCGGACTTCTCGTCGATGAAGTCGCCCACCGGGTCGGCGAACGCCTCCGCGAGACGCTCCATCGCCTTCTTCCGGCCGGCGTCCCCGGTCTCCTCGATGGACACGTTGTCCTTGCCGGCCTCGACGAGCTCGGCCGCGAGCCTTTCCCGGAACTCCTGCTTCGGGTCCGCCACGGCCTAGCCCTCCCTGTCCTCGTCGCGCGCGACGGCGAGCAGGACCTTCCCGTCCGCCGTGGCGAGAAGCGACCCGTCCGACGCCGAAAGCGCCGCTCCGGGAAGCCCGAGCACCCCAGCCGGGGCAAGCCTCTGGACCTGCTTCCGCAAAAGCTGCCGCCCTCCAGGCGTATAGACGAAGAACGTCGCCGGGCACTCGTCCATGTATTGCGGCGAGGAATCCCCGGAAAGGTCCGAGGCGTTCGAAATCACGTTGTCGGGCGTGCCGGCCGTGTCGTCCTTGAACAGGTATTCCATTCTGGAGCGGTACTCGCCGTCCGTCTCTCCGGGCTTGCGCCCCACGTTGCGGATCTTCCCTATCAGGTCGAGCCACGCCCCTTCCGCCGCCGAAAGGTCGAGCGCGTCCGACATCCGTTCCGCGGAATCCTCCGCGTCCTGGAGCGAGCCGACCGCCGCCTTCAGGACGGCGAGCAGGTTGGCACTGTCGCGATACTGCGAAATGGCCAGTCCCCGGACCGTCTCCCATAGTTCGACGTGCGTCATGCCTTCGTCACCCCGATGTCTTCTTCGGCGAGCGTCGCGTAGGTCCACGCCGGGACGGGAATCCTCCCGTCGGTCCTTGTCGTCCCGTCGAACGTGGCGGTCACCTTGACGGACTCGATGCCGTCCGCGGCGTCGAAGACAGGCCCGACGAGCCTCTGCACGATGATGTCCTTGCCTGGCGCGTATTCGTCAAGCGCCCATTTCGCGAGAGCCGTGGCGATGCGCGCGGCGTAGTCGTCGGGAAGCCTTTCCTCGTCGTATTCGGCGATCTCCACCGAGAGCGAGAGCGGCTTCCCGGAAATGCGCTCGAACCGGACCTCGTGCGCGCCTCCCGCCGTGTCTGTCGCGAAGGCGGACACGGTCCCGCAAGTCCGGATTCCGGCCGGCTTGCATTCCCAGATGGCCTGCGCCACGAAGGAGTCCGTGTCGTCGTTCCCGTCGTCGTCCGTGTGAGAGAACGTGTCCGGGACGAGCACGGCCACGGAATGCCCCGAGACGCCGTCCTTCGCGTCCGGCTCGTCGTTCGCCGAGATGGAAACGTTCCCGATACGCTTTCCAAGGTATGTCAGCATCCCGTCGTACGTGGCGAGGCCCGAATAGGCGGCCTCCCCGATGCGCTTCCTGAGCTCGGTGTCCGTCTCGCCGTCGCGTCTCGGCAGCCCTGCGATCACGGCGATGCGGTCGAGGAAGACCCCCTCGGCTGTCGCCGCGTCCAGGTTCGCCATCGCCGCCTGCACGGTCTGCGCCGCCTCGGTGGCCGCGTAGGCGAAGATGTCGATGAGCATCCCGTCCGGGCTCGAAGACGCCGTGTTGAGCGCGTCCCCGAACGTCTTCCTGAACTCCGAGGCGATAGCCTCGCGCGTCTCCCGGAAGCTCTTGACCGAGATTCCGCTATCGACGGAAAGTGTAGCCGCTTCGGTGGCCATCTATAGTTCCTCCGTGTCTGTCGCGCCTCCGGCGCGGATCGTGAAGCTGCCCGACACCGACCGAGCCCCTCTCATGGCTTCGAGTTCGAGCCGGACGCACTCGGACACGCCGGGCACCGCCTCCAGCTTTTCCCGGACGATGCGGAGCGCCACGTCGAGATGGCTTTCCGGAAGGCCGAGTATCGACCGGAACCACGGGATTCCCTCGCCCGGGTCGGCGAACGCCTCGCCCTCCTCCGTCCTCGCCATGCACAGCGCGGCCTGTCCGACGCTCGCCGCCGTGGCCCTGTCGCCGGATTTCGGGAACCGCGCGATGCGGTCGCCGTCGAGATAGATGTCGTGGGAAGTGGAAAGTCGCATGTCGTTCATCCGTGAAAAGATACCACCGGAGACCAGTTCCGGACGGAATTTCCGAAATACGCCAAAAAATGCCGAAAAACGGATTCCGCCAAGGCGGATTTTTGTGTATCTTGAAAGAGAGCATGGGAGGCGCCAAGTGAGATTTCCGGCCATTTTCGCCGCGCTGGGACTGTTCGGGTCCATTGTCGATGCCGTGCTGATAGGCATCGCCGTCGGGATTTTCGTACTTCTTTTCCTGGGAGTCCTTTTCGGTCTGGGGATAGTTCCCGCAGTTCTCTTCGGCGCGTTCTTCTACGCCGTGTGCAGGGCAGTGCACTTCGTGTTTTCCAGGCTGGGGATCGGCCAGCCGCCGAAGGAAAGCCCCGTCCTTTCCGAGAGGGAGAGGCGCGAGCGCGCCATGCGCCCGCTGAACCGCGACTAGCCCTTGCCCGGGTCGGAAGGGCCTACGGCCGTCATGTGCGCGTGGGTGGACAGGTTCACCGGCAGCGTGCCCGCGTTCGCCGTCACCTCGCCGTCCGCCTTGACGCTCCCGCCGACCTCCAGCTCCCCGGAAATCCTCACGCTCGCCGCGTCGATCTCGACATTCCCGCACTCGACCTTCACCGATCCGTCCCTTCCAATGGTGACGGTCGTCTTCGGGCTTGCCGTCCCGTGACTTTCGAGCCTGAGCGGGACGGCGAGCAGGGAGTTCATGTCGTTCCCGGCGAACGACGGCGGGGAATAGGGGTCTTCCGACGCCCACCCGCCTTCCTTCCATGTGCGGAGATCCCGGCTGGACGCCACGAGGAGCACCGGGTCGCCCTCGGCGAGCTCGAACTTCGCCACCGCCGCGGCCGTCCCGGGCCACAGCACGGGAATCCCCTGCACCGGGCGCAGCCTTCCCGTCTTCGGGTCCGTCGGCTCCAGCTGCATGTTCTTGAGCACGTTCCGGATGGAAGGCCTCGCGTCCACCGTGCCGTCGGCGTTCACCCTTTCCACGACGCCAGGAACGGCGGTCTCGAAGTCCTCCATCCTGGAATCGAACGTCTCGTTGGCGAGTTCCACGAAGTCAAGCACCGGACGCCTCCTTTCCCGGCAGCGGTTGCGCCTCCCGGGCCTCGCATTCGACGGTGAAGTCTCCGCCGGCGTTGCTCCCGCGGAAGACGCACCGCGTCACGACGAAGCGGCCGCGGACCGCCGTCACGGAGTCGTAGTCGGAACCAGTGGAGCTGTCCACCTGGACGAACACGTTGGGCGCGATCTTCGGCGTGATGAGAGCCCTGAACTCGATCTCCCTCGGCCTGTAGATGGCCGGAGGGGTCTCCTCGGGCTTCCTTCCCCGGTATTCCTCCGCCGTCTCGCCTTCCTTCTCGGAAAACAGGTAGTACTCGGGATCGTCGCCGAAGTTGACGCGGTTCAGGGACTCGTCCCGCCTGGCTGTCGCGGAAAGGAGCCCGCTCGAATGGTCGAGGACGATGTCCTCCAGCCCGACGGAGTTCATCCCGTCGGTCACGATGAGCTCGTTGTTGTCGAGATATATCCGCTTCTTGAAGTATGGCCACAGGATGAACTCGGTGAACTGCCTCGCCACGGCGCGGAAGGTGCCGGACGCGGCGAAGGCCCACGGGATCCCGCTTTCCATGTCGGCGGAGAACCCGGCGCGCAGGGCTATTCCCGCGTAGGCGCAGAGCGCTTCCAGGCACGCCCGGACGCCAGTCCCCCTGTCAAAGGAGACCGCCACGTGCAGCCGGGAAAGCTGGTAGAACGCGCCACGCGACGAGCAGCAGCTCACGGTCGTGGCGTATCCGGCCCCTTCGCGTCGCGTCTCCACGCAGGCTATCTGGCCGACGAAGACGTTCCCGACGGCTCCGTCACGGTAGCCGGCCTGCAGGACGAGCGAGTTGCACTCGTCCGTCAGCCACCGGACAGTCGACGGGGACGCGTTGTGCACCGTGACCGTCGCGCAGTTGTCGTAGAAGGTGACGGCTCGGGTCACCTCGAAGTCGATGTCCAGCGCGGAAAGGTCGCGCGCCTCGTTCCCGGTGCCGTTGCCCTCGAAGAACTTCCCGGCGTAGAGCCTGACGACGCGTCCGAAGCTCATAGCGCCCCGTATCCCGCGAGCGTCTCCGCGTCGCCGGAATCGACGTAGTAGAGACCCCACCCGTTCCCGAGGCTCCCGAAGCCCAGCCCGGACGCTCCGTCGGAAACGTCGCGCAGGACGGCGAGGTCGCCGTCGGGGATCGCCCTGTTCGATGACGCGAGAAGCCTGGAGCCAGGCACCAGGCGGACACCGCAGTTCTTCCCGTGGACGCTCTCGACGTCCGCGAACCAGTGTCCGTCCCGCTCGTTCCACAGCAGGCGCAGCGCGAGCGACACGCCGCCGATGTTCACGCTTTCCGCGAGGTACGCCCCGCCGCCGGTATCTGTCGGAATTCTGTACACGCTAGCCTCCGTATGTCTCGCCGTTCGTCGCGGCGGCTATCCTTCGCCCGGCCTCCTCGGCGGACGCCTCCTCGGCGCTCACCTTGCCGTCCGTCTTCTTCCTCGACATCGCCCGCTCTTCCGGCCTGTCCATCGACTCGGGCTCCTGCGGGTCCCAGATTCCCTCGACGCGGACGCCCCGCAGGCTCGCCGTCCGGATCTCCCTGAGCGTCGCGTCGAAGGTGACGCTCTCGCCGTCGTTCCCGGACCGCCTCGCCGACACGGACTCGATGGCCATCTCCCCATATGTCTCCAGCGCGGTGACGAGCCGGACGGTCCGCCTTTCCGCGGCGAGCTTCCGCAGGGCCTCCCAGCGGGAGAGCGCCGTGTTGGTCACCGCGGAGCGCCCGTCGAGCTTCACCCGGTCCGGAGAGCGATCCCTGCGGTTCCCGTCCGAGTCCACGTAGAGGCCGGCTCCGCCGACTGGGTGGTTCGTGAACATCCCGGTCACGCGTACGCGGCGAAGACGCGGGACTATCGTGTCCGCGATCCTCGTGCCGTCCTCGACGGCGTGCTCCGCTATCTCGAACTCGGCAGAGTGGCTCTCCGAGACCATCAGGTCGAAGGGAAGCCTCTCGTCCGGGAACCCGGCGGCTTCCGCCGTCGCGAAGAGCGAAGCCGGTATCGCCGAAGGGGACGGGCTGTCCCCGAACTCCGACGCGATTCTCTCTATCCATCCGATCACAGGCTTACCGCCTTCATCCGTTCAAGTCCCGTCCGTATCGTGAGGTGCGACGTCATCACCTCGTCGACCGTGCGGCGGATGATGTCCGCGAGGTCCTTCACGTCGGTGCTGATGTTGTTCGTCACGGCGGTGTTGCCGCAGTTCACGATGTTGTTGTTGGTCACCCCGGCCTTCCCGTCGCGGGACGCCTGGACCTTCCAGCCCAGCTCCCTGCGCATCGATTCCGAGATTCCTCCCCCGGCGACGCCATCGCCGTAGTCCGTGTCGCGGACCTTCTCCGCCGCCGCCGAATACCTGGCGTAGGCCTCGTCGACGCTCCGCGTGGCGGACTCGACCCTGCCATACGCGTCCCCGGCCATTTCCTTCGCCTCCTTCCACTCGCGCCGCCTGGCCACGAGGGACGCGTAGTCGGCGCCGTGCTCGGCGTAGCCCTGCGCGCGCATCCGCTCCTTGCCTTTCTCGCCGGCGAGCTCCCACAGGGCGAGGGCCGCCTCGACTATCTTGCCGACCGCCCACGTCGTCGCCGCGCCGAGACCCGTGACGGCCATCTTCATGGCGCCGAACTTGAGCACCTCCGCGCTCATCAGCCTGGTCGCGGAAGCCGCCTCCAGCACCGCGGCGCGGACGTTCCCAAGCCACCCCGCGAACTTCAGCGCCGTCACCCCGGCGACAGCCGTAGCCACCGCGGAAACGGCGGCCTTCAGCGCGTCCGCGTTCCCGGAAAGCATGCGGAACGCGTAGGCGAGCCGCTCCGCCATGCCGACAGCCTCCTCCGCGACGAAGGAGACCGCCTGCACGATGCCGGTCCAGTCGATTTCCGAAATCCGGCTAGACAGGCGTTCCAGCGCGGGCTGCGCGTTCCGGACGGCGTCCATTATCGCCGCCTTGGCCTTCGGCAGACCCTGCGAGAGGCTCGCCGTGAACATGGCGACGACGGGCTGGAGCTCGCCGCCTATCTCCTCCTTCATGTCGCCCACGGCGTTCCGTGCCTGGATGATCCTGCCCTCGTCCGTCCCGGCGAAGGCTTCCGCCATTCCGCGGTAGTCGGCGATGGCGCGTTCCAGAGCGGCGAGGCGCTCCGCGTCCGTCACGCTTCCGCCGTTCTTCTCGCGCGCGTCGAGCGCCTTCAGCTCGTCGACGTCGAACCCCTTGTCCCGGAGACTGTCGTAGGCGCCGAACATCGCCTTGCCGAGACCCGTCGCGAGGTCCGTCATCTGGCGCGTGTCGAGCTCGGCGTTGCCGGTCATCCCGGCCGCGTAGTCGGCGAGCGTTCCCATCATCCGCTTGAGAAGCTCAGGGTCCTTGACGTAGGTGGAAAGCTCGGCGGCTCCGGCTATCATCGCCTCGTCGCCGTATATGGTCCGATTCTGGAGATCGCCCGCGCGGTCCCGGATTCCGCGGAACACGTCCTCGCCCATGCCTGAATTGGACAGGATCTGCCTCGCCGAGGTCTCCGCGCGCTTCTGCACGTTGAAGAGGCGTATCGCCTCGCTCCCGGCGGACATCATCCTGGAGACCGGCCTCAAGGCCATCGCGGCGAGCTGCGTCGCGCCCGGGAACGCCATCAGCGCCTTCGTCACCTGGCCGGTCCTTCCCGCCATGCGGTCCAGCCCGTCGGACGCGGCGCGCGCCGACGCCTGCATCCCGGTACGCGAGAGCGCGCCGCCGGAACGCACGAGGGCGTTGAGCGACGCGTTGAGGCGGCCGAAGAGGGTCGCAGAGATGCGCACCTGCTGTCCCATCCGGCGGAAATCCTGCGGATCCGCCGAAGCGGAGGAAACGCCGGCGCCGGTTCTCGCTCCGGGCTTTCCCGACGGCGCGAGCGACGCGTCGAGGTTCTTCTTCTTCCATTCGCGCAGCTGGCGCGTCGCCTCGCCGAAGTCGAGGCTTACCTTGAGAACGAATCCGTTGTCGTCCATTTCATCCTCCCTTGCGGCGGGTTTCCGTCTGCCTGCGGTAGAACTCGGTCCATGCGCTCCGGTAGTCGGACTTCATTCGCGCGTAGTCGGAGAACGCCGCCATCCGGTCGAAGGTCCACTCGGCCTCGATGTCGGAAAGCGGAATTCCCCGGTCGGCGAGAGCCCATGCGGGCGCGTAGTCAAGCGCGCTCCCGGAAAGCGTCCCGATGTCGCCCATCCGCTCGCCGTCCGATTCCTCTTCCGACGTGAACGCGGCGACCACCGGGTTAGACGGGTTCAGCTCCCAGCCGCTTCCGCCTCCCGGGCCGCCCCGAAAGGGGAGAGCCTGTCGAGCTCCCAGACCCTGAACAGGACGTTGTAGAGATCCGCGTAGCGTCCGGCGAAGTGGTCCGCCGCGGCGTCCGCCGTGGAAAGCGCGACGTTCTTCCTCCCGGGCGTCGTCACGGTGACGCGGGAGAGCGTCGTCTCGACGAGCCAGCGGTACTCGGACGGCGTGTAGGCCTCCAGCGACTCGCCGAGCGCGGCGAAGAAGGCCGCGGAGAACGCGGGAGTCCCCGGATCGGCCTCCACCGAGACCCGGGCGGCGAGACGCCCGAAGAGAGCGGAGACCTTGCGGTCCAGGTCCAGCGCCTGGAAGCCGGTGTGCGGAAGAAGCTGGTAGCTCTCCCCGCCCATCTCGAAGTTCACGGGTTCGAGCATTTTTTACGCCCCCTCGAACGAGAGTTCCGCCTTGACCGAGAGCACAACGCTTCGCGCCGTGCCGGAGCGGCCCTTGGTGGCCGTCCCCATGCTGCGGATCCACGCCTGCCCCATCAGCACGTAGGCGCCGTTGAGGTCCGTGATGGCGAACGGGAAGGGGCCCGCCGCCGTCATGAGGTCCGCCACCCGGAGCGCCTCGATGGCGTTGAGCTGCTTCGACGTCTGCATGAACGGGATCGTCACGGTGTAGAGGCTCCGGTTCATCCGCGAGCGCTCGACCGCGCCGTTGGACCCTTCCACGGTCTCCCAGTCGTCGCCGTCCTTCTCTATCGTCACGTCGCCGTTGAACTCGGTGAGCGAGATCCCGTTGAGCGAGATGTTTACCTTTCTATGGTCGTATGTTCCGAGCATGTTGCCTCCCTAGAGCGTGACCTGCAGCGTGACCTGCCGGACGGTGTGAATCGAGTTCATACGGGCGTAGCTGCCCGATACCAGCGGAAGGTTGCGCTTGCGCACGTCGTCCGCGTTGTTTTCCTTGAGATAGGAATACGGCTTGTAGCTCACGGAGAAGGAATCCTCCATGACGTACTGGTGGTCCGTGTCGGCGGCGACGCCCAGCACGTTGGATACCGTCGCCGCGACGGCCGCGATGCCGGCGTCGTCGTAGTTCACTCCGTGACCGTCGTTCGCCTCGCCGAGAAGGCGGAAGATGCGGCTCTGCACGTTGAAGCGGATCCAGTCGTCTTTGATCACCTGGTCGACGAAGTCCGTCGCGCTGCCGGTCGTCCCCATGAAGAGACGGGCCTCGCCCGCCACTTCCGCATAGACGTTCAGCCCGGCGTCCGTCATGGCGTTGTACTCCTCGACGGTGTAGCTGTCCGCGGTAATGCCGGAGACCGTCCTGTGCGCGAAGGTGCCCCGCGCGGAATCCGCCGCGCAGCGGAGCGCAACGACGGCGACGGGGAGATGCTCGTCGCCCGTATCCAGCTTCTCCGCGTGCACATAGACCGCGACGCGGTCGTTGCCGTGCGACTTCAGCGACTCCGCACTTTCCCGGGACACCTGGACGTGGAGAACCTTCTTCGCGTCCGCGAGCCATTCCTGCCAGCTCTTCAGCGTCTCCGCCGCGACTTCCCCGTCCCCGGTCGCGAGGCAGACGTGGTAGAACCCGAGCTTCGTCGTGGCTGCCTTCGCGGCTGCCAGAGCGTCGCTCCC
This sequence comes from Senegalimassilia sp., assembly GCA_963652365.1. Lineage (GTDB taxonomy): Bacteria > Fibrobacterota > Fibrobacteria > Fibrobacterales > Fibrobacteraceae > Hallerella. The sequence continues at coordinate 35,538 of CAVJTH010000022.1, forward strand.
CGCCGGGACGCAGACGACGCGCGACGGCTGGGAATCCTGGGCGAAGAACGCGCGCGCCATCGCGGCGAGCTGCGAATCCTTGCCGAAAGCGGTCTCCGCCCCTTCGGCGGACGCGACTTCCTGAGCCGTAGCTCCGGATTCGTCCGAAGCACCGACGAGCGCGACCGTGTTCACGTCGGTCGTCGTCACGCCGGAAACGGCGTCCTGTATCGAAATCTTGACAATCTGGTCGATGATCTGCGCCATTGTCATTCTCCTTCCATGTTGATGGGTTCGACGCTCGCGATGTTCGGAACGTCAGTAGTGAATGTGTCTTCGAAGTTCGCGGTGAACGTGAATCTCCATTGCCGGACGACGAACTCCCCGTCGAACGTGTCGACCGGGACTATCGATGTCCAGTCCCACACCGTGAATCCCGCCTTCCCGGCGGATTCCCGGAATGACTCCGTCTGCAGGGCGTTCCGCGCCTTGCGCAGGAATTCGCCGTCGCCCTCGACCTCGACGAGCGAGACCGTGGCCACCTGCTGGAACGCGAAGGTCGCGCCATCGCCCGGCGGAGGCTCCATCATCGAGCCGTGCTGGTCGACGCCCTCGACGCGGACGGCGATGTACGTCCCGACCGGCGCCGCGGAGTTCGCGGGCGACTTGACGAACGGACAGCCCGAAAACTCCGGAAGCCCGTTGAAGAACGAGCAGACAGCGCCCTTTAGCCCTTCCGTCGTCATTTCAGCGCCTCCGGCACCTGCGACGGCGGGACAAGGCAGGCGACATACTTCCAGTGCTCGACGAGCCCGTTAAGGTTCGGCAGCTCGTCCACGAGCTCGTAGAGCGCGCCCCCGAGCCTGACGTAGCCTCGGCCCGCATTCTCTCCCTCGCGCCGGAACTCCAGACGTTCGGAGGAATATACCTTGACCGTGCCCGTGTTGCGGGAGGCCGCCACGGCGGGAACCGTCTCCATGCCGGAGACTGGCTGCACCGTTCCGCGGACTGTCCGTACCGAGAACGTCCCCGGGACGCAGGAGCCGTCCGGGGCGTAGCAGGGAGCGGATTCCGTCACCGCCTCAAGCGAACGGTTGAACAGCGTCGCCACCGCATCCCCCGCAATCAATCGTCGCTCCGCCGGTAAGACCGGGCTTCGGCCTGTACTGCCGAAGGAGCGACAGGTATTCCTGTCCGTACGACGTGGAGGCCAGGTCGCCGTCGGCGGCGGTCCCGGAAGACCCGTACGAGACGGACAGGTCGCCCTCCCTCACGGAGGAGACCGGGCCGGCGGCGCCGTCGCTTCCCCTCGATTCCATCGCCGCGCGATGCGACACCAGCAGGGAGAGCGCATAGACATACGCCTTGCCGAAGACGGCCCGGCTCGCCCGAAACGCCGCCATCCGGATCCACGCGTCGAGGCGCGAGCTCTTCGCCGTCTCCGGCGTCAGGTAGGAGAGCAGCTCCTCGCGCTCGCTGTCGGTCAGCTCCTGCACGGCTAGCCCCTTTCCCGTTCCGCCTTGCGGGCGGCGCGGACTTCGGCGTCGAACCTGTCGAGGCTGGACTTCCGTTCCGCCGCGGCCTTGCGCACGCGAGCCGTGCCCTTCGTCTCGGAAAGGATGGCATCCACCGCCTTCTGGGTGTTCGCCTTGCGGAGCGCCTCCACCGCCTGGCTTTCCGTGGGATTCTCCTCGACGGAAAGGTCGCCGCATTCCACCATGTCGGCGAGAAGCGGGTAGCGGCCCGTGTCGAGCCTAGCCACCGTGTTGCTGCCGGGAAGCAGGACGCTTTCTCCGGCGATCACGGCATGGCGCGTGTTGTTGATGACGATCATTCGGTTTTTCTCCGGTCAGTGCGAAAAGATCCGGCAAGCGCCCGCCCGTCCGGACGGACGCCCCACCGGAGCGTGAAAGCTAGACGCCGTCCGCGTAGACGACGCCCTTGATGTTCTTGATGACGGTCCCGCCGATGCGCGCGTAGCACGGCACCTTGTAGTGCAGCGCGCATTCCTGCGCCTCCTTCTGGCGGAACGGGACCGGGAGCACGTAGGCGAGGATGTTCGACGCCTTGCGGTAGAGCACCGCACGCGTCTTGCCCGAAGCGCCGGCCGTGTCGAGCTTCGCCGACTCGTACCAGTTGACGATTCCCTGGGCCGCGAACACGGCCTTCAGGTGTTCGAGAATCGTACGGCTGTCGTTTGCGCCGACGCGGGTCGTCGATGCGTGCGCGAAGGCGGAGTGCGGGAGGATGAGCGTGTCGCCCTTCACCGTGTTCTTCGATCCGCTGTAGATGGCGTCGACCATCGCCTGCACGTCCTTGACGATCTCGTCCACCGTCTTGCCGCTCCACGCGGTAGCGGAGGAAGCGCCGGCCTCGATGGTCGCGACGCTCACGTTCGAGTTGTTGAAGAGTCCCTCGACGTTCACGGAGCTGTCGCCGAGAAGCAGCACCTCGTCCACCTTCTCGTCGATCTTGCGACGGGCGGTCTCGGCGTCGTCACGGGACACGTCCACGCCGGCGGCGAGCCACGTCATCAGTTCCGCCTCGCTGTAGCCGTAGCTGTCCGCGATCGTGCGGATGAGGACCGTGCGCAGTTCCAGCGCGCGGCTCACCGGCGGAAGGTCTTCCGCGTAGTCGGAGATGAACTTCGCCACGCCGAATTCAGAGAGGACCTTGTAGGTCCACGAGCCGGCCCACTGGCCGACGCCTCCCTGTGCGGGGATGAACTTCGTCGCGTCGAGCGCCTCGCGTTCGAGACCGTAGGTCTCCGTCGCTATCTGGTTGAACAGGCTCTTCAGCCTGACAAGTTCCGAATCCTTGAATGCCATTTTCGTTTCCTCCTTAAGCGATTTCCAGCTCGGCGAGTTCGCCGTCAGCCGCGTTGGACTTGAAGACGCCGCCAGCGATCGCCGTCACCGGAGCGCTTTCCGATGTAGCCGCGGCCGTCGGGAGACCCGTGCCGTCGTCGATGTTCGCCGGCTGGCCCGCGAGGACCTCGCCCTTCACCTTGACCCAGACGCGGCCCTTCTTCACGACGTTCACCGCGTCGCCTTCCGAGTATCCGTCGCCGATGGTCGTTCTCTGGCAGACGCCGAGCAGCAGGCCGTCGCTCGACGGCTTCGTCGCGTAGACCTTGCCCGGCTCGCCCTTCTTTCCCCAGAGGGCGAATCCGCCCTCCGAGTCGATGTCTTCCTGGATGATCCCGGTCTCGACCGAGTGGTTGACGAACGGGAACAGCAGTCCCGGGCGTCCCAGCGTAGAGTTGTCGGCCATGTCCTAGCCCTCCTTCTTCTTGTTTCCGTTGATGCCTTCGCACATCTTCCTGTATGCGGCTTCCGGGTCGCAGTCCGCGCCGTCGCCCACGTGCGACCAGTCGGGCGCGAGTGGCGATTCCTTCGCTTCCGGCTTCCCCGCCTTTTCGAGCGACGCCACCGCCGCGTCGTACATCGCCGACACGTAGTCCGCGCTCTTCCCCTCGAGGTCCATGCCGTCGAAGGCCTTCGCGATGACCGCCCGGCGGATGGATTCCGCGGAATCCTGGGCCTTGCAGTCGCACCCGAGCGCGCGCGCCCTTTCCACGAGCGCGATCTTCTCGTCCGCGAGACGAGAGATCTCCTCGTCGGAGACCTGCGCCTCCCTGAGTTTCTTGACGTCGGCGATAGCCGCGTCACGTTCCGCCGTCAAGCGGTCGAGCTCCGGCTTCGCCTTCGCGATTTCGTCCCGGGCGTCCGCGAGCCCCTTCTCGAGCTCCTGGACGCGAGCGACCACCGCCTCGTCGGCCTGGCACTGCACGCCGTCGATGAGCATTGTCTTCATGTTGTCCCCTTTCGGCTTGCCGCCGTGGTTGTCGTTGTTGAGAATCCCTTCCCCGAGGGCGCAGTCGCCCACCCTGAACGTCACGCCGTCTCCCGCACGTCCGGCCTTCACTAGGGCCAAGTGGTTGTAGCGGATGCCGGACATCACCTCGTCGTAGGCGCTCCCGCGCCAGTTCCCCGGGTCGGCCGACAGGTCAGCCGTGTAGCCGCACGAGAGGGCGGCCACCTCGCCCTTCCCTATCGCCTCTATCGCGTCCCGGTCGGTCACCGTCACCGTGACGGAGACGTAGGAGCCGTCCCATTCCGCGTCCGTCCCCGTGAACCCCACCTGCAGCCTCTTCGCGTTGTCCGGGGTCACGTCCTCGTCAGGATGCCGGAGCGTCACCGGCTTCGCGTTCAGCGAGCGCACGGATTCCGCGTCCCCGACCTCCGAGTCCGGGCGCAGCCGGTTCACGACGCGCCCGCCGTCCGCAATGTAGGGAAACACGCCCGAGCAGGTCGCGCGAACGCGTCCCGTCAGGTAGCCCTCCGGAGTGCGCCGAAGCGCCTGCACCGGAAATTCCGAATAGTCCCTCGTCTTGGATTTCATCGGGGAAAATATACGCCACGGAAGGCTCCGTCGCATGACTTCCGCCAAATACGGCTAAAAACCCCTAAAAAGGCGGAAACTTCAGCCTATGCCGTTCACGGCGTCCTTCAGGTCGCTCCGGAGCACGTGCGCGTAGTGGTCGAACAGCGTGTCGATCGACGAGTGCCGCATCAGCTCCTGGACGGCGCGCGGGTTGGTCCCGTTCCGCAGAAGTTCCGAGGCGAACGAATGGCGGAGCCTGTGGTGCGAGACTCTCCCGCCGGGAATCCCCGCCGCCTCCACCGCCCTCCGCAGGTATTTCATCGCCTTGTCGCTGCGCATCGGGACGGCCTCCTTCGGGACGACGAGCCCTTCCGTCCGCCCGCCGATAGACGCTTCGAGAAGCGGACGGAGCGCAGGCGAGACGGGAAGCTCGGCCGTCTTCCCTCCCTTCCCCTCGACGACGGTCAGCGTGTCCCCGTCCATGTCGCCTATCTTCAGGTTCCTGGCCTCGCTCCAGCGCAGCCCCGCATACGCCATCAGTCCCCAGAGCGCGCGAACGCCGTCGTTCGGCGCGTTCGACAGGATGGCCCGTATCTGCTCCCACGTCCAGAACTCGACGCGCGTCTTCCTGACCTTCGGCGTCTTCGCTCCCTTGAAGACGTCCCGCCCGGGGAGGTTGTACGCGTCGATCGCCCACGAGACGCAGTTCCTGGCGAGCTTGAGGATTTCCCTCGCCGTCTTCGGGGCTACGCGCTCCGACACGCTTTCCGCGAACCGCGCCGCCTGGAGAGGCCCAAGGTCGGAATAGCGCTCTATCCGGCGCTCCGAGCAGAATCTCGCGAAATGGGCGATCCGGAACCTGTAGGCGGCGAAGGTCGGCGAGTACGCCCCGTGCTCCGACCGCATCTTGGAGAGCCACCCGGAAACGATCTCCTCCATCCGCGCGTCCCCGGTCCCGGGAAGATCCGGCAGGAGCCTGCGCGCGTTCATCCTGTCCAGGAAGGCCTGCGCCTCCCTCTTCCTGTCCGTCCCCAGGCTCCGGTAGGTGGTCCTGCCGTTTTCGCAGGTCCTCAGATACCAGGTCTGGTCGCCCCGGTACTTCGCCCGCTGGACTATCGTGTAGGTCGGCATCTTTCCCATGGAATCCTCCGCGGCTGTTGCACGTCTGTTGCACGAGAAAGATAAAACTTTGTGTGTTTTCCTGTCTTGCGATGTCCTTAGATTTACTCAAGCAAAAGGAGATTGTCGCATTCTTTTCTCGGCAGAATTCCCCGAAATTCGCGCAAAAAATGGGAAACCCCGCAAAATCGTCTAGATTCGGCGGGGTTCGTGGGACCTCCCGGACTTGAACCGGGAACCAGCGGGTTATGAGTCCGCGGCTCTAACCGATTGAGCTAAAGTCCCAAAATTTCCAAGCGGAAAACTTTCTGCAAAAATAATCAAAGATTTTCTTTTTGTCTATTCTTCCCAAGCCAGAACTTAGTCGAGAGTCGAGTGTGGAGAGTTGAGTGTGGAGTTCTGCGAACGTTTAGGTTCTAGCGTGAAAAGTTCGCTGGGATTTCTAAGTTCTAAGCACTCTCTACT
>CAVJTH010000023.1:0-41421 GCA_963652365.1 Senegalimassilia sp.
AAGTCTGCGTTGGGGAAACCAGGAAATCGACGGGTGTGCTGTTTTTAGGAACGATTTTTCGGAACACATCAAGGCGGAGGCGACATGCTAAAAGACGGTCTTTACGAGCAGCTGATCAACAATTCGCTTCGACAGGAAATTTCCGCCAGCAACGCCCAGGAAATCGACATCCGGACTTCGAATTTCGACAGCGAGGATTCCCCCGAAATTCTATCGCGATATGTCGCAGGCATCCTAAAAGACCACCTGGCAAGAATCGGGGAACTTCATCCATCCGAAGACGGCATCCAAAGGCAACTGGAAGCGACCAATCAGATTCTCGCAGCCATCCAGGCGAAAGCCGAAGACCTGCTCCCTCTAGAAAACAGGCAGCTCGATTCCGTTTTCCATCGGCAAGACAGCATTCTCGCCATCCAGCCCAAGGCGTCCATTGTCCGACCGGAAACTTCCCTTGTCGAAAGTTCCCTCTTCACCGGAGCCGAAAAAGAACCCCAGATGTTTTCGGAACTGAAAAAGGAAATCCTTTCCTGCAATCGAATCCGCATGCTGGTTTCCTTCATCAAGTGGAGCGGCATCCGTCTCTTGCTCGACGAACTGCGCGCCTTTACGCAAAGCGGCGGCGAACTTTTTATCGCGACCACGTCCTACATGGGAGCGACCGACTTGAAGGCCATCGAGGAACTTTCACGGCTTCCCAACACGACCATCAGGATTAGCTACGACACGACCCGCACGCGCCTGCACGCCAAGGCCTACCTCTTCGAGCGCGATACCGGTTTCACGACAGCCTATATCGGCTCTTCCAACATTTCGAACGCGGCACTTTCCAGCGGGCTGGAATGGAACCTGAAAATCACGCAAAAGACATTGCCGAACATCTTCAGGAAAATTCTCGCCAATTTCGAATCCTACTGGAATTCGAGAGAATTTGAACTTTACACGGAAAGCGACCGAAGCCGACTGGCGACAGCTCTCTCCGTCGAAAAGGGTTCTTCCCCTAACGCAAATTACTCGTTCGAAATTCGCCCCTTCCCTTACCAGCAAGAAATTCTCGACAATCTCCGGACAGAACGAACGGTTCACGGACGGTTCAAGAATCTGGTCGTCGCGGCGACAGGAACCGGAAAGACGGTCATCTCCGCGCTGGATTACAGAAACTTTCGCAAGGAAAATCCGCAAAGCCCGGCGCGGCTTCTCTTTGTCGCGCACCGCGAAGAAATCCTGGAGCAGAGCCTCTGCACGTTCCGAGCCGTCTTAAGAGATCCGAACTTTGGCGAACTTCTTGTGGGAAATCACGAAGCGAAGAGTCTTGCGCATCTGTTCATCTCCATCCAGACTTTCAACTCGAAAGCGTTTGCGGAAAGGACTTCTTCCGATTTTTACGACTATATCGTCATCGACGAATTTCACCATGCGGCAGCTCCGACCTACCAAAAGCTGCTCGAACACTACAAACCGAAAATCCTTCTTGGCCTGACCGCGACGCCGGAACGCATGGACGGGAAAAACGTTCTCGATTACTTCGATGGAAAAGTCGCGGCGGAAATCCGCTTGCCCGAAGCGATCGACCGAAAGCTTCTCTGCCCGTTCCAGTATTTTGGCGTCACGGATTCCATCGACCTGGAAACGTTGAAATGGACGCGCGGCGGCTACGACAGAAACGAACTTTCCAATGTCTATACGATCGATTTGCTCGCCGCCAAGAGGCGCGCAAGCCTTGTCGCGGAATCGGTCAGCAGGTATGTCGCCGACATCGATCAGGTGAAAGGTCTGGGCTTTTGCGTTTCGGTGAAACATGCGGAATTCATGCGCGACGAGTTCAACGCGATGGGAATTCCGTCCATGGCTCTATCCGGCAACAGCGACGACGGCGACCGCGCATCCGCCAGGAGCAGGCTCGTTTCGGGAAAAGTGCGCTTTATCTTTGTCGTCGATATCTACAACGAAGGCGTCGATATTCCCGAAATCAACACGGTTCTCTTCCTGAGACCGACAGAATCCCTCACCGTTTTCCTGCAACAGCTCGGACGCGGGCTGCGCCTTTCCGAAGGCAAGGACTGCCTGACCGTTCTGGACTTTATCGGACAGGCGAACAGGAAGTACAATTTCGAAGAAAAATTTCAGGCGCTGCTCTCTCCCCGGCACAAGAGCATCGCGCACGAAATCGAAAAAGGATTCGTCTCCGCGCCCAAGGGCTGCTACATCCAGCTCGAAAGGAAGGCAACCGAACACATTCTCGAAAACATCCGGTCGGCATTCGGCAATCAAAACGCCTTCGTTCAAAAGATAAGGACCTTCGAAGAAGATTCCGGATTGTCGCTTTCGCTTGCCCATTTCCTGAACTATTATCATCTGAACCCGCTGCGCCTTTACAAAAAGAACTCCTTCTCTCGCCTGTGCGTTTCTGCGGGCGCAATCCCGAAATTCACCGATCCCGACGAAAAGGTCTTTACGTCGGCATTGACACGGTTCGCACAAGTCAATTCCCGACGATTCATCCGGTTTATCCTGAACGTTCTGGAACACGGCCTTCCGAAAAGCTTGACCGAAGCGGAATGCCGCATGGCCCAAATGTTCCGATACACATTCTGGGGAGAGACGAACCGTTTCGAAAGCGCCGCGGCAAGCATCGACGCGATTCTTCGGAACAAAGTCCTGTGCCAGGAGCTCTCCGAGCTCTTGAAGTTCAACTACGAAAAGATCGACTTCATCGACGCGCCCATCGGCCTCGATTTCGACTGCCCGCTGGACCTGTACTGTTCCTACTCCCGGGACCAGATTCTCGTCGCCTGCGATTTTCTCAAGACAAGTTCCATGCGGGAAGGCGTCAAGTATCTCGCAAGCAAGAAGCTCGACCTGCTTTTTGTCACGTTGGACAAATCCGAAAAGGACTATTCCGAAACGACGCTTTACAGCGATTACTCGATTAGCGAGACACTGTTCCATTGGCAAAGCCAAAGCACGACGTCCGAATCATCCGAAACGGGAAAGCGCTACATTGACGGGCATCGTTTCGGCAACCAGGTCGTTCTCTTTGTCCGCGAAAGCAAGAAAGACGCGGAGACAGGAGTCACGCCGGCCTACACGTGCCTCGGAAAGGTGGAATGCGTCGATCACAAAGGTTCGAGTCCCATCGACATCACATGGAAGCTCGAACATCCCATCCCGGCAAAGTTCCTGAGAACGACAAACAAGCTGATGGTCGGATAAAAAAATCCCCGAGAAAAATCCCGGGGAAAACTTTCAACCAACTAGAGCGCAACTAGAACCAGCGCCACGTGATGCCCAGGGTCACGGCATCGCGATACTGCGTATCCTCGTCGATATCCTTGTCGTAAGCGAGATCGAGACCCACGCTCAGAACGATCAGCGGGGCGATCGTCACGTCGAGCTTGTTTTCCCACTTGCCGTCGATTTCGTCAACGCCCTTGAAGTTCACAAAGGCCCAGAGGCGCGTCTTGAACGAGGCGAGCGAAGAAAATCCCACCTTGTATTCGGTCACGCTTTCGAGACCCGGTTCATCCTTGAACTTCTCGAACTTCTTCGTGTCCTTGTCGTCTGCCCAGCCGTATCCGTCCGAAAAGGTCATACGGTTCGCAAAGGCGATTCCCTGGCGGAAGTTGTCGTTCGGCGCATAGGCGATACCGGCCATCTGGGTAAAGTATCCCGGATCCATGAAGCACGAAACCGGCGTTCTCGTGGAATCGGTGTATGTGTAGCTCTTGGAAAACTGCGATTCGAAGCGCAGTCCGGCATAGGGTTCGAACGGCTTGAAGTCGTTTTCCATCACGGTCGTTTCGATGAAAATCTTGTCGCTCGACTTGCGGGTGCCCGCACCCTTGCGGTAAGTCTGTCCCCATTCGAGGTTCACGACGTTTCTCCAGTCAATGTGCGAAAAATGCCCGATCACGTCGGCATCGTACTTGAGAATCCAGACATTCGTATTGACCCCGTCCGAACCGTTGTTCCAGTTGCTGTAATGCTGGCGCGTGTATTGGAGAGTCGCGAGAACGTCGGCATTCCAGTTCGAAGGAAGCGCATCCGAGAACATGCCGTCCTTGGCAAAGGATGCCGCGGAAAGGAGAGAAATGGCGAGTGCAAAAAGGGATATCTGTTTCATAAGCGGAAAGTTAGTTTACTCGGGAAAAATCGTAAAGCCCAAATTTTCGATACTGTGACGAAATGCAACCTGCGACGACGAAAGCGGCACCCGATAGGCGACAGGTTCGCGCCTTTCGGGATATTCGTTGCGAAATTTTTCGAAATCGGAAGGATTTTCCTTCAATTTTCGGGAATCCGATTCGATATCGTAGGTCTGGAGCATGAGTTCGCGCGAAATTTCTTCGAAATCCCGAGACGGAGAACGGTCCAGGAAAAGATTCGACGGGAGCGCCACGCGAAAATTCCCGAGAGGCTCCACATCGAAAAATCGCGCAAAGGCCTGCACGACCTGCGTCGTCGCGTTCGCCTTTCCGTCCCGGCTGTAGCCCGCGATATGCGGCGTCCCGAAATCCACCAGGCGCAAAAGTTCCGGGTCGATATGCGGCTCGTTTTCCCAGACATCGAGGACAGCGGCCTTCACGCGCCTATCTTTTAGCGCGCGTTTCAAGGCGTTTCCGCAAGCGACCATCCCCCGCGAAGCGTTCAAGAACCAGGCGCCCGGGCGCATTTTTTCGAAGAACGCGTCGTCCGCCAGATGACGGGTCGGAAATCTTCCCGCGCGTTCGAACGGCACGTGGAGCGTCACGATATCGGATCGCGCGAGAACTTCTTCCAAGGACGCAAAACCTGCCGCGCCTTCCCTTTCTGCCCGCGGAGGGTCGCACAGCAGAACCTTCATGTTCAGGGCTTTCGCCACCCGCAAGACTTCCCGACCGACATGTCCCACGCCGACGATGCCGAGCGTCTTTTCGGAGAGCGGCTCCGCAAATTTTTGGGAAAGCTTCAAAAGCGCCGACGCGACATATTGCGCGACGCTCGCCGCGTTGCATCCCGGAGCGCTTGCACAGAAAATTTTTCTGGAATCGAGGTACGCCTTGTCGAGATGGTCCGTCCCGATGGTCGCCGTCGCGACGAACTTCACCCGGGAACCTTCGAGAAGCCTTGAATCGACGCGGGTTCGCGTCCGGACAAGCAGCGCATCGGCATTTCGCGCATCTTCCGGGAGGATTTCCGCGCCGGGCTTGTAGCGCACCTCGGCATAAGGCTCCAGAACACCCTTCAGATACGGAATGGCTCCATCCGCGACGACACGCATCAGCGCTTCTTTTTCTTCTTCTTGGGCGGCGTGTAGTTCGAACCGATCGGTGCGCCGCCGTTCTGCTTTTTCGCGAACGACCCGATTTTCTTGAACATCGCCTTCATGTCCTCGAACTGGCGGAGAACCTGGTTCACGCGGGGAACGTCCGTTCCCGAGCCCTTGGCGATTCGGGTCTTGCGACAGCCGTTGATGATGTCGGGATGCTTGCGTTCCTTGACGGTCATCGAACTCAGGACCGCTTCGACATAGACCATTTCCTTTTCGTTGATCTTGTCGAGCGGGAGCTTGTTCAGGCCCGGGATTAGCCCCAGGATGTCCTTGATGCGACCGAGCTTCTTGATCGTGCGGAGCTGCCGCAGAAAATCGTCCAGGTCGAACGTGTTGTTCAGGATTTTCTTCTTCAGGTCCTTCGCGTCGCGTTCGTCGATGACCGACTGCGCCTTTTCGACAAGGCTTACCACGTCACCCATGCCGAGGATTCGGCTCGCCATGCGGTCCGGGTGGAAAAGGTCGATTTCGTTCGGCTTTTCGCCCACGCCGATAAAGCAGATGGGAACGCCCGTAATCTTCTTGATCGAAAGCGCCGCGCCGCCGCGCGCATCGCCGTCCATCTTCGAAAGGCAGACTCCCGTAAAGTTCAGCCGGTTGAAGAACGTCTCCGCGACATTGACCGCTTCCTGGCCGATCATCGCGTCCGCGACAAAGAGGATTTCTTCGGGCTTCACCGCATCGCGCGCCTGCTCGAGTTCCTGCATCAGCTTTTCGTCGATCTGCAAGCGACCCGCGGTATCGTAGATGACGACATCGAAGCCGTTCTGTTCCGCGTATTCGCGCCCGTGCCGGATGATTTCGACCGGATTTCCCTCGCCCTCGTCGTACACCGGGATTCCGATGGACTTGCCGAGAACCTGCAACTGCCTGATAGCCGCCGGGCGATAGACGTCCGCCGCAACGAGGAGCGGCTTCTTCTTGCGCTTGCTCCGCAGATAGAGAGAAATCTTCGCGGCAAAAGTCGTCTTGCCGGAACCCTGGAGACCGACCATCATGATGCCGACCGGAGGCTTTCCCGAAAGGACAAGTTCCTTCGTTTCGCCGCCCATCACATCGACCAGCTCGTCGTGAATGATCTTGACAATCTGCTGACCGGGCGTCACCGACGTGAGAACTTCCTTTCCCATCGCCTTTTCCTTCACCGCCTTCACAAAGTCGCGCGTGACGTTAAAGCTCACGTCCGCTTCGAGAAAGGCCCGGCGAACCTCGCGGAGCGAATCCGCGACGTTTTCCTCGGTCAATGTTCCTTGTCCACGCAAATTCTTAAGCGTCGACTCCAGAGATTCGGTCAATTGCGAAAACATCATAATGCGAAAATATAGAAATCGGCGAAGTCAAGCATTGGAAGCGCCTTTCATCTCCCGTTCCATCTTCAGCCGCACGATCATTTCGTTATAGAGATCCTTGAGGCAGTCCTCCATCGTGATCAGGGGCTTCCAGCCCAGGGAGGCAATCTTCGCCGGATCGCCGACAAGCAGCGGAATGTCGAGCGTGCGTTCCTTCGACGGATCGAAGCAGAAATCGACATCGACGCCCGCGATATCGACCAGGTATTCGGTCAGCTCCCGGAACGTGTAGGATTTTCCCGAACAGATGTTATAGACTTCCCCGGGGGTTCCGGCCTGTAGAACCTGGATAAGCCCGCGCGCCACGTCGCGCACGTCGAGAACGTCCCGGCTGATATCCAGGCTCCCGGAATAGATGATGGGTTCCGCACCGTACTTCTTGATTTTCACCAGCTGGCTTGCAATCGACGGAATCGCGAAGCGGCGACTGTGATGCGGACCGGTAAAGTGGAACGGACGGATCGTCACGATGTGCATTCCGTAGGCGTTCGCGAACTGGTTGCCCAGAAGTTCCATGCAGGCCTTCGACGTCGCATACGAAGTCAGCGGATTCGGCGGGTCCGATTCCTTGTGGAGCGTGGTGAGGAGCGTTCCGCTCGCGCGACCATAGATTTCGCTCGAACTGAGCAGGAGAATCTTCGCTTCGGGAACGATCTGGCGGGCCGCTTCGAGCAGGTTCTGTGTCCCGAGCAGGTTCGTGCTGAGCGTTTCGTAAGGCTTCTTGTACGAAAGCCCGACGCTCGACTGGCTCGCCAAGTGAAAGATGGCTCGGGGAGCGGTTTCCTTCACCACGGCAAGAACGTCCTTGAAATCCAGGAGGTTTCCCGTGCGATAGACCACATCGGAAATTTTCTGCCACGGCTGTGGCTGTTCGTCGCTAAAGCTGAAAAGGCTTTCGCCGTTACGCGTCACGGTGGCGAGGATATGAAATCCGAGAGCGCCCGTTCCGCCAGTCACCAGGATACTCATGCGCAGACCTCCGGCAAGACAACACCCCAGGCTTCCTTGACCAGGGCTTCTTCGACATTCGCGACCTTCTTCACTTCGCCGATTCGCGTCGGGAGAATATAGACGCGCCTGTCCTTTTCCACCTTCTTGTCAACCCCCATGACGTCCCAGGCGGCATCGGCGGTAACGCCTTCCACCGTTTTCGGAAATCCGTAGGCGTCAAGGAGCGCCGTCTGGCGCGTTTCCGTTTCCCGCGAAATCATCCCGAGCTTCAAGGCGAGGCGCGCAGCGACCCGCATACCGAGGCTCACCCCGATCCCGTGCGAAAACTCGTAGCGGTGCAGCTTTTCGATTGCGTGCCCAAAGGTGTGCCCATAGTTCAGAATCGCCCGGAGCCCTTGCTCCTTTTCGTCGATGCCGACGACTTCCGCCTTGATTTCGCAACTGCGCCGAACGATGTGCGTCAAGGCGTCCGCGTCACGAGAAAGAACCTTCTGCACGTTCCGTTCCAGGTAAGCAAAGAATTCTTCGTCGTAAATCACGCCATACTTGACGACCTCGGCTAGTCCCGAAAGATATTCCGAATCGGGAAGAGTCGAAAGCGTGTCCAGGTCGCACACGACCGCCTTCGGCTGGTAGAACGCGCCGATCATGTTCTTTCCTTCCGGATGGTTGACCGCCACCTTGCCGCCGACCGAGCTGTCAACCATCGAGAGGAGCGTCGTCGGAATCTGCACAAAGTCGATTCCGCGCTGGTATGTCGCCGCGGCAAATCCCGCCATGTCGCCGACGACGCCGCCCGAAAGCTGGAGAAGGCACGACTTGCGGCTAAAGCGTCGCCGCAGCATGAACGTGAAAAGCTGGTTCAGGCTAGAGAGATTCTTGTAGATTTCTCCCGCGTGGAACTTGAAGACGGGACAGTTTCCCGCCTCGTGCCGAAGCATCCCCAGGTTGCGGGACTGCGCCTTCGCGATCGTCGTGTCTGTGCAGACGAGGAACGAATCGCCCGGAGCGAGCCGGAGCCCGGAAAGGAGCGTCGAAAACTTCGGGATTAACCTGTGTCCAATGAAAATCGGATAATGCGAACCGCCGGAAGGTTCCACATAGACCATTCGAGAATTCCAGAACTGAAGCCCGCGCATCACCGCGGAGACGACCCGCTCTTCGGATTCGTTCGTGCTTTCCACGCTGAAATCGGCAAGCGCGTAGCGCGATTCCCTTTCGGCGAGCATCGCCTTGACTTTTTCGAGGCGTTCCTCTGGAGAAAGTCCCGCCATCAGGGGACGCGTATCCTTGCGACCGATCCGTTCCGAGAGGACTTCCGGAGTCGCCCAGAGCCGCACGATAAGTCCCGTTTTCCGAATCAGCGAAACGACCGCACCTTGCGTCAAGGTTCCCCCGCCGAGAGCGACCACCTTGGGCGAAGGGTCCGCCGCGATTTCCTCTATCAGGGAGAGTTCCATCTGGCGAAACGCCGCCTCGCCATCCTCTTCGAAAATCTTCGAAACGCTCTTTCCCTGCCGCTCCACGATCGTCGCGTCGGTATCGATGAACGCCGCATGAAAGCGCTCGGCGACCGCATGGCCTATGCGGCTCTTGCCGCTCGCCATGAACCCCGTAAAATAGACCGTCTGGTTCAAGGATTCCATCATGTTCCCTCCGCAAGACCGATAGCCGCCTTCATCGTCAAGACGTCCGCCTTTTTTCCGGGGAACCAGCATTCAAGACTTTTCGCTCCCTGATAGACAAGCATCGCCGCGCCACCGACAGTCTTGCAGCCGACAGATTTCGCTTCGCGAAGAAGCCGCGTTTCCAAAGGCGCATAGACAATATCGCACACGGCAAACCTTTTCGAAAGCATTTCCTTCGGGAGCGGCGTCTCCGTTTCGTTCGGGGTCATCCCGACGCTCGTCGCGTTCAGGACCAGGTCCAGCGAATCCCGGATCTTGCCAAACTCGTCAAAGAGAACATGCCCGACAGCGGGCCTTTGCGGAAACGCCCGGGAAAGCGCGCCGGCGAGTTCCGCGCCACGAGCCGCATTCCGCGAAACGATCGCGAGACTTTCCACGCCCTCCGAAAGCATCGCGTAGGCGATCGAACGGGCCGCGCCGCCGTTTCCGAGAATCGCGACGCGGGAGCCTTTCACCGGAACGCCGTTTTCCGCGAGATCGAGAAGCGCTCCATAGGGATCCGTCGTCGTCCCGAGCAGGCGACCGCCGACTTTTCCGTCTTCCCAGTAAAGCGTGTTCACGCTGCCCGTGAAACGTGAAATCTCCGAAAGCCCGTCGAGAAATTCGCCGACCTTTTCCTTGAAGGGAATCGTGACGTTCGCGCCCAGGAATTTCATCGCGCGAAAGCCAAGAATGGCCTTTTCCAAGTCGGAAGGCTCGGGGGAAAGCGGCACATACGCCGCATGGATGCCCTGCTTTTCGAAGACCGCGTTGTGCATGCAAGGAGACTTGCTATGACCGACAGGGTTTCCGAAAATGGCAACTAGTTGGGTTCGTCCGTCAATATTCTTCACAACCATAAATATAGTTGAGATTCGGGAAAGTGGACGACAAATCTCGAAGGAAATCCGGCTAGCAGAGCCGCATCGCGTCAAGCAGTTCCGTAAAACAATAAAGCCTGTTCCGCCTCCGGTCGCTCCCGGACAGAATCCGCCGTTCTTCCAAAGCTTCCAGGTAACGCTTTGCCTGCCCCACGGTCACGTCCAAACGTCTCGTGAATTCTCATCGCCAAGTAAATCGAATCTAGGCTGAAAAGCAAGAAAAATCCCCGGAAAACGAATCCCGGGGATGGCTAGGTTTCTAGCTTGTTGCTTTTCCACCACGAAAAGGACAGGCCATGAGACTCAGGCCGTTCACTAAGATACCAAATCGACGCCTTGCTGAAAGCCCGACTCCTTCAAAAGGACATCGCGAAACAGATCGAGATATCCTCCGGAGCAGGCTGCCGGACACGCAAGGATCGCCTGCGAGCTGAACGTCGGCTACTACTTCGCGCATCCTTGCCACTCGTGGGAGCGGGGCGCGAACGAGAACATGAACGGGTTCATTCGCCAGTATCTGCCGAAGGGAACGTCCTTCGAGGACTTGACCAGGGAGGACGTGAAGCGGATCGAGTGGAAACTGAACAACCGTCCGAGAAAAAGACTTGGATTCTTGACCCCGCTAGAGTATATTTCAAGGCGTGTTAGGCAGATTTACTTGACGACTTAAATTCGCCCGTTTATACCCGCTACTGGTATTTTTCAAATCCCTTGAAATCGGATTGTCCCGCGATTGCGGAATCCAGGTCGCTTAGGGGCATCTTGAACAGGCCTTCCCAGGCGGCAGCGTAGATGGTGTCGCCAACGACCTCCAAGCCATATGTAGCATCTCTGGTGACGCAGCCTTTATCGTCACACCAGCCGAGCCCCATGGCTCGCCAGCCTTTGGGTATATCTCCATAGGGCTCGCCGTAATCCCCCATATATACCTTGGGGCAATGGTCCTTGCCCGAAATAAAGAGGTGCTTTCCGTCGGTGACCACATCCATGATACGGAACAAGGAGCTTCTGTATATGCTATAGGATGAATCCCCGTAAGCCGTGACATAGGGCGGAAGAATCATGCTGTCGAGCGCGACCCAATTATTTGCGCCGTCCCATTGATAGACACGGGCGTTCGTTCCGTCAACCGCAACCAGCGAACCCTTGTAGGTCATGAGATTCTCGACCTCATAGACGTCGTGATAATTGAAATTCCACTTCATCTTGGGAAATTTGGGAAGCTCGGTCCAGGAAAGGGATGTGCCGTCCAGTTTCCAGACGCCGTCCGCAGTTCCTACGTACAGATTTCCGCCCAGTTCGGTAGTTTCTATAAAATAAAGAGGTATCATTTTGCTCTCATCATATACTACATGCTCTTTAAATCTTTCCGCTCGAATACGAGGGACAGGTAACTCTTGCCAGCCTGTATCGTTTTGCAAAAGAATTTTGGCGTGATAGCCCAAAGATTCTGCAAATCCTACCATGCTGACAATCAGTCTGCCGTTGAATTTTTGGATTCCGTAAATATGGTACCATAAAGTATCGTCAGGTTGTTTTACATTCAAGTTTTGCCATTTTTTTGTATTGGGGTTGTACTCAAAAACTTCGGAAGCGTATGTTCCCACATAAATTCCGGCAGTGTCCGCATACAGTCGCTTGACATAAGCCGACGTCGGCGGTACAAGGGTATCCCACACATCTGTCCCGATTTTAGAAACAAAAAGCCTCGGGGAATAAGTCAAAGAAGTCCAAGTATCGGGTTGTTCCTCTACAGGGCTTGTCCATGCATCCATCAGGACTAGCCAGTTGCCGGAATGCGTCACTTTTTGGAGGCCGCCGCCCCGTTGGGTTGAAATTACAGGAGTAAAGCCCGCACTTCGCCAGCCAACCGTGACGGTCTCGCTTTCATGTTTCGGGTTTACGCCGGAATCGTCTGTGCAGGCAGAGAGGGCTAACATCGTAAAAAGCAGGAACAATCCCTTCTTCATCTTATGTCCCTCCGGGCATATTGCGGAGCGAGTAAATTCGGACCGTCGTACGCCTCGCAGGATTCGTCAAACCGACCATTTTCTTTAATGCAACGAAGCGGCTTTTCCGTCCATGCGTGCGCATGCGACTTGAACTCTTCAATTTCCTCGTCGCTCGGATTGTAGAATTTGTTTAATTTATGCGGATCGCTGAAAAAATAAGAATAGCCGTCATATTGCAGCTTGTTCAGACAGGTAACGCGGTACGTTATCCGGACAATGCTGACCAGACAATAATAATGGTAAGGATCGAACAAGCCGTCCTTTCCGTCCCAGTAATAGTCCGCCCTTTCGTCAACTCGGACGATTTCAAAATTTTGCACGTTTCTGCATCTGTTGTACGACAGGTAGGTCTCGTCGTAAGGTTCCGCCCAACGGGCTTCCTCGTCCATGCTCGCTGGAAAGTCTTTGTATCTAGAAACCGCCTTGTCGTAATCTTCTTCTGCAAAAGCGATTGAAAACAACAAGAATGCACTAAAAATAAATGGTTCTTTCCTCATGGGATGAGAAAATAGAAATGATTTGACATCATGTAAAGTTTTTTTGTTAAGGAATAAGCACTGATTGTGGAAAAATATCTTTTCAATTGATTTGCTTGACTGAAAAACGAGCATAATTAATCGCAAAAGGAATGTTTCGAACTCTATTTGAAAAACGGAATCGCCGACGGAGAAAGTTCTCGCTGGTAAAAATCAGCGCCCTGATTCCGTTGTTGTAAAATTCAACGACTCGGTACACTTTATCGTTTGCGACTTTTCCCTTGATGATTTTAAAGGCTTGGTACTCTTCGCCTCCGTTTCGGCAGTCTTTTTTTTCTCCGCGCGGCTTCAGGTATTCTTCGATATCGCTGATGAGATAATTTTTCCCCAGTGTGTGCAGTACATCGAAGTGGGGGACGATGTACGAATCCAGGCAGCCGGAACGTTTCAGCAATCGGAACACATGGCTCGGGAGCGTTTTTCAGGCGGAAGCGAGTTCGTGGATTAAGAAAATGGAAAAGGATAGGGTTTCCTTGGTCATGGTCTGAATGTAGCGATTTGGCGAGGTTTACCAAAGAAACGCTGGCGAACGCGCGAAGTGATTTTCAGGGTGTTTCCTCTTTTAAATCCACCCCGCCCATCGTACACAGCAGTCTTGCTTTCGGGATTCCGCAGTCGCATTCCGGGATAAAGGATGGACATGCTTTTTCGCAGCGTTCTTTCCAGGCGTAGATTTCTGTCCGTAGGCTGTCCATTTGGGCGCGCGTACAGCAGATTTCCGGGATGTGCCGGAAGACGACTTTTCCGGAAGGCAACGTATCCTTGATGCTGCCGGAGACGACAAAATTAACGGATTCTTCGATGTCCTTGACATGCCGGATGCGTTCTTCGTGGTATTTGTATTCCTTGCAGATGCAATTGTCCAAAAATTCTTGGAATCCTTCGAGTCGGGGAATCGGCGTGTAGGCGTTTGCGCTAGCGGCGAAAAGCGTGGCAAGGATGAGAAATTTATTCATGGATATCCCCTAAGCCTTCGGCGAATCTCCTTTCGATGCTGTATAGGCTTTGAGGGCATTCCGATTTTAAATCACTGGGCGGAAGAAGGTTCAGTCGGTATTGCGAAGAAAATTCGTTGAGTTTGTCTTTGTCGGTCATTGTTTCCTCTTTTTGGACCCTGCCGTCTTTCAATTTAATAAAACTCTTAGCCAAAACGAAAAAGCTTTTTTATCTTTCGGATACCCAAAAAAGGATTCTTGGATGCAAGATCGATTCATTGTCACAGGTACCTTTACGGACGATCCGTTTGCGATTGACATTGCGCAGTACATCGGGCTCCGCGAAGATATTTCCGATACGGTTTCGCTGAAAACCTACGCGAATTCCGAATTCTGCCCTCGCTACATGATCGACGTTTTCGACGACGAAAATATCGGCAAGCGCTTGCAGGGGAAGATTGTCCTCATCTGCTCCTCGACGACGCACGAATGGAGCCGGAACGACCTCGCGATGCGGGCGTGCATTCTCGCCCGAGCCGCCAAGGAAAACGGAGCGGAAAGCGTCGTCCTGATGGAGCCGGATCTGTTCTACAGCGCGCAGGACCGCGGCGCCCACCGGGTCGGAGACTTGGAAAAGGAACGTCCGACATCGGACTTGAAGAAGTTTGACGGGCAGCCGTTTACCGCGCTTCTCTATGCGCAGCTCCTGAAGGCTTCGGGCGTCGATTCCGTGATTACCGTCCACAACCACTCGGTCAAGGTCCAGAATCTCTACGGCGAAATCTTCGGCGGGCACTTCCACAACATGATTCCGACAGAAGTGTATGCGCATTACATCAAGACGTCGAACTTCGTGCAGACCGGAAAGGACGGCGACAACCTGGTCATCGTCGCTCCGGACAAGGGCGCGACTCCGTTCGTGAACGCGATGTACGATGCGCTCCAGCTTTCGAAGTGCAAGCGCGTCATCATGAGCAAGGTCCGCACGGGCGAACGCGAAGTCAGCATGACGCTCAGCCCGGATTCGGAAGTCCAGCTCGACTATCTGAAGGGCAAGGACGTGATCGTGTTCGACGACATGGTCCGCACGGGATCGACGATTGTCCGCTGCTGCGACTACCTGAAGACGGGCGCTCCGAACCGCGTCTGCTTCTGCGTGACCCACTTCAATTCCAGCCCGGAAGCCCGCGAAAAGCTGAACAGCCCGTCGATCGACGAAATTCTCACGACGAGCACGCTCCCGGACATCATGAACCGCGATTGTCAGGGACGCCTGCGTCACAAGCTCACCGTGCTGAAGCTCGCCAAGTGGATGTCCCGCTACGTGATGCGCCTCTACGGCGAGGACGACGGTCGTTTCGACAAGAACTTCTACAAGGTCGATATGAGTTCGAAGAACCCGCGTTGGCCGCCTCCCCATCTTTATTGACGAATCGTCGCCAACGAGCGATGGAAGACTTCCCAAGCGGAAGTCTTTTTTTTAAATTTTGCCGGCATTCAAAAAGGACACGCAATGGCCGAAAAGGAAATTCTGGGCGCGAAAGTGCCCCTCGCAAAAATCGACAAGTTTGTTGCTCCTGTTCAACGTTTCTTAAAGGTGGAGTCCGCAGCGGGCGTCTGTCTGATCGTTGTGACGGCAATCGCCCTTCTGTGGGCGAACCTCTCGAACGAGACCTATCTCGCCTTCTGGCATTTGCCGTTCAACTTTACGCTGGGTCCGTGGAGCCTCGACAAGGCGCTCGGCGGGCACGTTCCGACTCTCGGATGGTTTGTGAACGACGCCTTGATGACCATCTTCTTCTTCTCGGTGGGGCTCGAAGTCAAGGGCGAAATCGTCGATGGCGAACTGCATGATTTTCGCAAGGCGCTGCTTCCGATTCTCGCGGCGGCTGGCGGCATGCTCTTTCCGGCGCTCATCTATCTGGGACTTTGCCCGTCTGCCGGGACGAACGGCTGGGGAATTCCGATGGCGACGGACATTGCCTTTACTGTGGGCTGCATGGCGCTGCTCGGTTCGCGGGTTCCGCGCGGTCTTCGCGTCATGATTCTCACGCTTGCGATTGCGGACGACATCGGGTCGATTATCGTCGTGGCGGTCGGGTATTCGAGCGGCGTACAGCTTTCCGCGCTGCTTGTCGCCGCTGTCTTCCTCTTCTTTACGTGGCTCTCGTTCAAGCTCGGCATCCGGAACATCTTCGTGCACGGCGTCCTCGCGCTCATCTCCTGGTTCTGCTTTGTGCAAAGCGGCGTGCATCCGACCATCTGCGGCGTGATCATCGGGCTTCTCACCCCGGTGAATCCGATGGTTTCGAAGGGCTACATGGACAAGCTGATTGTCACGGTCGGCGATGCGGTCAAGGGCGACCATCCGATGACGAACGACCAGCGCAAGGAAGTCCTGGACGTCCTGGAACGGACTTCTCGCGAGAGCGGTTCTCTGCAGGGACGCTTGACTTCGCACTTGCAGCCGTGGGTGAACTTTGTGATTATGCCGCTCTTTGCCCTTTCGAACGCGGGTGTCGTGATCGAGCCTGCTTCCGTCAGCATGGTGACGCTTTCCGTTGCGGCGGGCCTTATCGTCGGAAAGCCGATGGGCATCTTCATCGTTTCCTTCCTCGCGATCAAGAGCAAGCTGTGCAAGCTCCCGACAGGCGTGAACTGGAAGATCCTTCTCGGCGGCGGAATGCTCGCGGGCATCGGGTTTACCATGTCGCTGTTTGTCGCGAACCTGGCGTTCAACAGCGAAGCGCAGGGGATGCTCCTCGCCGGATCGAAGGTGGGTATCCTTTCCGGAAGCGTTCTCTCGGCGATTCTCGGTATCGTCTATATGACGTTCGTTTCGAAGAACAAAAAGGAAGCCGCCTGATTTCTCCGGGCAAGGCGCTTGATCTGATATCCATGTAAATTTTTGTAAGAAAAGCGGCCTGTGCCGCTTTTCCTTTTTCCGAATTTCGCAAGAAAAGGGGTAAAAAATCCCGAAATGAAAAAAATGGCTCCTGGAGTGGGGTAAAAGGTTACTGTTTAAACTTTTTTTTAGGTGCAAACCGGGGCGAGGGAAGCTAATTTCAATAGGCACTTTCACGAGGTTTCGGTTAAAAAATGATTGATCTTCTCACCATCCAGTCCAGCACTGCCTACCCGACGCTCATCACGATGGCGTTCACGCTCCTTCTCGCCTTTGTCTGTTCGACGGCGATAGGCTTTACCTACGAGCATACCTTTCTGGGGCTCTCCTATTCGCGGAACTTTGTCCAGGCGCTTGTGCTCAGTTCCCTGGTGGCGGCGACCGTGATGCAGGCGATTGGCGACAACGTGGGCCGCGGTCTCGGAATGCTCGGTGCGCTTTCGATCGTTCGCTTTCGGACGAGCTTCAAGGACCCGCGGGATATCATGTTCCTGTTTGCGGCGCTCGGAGCCGGGATCGGCTGCGGCGTCTTTGCCTGGGGAATCGCTGCCGGCGGGACTCTCGCGTTTTGCGTCGTCGCGTTCGTGCTTTCCCGGTCGGGGCTTGGAACGAAGAACTTCTTTGACGGGATGCTCCGCTTCGCGATGCCGAACGAATCCGAATCCCGCGAAAAGCTCGAAAAGGTGATGCGGGCGAACATCAAGACCTTCGTGCTGATAACGATGCGGGAAATCGACGGTGGCGCGCGCATCGACGTGGCCTACCAGGTCCGTCTGCGCAAAAAGCGGCCCGCGGGCGACGTGCTCAAGGAGCTGACGGCTGTTCCCGGAATCTCGGACATTCACTTCATGATGCAGGACGCGACGACGGAAGTCTAGGAGAATCGTATGGGATTTTTTAGAAAGTTGGATGAGCTGGCGGACTTGAATTCTTCGCGCTTCCATGCGATCGAATCGCACAAGATGCTTATCGCGTGGATTCTCGCGGTCGTTTCGATCGTGCTTCTCGGGTATTTCTTTCACGGGCAAAATGTCGTGTTTTCCGGAATTGCGGAAGCCGCCGAGACGACCATCAGCATGCCGGAAGCGGTCGAGGTGGTAAAGATTCACGTGATTCCGGGCGAGGAAGTGCATCCGGGCGATACGCTCGTGGAACTGCGCCGGCCGGATCTTGCGCTGCGCATGAACGAGCTGAAAAGACAGCTGGACGTGTCCGAAGGGCGCGGCAACCTGAACTCGGCGGATATCGACCAGAAGGTGGCGGAAATCCAGTCGGACCTGAACCTGAAGCGCAACACGATTCTTCTCGAAATCGACAAGCTCTCGACGCAGTACGAGCAGAACAGGGCGCTTTCTTCGAGGCTGAAGAGCATTGCGGGCGAGGTCAAGGCGGACAGCAACAGCGGAATCCTGCTGAGCATCCGCAACCTGAAAAAGGAACTGAAGGTCGCCGAGGCGAACGCCGCTTCCCAGATAAAGCTCCTCCGCGGCAGCAAGGGACTTGCGAAGATGAGCAGCAAGACCGAAGCGGAAGCCTTGCGTCGTGAAATCGACATGCTCGAAAAGGAACAGGCGGAGTTGACGATTCTTGCAAAGGAAACCTGGATCGTGGGAACGGTCGAGGTCCGCGACGGAGAAAAGGTTTCGAGTTTCAGCCCGCTCCTGACGTTGACGCACAAGGCGGTTTCTCTCGTGCGCGGATACATTAACGAGAAAATCTACACGAAAATCCAGGTCGGCGACGAAATCGAAGTGATCGGCGGTAGCGGCGAACGGATGGATGGCCAGGTCATCGGAATGTCGAGCCGCATCGTGCCCTTCCCGCTGAGGCTTCTCAAGATGGTGGACATGCCGCTCTACGGACGCGAAGTGATGATCCGCATTCCCGAAGGCAACTCGCTCTTGCTCGGCGAAAAGGTCTCGATCGCGGAAAAGGTGAAGATTCCCGGCATTCTGAAGAATTCCGTGCTAGACGAGGGGGCTCCATGAAAACCCTGTTTTGGTGCGGAATCCTTGCGGCGGGTGTCCTTGCCGAACCGCTGACGTGGAACGACCTGGTCGCTTCGATCGACAAGGATCCGGTCTTGCAGGCTTCCCAGAGGAAGCTCACGGCGATCGGCGAACGTTCGGGGACAAAGCTCTGGAACGACCTGGAACTGGAATATTCGCTGGACGGGTTCGGCTTTCTGGAACATGACTTCGAACTGAAGATCAAGCCCAAGGCCTTTGGCGAGGGATCCGCGTCGGATGCCTACATGCGCAGCCAGTCGGAATACCAGAGACTGCATCTTGCGGAGGAGCGTTCCGCGATTCTATACGAACGCTACGAACACGCGCTCCGCTACGTGAAGCGCTTGCAAATCCAGCAGATTCACCGCGAACTTGCGCAGGTCGCCGCGGACCGGATCGAAGTTCTCCAGGCGCTGAGCGGAACGGAGACGTTCCGGTTGCAGGACCTGGTGACCGCTATCGAGGAACGGGCGAACCTTTCCGCAAAGATGATTGCGGATTCCAATGCGCTGAAGGATTCCCGGCTCAAGCTGCTTTCCTGGGCGCCGGAGTTCGATTCCGTATCGCTCGACACGAGCTTTCTCCCGACGATCGAGGAGATCAAGGCGATTCTCGAAAACATCTCGCGGGATGCGGAAAGTTTTAGCGAGGTGGCAATCGCCAAGGCCAAGTGGCAATTGAGCGAAAGGCGCGCCGAGCAGGATGCCGCCTCCGACAGGAACTACATTTCCAAGATTGGCATCGGCTACAAGTATGTCCATGCGAAATACAAGTATAAATGGGTGACGACGGAATGCAAGGGTTCGAGCTGCACGGAAGAGTGGCAGCTCAAGCGCTCCGACGATGACCGCCGCACACAGGACAAGTTTTACGCATCGGTCGCGTTCCGGCTGCCGTTCTTTTCGGACGGGGCTTCGTCTGGGTTGAAACGGCAAATCGACGTTCTGGAAGACGAGCGCGATTACCAGGCAAAGAAGCGCGACATGCAGCAGAAAGTGGAACGCCGTCGCGAAGAGATCATGGGGCTGATTGCGCAGCGCGATGTGCAGAGCAAGTTCGTGGAGCAGGTCGATCAGGGGGCGCTCTTCGAGGACTTTGCGAACAAGGCGGGAAACGACCCGATCCTTCTCTTGCGCTCCCGCGAAGTCTCGCTCGAAAGCCGCCTGAAAATCGCCCAGCTCGATGCGGATATCTTTACCGTCTATCTGACCCTGCTCTATGAAACGGGCGTGCTTGCGCGGACCGACGTGACAAACCATCTCAAGGCGGGGTCTGGAAAATGAGCGAGGCGCGCGGATTCAGCTTGCTGGAACGGTTTGAACTCAAGTATCACATCCCCGTTTCCCTTGCGGATGAAATCGGCGCGTTTCTTCGGCCGTACTGCGAAGAGGACTATTATTCGAAGGTCACGCCCGGCGGATTCTACTGGATTACGAACCTGTATCTGGATTCTCCGCGCTGGACATTCCTGAGCTGGAAAAAGGCGGGACGCCTCGACCGGTTCAACATGCGCGTTCGGGCATACGGCGAACATCCCGAACAGGAAGGCACGTTCCATTTCGAAGTCAAGCGCAAGGTGGCGAATATCGGCTACAAGAGCCGCGGAACCATCAAGGGCGTAAATCCTTCGTTTGTGTGGAATCATCCGGAATCCGAATGGCCCTGCAAGACCGACAAGGACAGAAAGTACATTCGGGACTTTATCGGCAAGACCTTGACGTATAACGCCCATCCGAGACTTCTCACCCAATACAGGCGGCGCGCCTGGTTCGGACTTCGCGAAGAATATTCCCGGGTGACGATCGATACGGGAATGCGGTTTCGGGAAGAGAACGGCTTTGACTATACGGTCCGACCGGAAGAGATGAGCTCGACGGGACTTCCCCGGTTTTTCCAGCGCGACTGCAACGCGGTGCTGGAACTGAAATGTCCCGCGCTCCAGGTTCCGTTCTGGATGCTTGACCTGATTCATCGTTTTAACTTGAAGCACGGAGCGTTTTCCAAGTTTGGAAACGCCGCGGCCGAATGGAAGCGCATCTACGAAAACCCGCGCGATTTTCGGGATGCCCGGTTCCCCTATCTGGCTGGAAATTTTGATGATACCAAGGAGGTTTTCGCATGAAAAGGATTTTGCCCTTTCTCGTCTGTCCGCTAGCGCTTTCGCTTTTCGCCTGTTCGGATTCGAGCAGCGGAAAGTCCCGTTCCGTTTCCTACGCGACGATGACGTGTACCGAGCTGATGTATCATCCGCTAAACGGATGGCCCGAATTTGTCGAGCTGAAGCTCACGGGAAAGTCGCTCGAAAGCATGTCGGCGGTCAATCTGCGCCTTGACGGCGCCGTGGAATTCACGTTTCCCGACGAACCGCTCGCCGAGAACGAAATCATCGTGGTGACGAACGACAAGTTCCTGTTCCAGACAAGGTATCCGGATTTTTCCGGGCGCCTTTTCCAGTGGGATTCCGGGTTCAAGCTTTCCAATTCCGGCGACGTGCTGGAAATCAAGCTGGACGGTCCGGGAGATTGTGACGCGCGCTTCGACAACAATCCTCCCTGGCCAAGCCTCGCCGACGGCAAGGGAAGTTCGCTGGTCTATATCGGAGGAAATTCCGCCTACGCGAGTTCCTGGGCGGCGAGCAAGACGCAAAACGGAAATCCCGGTTCGGAAGACGATCCTTACTATGCGCTCTCGTCGGTTCGCATCAACGAAATCATGCCTTATCACGAAGGCTCCGAATCCTGGATCGAGTTTTACAATGCCGCTTCGAGCGATGCGGATATCGGCGGCTGGAAAATTGTCCGGGCCGATGCCGAAGACAGCGTTCGTTACGTGCCGAGTGGATCGACTGTCCCTGCGAACGGCTTTCTCGTGTTGAAGACGCTGCTTACGGAAAGTGGCGAAGAATCCGAGGTCTCCTTTGTCGCCCGCGGCGAAGCGGTCTATTTGCGCGAAGTGGCAGGTGGTGCCTTGACCGGCGTCGAATCGAGTCTCGAATTCTCGGCGGTTCCGAGCGGAAAGTCTGCGGGAGTCATCGCCCTTTCGGATTCCACGACGGAACAGGGAACGCTTCTCGAACCGACTCCGGGCGAAGAAAATTCCAATGTCCTGCTCGGTCCTGTATTCATCAGCGAGGTCTATTACAATCCTCCGGATGGCGACGTGGAATTTCTCGAAATCGTCAACAAGGGCGATTCCGCCGTTTCGCTTCGGGTGAATCTGGATTCCAAGGTGCTCGGCTGGAAGATTGCGGGAATCGGCTTCGAATGGGCGGATTCGGCGACTCTCGCTCCGGGTGAATTCGCGTTGCTCGTTCCGAACGTCTATACGGCGGCTGACGGCAACACGAGCCTTTCGATTACGGTGGACGAATTCCGCGCGAAATGGGGAATTTCTGACAGCGTCCAGATTTTCCAGTATCCGGGAAAGCTTTCGAACCGCGGGGAGAAAATTTCCGTCGAGGAACCGGCCGCTCTCGCGATGACGCTCGCATCGGATACGCTTCGCACGTTCTACCGTGTTTCGGACGCCATCCTGTATTCCGATGACGGTCTTTGGCCCGAAGAGGCGGACGGTGACGGCTATAGCCTGAACCGTGTCGATTTCGAAATTTCCGGACACGAGCCTTCGAACTGGACCGCGGCCCAGCCGACGCCTGGCTTCTGAGGTTGCTGTGCAGAGCCTAGTTCAGAGAGCTTAGGTAGGAGATCTTGGAGCTTGGAAATCGCCAAGCGACCTGCTTGGCCTTCCCGGCGTGGGGCTTGTTCAGAGCTTAGTAGAGAGTGCTTAGAACTTAGAAATCCCAGCGAACTTTTCACGCTAGAACCTAAACGTTCGCAGAACTCCACACTCAACTCTTCACACTCAACTCTCAACAAAGTTCTCAGCTCTAAGTTCTGACTACCACTCTCGACAAAGTTTCTCCCGTCAATATTTCCTAGATTGCGTTCCATGAAAACACTTGAACTGCCTATGCCCGACGATTTCCATGTGCACTTGCGTCAGGGGGACTTGCTAAAAGGCTATGCAAGGACCGTTGCGCGTGAATTCGGAAGGATCCTGGTGATGCCGAATACCGTCCCGCCGATTTCGAGTGCCGAGGCGGTCGAGAACTATCGCAAGGAAATTCAAGGCGCGGCACCGGGACTCGGGCTTTTGATGACGTTCAAGCTGAACGCGAAATATTCGCCGAAGGACCTGGAGCGGATGAAGCTTGCCGGTGCGGTCGCGGGAAAGTATTATCCGGCGGGAGTCACCACGAACAGCGAAGATGGCGTATCGGATTTCGAATCCATCCTTCCGGTCGTTTCGGAAATGGAAAGGCTCGGACTTGTCCTCTGTGTCCATGGAGAAGAACCGGACGCTTTCTGCCTTGACCGCGAACGGGAGTTTATTCGTCGCGTGGAATATCTGGCGAAGGAGTTTCCCCGTCTGAAGATTGTCTTCGAACATCTTTCGACGCGCGCGGCGGTGGATGCCGTTCTCCGCTTGCCGAAAAATGTCGCGGCGACGATTACCGTGCACCATTTGCTGCACACGCTCGACGATGTGGTCGGCGGATCGCTTTTGCCGCATCACTTTTGCAAGCCGCTTCCGAAACGCCCCGAAGATCGCGAGGCGCTCCGGAACGCCGCGTTCAGCGGAAACCCGAAGTTCTTTTTCGGCTCGGATTCCGCACCGCACGAAAAGGGCAAGAAGGAAGGCCCCTGTGGCGCGGCAGGCGTGTATTCGGCTCCGGTCGCGCTTCCGCTTCTGATCGAAATTTTCGAACGCTCGGGCCATTTGGAAAGGCTCGCCGATTTTGTCGCGGGATTCGGAGCGGACTTCTATGGGATTCCGCGGGCGAAAACGCGCTGCCTCTTTGCCGAAAAACCGTGGACCGTTCCCGAATCGGTCGATGGAGCCGTTCCGCTTTTTGCCGGAAAAACGCTAAAATGGCAAAGAATCGAAGCCTAGAGGGTCCGTTGAAAATTTTGCAATTAACAAAACTTTACATTTTGCCGATGGAAGCCTTAAAAAGGTAAATTTAGGGCACTCCACTTTTTAAATGAGGTTTCTGCATGAAACTTTGGATTTCGCTCTCGCTAGCCGCGTCGTTTGCCGGTTCAGCTCTTGCTCTGCCAAAATCCTCGGAACTCGTCTCCTTGATGGGAATGGGCTACAACATCGGAAACACGATGGAAGTTCCGAGCGATCCGACCGCCTGGGGAAATTCTTTCCCGACTGCCGAATACGTGAAAGCTATCAAGGCGGCGGGGTTCAACACGGTCCGCATTCCCTGCGCCTGGCACAGCCATGCGACAGACGGAGTCATCAACGCGGGCTGGCTCGATTCGGTCAAGACGGTCGTCGATATGGTCGTGAACGAGGGAATGTATGCGCTCCTGAACAGCCACTGGGATACGGGCTGGCTCGAAGACCACGTGTACGACGGCGACGGCTACGACCAGAACGGAGCGATTTCCATCAAGGCCGATTCCATTGCCGCGCTTCAGAAAGGCTACTGGACGCAGATCGCGACGGCGTTTGCCGCGTACGACGAGCATCTGATCTTTGCCAGCGCGAACGAGCCGGGTGTCAACGACCCGTGGAACGGCGGTGCCGACAACGGACAGTGGGCTTTTGACGATGTTCGCGCCAAGGTCCTGAAAAAGTATCACGAAGCGTGCATTTCGGCGGTTCGCGCGACGGGCGGAAACAACGCGACCCGTACGATCGTGGTCCAGATGCCGCGCACGGAAATCGACAAGTACGAGCTTCTCGCGAACAACTACCCGACGGATCCTGCCGGGGACGGTTACACGATGGCGGAAGCGCACTACTACCCGTACCAGTATTCCCTGATGACCGCGGATGCTACCTGGGGGAATTGTTTCTACTACTTCGACGGCATGAATTCCACGACGGATACGGAACACAACATGGGTTCGACGACCGAGTATCTGGGTTCCAAGGCGCATATCGACGCCCAGTTCGACAAGCTCCAGACCGCTTTCACGGCCAAGGGCATTCCGGTCGTCATTGGAGAGTTTGCCGCGATCAAGCGTCTCGAAGACATCATCGGCGACAACCTGCGGCTTCATCTGCAAGGTCGCGCGGCGTGGTACGGCTATGTTGCGTCGGCGGCAAAGGCCCGCGGAATCATTCCCTACGTCTGGGACACCGGCGACGAGGGCAACTACAACTCGACCATCATCCATCGCCAGGACAAGTTCGCGGGAAGCGTCGGCGACATTGTGGATTACGAAGTCCTGAACGCGCTGCGCGAGGCCTATGGCATGGACGCGCTGGCGGGGAATTCCATCGACAAGTTCGTGGAAGCGAGCCTCGACACGAACGACAAGATGCTGAAGATTACCTACACCTCTGCCCGGTCGGATTCGTCGGAAACGGGAACGATGCGCATCAATCTCAACGGAGCCAATTGGAGCGATTACGTTTCGCTTTCTTTCCAGGCAAGAGTCAATGTCTCGTCGAACGGACCTAGCGCGGGCGAAACGTATGGCTGGACATCTCTCTCCCTCTTTGCGATGAGCGGTTCGAGCTGGGGCTGGAGCGACTACAACATTGACCAGTCGGAGATTTCTTCGGGCTGGAAGACCTACACGGTTTCCCTGGACGCGAACGGTCTTGACTTGGCGGACAAGAGCGACGTGAAGGCGATCGGCCTTAACGTCTATGGAACGCAGGTTTCCGGAACGGTCGAAATAGACAATCTCGTCCTTTACAAGGCGGACGGTTCCGCGGTTGTCGTGGAAAACTTCAACAAGAAGCTTCCGGACCTGGAAGGAATCGCGAGCGGCGAACTGGTTCTCCAGACTTCCGCGATCAAGCGTCCTGCGGCAAAGGCTTTTGGCAAGATGTCCGTGAACGTGCAGCCGGGAACGCTAAGCGCGTCGTTTGTCGCAAGCGCATCCGGTCGCGCTTCGCTCTCCCTCGTCAATTCGAACGGCCAGATCGTCTCGTCGAAAAACTTCACGATGAATCGCGGCACGAATTCCGTCTTGCTCGAAACGAACTACCGCGGCCCGGGCTTCCTGATCTTGAAGCAGAACGGCAACCGCACGACGGTTCCTGTTCGCCTGAAGTAAACCGTTCCCTATCGATTCTTGGCGAAGATTCCCCGCGAATCTTCGCCTTTCCTTTTCCTATCTTTGAACCATGGACAGAGACCGTCGCCGTCGCTTTGGGCAAAACTTTCTGGATGCGGAAACCGCAAGCCTGATTGCATCGGACATTCCGCTCGGAGCGGAAAATTCCATTCTGGAGATCGGACCGGGGCACGGTGCGCTGACGGAACATCTGCTCGCCCGGGGCGTCCCCGTCACGGCGGTCGAAGTCGATGAAGAATGCGTCGCGGTTCTCCGGGAAAGGTTTTCCGGAAACGCGAACTTCCGGGTCGTGAACCAGGACATCCTGAAATTTCCAATGGACGAATGGCTTTTGTCGAATCCGCGGCCTTGGCTCGCCGGGAACTTGCCGTATAACATCTCCACGGGAATCGTGGCCAACGTGATGCCGCTCCTGAAAAAGACTCTCGGGTTCATGTGCATGGTCCAGCTCGAAGTCGCCGAACGTTTCTGCGCGGAACCGCACACAAGAAGCTATGGCAGTCTTTCGGTCTGGATTCGCGCCCATGCGACCGGGAAGATCGTCCGGAAGATAGGCCCGGAACATTTTACGCCGCGTCCGAACGTCCAGAGCGCGACGGTCCTCTTTTCGCCGCGGCCCGACCCGCTCGAAGCCCCGCCGGAATTCTTTGAATTCGTGCAGAGCGCGTTTTCCCAGAAGCGGAAAGTCATCACGAATTCCCTTTCCGCGCGATTTGAAAAGGCGAACGTCCTGAAAGCGCTGGAACGCTCCGGGCTTTCGCCGAATGCCCGCGCCGAGGAACTTTCTCCCGAAGAGCTGTTGCGCCTTTATCGGACGCTGCTCGATAGCTAGCGGGCTTATTTCAGCTGGAACTTCATCGTCACGCTGGCGCCGATTTCGATCTTCTGTGCCGGGACGGCGGTGCCGGACATTTTTCGCGCCCCGCCAAGCATTGCCGCTTCGCCGTAATCGGTCGCGTTCCCGAAGGAGTTCGTCGAAAAGTTCTCGTCGCCGATCGACAGCACCTTTCCGAGCGTTCCCTTGGACGCCTTGGCCAGCGCTTTCGCCTTTTCCGTCGCCTCCTTTACCGCGTCGCGATAGACTTCGTTCTTCCTTTCGGCGGCGGAAGAAAGTTCCGGGGTCGATTGGGTGATTTCCACGTCCCGAATCGCCGCGACGCCTTCGATGAATGCTGGAACTTTTGCGGGGTCGGGGAGGTTTACGGCAATGTTCTGCGAAATTTCGAATCCGTTGGGAATCCGCTTGCTGTCTTCCCACTTCCACGCCTTTTCGAGCGAGAATTGGCGGATGGTGACGCTGTCTGCCGGAACGCCGAGCGTCTTGACAAGTTCGACAAGTTCCGAGCTTGCGGCGTGGTTCGCTTCGATGAGCGTGCCCTTTTCCGTTCCGCGCTTTTCGAACCGCAGGGCGTATCGGATGTTTGTCGGGCTGAAACTTTTCGATTGCGACGCCGAAACGGTCAGGACCCCGAATCTTTCGGGCGCTTTGCGCGGAGCCTTTGGCGCGTGGACGATATAGACGATGGCGATGACGGTCAGGCAAAGGGAGATGAATCCGACGAGAAGCTTCATGGAACCTCTTGATGACTTGATGACGGGGTTTCCCTTAAAATATGAATTTGTCCGAAAAAAGGAAATCATGGACAAAAAATCCACGGGAAATTTCTTGCCGTGCGTCATCCTGGAATTTTGAATGTATTTTAGCAGGATGAACCCGTTTTCCGACACGATGGATTATCGCGACATTCTCAAGGCCTATTACGAACGCCGCAAGAAAGAAATGCCGTTCTATTCCTACCGGATGATGGGAGACCGAATCGGTCTGGATTCCAGCTATCTTTACCGCGTGCTGCGCAAGAAGCAGCATCTGCCTGCCCGCGCGCTGGAAGCGGTCAAGGAGCTTGTCGGCCTATCGGGTCGCTCCGCGGAGTATTTTGGCCTTCTCTATGCGTCGAACGTTTCCAAGGATCCCGCGCAGAAGGAGGAGCTGATGGGGCGGGCGATCGCCCTGCGCGACGTGGAAAGGCGCGCCTTGCAGACTGCGGAACTGAAGGTTCTCGAAAACTGGTGGATTCCCGCTGTCCGCGCCTATCTGGAGCTAAACGGAGGCGTTGCAAACTTCAGGCAAATCGCAAGCGCGCTGTGCCCGCCGATTACCGAAGAGCAAGCAGGCGAAGCCGTCGAAGCGTTAAGGAACGCGGGACTGGTCAAGAGGCTCGCTTCGGGAAAGCTCGGACTCGCCGAATCGCACTTGACCGTCGGAGGCGCCGAAAAGGCGAAAGCGGTCAGAAACTTCCAGAAGCAGGCGCTTCGCCTGGCGAGCGATTCGCTAGAAAGCGTTCCCGTCGAAGAGCGGAACGTTTCGACGCTTACGGTTTCCGTCGATCAGTCCGCGTTCGAAGACCTGAAGGACATGTTGCGGGAATTTCGCCGTCTGGTACAAAAGAGAATCGATTCGGTGAAAAGTCCGGATCGCGTGATGCAGCTTTCCATGGCGTTCTATCCGGTTGCGAGGAAAAAATGAAGCGGTGGAAGAAAGCCTTTGCGATTGCCGCTTGCGGCTTTCTGTGCGCCTGTTCGCGCGATGTCGCCGGTTCGACGTTCGAAACGGAAAATTCGATTGCGATTGTCGTCACCCTTCGCGACGGTACGCCCGCTTCCCGATGCCGCCTGAACATTCGACAGCAAGGCTTCTTGAATCTGGACGGACTCCCGGGCGAAGCCTTGGAAACGGATTCGCGCGGCGCGCTTCGGCTGGACTTTCTCCCGAGCGGAGATTACACCGTCGAAGCGCAAAGCCTGTCGTCGGATAGCGTCCAAAAGGGAATTCAGGCGTTTCGCGTTCCCGATGCCTTGCCGGATTCGGGCCTAAAGGTTCTCGTTTCCGCCGACTTGCCGTCAAGCGTGCATGGGACATTCCAGAGCGAAAAGCGTCCCGTGCAAATTCTTTTGCCGGGAACCGATTACGCGGTCCTTGTCGATTCCAGCGGACATTTCGAATTTCCGTCCTTGCCGCGGGGCAACCTGGAATGGGTCGCGCTCTACATTGTGGATTCGACAAGCGTTCCGCTCGCCGAAGGAACTTTTGAAGTTTCCGCCAAGAACGAGGATGTCGTTCTGCAGGATACGGCGACCCGCGCTTTTGTCTTCGAAGACTTTGAAAGCGACTTGGCGAACTGGTACACCTCGACGTCGGAATATGCGACGGCAACGGTCGAACTGGACAGCGTCGAAAGCCCGAACGGGAAATCCGCCCACTTTGTCGCGCAAAACGATTCGAACGAGAACTGGGCCTTGCTGGGTCGCTCCCTGGGACGGACCGTCGATATGGGCGATCTGGACTCGGTCGCATTCCTCGCCAAGGGAACCGTCCAGGGAAAGATTTCCTTTTCGTTCGATGTCATCGCGGACTCGTCCGCCTCTTACGAAAGCGGCAAGTCCTGGGTGCATATCCCGCTGGATTCCGCATGGACCCGTTACGTGATAAAGCCGGAAGACCTGCTGGATGCGGACGGTATCGGAGGGAATGTCGGCTGGGAAGGCGTCAAGAGCCATGTCACCCATATTTCCGTCTTTGGAGGTGCCGGCGGAGAGTTCTGGCTGGATGACATCGTTTTCTATGGGGTCGATCTCTAGGGCGAATTTCCTTGCGTGGACAAATCATCCATGCGAAATTCCTGGCCGCGTGAATTTTCGGCAAGAAGGAAAATAGCTTTAACGGCAAGGAGTGTCCATGTCGATGAAAAGTCTTCAATTTGCCGTTTTTTCGCTGGGTGTCTTTTTCGCGGGCGCGATGGCCGACAACCCCATCAGCAACTATCACTATCTGGCGGATCCTGCGGCGGCAGCATCTGATTCGGTCTTCTACATCCTGACCGATTCCGACGATCCCGCTGGCGCAACTGGCTACACGATCAAGTCGCTCTACGCGTTCAGCAGTCGCGACATGAAAAACTGGACCGATCATGGAATCATCTTCGAAGCGAAGCGGGAATACGACAATGTCAACGACATCTGGGCTTCCGGAATCGCCGTGCACGATGGCATGTTTTACATCGTCTATCCTGACGGAGGTGGCGGCGGGGTGGGACTTGTCGTTTCCCAGGATATCGACGGTCCTTACGAAAATCCCGTTCCGGGAAACAAGAAGCTAATCAACAACTGGGGTGGCGGTCTTGCCGACTGCGACGGAATCGCCTGGTGCTTCGATCCGGCGATTTTCTTCGACGACGACGGGGTGGGCTATTTTACGTTTGGCGGCGGCAATTCGGATGCGCGGCCCGCGACGGATGGCGACAACAACATCTTTGACCTGTATCGGTTCGATAGCGACATGAAGGGCTTTGACCTCGATTCCAAAGTCGAACTGAAACTGGCCGGGCCGCGGGCAATGGAAGCGTCCTATCTTCACAAGAAGGGAAGCCTCTACTATCTGACATACAGCACGGCGGATCTGCGAATCGCCTATGCGACATCGGACAAGGTGACGGGACCTTATACCTACCAGGGAATCTTCATGGACAATCCGAACATCGGCGGAAGGAACATCAACGCCTACAACAACAACCATCACGGAATCGCCGCGTTCAAGGGAAGGTGGTATGTCGTCTATCACGACCGTCGCCTGGTCCAGGCGAGCGAACATCCCGCTTCCCTGGGAGTCGAAAATCCCGAACCCGCGTATCACCGCAGCGTGAGCATTGACGAATTTTCATACAGCGGAAACGCAATGGACAAGCTCGTTTACACGGACGAAGGTCCCACGCAAATCGAAAGCTTCGATCCTTACCGGACGTATCCCGCGCTGACAAGTTCCAGGCAAAGAAATGTCCGCAGCCGCACGGACTGGACCCGCGGAAAACCCGTTTTGCATGTCTTGACGCCGTATGCGAGCAGGGATTCCTGGATCCGCATATCCGGGGTGGATTTTAAGACAGGCGCGGCGAGCTTTTTCGTCAAGGCGGCGAGCGTTGCGAGCGGTAACCGCGTGGAAGTTCGCGCCGGCAGCTCTTCGGGCACATTGGCGGGGAGCTGCGACATTCCGCAAACGGGCGGTTGGAATTCCTACGAAACGGTCCAGTGCGAAGTCTCGGACCTAAGCGGGATCGTCGAAGAGCTGTTCCTCGTTTTCAAAGGCCCGGCGGACTCCACGATGGGAATTCTCGAATGGAGATTTTCCGAACGGGACCAGACTCCGCAAGCGCCTGCCGACAGTACGACAGCCATTCAAAATACGCTTGCGCATTTCGGAAATTCCGCGGAAACGTTCGACGTCTTCGATTTGAACGGAAAGCGGATCGATTCGTTCCGGGCAAATGTCCGGGATGCCGTAAACGCGTGGAAAGGCATCGCTCGCCGCGAAAACCGTTTTGGGCTGCATATCGTCCGGAGCCGTCAAGACAAAAGGACATTCCAGGTACATGTGGAACGCTAAAGGAGAAGAGATGAAGCTTGTCAAGTTCTTTTCGGTCGTTTTCTGCTCTGCGGTAACGGCAATCGCGTCGAGCGTTACGGTCGATTTCGACGAAACGCATCAGACGATCCGCGGCTTTGGAGGAATGGTTCACAATCTTTGGCAGGGAGGAAAGGGGCTTTCTGCGGAAGACGCGAAAATCGCTTTCGGAACCGGCGAAGGGGAGCTGGGACTTTCCGCGCTGCGGATCCCCGTCAACGAGAACTCTTCGGACTGGAGCCGCGACCTGGACGCCGCCAAGCTGGCAAAATCCTATGGCGCGATTGTCTATGCCAGCCCGTGGAAGCCACCTTCGAACCTGCAAACCGCCTATTCGTTCAATCGCTGGGGAACGACATACAACTCCACGCAAATCGTAGAGAGTAACTGGCAAGCCTACGTAAATCACCTCAACGACTTTGCCGCCTACATGAAAAATCAAGGCGCCCCCCTATATGCGATTTCCATCCAGAACGAACCGGACTGGTGCGATTCCTGGACATGCTGGACTGCCGACAATCTGTACAAGTTCACCAAGAATTACGCGGGACAGCTCCGAAAGAACGGGACGAAAGTCATCTCCGCGGAATCCTTTGCCTACAGCAAGTCGCTTTACGACAAAATCTTGAACGATGCGGATGCGCTAAAAAATCTAGACATCGTCGGGGCGCACTTTTACGGAAGCACGGCATCCACTGCCAACAGCTACTTTGAATATGCGCTTGCCGACAAGAAGGCGACGGAACAGGAACGCTGGATGACGGAACATTATACCGAAAGCCAGGGAAGCGGAAACATGTGGCGCGGCGTCATCTCGACAGGCGACCAGGACCAGACGGCAAAGCTGGACACGGTTCGCGCCCTGGACGTCGGCTATGAAATTCACCGAGGCCTTGTCATCGGAAACTTTAATCTGTACACATGGTGGTACATTCGACGCTGCTACGGTCTCGTCATGGAAAAGGATTTTAGCGGAAAGCTTTCCGTTTCGCAAGACGAAATCGGCAAGCCTTCCAAGCGCGGATATGTCCTCTCCCATTTTTCGAGATTCGTCCGACCCGGCGCGGTCCGCATCGGCGCGACCTCCAATCCGGAAGCGAACGTCTTTGTCTCGGCCTACAAAAAGCAGGACAGCGTCATCGTCGTTTTGATCAACCGCGACAATGCGTCTTCCAAAAACATCGAAATTTCCCTTGTCGGTTCGGAAGGCGTTTCTTCGTTCAAGAAATTTGTCACGTCCGAGACGAAAAACGTCAACGAGGAAAGCGAAGTTCTTTCGAACAATGGAAAGTTTTTCGTCTCGCTCGACAGGGAATCCATCACGACGCTTGTCGGCATAAGCGTCATCGATACCGTTCCGCAGGCTCCGTTCGGTGGGACTGCTGTCGAAATTCCGGGAAGAATCGAGGCGGAGAACTACGACCTTGGCGGGGAAGGCGTGTCCTATTCCGACGCGGATGCCGCAAACAAGGGGGGATTTTACAGGAACGATCGCGTCGATATCGTTGCGATAGATTCCGCGGACATGGCAAAAGGATATGCGGTAGGATACACGCTCGGCGGGGAATGGCTCGAATACACGGTCGATATTCGCCAAGAAGGCGCCTACAAGGTGACGGCAAGGATTGCCTCCGGCTCGGACAATTCCAGTTTTTTGCTTTCGCTCGACGGCAAGATTCTATCCGATACGATAAGAATCCCGAATACGGGCAGCTGGAGCGACTATTCCGCAATAGATGCGGCCACCTGCGAACTTCCCTCGGGAACGCACATCCTTCGGATCGAAATTACAGGTCCCTATGCAAATATGGACTGGATTGAATTCCAGGAGAAAAAGGGCGATTCCTCGACAAGGCTTGTCCGCCGCGGATTGCAAGACGAAACGCCCAAGCCGCATAACGGAAAGAGCTTTGACGCCCGCGGACGGCGAATTTCCGAAAATCCCCGCTACATGGTTCGCTTTTTCAATTAGCGATTGAAAGTTTACCGCACATCCATCCAAAAGGCTCCATGGCAAACGTCGTGGAGCCTTTTCCCGGCGCGGGTTCATTCATTGACAATTTATCCACATAAAAAAAAGTTCAAAAAGGAAATCGAAGTCTTGCGAGAATAGATTAAAGGCAAGGAGAAAATCCAATGAAACGATATGCTTACTTCATCCTCGGTTGCACCTTGAGTACAGGCGCGCTGTTTGCCGCACCGCTAGCGGAAAACGGAGCCAAATTTCTGGGAAACATCACGACCAGCGGCCAAATCCGAACCGACATGGGGACCTACTGGAACCAGATTACCCCGGAGAACGGCTGCAAATGGGGATCGGTGCATTCGCTATCCAACGGCAACAGCGGAACAAGCCGTTTTGCCTGGGACAATTACGACAAGTGCGAAAGCGCCTACAACTGGGCAAAGGAAATGCCCGGAAAACGGCATTTCAAGTTTCATGCCCTGGTCTGGGGCTCCCAATACCCGGACTTTCTCTGCAAAAAGAAAAACCCGGGCATTACCGTAGAGCTTACCAAGCAATATATTACGGAATGGTTTGATGCCGTAGCCGCCAAGTTTCCCGACCTCGAATACATCGATGTCGTCAATGAAGCGATCTGGGATGGAAGCAACTACCATTCCGGTTACGGCAAACCTGCGGCGGGTGCCGGCGGGATAAGCACCGACGACACCGAATGCGGCGGATCCTACATTATCGAAGCGCTCGGAGGTGATCGCGTTATCGATGGAAAGCACCAGTACGACTTTATCGTTAACGCGTTCAAGATGGCAAGGGAACGCTGGCCAAAGGCCGTGCTCATCTATAACGACTACAACACGCTTTCCTGGCAGATGAACGAAGGAATCGAACTGGTCCAGACTATCATAAAAAACGGCGCACCCGTCGATGCTTACGGGCAACAGGCTCACGATTGCAAGGGAATGAGCAAGGCCGATTTCGAAAGCAGGCTTGCCAAAATCCACCAGGAGACGGGACTTCCCCTGTTTATTTCGGAATACGACATCGGCGATGCCGACGATCAAAAGCAGAAAGACGACTACGCGAATCACATCCCCTTTATGTGGGAAACCGAATGGATTGCAGGCATCACCATCTGGGGCTACATCGACGGCGCCACCTGGGCCAGCAACACAGGAATCATCAAGAACGAACAGGACCGCGCCGCGATGACATGGCTCAAGGAATACTTTGCAAACAATCTCGCCAAGGGAAAAAATACCACCGGCCTCGGGAATGGGCAAACAGTCGATCCTGTACCGCAGGGGCCTTTCGGAGGAACGCCATGGAAAATTCCGGGTAAAATAGAGTCGGAAAATTTTGACATTCCTGGCGTAGGCGCAGGCAACGATTCCTACAGCGTAGAATCATCCGGTCACGGCAACGCCGATTATCGCGAAGAAGAACCCAACATCTATACGAGCGCAACGGGATTCGTTCTTGGCTACAATAGCGAAGGCAACTGGTACGAATATACTGTCGATATCGCGGAAACGGGCGCCTATACGATGTTCGCCGCGGTCGCTGCGGCCGGTTCCGGAGCGAGCTTCAAGGTTTCCATGGATGGCGAAGACATCACCGAGACAATCTCCGTTCCAAAGGCCTCTTCCGGCGAAGAAAACTATGCAGATTTCAACAAGGTCGCGGCAAATGTAAATCTTGCCGAAGGAACGCACATAATGCGCGTCACCGTAACCGGGGCTTGGTTCGACATCGATTACATCAATTTCGAAAAAGGCGAAAACGCAAGCGACTCGTTTCCCGTCGAAAAGGAAGACTCCACCCCGATACCCAATCCGGTACGCCTGAACGCACCCCGAATCGCCGATTACGACATATTTGACATGCAAGGCGTATTCATGGGGCGTCTTGGCGCTTACAGTATAAAGGAAGCCGTTTCCTTTGCTAGAACCGGCAATATCCTGAAAGCTACCGGTTCCTACTATATCCGCAACAGGGCTACAGGAAAGACGAGCGTCTTCCGTATTGTAAAATAAGGACCTGGATCTCGTCACACCCACGAAAAGGCTTCGCGAGGCCATGCGGAGTTTTTAAATTGGGCAAATGGTCCGTTCAAAAGAAATCTATGCGGAATGGCTGCGAATCCTTGCGGCCTTTAGCGTTGTATTCCAGCACACGGTAACATCGGCCTGGTATCATGTTCCCGTGGATTCCGAGAATTTCTTCTTCCTCAACTTTCTGAACAGCCTTTCGCGCTTCGGCGTGGGCGTATTCGTGATGATCAGCGGGGCCTTCATGCTCTCGCCCGCGTATCCGCATCCGCCGCAAAAGATTTTTCGGCACAACCTTCCCAAGATTTTGTCGCTGACCGTCTTCTGGGTGATTTTCTACGGAATCATCGACGCGTCCGACAACGGAATCTCCCTGTCCGAGCTTTTATCGATGCCGCTCCTGATCTTTACGAGGCCTCACGCGCATCTCTGGTTTCTGTATGTCATCGCCGGTCTGTATGTCTTGACGCCGCCCTTGCGGATCTTTGCGCGGCATGCCAGCCAAAAGATGCTTCTTTACATGATCGCGCTGTTTGTCGCTTTTGGACTTTGCCTGCCGACTGTCAATCATCTGCTCACGGTACTTGCCCATTTCCCTCTTTACAGGAACCTGTCGATTCCCGGATTCACGAGCTTTGTCGGATACTATCTGGCCGGCTTTTACCTGTCGCGCTATGGACTGCCCAGGTTCGGGAGAAGGCTCCTGTATTCCCTGGCGGCGATTTTCTGGGCGGCGACCGTTTTCGCTTCGCATTACGCCAGCGATTTGCAAGGCGCTCCGAACGAATACTTCTTCGGCAATTTTCGTCCGACGACATTTTTGGTTGCCGCGAGCGTCTTCTGCGCGTTCCGCGAAAAGTTTCAAGACCGGCAGACAGCGAATCCGCGCTTCCTTTCGATTTCGCAGGCGATGCTCGGAATCTACCTCGTTCACCCGTTGTTCATTCGAGCTTTCTACAGGATGGATTTTTCGCTGCTCGCGTGGCATCCGCTGCTTTCGGCGCCTTTGGCCGGGATTCTCTTCTTTGCGCTGTCGCTAGCGATCGTCCTTTGCGCCCGAAAAATTCCCGTTATCCAGAAAGTCTTTTGAGGGTGTGAAAAACGCCCGAGTCTTCGGGCGTTTCTGGAATTTTCGTCGGACGATTTCTTGGCGGATTAGTTTATGCGAAACTATACTGCTCCGTAATGTCTTCGTCCCGATCGTTGAACATGTAGAACTGGCTCGGGAACATCTTGTCGTCTTCGACAAGTTCGATCTTCATTTCGTGCCTGTATTCGAGGTAGTGGAACATGCGCGCCATGTCCTTGCACAGCAAGTCGACCATTTCCGAGCTGACGACCATCTTGACCTTCTTGAGGCGTCCCTTCGTGCGTGCGCGCGACAGCCAGCGATCGATGGCCGAAAGCGTCGTCTCCAGGCGGAACACGTGTCCCGTGCCGCGGCAGACAGGGCAGATTTCGGTCTTTTCCGTCATCAGGTTCGTGCGAACGCGCTTGCGCGTCACTTCCATCAGCCCGAACTGGCTGAGTGGGGACGGCGTGATCGGTGCCTTGTCCTTGCGGATTGCCTTGCGGAATTCCTGGTAGATGGCGTCGCGGTTCTCCTGAAGTTCCATGTCGATGAAGTCGATGACGACAAGTCCTCCGATGTCACGCAAGCGAAGCTGCTTGGCGATTTCGTAGCACGCATCGACGTTCGTTTCGAAGATGATCTTTTCCTGATCCTTGCCGTGGACTTTCGGACCCGTATTCACGTCGATGGCGACAAGGGCTTCCGTCTGGTCTATCACCAGGTTGCCGCCGTGCGGCAGGGGAACGGAACGCTGCAGGGAACGCGTGTAGTCGTCCTCGATCTTGAAGTATTCGAAAAGGCTTTCCTTGGAACTCCAGAGCTTGACCTTGCCGAGCTTGTCGGACGAAAGCTTCTGCAGCTCCTCGCGAATCGCAAAGTACTCGTCGCGGTCATCGACATAGACATAGTCCGTGTTGTCGCTGAAGTATTCGCGAATCGTCTGGCCCACGGAATCCGATTCCTTGTAGATGCAGGTTTCGGCTGGCTGGTGCTCAAAGTTGTACTTGGTCGCGTCCCACTTGGATTCCAGCTCGCGCATCTGCTTGGAAATTTCCAGTTCGCTTTCGGAAAGACCGTTCGTGCGGACGATGTAGCCTACGTCCGGACCCTTCAGGCGACGCACGACCTTCTTGAACTCGCGCCGCTTCTTGGGGTCGCGCTCGCGCTTGGAAACGCCGACAAAGTTCGTGTTCGGCATGCAAACGAGAAACCGCCCGGCAAAGCTCAGGTGCGTCGTCAAACGGGCACCCTTGGTGCTGATCGGTTCCTTGACCACCTGCACCATGATTTCCTGACCTTCGTGC
Source organism: Senegalimassilia sp. (assembly GCA_963652365.1). GTDB lineage: Bacteria > Fibrobacterota > Fibrobacteria > Fibrobacterales > Fibrobacteraceae > Hallerella. Next base: position 37,505 of record CAVJTH010000023.1, read on the forward strand.
AAGATCTGATCGATCGAAAGTTCTTCCCCGACTGTGTTCTCGTCATCCTTGTCTCCGTATTCGCGGGACAGCAGGATGTTCCGGTCTATGGCATCTTCCTGGTGGAGGAATCCGGCCTTTTCAAGCCCGATGTCGATAAACGCGGCTTTCAGCGCGGGAAGCACCTTTTGGACGACGCCCTTGTAGATATTGCCCAGGACCCGGTTGGACTCCGCACTCTCGACGACGAGTTCTGCGAGTTCTCCGCCTTCCATGACAGCAATTCTCTTTTCATAAGGTGTCATACTGATCAAAATGCCACGCTTCGAATTCTGAATAGCCATTCAAACTCCTAAATAAGACAAACTCTTCGAATCCCAGACGGGATCCGCTAAGAATATACGAATATAGAATTTCCCGCCGAGCTCCGACGGGGCGATGGGGACAAAAGAAAACGAAAAGGCTTCCGGACGGGAAGCCTTTTCGTTTGTGTGAAATTTCTAGTCGCGGAAAAGAACCTTGCGAGAACCCTTCACGACTTCGCCGACCATGTAGAACGGCTCGTTTTTCGCCTTGAGGTGCGCCTCGACTTCGGCGAGATTCGCGTCATCGACAAAGAGGAGCATTCCGATGCCCATGTTGAACGTCGAATACATTTCGTCCTTTTCGACCGTGCCCGCCTGCTGGATGAGCTTGAAGATTGCGGGAACCTGCCAAGCGGAACGGTCGATGACCACATCCACGCTTTCCGGAAGGATGCGCGGAATGTTCCCCTGGAAGCCCGAACCGGTGACGTGCACCATGCCGTCGATCTTCCTTGCGTTCGTCAGGTCGATCAGGCTCTTGTAGTAGCTTCTGTGCGGAACGGTCAGCGCTTCGCCGATAGTCCCGTCGAGACCTTCGGCCTTGCTTTTTACCGTATAGCCGGCGACGTCAAAGAGAGCCTTGCGAGCGAGCGAATAGCCGTTCGTGTGAAGCCCCGTCGAAGGAAGCCCGAGAATCTTCGTGCCCGGATGGATGTGCGAACCGTCGATGATGTTGTCGCGTTCGACGACTCCGACGATCGTTCCCGAGATATCGTAGTCGCCCTTTGCGTAGAAGCCCGGCATTTCCGCCGTCTCTCCGCCGATGAGGACCATGTCGTTTTCGCGGCAGGCCTTGGCCATGCCCACGACGATGCTGTCCATCACGGACGGTTCGAGGCTTCCCATCGCCACGTAGTCGAGGAAAAACAGCGGGCGCGCGCCCTGGACCAGAATGTCGTTGCAGCAGTGGTTCACGATATCCTGTCCCGGAAGCGTGTGCGTTCCCATTTCGATATCGACCTTGAGCTTTGTCCCGACTCCATCGACGGAACTCACGAGAACAGGGTCCTTGAGGCCGAGATGATTGAGCGTGAAAAGACCTCCGAAGTTTCCGACATCGCCCAGGACGCCCTGGTTGAACGTGGAACGGACGGACTTTTTCACGCCGACCATCGCCTGGTCCGCGCGAGAAAGGGAAACACCTGCGTCTGCATAATTCATACGTTTTTCCTTTTGTTGTTTTATTTCCTTTGATTCTGCTTTTCGTCGATATTTCGCAAAGCATCCAAAATCAAGCTGGTCGTGTCGGATTCCTGGTTGATGTTCACCGTGTCGGGCATCAGGTGGGTATCCAACTTGAAGAGGGTCTCGTCGCTCCACGAAAGCATCTGTTCGAGAGCGTCCGGACCGGTGAGTCTTCCGCATTTCGCGCAACAGATCCTTCCGTCCTTGAACGCGATAAAGCCGGTCTCTCCGTTGCATTCGAAGAGGACCGTTCCCGTGATGCGGCTCTTTTCGAGAGTCTGCGCAAAGTCGATAAACGGCAGCACCTTGGCGCTTGCGAGAAGGGAAAGGCTTTCGAATTCGTCGAGGGCCTGGTTCTTTGCGCGGAGCCTGTCCGCCGCTATCTTGTACAGGCACACCATGATGCTCGGATTCTTTTCGAGAAACCTGATGAACGCGTCGCGCGAAAGGTGGAGAACCGTGCAGTCCTCGGCGGCGACGACCGTGTTACTCGTCCTCTCGTTGCAGATGATGGACATTTCGCCAAAACACGCTCCCGCTTCGAGCCAGGCCAGCACGTTGTAGTGACCGTCCGAAAGCATATTGCCGCAGATTTGCGCCCTGCCGCTCTGGAGGACGCAGAACGATTCGCCTTCGCTGTGTCCGGTGATGATCACTTCGCCCGCTTCATATTCCCGGATTTGCGAGTTCAGCAAGAAGAAATCCGCCGATTCGCGTGGAATCTGCTGCAAAAACGGCACTTCCCGTTCGTAGGAGGCCGAAATCCAGTCACCGATGCTCGAATTCACTGCCATATCGATTAAATATTAGAAAGTTTGCGATACCATTTGGAAGGCGTCGAGCGAAAATCCGCCGGATGAAGAATTTTTGCCACGTCTAACAATAGGGAATCGGGCTTGACGACGGCGCTTTCGTAAAAATCCAGGCCTCCTTCCGGGCCTTTTCTCGAATCGTATTCGTAAATCTCGCCGGTCTTCCACACGGGAAAGCGTTCTAGCCGGGATTCCCGGGTCAAGAGTTCCTTGAAACTCGAAGCGCCTCCGGGATTCAGCCAGACATCCGCCGCCTGGACGTCCTGGAACGCCTTTTCGAACGGCATCGATAGCGACCCCTCCGAAGAGTCCGAGTCCCAGAGGTACTTCCCTCCGGCATCGCGGATCAGATTCGCCATGTAGCTGTCCCCGGTCGAAGCGAACCAGGTCCCGTAAGAAGGCGTACCGGTAAAGGCGACTGGTCGCGTCGAAACGGAATCCAGACGCGCGCGCAGGGACTCGTAGCGAGACTTGATCCCGGAGAAAAGCGAATCGGCAAGGGCCTCTTTTCCCGAAAGGATTCCAAAAAAACGAAGCCATTCCGCCTTGGCGAGCGGCGACCGTTCCGTCCATTCCGCAGTCAGCACCACGGGCGTTTTCAGGCGTTCGAGCTTCGGGTACGTGTCATAGACTGAGCCTCCCGTCGAAAACGCGAGGACGACATCCGGGGAAAGCTCGAGGATCGCTTCGGGCGCGGCGTCCGCTCCGCCGACTTCCTGGACGTTTCCCGACTTTACCCGGGCAAAAAAGGAACTGTCCGCAATGTATTTTCGGGAATCCAGACCGACAATCCGGTCTTCGACGCCCAGGAGTTTCAGGTAGCCCAGGTATGTCGAGGAAAGCGCGACGATTCGATGCGCGGGAACCTTTATCTTCGGATACGCGGCGATGTCTTGCGGCAAGGGTTCCGCATTCAGGGAGTCCTGGAGAATCCAGCGGAGCGGAGCGGCGTTCCCGTTCCTGACCCAGAGAATCCGGAAGCTTCCGCAGGAATCGATTCCGAAGTTCCTTGCGTCGGAAAGAGACAGCGCCGAGACTTCCCGGCATACGTCGGTCGATTCCCTTTCGGACTCGCGAAAGGCGTCCCGTTTTGCAAGATACAGGCAGAGGAGGACAACGAAGGTCAAGACGGCGAGGATTTTTTTCATGGCGAGAATTTAGCAAAGAGGAGCCAGGAAACAGGAATCAGTTGAGAGTGAAGTGTGAAGAGTGGAGTGTGGAGTTCCGCGGACGTCTAGGCTTTAACGCAGAGCTTAGATATTAGTTGATAGTGGATAGTAAAGAGGAAGCAGGAAGCAGGAAGCAGGAAACAGGAATCAGCGGTCAGTTGAGTGTGAAGTGTGGAGTTCTGCGGACATTTAGGTTCTAACGTAAAGCGGACCGCTTTGAGTTCTTAAACTCTAATCTCTGAACAAGCGTGGCCGTGGGGGTGGATGCAAGGAAGGGGGCGTCAGAACTTAGAGCTGAGAACTTAGTTGAGAGTTGAGTGTGAAGAGTTGAGTGTGGAGTTCTGCGAACATCTAGGTTCTAGCGTGAAAAGTTCGCTGGGATTTCTAAGTTCTAAGCACTCTCTACT